>NZ_JADPKS010000125.1 GCF_023074175.1 Bradyrhizobium sp. 139
TCCGGAGCCTGCTTTGCGGATTTCGGTCACGACGTCACCTGCGTCGACAAGGACGAGAAGAAGATCGCCAGCCTTCATCGCGGCGAGATCCCGATCTACGAGCCCGGCCTCGATGAGCTGGTCGCGACCAATGTCAAGGCCAAGCGGCTCGACTTCACCACCGACCTGTCGAAGCCGGTGACGGATGCCGATGCCGTCTTCATCGCGGTCGGCACGCCCTCGCGCCGCGGCGACGGCCACGCCGATCTGTCCTATGTCTACGCCGCCGCGCGCGAGATCGCGCAGTCGCTGTCCGGCTTCACCGTCGTCGTGACCAAATCGACCGTTCCGGTCGGCACCGGCGACGAGGTCGAGCGCATCATCCGCGAGACCAATCCGTTAGCCGACGTCGTCGTCGCCTCCAACCCCGAATTCCTGCGCGAGGGTGCCGCGATCCGCGATTTCAAGTACCCCGATCGCGTCGTCGTCGGCACCTCCGACGAACGCGGCCGCAAGGTGATGGGCGACGTCTATCGCCCGCTGTCGCTGAACCAGGCGCCGCTGATGTTCACGGAACGCCGCACCGCCGAGATGATCAAATACGCCGCCAACGCGTTCCTCGCGACCAAGATCACCTTCATCAACGAGATCGCGGACCTCTCCGAAAAAGTCGGCGCCAACGTCCAGGAGGTCGCGCGCGGTATTGGCCTCGACAACCGCATCGGCACCAAGTTCCTGCATGCCGGTCCGGGCTTCGGCGGCTCCTGCTTCCCGAAGGACACCAAGGCGCTGATCAAGATTGCGCAGGACTATGACGTATCCTTGCGCATCGTCGAATCCGTGCTGGCCGTCAACGAGAACCGCAAGCGCGCGATGGCGCGCAAGGTCAGCCAGGCGCTCGGCGGCTCGCTGCGCGGCAAGACCATCGCCGTGCTCGGCCTCACCTTCAAGCCCGACACCGACGACATGCGCGATGCGCCGTCGATCCCGCTCGT
>NZ_JADPKS010000135.1 GCF_023074175.1 Bradyrhizobium sp. 139
CCAGCAGCGGCGATAGCGGCCCGCCTTGCGGCGTCCCCATCGTGCGCGTCTGGATCACGCCATCGTTCATGATCCCGCTGTTCAGATACGCCCGGATCATGCTGGGCGCACCAAAGAAAAACGGCGCCGCTGGATCTGCGGCGCCGTTCGCGTTCATACACAGGCGGAGACGTTACTCCGTCTTGTCGACATTCCAGAACACCGGGGTCGCCGGGCCGTCGAGCACGCCGGTGAGCGACTTCCGCCACGCGCTCGGCGCCAGATACTGGCCGAGCGGAACGTAGATCACCTGATCATAGGCTTCCTTCTGGATCTCGGTCGCGATCTTCTTCTGATCGTCGAGCGAGGCGGCGCGAACGAAGTCGTCCTTGAGCTTTTCGATCTTGGCGTTCTCCGCCCAGCCAAACCAGCCCTTCTTGCCCTGGCCGCCGATCGACAGGTTGGAGATCGGGTTGGAGACGTCGGCGCTGACCCAGTTGGTGAAGAACATGTTCCAACCGCCTTCCTTCGGAGGCTTCTGGCTGGCGCGGCGGCTCACCACGGTCTGCCAGTCGGTTGCCTGCAGGTCGACTTTGAACCCCGCTTCGCGAAGCGCCTGCGCAGCAACGATCGGCTGGGCCTTCAGCGTGGTGACGTCGCCCGGCGCCATGATCACGACAGGAGTACCGTCATAGCCGGACTCGGCGAGCAGCTTCTTGGCTTCCGCCATGCCGTTGCCCTCGACCAGCGATTCGGAACCGACGTCGGTCGCGAATGGCGTGTCGCAGATGAAAAAGGCGCCGCAGATCTTGTAGTACTTGGGATTGCCGATCAGCGCGTCGAGCACGTCCTTCTGCTTGATCGCCATCAGCGCCGCACGACGAACCTTGACGTTATCGAACGGCGGATAGAGGAAGTTCATGCGTCCGAGCGTCTGGAAGCCGAACTTGTTCAGCACCTCGACCTTGAGATCCGGATTTCCCTCAAGGACCGGAACGAGATCGAACGACGGATTCTCCAGGAAATCGATGTCGCCCGATTGCAGCGCGTTCACCGCAGTCTGCGAGTCCGGCATCGTAACCCATTCGACCCGGTCGACCTTCACCACCTTGCCGCCGGCGGTCCAGCTCACCGGCTCCTTGCGCGGCACGTAATCGGTGTTCTTGATGTAGACCGCCTTCACGCCGGGCTGGAATTCGCCCTGCACGAATTTGAACGGGCCGGAACCGATCTGCTCGGGAATCGGCTTGTCCGGCGGCGTCTCGGCCAGGCGCTTCGGCATCATGAAGGCAACGCGCGAGGATGGCTTGCCGATCGACTCCAACACCAGGCCGTAGGGCTCCTTCAGCTTCAGCGTGATGGTCTTGGGGTCGGTCGCCTCGATGCTGGCGGTGAAAGTCATCAACTGCTGGCCCATGCCGTCGACGGCTGCCCAGCGCTTCAGCGAAGCGACGCAGTCGTCCGCCGTCACCGGCGCGCCGTCGTGCCACTTGAGGCCGTCGCGCAGCGTGAAGGTATAGGTGAGCTTGTCGTCGGAGATCTTCCAGTCCGCCATCTGCGGCTGGATCTTGAAGTTCGCATCCGTCGTGATCAGCGTGTCGTAGACCATGTAGCCATGGTCACGCGTGATGTAGGCCGTGGTGAAGATCGGATCGATGATGCGCAGATCCGAATGCATCACGGCGGTGATGGTCTTGCCCGCCGCAAGCACCGGCGAGACCAGCACGGTCGAAAGCGCGACGACCGATAGCGCAAGTTTGGAGGCGAACGTGCGACGCCCCCGGCGCATCAAGCTCAACATAAAAATTTCTCCTGACGTGAAACTGTTCAAAGGCCGGTTATTGATTAAGCATCAGGTTCGTTCTTTAGGCCAACTAACCTCATGCAATGCCTTTATCTTTTCGAGACTTGCAGACACTGCCTAGCGCGTCAATCCGGTTTCGCTGCAAGCCCCAGCGGCGCGCGCACGGGCTCTACAAAGATCGGTTTGGCTCTACAACGCTCTCACTCGTCCTGCCCTGCGCCGATGCAATGCGCGTTCCATCTTTCGAAGCTTGAGAGACATTGAGATGAATCCAGCCAATCTTCCTTTCGATTCCGAGGCGATGCTCCAGGGCCTGCGCACCTGGGTGGAATGCGAGAGCCCGACCTGGGACGCGGGCGCGGTCGATCGCATGCTCGATATCGCAGCGCGGGATATGGCGATCATGGGTGCGACGATCGAACGCATCGCCGGCCGGCAAGGCTTTGGCGGCGTGATCCGCGCGCGCTTCCCGCATCCGAAGCAGGGCGAGCCGGGCATCTTGATCGCGGGGCACATGGATACCGTCCACCCGGTCGGCACCATCGCGAAGCTGAAATGGCGGCGCGAGGGCAACAAGTGCTACGGCCCCGGCATCTACGACATGAAGGGTGGCAACTACCTCTCGCTCGAAGCGATCCGGCAGCTGGCGCGCGCGTCCTTCACCACGCCCTTGCCGATCACAGTGCTGTTCACGCCGGACGAGGAAGTCGGCACGCCCTCGACGCGAGACATCATCGAGGCGGAGGCCGCGCGCAACAAATATGTGCTGGTGCCCGAGCCCGGCCGCGCGGACAACGGCGTCACCACTGGACGTTACGCCATCGCGCGCTTCAATCTCGAGGCGACGGGACGGCCGAGCCATGCCGGCGCGACATTGTCAGCCGGACGCTCGGCGATCCGCGAGATGGCGCGGCAGATCCTCGCCATCGACGCGATGACGTCGGAGGACTGCACCTTCTCGGTTGGCGTCGTGCATGGCGGACAATGGGTCAATTGCGTTGCCACGACCGCCACCGGCGAGGCGCTGTCGATGGCCAAGCGCCAGGCCGATCTCGACCGCGGCGTCGAGAAGATGTTGGCGCTGTCGGGCACGAGCAATGATGTCACCTTCAAGGTCACCCGCGGCGTCACCCGACCCGTGTGGGAGCCGGATGCCGGCACAATGGCGCTGTATGAGAAGGCGCGCAGCATCGCAAAATCGCTCGGCGCCGAACTGCCGCATGCGAGTTCGGGCGGCGGCTCCGACGGCAATTTCACCGGTGCGATGGGCATCCCGACGCTCGACGGCCTCGGCGTGCGCGGCGGCAATGGCCACACGTTGGAGGAGTTCATCGAGGTCGAGAGCCTGGTCGAGCGCGCCCGGCTGATGGCGGGACTGCTGGCGACGCTGGAGTAAATTGAATCGACTTCGCACTGCACAATACGTTGGCAGTCGCGGTTGAAATTTAGCCTTGTCTAAAAATGAGGCGCATCGTACTGCTCGATTGTCCACGCGACGACGCGGGAGAGATCGCGACGAAGGTTTCAAGCTTTCGTTGCGGCGCCGACGGAGCAACCGCCCCGGAAACTCTCAGGCAAAAGGACTGTATCGTCAGGACGATCTGGAGAGAGACGGCACGATTCAGGTCGTGACGTCCACCGAAGGGGACAGTCCGTCGCAAAGATCTCGTCGAGGTCCCGCCGGATCAAGCTCTCAGGTAACCGTGACAGATGGGGCGCCGCCAACGGCCATTCGCCGGCGGTTAGCCGACTCTAACTCACGGGAGCCCCGAAACCTGCCATGACCCATATCGCCATTATCGGCGCCGGCATTACCGGCGTGACGACCGCCTATGCCCTGCTCGAACGCGGATACAAGGTGACGGTGCTCGACAAGCACCGCTACGCCGCGATGGAGACGTCCTTCGCCAATGGCGGACAGCTCTCCGCCAGCAATGCCGAAGTGTGGAACAGCACCGCGACGATCCTCAAAGGCCTGCGCTGGATGTTCCGGCGCGACGCTCCGCTGCTGATGAACCCGCGGCCGAACTGGCACAAGTATTCCTGGATGAGCGAGTTCGTCGCCAACATCGGCAACTACCGCGCCAACACCATCGAGACCACGCGGCTCGCGATCGAAGCCCGCAAGCATCTGTTCGCGATCGCGACACGCGAAGGCATCGAGTTCGATCTCGAACGCCGCGGCATCCTCCACATCTATCGCGACAAGAAAGGCTTCGAATCCGGCCTGCGCGTCAACGCGCTGTTGCAGGAAGGTGGCCTCGATCGCCGCCCGGTGACGCCGGAAGAGATCCGCGAGATCGAGCCGGCGCTGCGAAAGGACTATTATGGCGGCTTCTACACGCCGTCGGATGCGACCGGCGATATCCACAAGTTCACGCGCGGGCTTGCGGAAGCCTGCAAGCGGCGCGGCGCGACCTTTATCCACGAAGCCAACATCGATTCCATTGCTCGCGCCGGCGGCGGCTTTGTCATCGGTTGGGCTGACCTCTCCGCAAGCGATGCTGTCACGTCCGCGCGCAGCATGCTGAAGGCGGACGGCATCGTGGTCTGTGCCGGCGTTGCCAGCCGTCGCTTCGCCGCCCTGCTCGACGAGCGCGTCAACGTCTATCCGGTGAAGGGCTACTCGATCACCGTGCAGCTCGATACCGCCGCAAGCCGCAACGCGACACCGACCGTGAGCCTGCTCGACGAGTCCGCCAAGATCGTCACCAGCCGGCTCGGCGCCGATCGCTTCCGCGTCGCAGGCACCGCCGAATTCAACGACTTCAACCGGGACATTCGCGCCGACCGCGTGCAGCCGCTGGTCGACTGGGTGCGCAGCAACTTCCCCGCCATCGAGACGTCACGCGTCGTGCCTTGGGCGGGGCTGCGACCGATGATGCCCAACATGATGCCGGTGGTACGCGCGGGACGGATGCCCGGCGTGTTCTTCAACACCGGCCACGGCCATCTCGGCTGGACCTTGTCGGCCGCGACCGCGCAGATGATTGCCGGGAGCATCGACGGCTGGCGCGGGCTCAACGCACCGCCGTCCGCACTGTCACTCAAGGTTGAGCGCGAGTTGCGGCATGCATCCTGAGTGGTCGATGTCGGAAGCTGGGCGGCCACTTGCGACCGTCCTGCCCTTGGCACACAATTTGCCCCGAAAGATCGGCTTCTCCGGTCGGCTTTCCAGCTCGAGTGACAGGCGTGCATGATAGACACAATCGATTCCACGTGGGGCCCTCGGCCCCACAAGTTCCGCAGCGGGAGATAGGTGCATGCTAGGTTATCTCATTCGCCGCGTTCTGGCCGCGGTGCCCGTGATGGGCGTCGTCGCGCTGTTCGTGTTCCTGCTGCTGCGGCTGACGCCCGGCGATCCTGCCGCGATTCTCGCCGGAGACAACGCCACGCCGGAGCGACTGGAACGTATCCGCACCTCGCTCGGCCTCAACGAGCCGCTGATCGTGCAGTTCATCACCTGGGTGAACAAGCTGCTGCACGGCGATCTCGGAACTTCGCTGATCTCCAACCTACCCGTCATGAAGATGATCGGCCAGCGCGTCGAGCCGTCGATCTCGGTCGCGCTGTCGACCATCCTCCTCGCCGTCATCGTCGCCGTTCCCCTCGGCGTGGTCGCGGCGTGGAAACACGGCACCTGGATCGACCGGTTCGTGATGGGGCTTTCCGTGCTCGGCTTCTCCGTGCCGGTATTCGTGGTCGGCTATCTCCTGATCGAAGTGTTTGCGATCGACCTGCGCTGGGTGCCGGTGCAGGGCTTCCGCAGCATCTCGAACGGTTTTGGACCGTTCTTCGAGCGCATCATCCTGCCGACCTGCGCGCTGTCCTTCATCTACATCGCGCTGATCGCCCGCATGACGCGGGCCGCGATGCTCGACGTGCTCGGCGAGGATTACGTCCGCACCGCTCGCGCAAAAGGCATCAATGAGGTCGCGGTGATGATGCGGCATGCGCTGCGCAATGCCGCCGTCCCCGTGATCACCGTGATCGGCACCGGCTTTGCGCTGCTGATCTCCGGCGTCGTCGTTACCGAGAGCGTATTCAACATCCCCGGCATCGGCCGCCTCACCGTGGACGCCGTGCTGGCGCGCGACTATCCGGTGATCCAGGCGATGATCCTGCTGACGTCGCTGATCTATGTCGTCGTCAATCTCCTGATCGATGTCGCCTATACGCTGCTCGATCCCCGGATCCGGTACTGAGGCAAGGATAAGAACAAAATGTCGGTCGATAGCCTTCCCCAGTCGTCCATTCCGATCACGTCGCCGCTGCGGCTGCGCTTCGGATTCCTCACCTCGACGCCGATCATCGCGGCGGCAACAATGTGCCTCGCGCTGATCGTGCTGATCTCGATCCTGGCGCCGCTGATCGCGCCACATGACCCGATCCAGCTTGCGCCGTCGCAGCGGCTGAAGGCCTCCTCGTCGCAGTTTCTGCTCGGCACCGACGCCTATGGCCGCGATCTGCTCTCGCGCGTCATGTATGGCGGCCGCGTCTCGCTTCTGATCGGCATCGGCTCCGCGATCATGTCGGTCGTCATTGGCCTCGCGATCGGCCTCGTCTCCGGCTTCTTCAAGCTGGTCGATTCCGTCATGATGCGCATCATGGACGGCCTGATGGCGATGCCGAGCATCCTGCTCGCGATCGCCGTGGTGTCGCTGTCGGGCGCCAGCATCTGGACCGTGCTGATCGCGATCACGATTCCCGAAGTTCCGCGCGTGGCTCGCCTGGTGCGCTCGGTCGTGTTGTCGGCGCGTGAGGAGCCCTATGTTGAAGCGGCGATCTCGGTCGGCTCATCCCTGCCGAAGATCATGTGGCGGCATTTGATGCCGAACACGATCGCGCCGCTGATCGTACAGGGCAGCTACGTCTGCGCCTCCGCGATCCTCACTGAGGCCATCCTCTCCTTCCTCGGCGCCGGCATCTCCCCGGAGACGCCGACCTGGGGCAACATCATGGCCGAGGGCCGCCAGTACTTTCAGCTCAAGCCGACGCTGATCTTCTGGCCGGGCCTGCTGCTCTCGATCGCGATCCTCAGCATCAACCTGATCGGCGACGCTGCGCGCGACGCCCTCGATCCGCGCATGAAGCAGCGGGAAGGCAAGTGATGACCAACACCATCCTCGACATCAACAACCTCGTCGTCTCCATCGGCAAGAAGCCGAAAGGCGCGAACATCCTCGACGGCATCTCGATCCAGGTCCGCGAGCGCGAGACGCTGTGTCTGGTCGGCGAAAGCGGCTCGGGCAAATCGGTGACCTCGCTCACCACGATGGGCCTTTTGCCGAAGGGTACGCTGGTGCCCACCGGCGGCAGCATCAAGCTGGTCGGTGAAGAATTGCTCACCGCGACCGACCGCCGCCTGCGCCAGCTCCGTGCGACGCAGATGGCGATGATCTTCCAGGAACCGATGACCGCGCTCAATCCGGTGGTGCCGGTCGGCCGCCAGATCGACGAGGTCCTGCGCGCCCACACCGATCTCGACGCGAAAGCGCGGAAGAAGCGCATCCTCGACATGATGGAGCAGGTCCGCCTGCCCCAGGTCGAGCGCATCTTCGCCTCCTATCCTCATCGCCTCTCCGGCGGCCAGCGCCAGCGCATCATGATCGCGATGGCACTGGTGCTCGAACCAAAGCTCCTCATCGCCGACGAACCGACCACCGCGCTCGACGTCACCACGCAGAAACAGATTTTGACATTGATCCGCGACCTCCAGCGAGATCACGGCACGGCCGTCCTGTTCATCACCCACGATATGGGCGTGGTGGCCGAGATCGCCGACCGCGTCGCGGTGATGCGGCAGGGCCGCCTGGTCGAGACCGGCACGCTCGATTCCATCCTGCGCAATCCGACCATGGAGTACACTCGCAACCTGCTCGCCGCAGTGCCGAGCCTGGTGCCGCGGGCTCCGCGTGAGGAGAGCAAGGAACCGGTGGTGCTGGAGGCCAACGAACTCGGCAAGGTCTATCGCGAGCGCGCGTTCTTCGGCAAAGGCCGCGAGGTCGTCGCCGCCGACAAGGTTACGCTGACGCTGCGCAAGGGCCGCACGCTCGGCATCGTCGGCGAGAGCGGCTCGGGCAAGTCTACGGTCGCGCGTTGCATCGTTCGTCTGATCGATCCGACCTCCGGCGGCGTGCGCCTGGCCGGCCGCGAGATCTCCGACATCTCGCGTCGCCTGCTCCAGCCGCATCGAAAGAAGATCCAGATCGTATTCCAGGATCCTTATCGCTCGCTCAACCCGCGCGTCACGGTCGGTGAAAGCATCGCGGAAGGCCCGATCAATTACGGCGTCTCGCATGCCGATGCGATGAAGCGGGCGCGCGAGCTGCTCGAGCTCGTCGGCCTGCCCGCGGACGCCGTGACGCGCTATCCGCACCAGTTCTCCGGCGGCCAACGCCAGCGCATCGCCATAGCCCGTGCGCTCGCGCTCGACCCCGACGTGCTGGTGGCGGATGAGGCGGTCTCGGCACTCGACGTCTCGGTTCAGGCGCAGGTGCTGGAACTCTTCGACGAGATCCAGAAGCGGCTCGGCATCGCGATCCTGTTCATCACCCACGATTTGCGCGTCGCCGCCCAAATCTGCGATGAGGTCGTGGTCATGCAGCACGGCCGCGTCGTCGAACAGGGCCCGGCCGCCGAAGTGCTAACACACCCGAAGGAAGCCTATACCAGGGCGCTGCTCGAGGCAGCGCCTGGCCGCGGCTGGGATTTTGCGAATTTCCGACCGGTGTCGGAGGGTATGGTCGCGAGCGCGTAGGTTTCTCCGCTGTCATTCCGGGGCATCGCGAAGCGATGAGCCCGGAATCCATCGAGCGGCAGAGTGTGCTGCACAATGGATTCTCAGGTGCGCAATTGCGCACCGTAGCTCGCGCCCAAGTGGGCGCGCCCCGGAATGACTGCGGGGAGAGATGGTGCGCTCTCACCCCACCGTATCCGCAGCATTCCTAAAACGATCTGACCCTATGCATGGCGCGATTGCTTCCCACCTTGCTCTCACAGCAAGGCCAAGGCTAACGTCGCGCATCATTTGCGTGGGACCAGATTGAATGACATGTATCGCCGTCGGCGGCTTCCTGCACGAGACCAACACCTTCGCTCCGACGAAGGCGACCTTCGCGGACTTCCAGCATGGCGGCGGCTGGCCGGCGATGACGGAAGGCGCCGAGGTATTGAAGGTGATGCGCCGCATTAATGTCGGCCTCGCCGGCTTCGTCGACAGCGACGAAGCGAATGGCTGGAACCTCATTCCAACGATCGCCTGCGGCGCAAGCCCGTCGGCGCATGTCACCAGGGACGCCTTCGAGCGCATCGTGAGGGTGATGGTCGACGGCATCGCAGCCGCCGGCCCGCTCGATGGGGTCTATCTCGACCTGCATGGCGCGATGGTGACCGAACATCTCGACGACGGCGAAGGCGAGATTTTGGCGCGGGTCCGCCGCGTCATCGGCAAGGACGTTCCGCTCGTTGCCAGCCTCGACCTGCACGCCAACGTCACGCCCGACATGATGGAACACGCGGACGCGCTGATCGCGTACCGCACCTATCCGCATGTCGACATGGCCGAGACCGGCCGCGCCGCCGCAACGCACCTCGCGCTCCTCCTGAGGACCAGGCAGCGTTTCGCAAAAGCCTTCCGGCAATTGCCGTTCCTGATCCCGATCAGTTGGCAATGCACCAACGACCAGCCGACCAGGGGCATCTACGAGAGGCTTGCCGCGCTGGAGAGCGACGCCATTCCGACGCTATCGTTCGCACCCGGCTTCCCCGCCGCCGATTTTTGCGACTGCGGCCCGAGCGTGTTCGCCTATGGCAAGACGCAGGCCGATGCCGACCGCGCGGCTGATGCGATCGTAAGATTGATCGAAAGCCACGAAGACGATTTCGACGGCA
Organism: Bradyrhizobium sp. 139; assembly: GCF_023074175.1. GTDB lineage: Bacteria > Pseudomonadota > Alphaproteobacteria > Rhizobiales > Xanthobacteraceae > Bradyrhizobium. The sequence continues at coordinate 9,677 of NZ_JADPKS010000135.1, forward strand.
AGATCTGGTCGCCCGACGACGGCGTGCGGCATGCGATGGAACTCGCCAGGAGCGCGAGCAAGCCGATCATCATCGCCGACACCCAGGACAATCCCGGCGCCGGCGGCGATTCCGACACCACCGGCATGCTGCGCGCACTGGTGCGCAACAAGGCCAGTGCCGCGACCGGCGCGATTTACGATCCGGTCTCGGCCAAGGCCGCGCATGCGGCCGGCGTCGGCGCGACCGTGACGCTGTCGCTCGGCGGCAAGTCCGGCATTCCCGGTGACGAGCCCTATACCGAGTCCTTCGTCGTCGAAAAGCTCTCTGATGGCCGCTTCATCGCGCCCGGCCCTTATTATGGCGGCCGCGAGATGGAGATGGGCCTCTCAGCGTGCCTGCGCATCGGCGACGTGCGTATCGTCGTCTCTTCGCACAAGGCGCAGCTCGCCGACCAGGCGATGTATCGCTATGTCGGCATCGAGCCGACCGAAGAGAAGATTCTGGTCAACAAGAGCTCGGTGCACTTCCGCGCCGATTTCGAGCCGATCGCGGAAAAGCTGATGATCTGCGCCGCGCCCGGCGCAATGCCGGCCGACACCGCCACGCTGCCCTGGACGCGCCTGCGGCCGGGCATCCGCATCAAGCCGAACGGCCCCGCTTTCACTCCCAAGTCGCACTAATCCCAAGTCGCACTAATCCAAGTCGCACTAATCCAAGTCGCACTAATCCCAAGTCACGCCAACCGGACAGGAACACATGCCCACGATCGACCGCATCGACGGCTATGCCGACGAACTCACTGCCATCCGCCGCGACCTCCACGCCCATCCCGAGATCGGCTTCGAGGAAGTGCGCACCTCCGGCATCGTCGCCGACAAGCTGAAGAGCTGGGGCATCGAGGTGCATCGCGGTCTCGGCGGCACCGGCGTGATCGGCGTCATCAAGGGCAAGGGTTCGGGCGGCAAGCGCATCGGCCTGCGCGCCGACATGGACGCGCTGCCGATGGAGGAGAACACCAATCTGAAATGGAGTTCCAAGATCCCCGGCCGCTTCCATGGCTGCGGTCATGACGGCCACACCACCATGCTGCTCGGCACCGCGCGCTACCTCGCCGAAACCAGGAATTTCGACGGCACCGTGCACCTGATCTTCCAGCCGGCCGAGGAAGGCCTCGGCGGCGCGCGCGCGATGATCAAGGACGGGCTGTTCGAGAAGTTTCCCTGCGACGAGCTCTACGGCCTGCACAATGCTCCCGACCTCAACCATGGCGAGATCGCGATCCTGCCCGGTCCCGCGATGGCCAGCGCCGACTTCTTCGACCTCCGCATCACCGGCTATGGCGCGCACGGTGCGATGCCCGAACGCTCCAAGGACGCGGTGATCATCGCGACCACGCTGGCGCAGGCGATCCAGACCATCGTCAGCCGCAACGTCGAGCCACTGCAGGCCGCGGTGGTGTCGATCACGCAGATTCACGCCGGCTCCGCCTACAACGTCATCCCCGGCGACGCGCATCTGTGCGGCACCATCCGCACCTTCTCGAAAGAAGTCCGCACCCTGATCAGCGAACGCATCCGCACCATCTGCGCCGGCATCGCCAGCGCCTATCAGTGCGTGATCGACGTCGACATCCGCGACACCTTCGACGTGCTGGTCAACCAGGTCGAGCAGTCCAAGGTGGTCGAAGAGGTCGCGCGCACGGTCGTCAACCCCGCCAACGTCATCACACGCACCCAGCCGAAGATGGGCAGCGAGGATTTCGCCGACATGCTGCAAACCATCCCCGGCGCCTATTTCTGGGTCGGCCATGACGGCTCGGTGCCCGTGCACAACCCGGGCTACGTGCTCGACGACAAGATCCTGCCGATCGGCGCCAGCATGTTCGCCCGGATCATCGAAACGCGCATGCCGGTAGGTTAGCAATGCACAAAAAGAGCGTCGAAGAGGTCGTCACCTCGCTGCATGATCTGTCCGCAGTCGATCTGATCGCAGGCTATCGCGCAAAGCAGTTCTCGCCGAGCGAGGTGCTGGAGGACGTGCTTGCGCACGTCGCTGCGTGGGAACCGCACCTCAAGGCGCTCTATGCATTCGATCCTGACAGCGCGCGCGAGGCTGCAAATGCTTCGACCGCGCGCTGGAGCGGGGGCGAGCCGTCCGGCGCGCTCGACGGCGTGCCGGTCACGGTGAAGGACAACATCGCAACCAAGGGCGTGCCGGTGCCGCTGGGCGCCGCCAGCGTCAAGCTCGTGCCGGCCGATAAGGACGCACCGCCCGCCGCGCGGCTGCGCGAGTCCGGCTCGATCATCTTCGCAAAAACCACCATGCCCGATTACGGCATGCTGTCCTCGGGACTCTCCAGCTTCCACGCGCTGGCGCGCAATCCCTGGGACCTCTCGAAGAATCCCGGCGGCTCCAGCGCGGGCGCAGGCGCAGCAGCTGCAGCCGGCTACGGCCCGCTGCATCTCGGCACCGATATCGGCGGCTCGGTCCGCCTGCCTGCGGGCTGGTGCGGTCTCGTCGGCTTCAAGCCGAGCTTTGGCCGCGTGCCGATCGACCCGACCTATGTCGGCCGTGTCGCCGGTCCCATGACCCGCACGGTTGATGATTGCGCGCTGATGATGAGCGTGATCGCAAAGCCCGACCGGCGCGACGGCATGAGCCTGCCCGCCGAGCCTCTCAATTGGAAAGGCCTGGAGAAGTCACCACGCAAACTGCGCATCGGCCTGATGCTCGATCCCGGCGTCGGCCTGGCGCTGGAGAAGCCGGTGCGCGAGGTCGCGGTGAAGGCGGCGAAAGCATTCGAATCCGCCGGCGCCGTCGTGACCGAAGTCGACGGCATCCTGACGCGCGAGATGCTCGACGGCCTCGACAATTTCTGGCGCGCGCGGATGTGGGACGATCTGTCGAAGCTGACGCCGGCCGAGCAGGAAAAAGTGCTGCCCTATATCTTCAGATGGGGCGAGTCCGGCGCAAAGCTATCCGGTGTTGACGTCATCAGGGGCTTCAACCAGACCATGGCGATCCGCGCTGCCGCTTCAAAGCTGTTCTGCGAGCTCGACTACGTGATCTCGCCAACCGCGCCGAACGTGAACTACCCGGCCGAATGGGCCTCGCCGACCAACGATCCCATGAAGCTGTTCGAGCACATCGCCTATACCGTGCCGTGGAATATGTCGGAGAACCCCGCCGTCTCCGTCAATGGCGGCTTCGACGCGAAGGGTTTTCCGATCGGCGTGCAGATCGTCGGCCGCCGCTTCGACGATATCGGCGTGCTCGGCATGGCAAAGGCCTTCGAGAGCCTGCGCGGCCCGCAACGGCCGTGGCCCAGCCCGCCGGCGCGATAGCATCTAAGCACAAATCGTCATGCGCGGGCTCGGCCCGCGCATCCATCCTCTTCAAAAAAGATGGATTGCCGGGTCAAGCCCGGCAATGACACAATCGATTCAAGAATGACAAGGAAGGAAACCACCATGGCGTATGAGACGATCAAATACGAGGTCGACGAGCAGATCCTCACCATCACGCTGAACCGGCCCGACAAGCTCAACGCCTTCAACGCGCAGATGCAGACCGAGTTGATCGACGCGTTCGACGCCGCCGACAAGGACGACGAGGTCCGCGCCATCATCGTCACCGGCGCCGGCCGCGGTTTTTGCGCGGGCGCCGATCTTTCCTCGGGCGCAGATACCTTTGATCGCGACGCGCGGCGCGGCCCGGTAAAGCGTTTCGCGGACGGCAAGGTCGATTACAGCGACCCGCAGGTGCGCGACGGCGGCGGCCAGGTGACGCTGCGCATCTTCAAGTGCCTGAAGCCTGTCATCGCCGCGGTGAACGGTCCTGCGGTCGGCATCGGCGTCACCATGCAACTCGCGATGGACATCCGCATTGCCTCGGATGCTGCCCGCTTCGGCTTCGTGTTCTCCCAGCGCGGCATCGTGCCGGAGGCCGCCTCGAGCTGGTTCCTGCCGCGCATCGTCGGCATCTCGCAGGCGCTGGAATGGTGCTATTCGGGCCGCGTCTTCCCGGCGCAGGAGGCGCTCACCGGCCGCCTCGTCAGCAAGGTCGTAGCCCCGGACGATCTGCTGCCGACCGCCCGCGCGCTCGCCAAGGAATTCGCCGCCAAGACCGCGCCGGTATCAGTGGCTCTGATCCGTCAGATGATGTGGCGCATGATGGGTGCGGACGACCCCATGGAAGCCCACAAGGTCGACAGCCGCGGCATCTACGCCCGCGGCCGCTCGGACGACGTCAAGGAAGGCGTGGTGTCGTTCCTGGAAAAGCGCCCGGCGCAGTTCAAGAACAAGGTGTCGAGCGATATGCCGGATTATTTCCCGTGGTGGAGCGAGCGGGAGTATAAGTGACGCATCGTAGGGTGGACAAAGCGAAGCGTGCCCACCATTTCGATTTTCGATCGCGGATGAATGGTGGGCTAGGCGCAAGAGCGCCTTTGCCCACCCCACGGCACCGTCAATCCATCACCAGCGCGACGCGCCCGATCGCCTTGCGGTCGATCAGCAGCCGCATCGCCTTTGCAAAGTCCTCCAGCGGCAGGCGATGCGAGACGTTGGGGCGGAGCTTGCCCTCCTCCGCCCATTGCAGCAGCGCCTTCAGGCGCACTTCGCCAAGCGCAGGGTTTTTCCGCACGGCTTCGCCCGCGCGCACGCCGAGCACGCTGGCGCCTTTGATCAGCAAGAGATTGGTCTTGGCCGAACCGATGCCGCCAGTGAAGCCGATCACCAGGAGCCGCGCGCCCCAGGCGATGCAGCGCATCGAGTTCTCGAACACCTCGCCGCCGACGGGATCGAACACCACGTCTGCACCACGGCCGTCGGTGATGCGCTTGACCGCGTCGCGAAACGGCTCGCGGTCGTAGCGGACGAGATGGTCGGCGCCGCGCGCCTTTGCGATGGCGAGCTTCTCGTCGCTGGAGGCGGTCGCGATCACGCTCGCGCCCAGCATCTTGCCGATCTCGACCGCGGCAAGACCCACGCCGCCGCCGGCGCCATGCACCAGCAACACCTCGCCCGGCTCGATCCTGCCGCGATCGATCAGCGCGTGATAGGCCGTGCCGTGGCCGGCCAGATAGGTCGCGGCCTCCGCGTAGTCGAAGGTGGATGGCATCGGCGTGAGCTGCGCGGGCGTCACCACAGCTTCATCGGTGAAAGCGCCATGGCGCATCTTGACGATGACCTTGTCGCCGACGGCAACGCCGCGCACCTCCGCGCCGATCTCTGTCACGTCTCCCGCTGCCTCCATGCCCGGCGTGAATGGCAGCTCCGGCTTAAGCTGGTATTCGCCGGCCGCCATCAGCACGTCGGGAAAATTCAGCCCGGCGGCGCGGATCGCGACCCGCACCTCGCCCGGTTTGATGGCGCGCGATGGAAACTCTTCCAGCCACAACGCTTCGGGCGCGCCAAGTGCGCGGCAGACGACGGCCCGCACCATCAGGCTGCGCTCGCCTTGCGGCGCAGCAGCGCCTCGCGGATCAGCGGCAGGCGGTCATTGCCGAAATACATGTCGGTCTTGCCGACGAAGATCGTCGGCGAGCCAAAGCCGCCGCGGGCGACGACCTCTTCCGTATTGGCCTTGAGCTGGTCCTTGATTCCCTGCTCCGAAATGCCGGCGAAGAATTCTTGCTCGTCGATGCCGACCTTCTTGCATATCTCGGCCAGCACCGCGTCCTGCGAGATGTCCTTGTCGCCGCCCCAATAGGTCTCGAATACGGCGGTCGCGAACGGCACCATGTCCTGTCCCAGCCAGATGCAGCCGCGCATCGCCTTGACGCTGTTCACCGGAAACACGGTCGGCGGCATTTTGATCGCAAGGCCCGCCGAGCGCGCCCAGTCGGCGAGGTCCTTTTTCATGTAGCGCGCCTTCAGCGGCACCGGCGTCTCGCGCTGCGCGTAGACGCTCGGATTGACCGTGTTGAAGATGCCGCCGACCAGGATCGGCCGCCAGATGATCTCCGCGCCGAGTTCCGTGGCGAGCGGCTGGATGTTGTGGAAGGCGAGATAAGTCCAGGGGCTCGAACAGTCGAAGAAGAATTCGATCATGGCGTTTCCTTTTTTGTGTCTTGTTCGTTCACCATCAACATCCGATCTCGTCATTCCGGGATGCGCCGCAAGGCGCAGGCCCGGAATCCATCTCACCACGTTCATTGCGGCCCGATGGATTCCGGGCTCGCGATTTCGTCGCGCCCCGGAATGACGACAATGCCGACTTTTGTTGTTCTGTACCTTGACGTTAGGACATGGCAGGAAGGGGCGCAACACAACGTGCCGGGAGGGCCGCCATGCTGTTTCCAACCACGATCGCCGGCTCCTTGCCGAAGCCGGAATGGCTCGCCGAGCCCAACATGCTCTGGGCGCCATGGAAGTCGCAAGGAGCGGAGCTTCTCCGCGCCAAGCGCGATGCGACGATGCTTGCCGTCAAGATCCAGGAAGACGCCGGCATCGACATCGTCACGGAGGGCGAGCAGGCCCGCCAGCATTTCGTGCACGGCTTTCTGGAGAAGATCGACGGGATCGACTTCGCCCACAAGGTCGAGATGGGCATCAGAAAGGATCGCTACAAGGCGATGGTGCCGCAAGTCGTCGCGCCGCTCCAACTGAAGAGCCGCGTCCATGCGGACGAAGCGCGCGTTGCGCGCGCGCACACCAGCAAGAAGCTGAAGTTCACCCTGCCCGGCCCGATGACCATCATCGACACCATTGCCGATCGCTATTATGGCGACCGGGTCAAGATGGCCTTTGCGTTCGCCGAACTCCTCAACGAGGAAGCCCGGGCGCTGCAGGCCGACGGCGTCGATCTCGTGCAGTTCGACGAGCCCGCCTTCAACGTCTACATGGACGAGGTCAATGACTGGGGCATCAAGGCGCTGGAACGCGCCGCGCAGGGACTGACCTGCGCCACCGCGGTGCACATCTGCTATGGCTACGGCATCAAGGCCAACACCGACTGGAAAGAGACGCTCGGCCCGCAGTGGCGGCAGTACGAGCAGATCTTTCCTGCGATCGATGCCAGCGCGATCCAGCAGGTCGCGATCGAGTGCCGCAATTCGAAGGTGCCGCTCGATCTCCTCGCGTTGCTCAAGACCAAGATCGTACAGGCCGGCGTGATCGACGTCGCCAGCGACACGATTGAGACCGCCGAGGACGTCGTGCAGGTGATCGATTCGGTGTCGAAGTTCGTTCCCAAGAGCAACATCATCGCCACCACCAATTGCGGCATGGCGCCGATGCGGCGGGAGATCGCGGAAGCCAAGCTGATGGCGCTCGGTGCGGGCGCCGCGCTGGCGCGTGAGAAGCTAGGGTGATGCTGATCTGATCAACGCTCGTGATCGTAGCCCTTGCGGCGATTGCATCTCCGGCGCACGCGGAAGATCGCTCCGCGGGCACTGCGCGGACGACCATGGATGAACAGGGACGGCCGCTACGCTAGCCGCGCGCCGTCGGATGCAACACAGGCTGATATCCGGCGATGACCGCGCGCAGCGTGGAAGGGGGCGTCAGCAACATCGGGCGATCGAGGGTGCGCGCGTCCGGCGCATAGCCCGCGGGTGACCACAGCAGCGCCTTGCCTTGTGTCACCAGAAAGCTCTCCTCGCCCTGTTGCACCATCGCCCCATCGGGCAATTCCGCCAGTGGCATCGGCAATGCGTGAAGCCGCTTACGTCCGCGATCGAGCCGTTCGCTGTGCAGCACGGCATCCATCGTTTTCGCGCTGATAGTCTTCACACCATTTCCGTCCTGCCATAGAGAACGAAAACGCGTGGCGTCGTCGCGGCGACAAAAAAAGCAGGGCCGATGGCCAGCGGCAAAGGCCGTGGCTTCATCGAGAAAAAACAACTCCGTCCAGCTCCGCCGCGCCATTACCGGGCGGCGCCAGCCACGGAATTCGCACAGGCAGATAATCCATGCCGGCGAGGACCAACGCTTCTTCAGAAGCGTCTTGGTCGCGGGATCGTGGATGATGCCGCGGTTGCCCGTGAACAGCCCGCGATGTGGCGTTGCGATGAGGTCGCCGGTCGGCGTGACGCGGTTTTGCAGGGGCATGGGTATCTCGGCTCATCATTGCGAGCGAAGCGAAGCAATCCGCAAAGGCAGTCTGAATTGCTTCGTCACTTCGCTCCTCTCAATGACGGAGGAAATCACGCGGCGCCGTCGCGAAGCGGCGGGTGGTACGACAGCGCGGTGTCCCAGGGGAAGAAAATCCAGGTGTCTTGCGACACTTCCGTGATGAAGGTGTCCACCAGCGGGCGTCCCTTCGGCTTGGCATAAACAGTCGCGAAATGCGCGTCGGGCAGCATCTCGCGCACCAGCTTGCCGGTCTTGCCGGTGTCGACGAGATCGTCGACGATCAACAACCCCTTGCCGGTGCCGCCGCCGAGCTTCATCGCCGATTCGGAAATGCCCTTGAGGACCTGGAGCTCGCCCTGCTTGGTGTGGTCGTAGCTGGCGATACAGACCGTGTCGATCACGCGCACGCCGAGCTCGCGCGCGACGATCGCGGCCGGCACCAGGCCGCCGCGGGTGATCGCGATCACCGCGTGGAACGGGCCGACCTCGTTGAGCCGCCAGGTCAGCGCGCGGCAGTCCCGGTGGAATTGGTCCCACGACACCGGAAAGGCCTTGCCCGCCCGCTCCTGCGCGCTCAGTTCGGGTGCTTCACCAGCCATCGTGTTCTCCCGCCAATCATCGTCCGGCAGCTTCTTTAGCTACCGAGTGATGTTCAATCCCGCCAGCATTTCCTTCACCGCCGCCATCGCCGCCGCAAGCTTGTCCGCGTCACGCGAGCGGACCACCAGATTGGTGTTCGGCTTCTGCTCTTCATCCATGAAGGGATAGCTGCCGATGATGGTGTCGGGATGGGCGGCGGCGATCTCTCGCAGCGGGCTGCCGATGTCGCCTTCCCGCGCATTGGCGCGAACCGATTCGGAGAGCATGCGCACGCCCGACTTCAGCTTGGGCGAGACGATGTCCATCATTGCCTGCATGATCGAGGGCACGCCGGCCATCACGATGACGTTGCCGATCTTGAAGCCGGGGGCGAGAATGGTGGCGCTCTGGATCAGCTCGGCGCCATCGGGGATGCGGGCCATGCGCAGGCGGGCTTCGTTGAGGTCCTGCTCGCTCCAGCGCTCGCGGAAGCGGGCGACGACCTCCGGATGGTGGTCGATGCCGACGCCGAACGCCTTGGCGACGCTGTCGGCGGTGATGTCGTCATGCGTCGGACCGATGCCGCCGGTGGTGAAGACATAAGTGTAGCGATGCCGCAATGCGTTCAGGGCGGCGATGATGTCGTCCTGGTCGTCGGAGACGACCCGGACTTCCCTCAGGTCGATGCCGATATTGGTGAGGTATTCGGCGATGAAGCCGATATTCTTGTCCTTGGTTCGGCCGGACAGGATTTCATCCCCGATGACCAGAATGCCCGCCGTGACGATGTCGCTCATGCCTTCAGTCCCTCACCTGTCGGCCTGACTTTGCCGAGGTAACGCGTTGAAGTCACGCGGTTTTGCTACCGAAATAAGCAGTCTTCAGCCATTTTTTCAGGCACGCTGCCGGCCGCCCCCGGCAAATGCCCTCCCTCCATGCTTATCGCGCTGGCCCAGCCCTTGCTACCACCTGGGAGTCATGCACTCTTGCCGCATGGCCAGGACGTTGCGGTCTCAAAGGCCTTGGCGATCTGTCCAATGGCGCAACGCCTTGCGGAGACAAGTCGGGATCTATGGCAGTCGCCTTTGATGAAATGAACATTCCCGGTGGGGACCTTCGCCCCGCCTATCAGGAGCTGGCGCGCTGGCTCAAGGAGACGCCTCCCGAGGCGCTCGAATATCGCCGCCAAGAGGCCGAGCTCCTGTTCCGCCGCATCGGCATCACCTTTGCCGTCTACGGCGAGGCCGAGTCCACCGAGCGCCTGATCCCGTTCGACGTGATCCCGCGAATCATGTCCGGCAAGGAATGGGCGTTGCTGGAGAAAGGCCTGAAGCAGCGCGTGCGCGCGCTCAACATGTTCCTGCGCGACATCTATCATGGCCGCGACATCCTGCGCGCCGAGATCGTGCCCGACGATCTGATCTTCCAGAACCCGGTGTTTCGCCCCGAGATGAACGGCCAGCAGGTGCCGCACGACGTTTACGTGCACATCGCCGGCATCGACATCGTCCGGGTCGATGCCGAGGATTTCATCGTGCTGGAGGACAATGCGCGCACGCCCTCGGGCGTGTCCTACATGCTGGAAAACCGCGAGATCATGATGCGGCTGTTTCCGGATCTGTTCGCCCGCCACAGGGTGGCGCCGGTCGAACGCTATCCGGACGAGCTGCTCTCCGCCCTGCGCTCGGTTGCGCCGCAAAGCGCCTCCGGCGAACCGACTGTCGCCCTGCTCACGCCCGGCGTTTACAACTCTGCCTACTACGAGCACTCCTTCCTTGCCGACAAGCTCGGCATCGAGCTGGTCGAGGGCCGCGACCTCATCGTCAAGAACAACGAAGTGTTCATGCGGACGACCGAGGGGGTGAAGCGGATCGACGTGATCTACCGCCGCGTCGACGATGATTTCCTCGATCCCCTCACCTTCCGCCCCGACTCCGTACTCGGCGTGCCCGGGCTGATGTCGGCCTATGCGGCCGGCAACATCACGCTCGCCAATGCGGTCGGCACCGGCATCGCCGATGACAAGGCGATCTACTCGTACATGCCTGATATCGTGAAGTTCTATCTCGGCGAGGAGCCGATCCTCAAGAACGTGCCGACCTGGCGCTGCCGCGAGCCGAAAGATCTCGCTTATGTGCTCGACAATCTCGGCGAGCTCGTCGTCAAGGAAGTCCACGGCTCCGGCGGCTATGGCATGCTGATCGGCCCCGCCGCGACGAAGGCAACCATCGAAGCCTTCCGCGAGAAGCTCAAGCGCGAGCCCGAAGGTTTTATTGCACAGCCGACGCTGGCGCTCTCGACTTGTCCGACCTGCACGGCATCCGGCCTTGCCCCGCGCCACGTGGACTTGCGGCCCTTCGTGCTGACCGGCAGCAAGGGCACCACCATCGTGCCAGGCGGCCTGACACGTGTCGCGCTGAAGGAAGGCTCCCTGGTGGTGAATTCGAGCCAGGGCGGCGGCACCAAAGACACCTGGATCCTGGACGAGTAGTCAGATGCTGTCGCGTACCGCCGAAAACCTCTACTGGCTCGCCCGCTATGTCGAACGGGCCGAGTACCTCGCGCGCACCATCGATGCGACGCTGCGCGTCACTGCGCTTCCCGCCGCCTATATCGGCAAGACCAATGAATGGGATTCGGCACTGCTGACCGCCGGCGTCGCCGCGAGCTTCTATCAGACCTACGATGAAGCCAACGAACACAACGTCGTCGACTACCTCTCGTTCTCGGCGAACAATCCGTCATCGATCCGAAACTGCATCGAGGCGGCGCGGCTGAACTCGCGCTCGGTGCGCACTGCGCTCACCAGCGAGATGTGGGACACCATCAACTCGGCCTGGATCGAGCTCCAGGCCGTCTGGAGCAAGGGCACCTCCACGCGCGAGGACCTCGCGAAATTCCTGCGCTTCGTGCAGGAGACTTCGCTGCGCTTCGACGGCTCGGCCTACCGGACCATGCTGCGCAACGACGCCTACTGGTTCTCGCGCATGGGCGTGCATCTGGAGCGCGCCGACAACACCGCGCGCATTCTCGACGTGAAATACCACGTGCTGCTGCCCCAGGAAGAGCATGTCGGCGGCCCGCTCGATTTCTATCAGTGGAGCTCGATCCTGCGCTCGGTGTCTGCGCTGACGGCGTATCACTGGGTCTATCGCGAGACGCTGAAGCCGTGGCTGATCGCGGACCTGCTCATCCTCAACGACACGCTGCCGCGCTCGCTGGCGAGCTGCTATGGCAACCTCGTGCGCAACCTGGACCAGATCGGCGTCGCCTATGGCCGCCAGGGACCCGCCCAACGCCACGCCCGCGGCATTCGCAACCGGCTGGAACACAGCAATATGAACGATATTTTCCAGCATGGCGTGCATGAATTCATTCAGGAATTCATCACGGACAATTCCAGGCTGGGCGAAATCATCACGAAGCAGTATTTGATCTGATGTTCCCCGGCTGACGAAATGAGATATCGTCATGGTCGGGCCTGTCCCGGCCATCGACGTTCTTGCTTCCGCGCGGCGAGGAAGAGCGTGGATGCCACGGACAAGCCCGGGCATGACGAACTTCTTCGCGGTAGGCAGTCGGGCCTAACCACTAACTGCACGGTCCACCATGCGCCTGCGAATCCTACACACCACGACCTATCGCTACGAGCCGCCGGCCACCAGCGTGATCCAAATACTGCGCATGACGCCCAGCAGCCATGACGGGCAATATGTGGCGGAGTGGCAGATCGACGTCTCGACCGACACCAAGCTCGACACCCACGAGGACGCCTTCGGCAATGTCACGCATGTGCTGTCCTGCGGACCGGTCGGCGATATCAAGATCACTGCCGAGGGCCTGATCGAGACCCACGACACCGGCGGCGTGCTGCGCGGCGCCGACGAGCGCTTTCCGGCCGGCATGTTTTTGCGCGCCACCGATCTCACGTCCGTCAATCCGGCGATGACGGCCGTCGCGCGGCAGTTGCGCAGCGAGGCCGAGAGCGACATGCTCGGCTTCCTGCACACGCTGATGACGCAAATCAGCGATCACATGACCTTCGACGAGGACCCGACCAACAGCGGCACGTCGGCGGCCGACGCGTTCACGCTCAAGCGCGGCGTCTGCCAGGACTACGCGCATATCTTCATCGCCTGCGCCCGCAGCGGCGGCGTGCCGGCGCGGTTCGTCTCCGGGCATTTCCTGCGTTCGGACGGCACGGTGCACCAAGAGGCCGGCCATGCCTGGGCGGAAGCTTACGTCGACGGACTCGGCTGGGTCGGCTTCGATCCCGCCAACTGCATCTGCACCACCGACGCCCATGTCCGCGTTGCGATCGGGCTCGACTATCTCGGCGCAGCCCCTGTGCGCGGCACCCGCTATGGCGGCGGTGCGGAGACGCTGACGGTCGCCGTGAAGGTCGAGCAGGCCGGCCGCGGCAGCCAATCGCAGTCACAATCGCAGCGGCAGAGCTGAAGCGCGTCATTCCGGGGCGCGACGAAGTCGCGAGCCCGGAATCCATTTACCCGCCGGTCCTGTGGCCCGATGGATTCCGGGTTCGCGCTACGCGCGCCCCGGAATGACGGCTCCCCCGGGAATTGGGGTTGGAGCGGCCCTTGAAATTGGCTAGTAATTCCGCGCAAACGCGTTCGGGGACTGGAAATGACCTATTGTTGCGGAATCCTGGTTCGGGACGGGCTCGTCATGATCGCCGACACCCGCACCAATGCGGGCCTCGACAATGTCTCGACCTTCCGCAAGCTCCACATCTTTTCCAAGCCCGGCGACCGCATCATGGCGATCGCCAGCGCGGGCAACCTCGCCATCAGCCAATCGGTGCTCTCCACCCTCACCGAGGGCCTGGAAGACCCTGACACGGGCGAGATCGAGACGCTGATGAACGCGCCGACCATGTTCCAGGCCGCCCAGCGCATCGGGCGGGCGATCCGCGCGGTGCACGCGACCGAGGGGCCGGCGCTGAAATCCGAGGACGTCTCGTTCGACGTCTCCTTCCTGTTCGGGGGCCAGATCAAGGGCGCGCGCATGCGCCTGTTCATGGTCTACACCGCCGGCAATTTCATCGAGTGCACGACAGACACGCCGTACCTGCAGATCGGCGAGCACAAATACGGCAAGCCGGTGCTCGACCGCGCCATGCATTACGACGTCGAGCTCTACGAAGCGCTGAAGACCGGCCTGATCTCGATGGATTCGACCATGCGCTCCAACCTCGGCGTCGGCCTGCCGATCGACGTGCTGGTGGTGCGGGCAGACGCCTGCGAAGCCGATCTCAATCACCGCATCGAGGCGGGCGAGCCCTATTTCCACGATCTGCGCTCGCGCTGGTCGGCGGCGTTGCGCGCGGCGCATCAGAACATTCCGCGGCCGCCCTACAAGAACGAAAAAGAACCCAAAACCTGACAGCTTAAGAGAAAAGGCAGGAAACGATGAGTGAAGCGAAAAAGATCGCAGTGGTGACCGGCGCCGGCACCGGTGTCGGACGCGCGGCGTCGCTGGCGCTGATGAACACCGGCTTCACCGTGGTGCTCGTCGGGCGCCGCCTCGATATGCTCGAGGAGACGGCGAAGCTCGGCCCCGCCGGCAAGAGCCTGTGTGTCACCGCCGACATGACCAAACCGGATTCGATTGCTGCGCTGTTCGCCAAGGTGGCGCAGACCTATGGCCGGCTCGACGTGCTCTTCAACAACGCCGGCATGGGCGCACCGCCGGTGAACTTCGAGGATCTCAGCCTCGAGCAGTGGCAGGCCGTGGTGAACACCAATCTCACCGGCCCGTTCCTGTGCACCCAGCATGCCTTCCGCATCATGAAGGACCAGACCCCGCGCGGCGGCCGCATCATCAACAACGGCTCGATCTCGGCGCACGCGCCGCGGCCGTTCTCGGCAGCCTATACCTCGACCAAGCACGCGATCACGGGCCTCACCAAGGCCTCCAACCTTGATGGACGCATGTACGACATCGCAGTCGGCCAGGTCGACATCGGCAATGCGGCAACGCCGATGACCGACCGCATGGTCGCCGGCCCCGGCGTGATGCAGCCCGACGGCACGATGAAGCACGAGCCGCGCATGGACGCGAAGGCGGTCGGCGATGCCGTGGCCTACATGGCCGGCCTGCCGCTCGATGCCAACGTACTGACCATGACCGTCATGGCGACCAAGATGCCGTTCGTCGGACGGGGCTAGCTACAAAAACGCGAAAACAACCCCATGCACAGTAGGCGCCTCGCCGCGCCCTGTTGATTTATCTACGCTATTTCCGCAGTCGTCATTGCGAGCGAAGCGAAGCAATCCAGGTATCCCTCCGCGGAAACAGTCTGGATCGCTTCCTCGCTTCGCTCGTCGCAATGACGGCGGAGAGAGCGTCCCCCTACTCCAGACTCTCCACCTGGCGCAGGCTCGGGAACAGCTTCATCCACAGCAGCGCCACCGCGATGGTGCAGACGCCGCCGAGCACCGCGGCCGGCATCGCGCCGAACAATGCGGCTGCGACCCCGCTCTCGAACTGGCCGAGCTGGTTGGAGGCGTTGATGAAGAGGAAGTTGACCGCGCCGACGCGGCCGCGCATCTCGTCAGGGGTGGCGAGCTGCACCAGCGAGAACCGGATCACGACGCTGATCGTATCGGCCGCGCCGAGAATGGCGAGCGCGAGCACCGACAGCCACATCCAGGACGACAGCGCAAACACAACCGTGGCGACGCCGAACACGATCACGGCCTGGAACATGCGCAACCCCACATGCCGCGAGATGGCATGACGCGCCAGCACCATCGTCATCAACAGCGCGCCGACCGCGGGCGCGGCGCGCAAAATGCCGAGCCCCATCGGGCCGGTCTGGAGGATATCGCGGGCATAGATCGGCAACAGCGCGGTGACGCCGCCGAACAGCACGGCGAACAGATCGAGCGAGATGGTGCCGATGATCGCCGGGTTGCTGCGGATGAAGCGGACGCCGGCAAAGATGTTGTCCGCACCCGCCATATCCTTGGCGACCGCCTGCGGACGCGGCCGGATGAAGCCGGTCAGGATCATCCCGAGAATCCAGAACAGCACCATCACAGCATAGGCGAGATGCGGCGCGATCGCGTACGCGAAACCGCCGAGCGCCGGCCCGGTGATGGTCGCAACCTGCCCTGCGCCGCTCGCGACTGCCGTCGCACGCTGGAGCGACCCCTGCGGCGCGATCAGCGGCAAGAGCGCCGCGGTGGTCGGGCTTTCGAAGGCCCCGGCAATGCCGAGCACGAAGGTCGCGATAAAAATCTGCACTTCACTGACCGCGCCGAGATAAGTGCTGACTGCGAGATAAAGCGCGGTCGCGGCTTCCACGAGCTGGCAGAGTTGGACGACGCGCTTGCGCTCGTAGCGGTCGGCGGCATGGCCGGCGACGAACACCAGCAGCGCCGTAGGGAGGAATTGCACGAGGCCGACCATGCCGAGGTCGAAAGCCGAGCCGGTGAGATCGTAGATCTGCCAGCCGATCGCGACCGCCGCGATCTGGCTGGAAAAGCGCGACAGGCTGCGCGAGAGCAGAAAGAACAGGAAGGCGCGGTGGGCGAGGAGCGCGCGGGCGCTGACCGGCTGATTCGCCGGCACCGGCCGCACTTCAGTTAGCTCCTGGCTCACCCTTGGACCATCCGCCCGATATTGACGAGCCCTCGCGTGGCCGACGCAGGCGTGCTTGTCAACAGCGAGCGGGGCCGGTCATCTTCCGGCATTGCGTTTGCGTCGCACGCGCGGCCATAATCGCTGGAGGTTTGGGGACATCATGCTGCGGCTGCAATCGGCACTCGGCGTTTTCGCATTGCTGGCGATCGCCTGGGCGTTGGCGGAGAATCGCCGCGCGGTGTCGCTGCGCCAGGCGGTGATCGGCCTCGTCGTCACCTTCGTCACCGCGATCGTCCTTTTGAAGCTGCCCGTCGTCGCACATGCGTTCGGCGCGATCAACGACGCGGTCGGCGCGATCTCCGCGGCTTCGCGCGCCGGCTCCTCTTTCGTGTTCGGCTATGTCGGCGGCGGCCCCCTGCCCTTCGACGTAAAGGTGCCGGGCGCCGACTTCATCCTGGCGTTCCAGGCGCTGCCGATCGTGCTGGTCATGAGCGTGCTGACGACGCTGCTGTTCTATTGGCGGGTGCTGCCGCCGATCGTGCGCGGCATGGCCTGGCTGCTCGAACGCACGCTCGGGGTCGGCGGCGCGGTGGGGCTCTCGACCGCCGCCAACATCTTCCTCGGCATGGTCGAGGCACCGCTGTTCGTGCGGCCGTATCTGGCACAGATGACGCGCAGCGAATTGTTTCTGGTGATGACCGGCGGCATGGCCGGCATCGCCGGCACCGTGCTGGTGCTCTATGCGACGCTGCTGGCGCCGCTGATTCCCGACGCAGCCGCGCATTTCGTCATTGCCTCGGTCCTGGGCGCACCTGCCGCGATCCTCGTCAGCCTGATCATGGTGCCGGAAACCTCGGACAAGCGCACCGGCGGCGCGCTCGAGAACCCGGAGATGGAAGTCTCCGGCACGATGGATGCGATCGTGAAAGGGACGAGCGCAGGGATCGAGCTGCTGATCAACATCGTTGCCATGCTGCTGGTGCTGGTCGCGCTGGTCTATCTCGTCAATGCCATGCTCGGCCTGCTGCCGCATATCGGCGGTGCTGCGATCTCGTTGCAGCGCCTCCTCGGACTGATGATGGCGCCGGTATGCTGGCTGATGGGACTGCCATGGGGTCAGGCGGTGACCGCCGGCAGCCTGATGGGCACCAAGACCGTGCTCAACGAATTGATCGCCTATGTCGATCTGTCGAAGCTTGGACCGGACGCGCTCGATCCGCGCTCGCGCCTGATCATGCTCTACGCGATGTGCGGCTTCGCCAATTTCGCCAGCCTCGGCATCATGATCGGCGGCCTCGGCGTGATGGCGCCGGAACGGCGCGCGGAGATCAATACGCTCGGGCTGAAATCGATCGTGTCGGGGACGCTGACGACGTGTTTGATGGGGGCGGTGGTCGGAGCCATCAGCTGAAGCACGTAGCCCGGATGGAGCGCAGCGCCATCCGGGAAATCCTCTCCGTCGCAAACAGCGGCCCCGGATTTCGCTTTGCTCCAGCCAGGCTACAAGGCCCCGTCATTGCGAGCGAAGCGAAGCAATCCAGACTGCATCCGCGGAGAGATTCTGGATTGCTTCGTCGCAAGAGCTCCTCGCAATGACGAGGCGAGAGCGCCTACGCCTTCAACTCCACCGTCTTGAACTCCGCCGGCAAAATCACCTCCAGCAGCTCCACGTCGTCCGAATAATCCAGGATCATGTGCTTGATCTTCGGCGGCTGGGTCCAGGCGCTGCCTTGCTGCATCAAGGTCTCGCCCTGCCCGTCCATGTAGGTCTTCACCCAGCCTTTGAGCACGTAGACCATCTGGAAATCGACGGCGTGGAAGTGCAGCTTCGAGACTTCCGCCGGATTGCACGGGCCCTGCAGCCGGATCACGTGCGCTTGCGCGAGGCCGTGGCTTGCAGCGGCGATGCCGAGGTCGCGGTACTTTGCGTAGGCGCGCAGGCCGTCGGCCTTGAAGTCTTCCTCGCGGTGATGGCTGATGGCGATACGCTGCTTGGGCCGTGCGGTTTTTTTCGGAGCGACACTGCGCGCCTTCGTCTTCACCGCCTTGCGCGCCGAGGATCGAGCCGCGGCTTTGCTGCCGCTCCGCTTCTTCACGGCGGCTTGCGCCGCGCTGCGCGATTTCACCTTCTTGACCATGGCTGCCTCCCGTTGTTGTTATGGAGAGAGGCTATCACACATTGGGAAATCGTAGGGTGGGCAAAGCGAAAGCGTGCCCACCAACACGAAAATGCGATCGCGAAAAAAGATGGTGGGCACGACGCGCGAGCGCGTCTTTGCCCAGCCTACAAAGCCCCGTCTCAATGCAGCCTGAACACGCCATCTACCGCGCGCAGCTCGGCCGGCTTGATCAGCTTCGAATGCACCACTGTCACCGAGTGAAGCGGGCCGTCAAGCTTTTCCTCCCAGAACGCGAGGAAATCCTTCAGCGCCGGAAATTTCGGAAACATGTCGTAGTTCTGCCAGATGTAGGTCTGGAGCAGCGAGGGATGATCCGGCATCCGGTAGAGAATTTGCGCCGTCGTCAGCCCGTAACCCAGCACCTGTTTCCGGAAATCGTCGGAAACAACCCCGACCTGCGAGACCATGCCAACCTCCTTTTCAGGAGCGCATTTTCAAGGGTGGCTTTCCGGTACGCCCTACGAGCCACCCGGTGGAGATGCGCTCACATGAGACAAATGTGACGCAAACTGACAATCCATCTCAAGCCCAAAAGTTTAACAAGCTGTTGAAATTCAATGCGTTAGCAGCAGACACGGCACCGTGCTAATACGGTCAGGCAGGCCGGTTAACGATGGTAAAGAGATTCTGGCAGGCAGGCCTTCGGAGCGCCAAATTTTCTGCTAGAAGGCCTTGCTCCCGCAAAATTCCTGTCCTATTTCAGCTTCGCCTGTGCTAGCACTCGTTGGCACAGACTGCCAACGACTAAAATTCCACAACTCGTACAAATACTTAGGAGGACTGCATGAAATTCCGTCCGCTTCACGACCGCGTCGTGGTCAAGCGCATCGACGCAGAAGAGAAGACCGCTGGCGGCATCATCATTCCCGACACCGCCAAGGAAAAGCCCTCCCAGGGCGAAATCGTCGCTGTTGGCCCCGGTGGCCGCGACGAAGCCGGCAAGCTGATCCCGATCGACCTGAAGGTCGGCGACCGCGTGCTGTTCGGCAAGTGGTCCGGCACTGAGGTCAAGATCGACAACGTCGACCTGCTGATCATGAAGGAAAGCGACATCATGGGCGTCCTCGACGTCCCCGCTTCCAAGAAGAAGGCGGCCTAAGCGCCCTTTTCTCCACCAGCTAAACACCTAAGGAAAAATCCAGATGTCAGCTAAAGAAGTCAAATTCGGCGTCGATGCACGCGACAAGATGCTGCGCGGCGTCGACATCCTCGCCAACGCGGTGAAGGTCACGCTCGGCCCCAAGGGCCGCAACGTCGTCCTCGACAAGTCGTTCGGCGCTCCCCGCATCACCAAGGACGGCGTCACCGTCGCCAAGGAGATCGAGCTCGACGACAAGTTCGAGAATATGGGCGCACAGATGGTGCGCGAAGTCGCCTCCAAGTCCGCCGATGCGGCCGGCGACGGCACCACCACCGCAACCGTGCTCGCCGCTGCGATCGTTCGTGAAGGCGCCAAGTCGGTTGCTGCCGGCATGAACCCGATGGACCTGAAGCGCGGTATCGACCTGGCCGTGGAAGCCGTGGTCGCCGACCTCGTCAAGAACTCCAAGAAAGTCACCTCGAACGACGAGATCGCCCAGGTCGGCACCATCTCGGCCAATGGCGACGCCGAGATCGGCAAGTTCCTCTCCGACGCCATGAAGAAGGTCGGCAACGAGGGTGTCATCACCGTCGAGGAAGCCAAGTCGCTCGAGACCGAGCTCGACGTCGTCGAGGGCATGCAGTTCGACCGCGGCTACATCTCGCCCTACTTCGTCACCAACGCCGACAAGATGCGCGTTGAGATGGACGACGCCTACATCCTCATCAACGAGAAGAAGCTCTCCTCGCTGAACGAGCTGCTGCCGCTGCTCGAGGCCGTGGTGCAGACCGGCAAGCCGCTGATCATCGTCGCCGAGGACGTCGAAGGTGAAGCCCTCGCGACCCTCGTCGTCAACCGCCTGCGCGGTGGTCTGAAGGTCGCAGCCGTCAAGGCTCCGGGCTTCGGCGATCGCCGCAAGGCCATGCTCCAGGACATCGCGATCCTGACCGGCGGCCAGGCGATCTCGGAAGATCTCGGTATCAAGCTCGAGAACGTCACGCTCAACATGCTCGGTCGCGCCAAGAAGGTGATGATCGACAAGGAGAACACCACGATCGTCAACGGCGCCGGCAAGAAGGCCGACATCGAGGCACGTGTGTCCCAGATCAAGGCGCAGATCGAGGAGACCACCTCGGACTACGACCGTGAGAAGCTCCAGGAGCGTCTCGCCAAGCTCGCAGGCGGCGTCGCGGTGATCCGCGTCGGCGGCGCGACCGAGGTCGAGGTGAAGGAGCGCAAGGATCGCGTTGATGACGCGATGCATGCGACCCGCGCGGCGGTCGAGGAAGGCATCGTCCCGGGCGGCGGCGTCGCCCTGCTCCGTGCCTCCGAGCAGCTCAAGGGTCTGCGTACCAAGAACGACGACCAGAAGACCGGCGTCGAGATCGTGCGCAAGGCACTGTCGGCTCCCGCTCGCCAGATCGCGATCAACGCCGGTGAAGACGGCTCGGTGATCGTCGGCAAGATCCTGGAGAACAAGACGTACGCATACGGCTTCGACTCTCAGACCGGCGAGTACGTCAACCTGGTCACCAAGGGCATCATCGACCCGACCAAGGTGGTCCGCACCGCGATCCAGAACGCAGCCTCGGTTGCGGCGCTGCTGATCACCACGGAAGCCATGGTCGCCGAGCTGCCCAAGAAGGGCGGCGCCGGTCCGGCGATGCCTCCGGGCGGCGGCATGGGCGGCATGGACTTCTAAGTCCGGCCACTTCAGGCGAAGTCAAGACATGCGAAACCCCGGCAGCGATGCCGGGGTTTTGTTTTTGGGTACTGCTTTCTTGCAAGCACACGCATAAGTCATATCTTGTTTCGTCATTCCGGGGCGCGACAAAGTCGCGAGCCCGGAATCCATTTCACCACTTGCTCATGGCCTATTACGTCTATCTCCTCGCCAGCAAGAAATACGGCACGCTCTACATCGGCGTGACGAATGATATCGTGCGCCGCATCCACGAACATAAGAGCAAAGTCGTCGCTGGGTTCAGCAAGCGATACTCGATCGACAGGCTTGTATGGTTCGAGATCTACGATGATCCCGTCACCGCGATCGAACGCGAGAAAGAATTGAAGAAATGGCGGCGGGAATGGAAGATCCGGCTCATCGAAGAGCAGAATCCCCGGTGGATTGATTTGTATCCGCAAATCGCGAGCTGAGCCTGCGGATCAATGGATTCCGGGCTCGCGCCAAGAGGCGCGCCCCGGAATGACAAGTGGAGACACTCGCAGGATCAGGACGACGATCGCCTTCCATTCCCGCGATTGCGCCGACGGCTGCGCCCGCGGCCGGATCGTTCCCGAAAGAATGGTCATGCGGCTGCCCTGATCAAGACGACGCCAGATTACGCAGCCTTTGCGCGCATGCAATCCCAGAACTTGGTCGCGCCGCCCGGATTGCGTTCACGCATAGCGAGGCACCGGCTGCGATCAGCCGCGTGAAGCTTCCTTGAAACAGTGCCGCACCCATTCGATGGTGAGCCGCGTCGCCGGATCGCGCTTGAGGTGGTTCTGCACAAGCAGCCAGACGTCGCGGCGCCTGGGCAGAAGCGTGGCGCGCAGGCTGCGGTCGGTGAGCAACACCCCGCAGCTGTGTTCGGGCAAGACGCCGACCGCCTGATGCGACTGGATCATGGTCGTGATGATGCGGACATTGTCGGTGACGCAGCGCACGTTCTTCAACCGCTTCGCGCGCAGGAACTGCGCCTCCGGAATAGCATCGAGCTCCTCGGGATAGACACAGGCGATCGGCTCGCCGCCCGCGCGATCGGCGGGCTCGAAGAAATACAGCCTGACGTCGCCGAGCTTGGAGATGGTGAAATCGCCCTTCTCCGGCTTGCGCAGGCGAATGGCGAGGTCGGCTTGCCAGCGCGAGAATTTGACGTTGCCGCTGGAGGTCAGGAATTGCAGGGTCAGGCCGGGATGATCGCGCAGGAAGGCGCTGGCGCGCGGCGCCAGCAGCTCTTCGGCGACTGCATTGGTCGAGGCGATGCGAAGGCGGCCGACCGGGCCGGGCTGGCTCTCACCGATCCGGTCGATCGCCGCAACATGCGCGGCCATCGCGCCGACATGCTCCAGCACCGCCTCGCAATGGCGGGTCGGCCGGCGCAGGCCGTCCACCGCGTCGAACAGCGTCACGCCGAGATCGCGCTGGATGCGCGCGACCCTTCGGCCGACGGTGGTCTCGTCGATGCGCAGCCGCGCGCTGGCGCCGGCATAGGTGCCCTCGTCCCTGACAGCGGCGATGATGCGCAGATCGTCCCAGTTCATCGGCGCGAACCTAGCAGCCGCCGGCGCATCCTGCAAATTTGCAGCCATATGCTGCAATAGTCCTGCACAATGGCAGGCCGCCGCCGCGCTAATGTCCCGCCATCCGAAATATCCAAAAAGGCTCGGCCAGCATGACCGCTCCAAAGACCCTGCTCGAATTGTCCGGCGCCGATCTCAATCCGCCGAAGCTCACTGAGGCCTGCCTCGTGCTGATCGACATCCAGAACGAATATCTCGCGGGGCCCCTTGCCTTGCCGGATGCGGAGCCCGCAATCGCTGTCGCCGCCCGCCTTCTCGCACGCGCCAGGCGATGCGGCGCGGCGATCTTCCATATCGCGCACAAGGGCCGCGCCGGCGGCCTGTTTGACCGCGAGGCCGAGCGCGGCGCGATCGTTGCGAGCCTGATGCCGCTCGCGAACGAGCTCGTGATCGAGAAGGCACTTCCGAA
The DNA here is from genome assembly GCF_023074175.1 of Bradyrhizobium sp. 139. Classification (GTDB taxonomy): domain Bacteria; phylum Pseudomonadota; class Alphaproteobacteria; order Rhizobiales; family Xanthobacteraceae; genus Bradyrhizobium. Next base: position 32,900 of record NZ_JADPKS010000135.1, read on the forward strand.
TTCCTTCGCCGGTACCGACCTGCAAACGCGGATCGCGGCGACCGGCCACACGAACATCGTGCTGGCCGGCTTCATGACCCATATGTGCGTGAGCTCGACGGCGCGCGCCGCGCTCGACCTCGGCCTGCGGACGACGATCGCGGCCGATGCTTGCGCTACGCGCGATCTGCCCGACGGACATGGCGGGGCACTATCCGCAAGGACCATTCATGAGGTCGCGCTGGCAGAACTATCGGATCGCTTCGCGATCATCGCGCAATGCGATGCGCTAACGTGACGGAGTGCGGAGATGCTGCAGCTGTATTTCTTTCCGATGGCCTGCTCGCTCGCCAGCCGTATCGCACTGACGGAGGCCGGCATCGAGGCGAACTATCACCTCGCCCATATCTGGACCAAGAAAGTGGTGGACGACGGCAGCGATTTTCACGACGTGTCGCCGAAGGGCGCGGTGCCGGTCCTGGTCCTCGAGAACGGCGAACGCCTGACCGAAAGCGCGGCGGTGCTGCAATACATCGCCGATCTGAAGCCGGAGGCAGGCCTTGCGCCGCAGTCCGGCGATCCCGATCGCTATCGCCTGCAGGAATGGCTGAGCTTCATCGGCGCCGAGATCCACAAGGCGTTCCTGTTTCCGACCTTCTGGTACAAGGACGATGGCTCGCTCGCCAAGCCGCGTGCAAGAATCGCGCAGACCTTGTCGGTGCCTGCCGCGCATCTGGCGGACCGCGAATTCCTCGTGGGCAATCGCTTCACCGTCGCGGATGCCCACCTCACCTGGGCCTTGCTGCTGCTTCGTCCCGCAGGCGTCGACATCGCGCAATGGCAGTCGTTGAGGTCCTATCTCGAACGGATGCAGGCACGGCCCGCCGTGAAGGAAGCAATCGCCACCGAGATGGCGCTCCGCAAGACCGTAGCCGCCTAGACGGGGATCAGTCGACCCGCGCCAGCACCGCGAGCTTGCGGATGCCCTTGTTGCGATAGGCGTCGAGGAACGCGTAATAGTCCTTGAACGACACGCATCCGTTGGAATCGCCGTTCGGCCCGAGCATGAAGGTGTGGGCGAGCAGGCCGTCGCGGCCGTAGATCGCGCTCTCGCCGCCGATCGGGGTCAGGCGCAGCGCGGGCACGCCGTGGAACAGCGCCTCTCGCGGCTTCAGCATGTAGATGTGTGGCGGCGTCACGCCGCGCATGCGCACGCGCGAGGAGCGCGGATCGTCGAGATTGGAGCCGAGGCCGGAATGCGCCTCGAGCTTGGTGCCGTCGGGCAGGTAGACCGTCCTGGCGGTGATGTCATAGACGGCGGTGTCGCGCTCATAGGGCGCCGAGCCGCCGAGCATGGGATTCTGTTCCTTCGGCGCGATGGAAGCGGTCACGCTGGCATCGGCCGATGCATAGGCCAGCAGCCCGCCGGACGGCTCACGCTTGCCCCAGAGTTTTTCGACCATCGACTGACGCGGTCCGGTGATCGCCATCACGGCGGCCTTGGCCCGATCGGCGATCGACTTGGGCTTCGGCTCGGGCGCCGGCACGATCTCGGCCGGATCCGCTGAGGCAAGCTGCACCGACGCGTCAGCGCCGCGCTTGACCTTAGCAACATCGGCGATCTTTTCAGTGACCTTGGGCGGGCTCAGCGGCTTCAGCGCCTCCGCGACCTTGGCGATCACGGTCGGCTTCGCAGGGGCTTCCGCGACCTTCGTTGCCGGAGCGGCGCTCGCCGCGTTCGATTGCACGCCTTGCGTCGCAGCCGCAGCGAAGCGCTCGTTGAACATCTCGCGCGAGATCGGGGCGGCGACCTGCAACCGGTCGGGCAGGAGCGCAAAAGTTTCCTTGATGGCCTCGCCCGCCTCGCGCAACACGACCTTGGGCGCGCGCTTGATCACGGGCTCGTCGTAGCCAATGCTGCCGACGGTCGGATAGACGCTGGCACCGAGGATGTTGCTGTAGATGGTCCAGCCGGCGCCGATCACGGCGCAGCCGATCGCCGCGGCGCCGAGCCAATTGGTAGTGGTCATTTTCCGGGAAGATTTCCGCGAATATTTCTTGGACTTCCGTGCCGCGTTACTCTGCGCAGCGATACTCGTACTCATTCGCCTTGCGTCCAGGACGGTGTCACTCAGTCCCCCTTCGAAGTGCCGCTGGTCACGATCCGGGAACAGCATCTCGCAGGAGCTCGGAGCGTCATTAAGGCGACTTTTAGTTAAATGCGGATTAAGTTCGGGCGGATGTGGGGCAACCCGTCAACGCCGTCCCATTTCGAGAAAAAGCCCGCAGAACTACCGACTTAGGCGCGTCTGTTAACTATAATTCTCGGCCGGATCGGTGCGGTCGGCGAACGTCACCGGCCGCCTCTCTCAACACATCCAACCAAGTCCTTTTCGTGATATCAAACCGGCCCGAACATAGCGCCGACGCGTTGCGCGAGGCTGGTGGACTCGCTCCGCCTCCGTGCGACGTGCGTGCGCGACCGCCGGCCAGCCGCGCCTCGCGCAAACGTCGCCTGACCGAAAGTTGATCGCGCGCAATCTGGACATGGACTCGGCGAGAAAGTAGCTCCCACTGCGGCACTTTCCAGCAGCCTCTGCGCGTAATACGGTACCGTATCAACATCGCCTTGGACTGTGCCGAGCACGCAAACGGAGGCTGGCATGAGAGGGTTCGCGCGCGCCGGGTTTTTCGCTCTGGCGTGGTCGTTTTTGTTGATTGAATACGCAGCCGCACAGCCTGCCGCCAATACGGGCTGCACGGTATCGCCGTCGGCCGTCGGCGCGCAGACCTGGCGCTGCGACGGCGGCATCACGATCGTTGCTGAAAGCGGCGCCAGATTTGAACTTAAGGACGCCAACCGCGACGGACATATAGACTCCATCGAGTTGAGCAGCAAAGCGCTGCTGGTCGAGGTGCCCAGGAAACCCGGCGGCAATCCCTTCAAGGTGCTGACGCCGCAAGCGATCGCTGCGGTGCGCGGCACCAGATGGGCGGTCGATGTCGCCGAGGCCAAGACTGCCGTCTTCGTCGCGGACGGCCGTGTCGGCGTGAGCCGCAGGGCTCGTGGACGCGGCGTTGTGCTCGGACCGGGCGAAGGCGTCGATGTCGAGGCAACCGGTCCGTTGACCGTCAAGACATGGGGCCAGCCGCGCGTCGACGCGCTGATGGCAAGACTGGGCCAATAAGGATTCATCACACGCGCTTGGCAATACGGCTCGGGCAACAGGATTTGGACGATAGAAGATTGCAAAACAATCGCATGAGTAGCCGACGCGTTCAGATGCTGGTGGCACTCGTCCTCACCGCGCTGTGGGGCGCGGGCATCTATGCCGGCCACGCCAACGCCCATCTGCGCTTTCTCGATCGGCTAGAGGCGACGCTGACGGATTGGCGGACGCAGGTCCGCGGCGTGCAGGCTCCGCCAGATATCGTCACCATCGTCGCGATCGACGACACCGTCGTGAAACGCGGCGGCAGCTATCCGCTGCCGCGTGCCGACCTTGCGCGCGTCGTCGACACCATCGTGCAGTTCAGGCCGAAGGTCGTCGCGATCGACCTGCTCCTGGTCGACCGCAGCGCTGCGATCGGCGACGCCACGCTGGCCAACACGCTGGCCACCGGTCCCATGGTGCTCGCCGCCGCGGCGATCTTCCCGGCCGCCAGCGAGACTGTGGCGCCTGGCAGCGAAGGCCCCCTCGCCGCCCTGCCGCAGGCCGAGCGCTTCCTGCTGCCCTTGCCGGCCTTCGCCGAACATGCCGAGGTGGGCGTCGTCAACGTCGCGACCGGCCAATCAGGCTCGCCGCTCTCGGTACCGATGCTGTTCCGGACGCGCGACAAGGTCGAACTGTCATTTCCGCTGCGGGTCGCGACGCGCGCGCTCGACAAGCCGCTGACGATCGCGCCGGATCATCTCATGCTCGGCGACCGCGCGGTGCCGACCGACACCGACTTCGCGCTGCCGATCACCTATTACGGCCCGCGCCGGACCATCCGCACCGTGAGCGCGCAGAGCATTTTCGACGGCACGCTTGATCGCGCTGCGATCGAGAACCGGATCGTCGTGATCGGCGCCTCGGTGGCCGGCGGCGGCGACTTCTACCCGACACCGTTCGATTCCCTGATGCCCGGCGTGGAAGTGGTCTCGACCGCGATCACCCATCTCGTCGCCGGCGACGGCATCGTGCGCGACCGCAAGGTTCACATCGCCGACGCGCTTTTCGCGATCTTGCTGCCGATGCTGTTGGTCGGGCTGCTCGCCTGGCGGCGCAGCGCGCTCGGCCTCGTCGCGGCGGCCGCGGTGACGATCGCCTGGGCCAGTCTCAATTTGTTTGCGTTCATGCACGGCATCTGGCTGAACGCTGCGACCACGCTCGCCGCAGCAGTGCCGCCGGTGGTGATCTTTGCCGGCGTGCAATTGTGGGCGGGAGGTCGCCGCACGCAATATCTCGTTGCCAAGAGCCGGTCGCTCGCGCAATTCCAGGCACCGGCGGTACAGGAATGGCTGGCGCGCGATCCCAACTTCCTGTCGAAACCGGTCCGGCAAGACGCAGCCATCGTCTTCATCGACCTCTCCGGCTTCACCGCGCTGAGTGAACGCATTGGTCCGGACGCGCTGAGGGATCTGCTGAAGGCGTTCCACGCGCTGATCGACAAGGCCGCGGTCGATTGCGGCGGCATGATCACCGGCTTTCTCGGCGATGGCGCCATGATCCTGTTCGGCTTGCCCGGCGCGATGCCCGACGACGCGGCGCGCGCGCTGAAATGTTCGATCCACCTGCATCGCAGTATCGAACGCTGGATCGCCTTGCTGCCGCCTGCAATCGGCGGTCAGCTCGGCTTCAAGATCGGCGTGCATTTCGGCCCGATCGTCGCCTCTCGTCTCGGCGAAAGCCACCAGCACATCACCGCGACGGGCGACACCGTCAACGTTGCGAGCCGGCTGATGGAGGTTGCTGCCCAGAACGATGCGCGGCTCGCCCTGACCGATACGCTGCTGGATGCGGCCGACTTCCACGGCGATCCCGACGGCGTTCTGTCAGGTCCTCTGCTCACGCAGGTCCGCGGCCGTTCCGGCGTCGTGACCGTCTGGTTCTGGCGCGATCGGAACGGACCCAGCCAGGCCGCGGCCAAAGCCGAGATGATCAACTGATTTTGAGGCCGCTACCGCGCTTCCGGCGGCGGCGAGCGGTCGAGCACGTCGCCCTTGGCGCCTTCCAGGAGATCAATGCCGTAAGTCTCGACCACGAGCGGCCCGCGCTTGCGCTGCAATTGCGCAATTTGCGTCACCTTCGCGAAGAGGTCGTTGAGGGCGGGATGGCCGTCCGGACGCAGCTCGTCGACGAAGATCAGCTTGCCGGCAAGCAGCTCTGGATCGGGCTCAGGCATGTTGACCCAGCGGATGCGCTGGTTCTGCTGCGCCACGCAGGTGCCGCGCGGCAGGTAGAAGGCGAGCCAGCCCGTGGTGCCGTAGTCCTGCGCGAGCACGCAGGTCGCGCCATTGCGCGCACGCACCGCTTCGATCTCGGCGGCGAGTTCGCGCCAGCCAACGCCGACGCTGCGCACGGTCGCGTCGCGGCGATAGCCCGACAGCCAGCCGGTGTTGGCCTGTACGATCAGCGCGGCAAACATCACGATGCCCACCGGCGCGGCCCAGCGCTGGCAGAAATCCACGAGGCGCCGCTGAGATGGTTGCCACTGCACGAGATTGGCGGCGGCGGCCGCGGCAACGATGAAGGGCGGATAGACCGGCGCGAACCAGTTGGCCTCGACGCGGGCATGCAGGGAATGCCAGACGAAATAGGCGACGATGGTCCAGAACATCGTCTCGATCAGCACACGCGAGGCCAGCGCGCCGGCCCTGCGCCAGGTCAACGCGTGCAGCCCCATCGCGCCGAGAATGAAGACCAGTGGGGTCGCGAACGCGATCTGGGTCGGGATCAACTCGGCAATGAAGACCGGACGGAAGTCTTCGATCTTCGCGCGGCCGAGCTGCTTTGCGAACGAGACCCATTGATGATCGGCATTCCAGAGGATCACCGGCGAGAACAGCGCCAGCGCAACGAGGCCGCCGAGATAGGGCCAGGGCGACAGGAACCAGCGCCTGAGCTTTGGCACCGCGGCGAGCCAGATCAGGATCGCCGGACCAAAGAACATCGCCGTGTATTTCGACAGCAGCGCCGCGCCGACGGCGACGCCGACGGCAAGCCACCAGACGCCGCGACCGGTTTCCAGCACTTTTGCAAGGAAGAACAGCACGAAGCTGGAGGCCACCAGCAAGGGCGCATCCGGCGTCACGATCAGCGTACCGACCGAAGCCATCATCGTCACATTGAGCAGGATGGCGCTGGTTGCGGCCACCCGCGCACCGCCGAACAGGATCGCCGCCGAGCGATAGATCGCATAGCTCATCGGCAGCGCGAGCAGGATCGAGAACAATCGCACGCCGAGCTCGGTGTCGCCGGCAATCATTGTACCAGCGCGGATCACATAGGCGACCATCGGCGGGTGGTCGTAATAGCCCCCGGCGAGGCTCTTCGACCACATCCAGTAATAGGCTTCATCGAAGGTGATCGGCGTGAATGCGGCAGCGACCAGCCGCAAGCCGACCAGCGCAACGATCACCAGCGCGGTATTGCGGACGATCCGCGCGTCAGCCCCGCCCATGTTGCGCTATTTCTTGCGCCAGACGAACAGCCCGGACATTGCGTAGTTCCACACCACGCCCATCAGCGCGCCGGCCATGCCGGCCAGCCACCAGATCGGCTCCTGGTCATAGACCGAGAAGGCGACGCCGACATTGGCGAGCAGGCCGACGCTGCACACGATGTAGAAGGCGATGAGGCCGCGCAGCAGCGCAAAGCCCTTCAGCCGCTGGTCGCGATAGGTGAGAAAGTTGTTGAGGACGAAGTTGCTGGTCATGGCGACGATGGCCCCTGCGGCCTGCGCCTCCGCGAACGGCGCCTTGAACAGCTGGAGCGCGATGAAGAGCGTGGTGAGATGCACCACGAGGCCGATGCCGCCGACCATCGCGAACAGCAGGAAGCGTAACGAGACAGCATCGTTGGTGAACTTCGCCAGCAACAGGCCGAGAAAATCCAGCGCGACCATGGAATCGAGCTTGCTTTCGCCGTGCTGGCGCTCACCGAAGGTGTAGGGAATTTCGACGGCGCGCAAGCTGCCGTTCGCGCTGGCCACGAGGTCGAGCAGGATCTTGAAGCCGTGTACGGAAAGCTTTGGAGCCAATTGCTCGAAACGGTCGCGGCGAACCATGAAGAATCCGCTCATGGGATCGGCGATCTCGACCCGCAGCATCTTCTTTGCGACCTCGGTCGCCAGCGCGCTGGCGCCGGCGCGTTGGCTGTTGAAACCTTCGCTCTTGTAGCCCTCGATGTAGCGGCTGCCGACGACGAGCTCGGCCTGCTCGCTCGCGAGCAGCAACAGCATCTTCGGCAGTTGTGTCTCGTCATGCTGAAGGTCGGCATCGATCACAGCTACAAAGGGCGCGCTCGAGGCCAGAATGCCCTCGATGCAGGCGCCCGACAGGCCGCGGCGGCCGATGCGGCGGACACAGCGCACGCGGTTGTCGCGCTGCGCCAGCGCCCGGACGACGTCCCAAGTGCCATCGGGCGAATTATCATCGACGAACACGACTTCCCAGGCGACGCTGGTGAGCGTTGCCTCCAGCCGGCGGTACAGCACCGTGACGTTGTCGCGCTCGTTGAACGTCGGGACTATGACCGACAGTTCCGGCGCCTCTTGAGCCTGTGGGGGGATATTGGAGCCCGGTCTGATCGCTTCATTCATGACGGCAGCGTATATCCGCCGCGTCCTGCGATGCCAAGATCTTGGCCATCAAGATCTTGCGCTGCTAAGCCGGGATTCTCTGGGGAACGGGCCAAAACGGGCTCTAAAATGCCAACGACCCCGGAACGGCGGACCGCGCGTACATCCGGCGCAAGTCCAAGCTATTCCAAGGTCGTCCCAGCGCCGGAGTTTTCGCTCAACGTCGCCGTTACAAGCTAGATAGGAACGGCAAAACCGCTTCGCAAGGGAGCAAAAGGCTCTTTTTCAGACCCCTGCTAGTTCGGGACTTCCTTGATCACCGGCCCACGCGGCGCGGGGACGGCTGGGACAGCGGGCGCCGCCGCCGGAGCCGACTCGACCTTCGCCGGCTTGGGCGGCTTGCCGTATTGGCCGATCGGACCGAACACGACGGCGACCGCAAGCACGATCGCCGCGACGATCGCGCCCAAAATGCCCCCCACCGACTCAGACGACATGAAAGCCCATCCCTGTTCCAGATGCGTCCAGTGATACCATGGATGAGCGCGCTGCCGAAAGGGCTGCCGGACGGCGACGGTTGACGGGGCTATTTCTGCGGCGGCCTGTGCTTGACGAAGGCCGTCACGATGTCCTTCTGCGCCGACTCGACCGCCCTGTTCGCGGTGGCGAGATGGGCGCCGGCATCGATATCAGGATATTGCGTGGTCAGATAGTCGAGCAACGCCACCCGGTAATATTGCCGCTCCGACGGACAGGCGCCCGCGACCGAGCGGCCGAAATCCTGTTCCGACATTCCCTGATGAGAGTCGCGCGAATATTCCCGCGCCAGGCAATGCCAGTAATCGTCGCGGCCCTGCATGGCGAGCTTCTGCGCGCCCTTGGCGTCGTCGTCATCGTCGGCCATGGCCACAGATGTCATCATGACGAGCGCCGCTCCCATCATCAGCATCCGCATGCTTGTTCTCCTTTCGCAGACCCCGGCGTGAAGCTTAGACGGGACGGAGCAACTGGCCAATCATATCTCGTTTGACTAGGATGAGGTCCCTCCACCCGTCGATGCGAGACCCTCCCGTGGCCCAAGCAAAAACCGCGTCCCAAAAATCCGGCAACATCTTCATCGGCATCGGTGGCTGGACCTTCGAGCCCTGGCGGGGCGTGTTCTACCCGGAGAAGCTCACGCAGGCCAAGGAGCTGTCCTATGCCGCCTCGAAGCTGACCTCGATCGAAATCAACGGCACCTATTACGGCTCGCAGAAGCCGGAGAGCTTTCGCAAATGGGCCAGCGAAGTGCCCGACGGTTTCGTGTTCTCGGTGAAGGGACCGCGCTTCGCCACCAACCGCCGCGTCCTCGCCGAGGCCGGCGATTCCATCAAGCGGTTCTATGATTCCGGCGTGCTGGAACTCGGCGACCATCTTGGTCCGGTGCTGTGGCAGTTCGCGCCGACGAAAAAGTTCGACGGCGCCGATTTCGGCAAGTTCCTGGAGCTGTTGCCGCGCAAGCTCGAGGGGCGCGCGCTGCGTCATGTCGTCGAAGTCCGCCACGACAGCTTTTGCACGCCGGACTTCGTCGCGCTGATCCGCGAGTTCGAGACGCCCGTGGTGTTCGCCGAGCACGGCAAATATCCGGCGATCGCCGACGTCGCCGGCGATTTCGTCTATGCACGGCTCCAGAAGGGCGATGACGAGATCAAGACCTGCTATCCGCCGAAGCAGCTCGATGCCTGGGCCAAACGCTTTCGGGACTGGGCCGAGGGAAATGAACCCGACGACCTGCCGAAGGTTGACAAGCCCAAGCCGAAGAAAGAGCCGCGCGACGTGTTCGCCTATGTCATCCACGAGGGCAAGGTGCGTGCACCGGCCGGCGCCATGGAACTGATCGCGCGGGTGAGCTGAGGGTGTCTCATGGCAAAGGCGAAAAAGCTCTTCACCATCGGCTATGAGCAGACGCCGCCCAAGGCGGTGCTCGATGAGCTGGAGCAGGCCGGCGTCAAGCTCGTGGTCGACGTGCGCGCGGTGACCTCATCGCGCCGGCCCGGCTTTTCGAAGAAGCAGCTTTCCGCGGGCCTCGATGAGCGCGGCATCGCCTATGTCCATCTCGCCGCGCTCGGTACGCCCAAAGAAGGCCGCCTCGCCGCCCGCAGCGGCCAGTACGATGTGCTGGAGAAGATCTACGCAAAGCACCTGAAGACGCCGCAGGCCAGAGAAGAGATGGACGAGCTCTCGGCGCTGGTGATGAAGGCCGGCCCGGTGTGCCTGCTCTGCTACGAGCGCGACCACACACATTGTCACCGCCAGATGATCGCGGAGATCATCGAGGAGCGGGATGGGGTTGCGGTGAAGAATCTGGCGGGGCGGCAGGTATAGCGCTCGGTCATTCCGGGGCGCGCGTAGCGCGAACCCGGAATCCATCGAGCCGCAGAGTTGGTGGATGAGTGGATTCCGGGTTCGCGCTACGCGCGCCCCGGAATGACGAATGGAGAGCCTACCCCTCTCCCGCCAGCCGGAACGTCCCTTCCATCATCTGCACGCAGCTGCCGCCGACATGGGCGGATATGATCTTGCCGTCCTGCTTGCGCACACGGGTCAAGAGGATGCTCGGCCGGCCCATGTCAAAGCCCTGGCCGACTGTGAGCTTGAGTTCACCATCGCGCGCGGGATCGAGATCGGCGAACAACGCGGCGGCCGCAACGGTGGCGCTTCCGGTGGCCGGGTCCTCGGCGAGACCGCCGGCGCCGCGCATGAACATCCGCGCCTGCCGCTCGCAAGACGCCTCCGACGCGGGCACATCGCGCGTATAGAACCACACTGAGCGGGCATCGTCGCGCGGCAACACCCGGCCGAACGCGGCCGCGTCGGGCCTCGCTCGCTTGAGCGCATCGCGCGAATGCACCTCCGCCACCAGGAACGGCGTTCCGACGCCGACGACCTGCGGCGCATGGTGATCGGTCCTGATGTCATCAGCCGTCAACGAGATGCAGGCCGCAACGTCGGCGGCGGAAACCTCCGCCAATCGCGACAGCGGCTGCGGCGCGGTGAGCTCGGTGCTGATCACCCTGCCCTGCTCGCGAAAAATGTCGACCGGGACGAGGCCCGCCTTTTCCTCGAACAAGAGGCGCGGCTTCGGCTCCTTCGCGAGGCTCGCCAGCACGAAGGAGGTGCCGACATTGGGATGCCCCGCGAACGGCATCTCCCGGACCGGCGTGAAGATGCGCACCTCGGCATCATTTGTCTTGTCGCGCGGCGGCAGCACGAAGGTTGTCTCGGAATAGTTGAACTCGGTTGCGATCGACTGCATTTGCGTGGTCGACAACCCGCCGGCATCGAGCACCACGGCGAGCTGGTTGCCGCCGAAGGCGCGGTCGGTGAACACGTCGACGGTGATGTAGCGGCGCTGCATCTTCATTTCCTCATGCCAATCGCGGCCATGGCTGGTCGCGTCCCGGCAGTCTACAGGCCGGCGATATCGCTCGTCATTCCCCAAAATTCGGAGCATTCGGAGCAATCCCGGACGGGAGAGTCGGAAGCAAAAGAGCTGCCGCCCCAGCCGCGGGCGATGCTGCCTATCCCAGCTGAAACACCGCTACCTTCTGCTCGTAGCCGCGCACCGCGACCTCGCCGAGCGCGACGGCGTCCTCGCCGTCGTCGCCGAGCGCCTCGCGCACGGACGCGGAGATCAGAAGCTGGGAGCCGAACTCCTTGTTGAGCGCCTCCAGCCGCGAGGCGAAGTTCACGGTGTCGCCGATCACCGTGTACTCCTTGCGCCGGGGCGAGCCGATATTGCCGGCGACGACCTCGCCGAAATGGATACCGATGCCGATTCTGAGCGGCCAGCTTGTTTGCGCGTTGATGCGGCCCATCGCGGTCAGCATTTCGCGGCCTGCAGCAACCGCCCGGTGCGCGGCGTCGGAGGCCTCCAGCGGCGCGCCGAACAGCGCCAGAAAGCCATCGCCGAGAAACTTGTTCACGATGCCGCCCTGGCGATCGAGGATGTCGACCAGCACGGCAAAGGCGCCGTCGAGCCGGTCGACGACTTCCTGCGGTGTGCGCGTCTGCGCGCCAGCGGTGAAGCCGCGGAAATCGACGAACATCACCGCGACGCGGCGGAGGTCGCCGCCCGCGCTGGTTCCTGCCGCCATCAGCTGCTCCACCACCTGCGGCGAGACATGCTGACCGAACAGGTTGGTCACCCGGTCGCGCGCGGTCGCCGCCGCAATGCTCGCAGTAAATTGGCGGCGCAACTGCGCACCGACCGCGCCCGCAAGCACGCCGCAGATCAGGATGATGGTGCTGCGCACGGCGTGGAAATAGAGCTGCGGCTCCCCATTCCCGCTCGCGGGATCGTAGATCAGCGCGACGACCAACAGTTCGGCGGCCGCAACGAACCCGGTGAAGGTGGACAGGTAGAAATCGAGCCGCAAGGTCGAAAGGATGACGAAGATGAAGTAGATCAGCGGCACGACGAAGCCGAGTGCCTGGCTTGCCCCCATGCTGCGGATCTGAAGCATCAGGATGACGGTCGGCAGCGACGTCTCGATCAGCGTACCGATATAGCGCCTGACCACCGGCAAATCGCGGTCGAGCCTGAGGTTCTTCCTGATCTCGGTGTGGACCCACACCTCGAACAGGATGAAGCCGGCGAGAAGGCCATAGACCTCGACCAGCCCTTCCGTCCCGCGCCAGACCCGGTTCACGACGGCGGGATCGACCAGGTAGATCGCGGTGAGGAACAACGTCATCACGCAGCCCGTCGTGATCAGAGCCCTCACCCGCAACAGTTCGGTCCGCAGCACCTCCCGTGTCAGCTCGCGCTCGAATTCCTCCGACACCACGGCATGCTGCCGGGTCTTCCTGCTGGCAAAGCTGACCATTCCACCCCTCGATTCCGGGGCATTGTGCCTCAATCCAGCGTGCGGCGGAAGCGCGTCACGGCGATGGTCATGGCGACCAGCATCAGGATCGCCAGCGCCAGCGCGTCGAAGCGCAGATTCTGCATGGTCGCGCCCTTCAGCATGATGGCGCGGACGATGCGCAAATAGTGCGTCAGCGGCAGGCATTCGCCGACATATTGCGCCCAGGCCGGCATGCCGGCAAAGGGGAACATGAAGCCGGATAACAGGATGCTCGGCAGGAAGAACATCATCGACATCTGCATGGCCTGAAGCTGGTTCTGCACCACAGTCGAAATCGTGTAGCCGATCGACAGGTTGGTGGTGATGAACAGCGTCGACAGCAACGCCAGCAGGACCAGATTGCCGAGTACGGGCACGCCGAACAGGCCGACGCCGATGCCGATGATCAGGAACGCCTGGACGAAGCCGACCAGCACATAAGGGATGATCTTGCCGAACATCACCTCGACCGGCCTGATCGGCATCGACAACAGGCTCTCCATGGTGCCGCGCTCGACCTCGCGGGTGACCGAGAGCGCGGTGAAGATCAGCATGGTCATCGTGAGGATGGTGCCGACGAGGCCCGGCACGATATTGAGGCTGGACGCCGCGGCCGGATTGTAGCGCGCATGCGCGCGGATCTCGAACGGCATCTCGGGCGGATTGCCGATATAGAGATCGTGCGCAAGCGCGGTCTGCACGACCATGCCGAGCGAGCCGAGCGCAGCGCTCGCCGCAATGGGATCAGTGGCGTCGGCCGCAACCAGCAGCGCCGGCCTGTCGCCGCGCCGCACCGCCCGCTCGAAGCCGCGCGGGATCTCGACGCCGAACAGCACCTTGCCTGATTTCAGGAGGTTGTCGAAATCGTCGACGTCGTGCACCTCGTAGATGAAGCGGAAATAGGCGGTGTTCTCCAGCGCCTTCAGCACCGAGCGGGCAAGATCCGAGTCCTCCTGGAGCAGCACCGCACTCGGCAGATGGTGCGGCGTGGTGTTGATGGCATAGCCGAACAGCAGAAGCTGCATCACCGGCAGCATCACGATCATCGCAAACGACACGCGGTCGCGCTTGAGCTGGATGAACTCCTTGACCAGCATCGCATAGGAGCGCCTCCAGAAGCCGAAGCGCTCGCGGATGTCGCGCGCGGGTGCGGGGTGATCGACCGCGCTCATTGGAAATTGTCCTTGGAGCGGCTCATCAGCTCGATGAACACGTCTTCGAGCGAGGGCGATGATTTGTGCCAGTGCAGGCCGGCCTTCTCGCGCCACGGCGCGATGCTGGCTTCGAGCGCGGCGACGTCGTGCCCGGAAACGTGCAGCGACGTGCCGAACCGCGCCACCATGTCGATACCGGGCTTGCCGGTGAGCGCAGCCGTGAGGCCGTTCAAATCCTCGCCCGTCACGGTGTAGGTGGTCAGCGCGGATTTCGCGATCACCTCGTCAACGGTGCCGTGCGCCAGCAAATGGCCATAGGCGATGTAGGCGATCTCGTGGCAGCGCTCGGCCTCGTCCATGTAGTGGGTCGAGACCAGCACGGTGAGACCGTCGGCCGCGAGCGCGTGGATCTCGTTCCAGAAATCGCGCCGCGCCTTGGGATCGACGCCCGCCGTCGGCTCGTCCAGCAACAGCAGTTTCGGATTGGGCAGCGTGCAGGCCCCTAACGCAAGGCGTTGCTTCCAGCCGCCGGAGAGCTCGCCGGCGAGCTGCTCCTCGCGGCCAGAGAGCCCGATCCGCTTGATCATGTCGCGCGCGGCGCCGCGGGCATCACGCAGGCCGTAGAGCCGCGCGACAAATTCGAGGTTCTCGCGGACCGAGAGGTCCTGGTACAGGCTGAAGCGCTGGGTCATGTAGCCGACCTGGCGCTTGATCTTTTCGGCATCGCGCAAGATGTCGCAGCCGAGGCAGGTGCCCTCGCCGCTGTCGGGCGTGAGCAGGCCGCAGAGAATGCGGATGGTCGTGGTCTTGCCCGAGCCGTTCGGCCCGAGGAAGCCGTAGATCGAGCCGCGCTTCACCTGCATCGACAGATCGTGCACGACCTCGCGGCCGCCGAACGATTTGGTCAGGCCCTTGACGTCGATCGCGATGCCATTGCCGTCGCTCATCGCTTGTCCGCCACCGGAGTCTTGGGGTTGAGATAAACGTTGATGGGCTGCCCGACGCGCAAGGCGTCGGGGCGCGCCGGCCGCGCCTGGATCAGATAGACGAGCTTGTTGCGCTCCTCGAGGCTGTAGATCACTGGCGGGGTGTATTCGGCCGAGGTCGCGATGAAATAGATCTTTGCGGTGAGATCGGCGGCGCAATTATCGCAGGCGATGCGCACCGTATCGCCGATCGCAAGCTTCGGCAGCTCGGCCTCGGGCACGAAGAAGCGAAGCTTCATGTTGCCGGGCGGCATGATCGAGAGCACCGGCCGCTGCGCCGCCACCATTTCGCCCTCGCGGAAATAGATCTGCTGGATGGTGCCGGCGACCGGGGCAAAGCCCTTGCGCCGCGCCATCCGCGTCTCCGACGTCGCGACCCGCGCTTCCGCGACGCGCAAGGCCGATACCGCGGAGTCGAGATTGGCCTGCGTGCCCGAGCCGGTCTTGCTCAGCGAGGCCGCGCGATCATAGCTCTGCTGCGCATTCGCGAGCGTCGCCTTGTTCTGGTTGAGATCGGCGAGCTGGAGGTCGTCATCGACGGTATAAAGGGCATCGCCGACCTTCACCTCATCGCCCTCGCGCACGCTAAGCTTCGTCACCCGGCCCGCTTCGTCCGGGCTGACGAAGATCATGTCGGCCTCGACCCAGCCCTGGAAGCCGGGGTCGCGCTTCTCGTTGCAGCCGGCAAGCCCGATTGCGAGCACGGCGGCCAATGCGAATCTCAAAATTTCTTGCGGCAACCAATGCTGTCGATCCCTCACCCTGAGGAGCCGCGAAGCTGCGTCTCGAAGGGCGAGGGGCAACAGCCGGGCCTTCATCCTTCGAGACGCGCGTTCCGCGCTCCTCAGGATGAGGCGAGAGACGATTTGCGGCGACGTCATGTCGTCCTCCGTTCGCCAAAAATCAAATCGAGATGGACGCGCAGCATGTCCTGTGCGTCGAGCGGCGCGTGCCGCGCAAACAGGCTCTGCCAGATCACCGCGATCATCGCCGGCGCAACCAGGATCTGCGGAAAGCGCGCGAGGTTCTTCTCGCGGATCTCACCGCGGGCAATGCCGAGCTCGATCAGCGCGCGCATGCCGGCAATCCCGCGCGAGACAACCTCGCGATAGTAGAAATCGGCGACGGACGGAAAGCGCGGCCCCTCCGCCACGATCAGGCGCACCAGATCGCCGCGACGGGTGTTCGCGACCTCCTTGAGGAAATTGCTGGCAAAGGCCTCGACGAGGTCGCGCACCGAGCCAGTCGGCGGCGGCAGCGTCGTCAGCCGCTCCACCACCGGCACCATCACCATGCGGACGAGCTCCTCGAACATCGATTCCTTGTCCTTGAAGTGCAGATAGATCGTGCCCTTGGCGACACCGGCCCGCTTGGCGACATCGTCGAGCCGCGTCGCCGCGAAGCCGCGCGCGATGAACTCCTCCAGCGCGGCCTCCACAATCGCTGCACGTCGCTCCGCCGTGCGCGCCGCGCGGTTCGATGCGGGAGCGACGGCCTCTTCATTGGCATCCGGCGCTTGGCCCTTCGCGCTGGCGCGGCGGGTGGACGGCGCAACGGCCATGGTCGCTTTCTTTGTCATGCTCGAAATTATGACTGACTGGTCAGTCAAATTCAAGTCAACCGACATGTCGGATTGGGGGCTTGCATCAATTAGCATTGACTAATGCATTAGCACGCGCTAATTTATCAGCCATGTTTGAAGCCGACCCAAACCCCGTCACCACCGTGATGCGCGCCCTCGCCGATCCGACCCGGCGTGCCGTGTTCGAGCGTGTCTTCGAGAGCAAGGAGATCAGCGTCGCCGAACTGACGCGCGGCAGCGGCGTGACCCAGGGCGCGATCTCGCAGCACCTGAAGTCGCTGAAGCAGGCGGGCCTCGTCGCCGAGCGCGCGGAGGGCCGCAACGTCTACTACCGCGCCGCGCCGCAAGGCCTCGAGCCGTTGGTCAGCTGGATGGATCATTACGGCGTCTTCTGGCGCGAGCGCTTCCAGAACCTGCGTGACCTCTTGAAGGAGATCGATCCGTGAGTGCAGCCGAGTCGAAAGCAGAGACCCAAGCAAATATCCGGGACATCGTCATCGACGAGGTCCTCCCTCACACGGCCGAGACAATCTGGAAGGCGCTGACCAGCGCGCAGTTGATCGCGCGCTGGCTGATGCAGCCGACCGGCTTCGAAGCCGTCGTAGGCAACGCCTTCACGTTCCAGACCACCCCGGGCGGCGCCTGGGACGGCGTGATCCATTGCCGGGTTCTGGAAGTCGTGCCGAACCGGCGCCTCGTCTACGCCTGGAAGGGCGGCGATGAGCGCAACACCGGCTACGGCGCGCCGCTCGACACCATGGTGACGTGGTCCCTCGCCCCGGTCGAAGCCGGTACGCGGATCCGCCTCGTTCATGCGGGCTTCGTCATGCCCAGGAACGACAGTGCCTACACGCTCATGAGCGGCGGCTGGAAGAAGGTCGTGCGGCAGCTCGACGAGATCAGCGGCGAGCAAAAGTAAGGAGCTATCGCAATGGACAAGCCTTATACCGGCGGCTGCGCCTGCGGCGCGATCCGCTACCAGATCGTCGGGGAGCCGGTGTTCAGCAATGATTGCCAGTGCCGGGACTGCCAGCGAGAAAGCGGCACCGGCCACGGCTCGCACATGACGTTTCCCCGCGCGGGCGTGACGGTGACGGGCGAGGCCAAGCACTGGGACATGACCGCCGACAGCGGCAACGTGAAGACGCGCGCCTTCTGCCCGAATTGCGGCGCGCCGGTCTACATGACGTTTTCCGCCATGCCCGACGTCTTCACCATCCGCGCCGCAAGCCTCGACGATCCCGGCGGCTACAAGCCGCAGGTGGTGACTTACGCCGCGCGCGGGCATGGCTGGGATCACCTCGACCCGCACCTGCCGAAGTTCGAGGGCATGCCGCCGATGTAACGCGATTGAAGCTTTGCCCGCGCCGTTCGGGCAAGCCTTCAGCTGTGGAATTTCAAGCCGTCGACGATCTTGTCGATCACCTTACGCTCGGCGCGCATGGCGATGCCGACGAGATTGAGATCGGCACGCGCCACCGCCCTCACCGCCTCGCGATTGGCGGCATCATGCGTGGTCTTGAACATGTCCTCGGTATACACGGCGGCCGTCACGTCGCGCGAGAGCGCACGGTCGAGCGCGCGGGACCGTCGGCGCCGTAGATCAGGATCGGTTGGCCGATCAGCGCGTGGTATTTCGTACCCGAGGCGTCCTCATAGTGTTCGCCGATGCAGTCCGGAAAGGCCGCGGCGATGCCGCTGGTGAGAAAGGAGGCAACGTTGAGCTTCTGCCAGGCCTGAAGATCGGCGCGGATCACGACGGCGATCTTGGTATCGAACTGCATTGAATTCCCCAACAGTCATTCCTGGCTCGATGCTACGCATCGCGCTGGAATGACGGCAAGAAAAATCAGCCCTTCGCGTCGCAGGCCCATGCGCGGATCACGCATTCCTTGCCGCCGTATTTGTAGCATTCGCGGGTGGCGGCATTTAGCGTGGCCGAGATCTTCGGCTTCACGGCGTAACCATAGGCGCCGCAAGGGTTAGAGAGATCGACCGACATCGCAGCGCATGCGCGCCTCATCGTCACCGTCGTGCAGTCGCCCTTGCACTGCTTCTGCGCCGCCGCGCGCGCCTCGTGCTCGGCGCCGTAATCAAAGGCCTGACCGTAGGCGCCGCACTTGCCGACCGCAAACGCACCGGCAGCATGCGCATCCGTGATGTGGCGAGCGCCGGCGACACAAACCGACAGCGCAAAGAAAAACATCGCGCAGCGGCGCGCGACGACGTTCGAAGCCATGGAAAAACCCCTCCCCCCAAGGCAGGTGGGAGGACTCTAAGCCGTCGTCGTTTCCAGATGGTGAACGGGTGGTTAAATCGGACGATTGAGAGGTGCTGTAGGGGGGGCAATAGCGCGAAGCGCCGTGCCCACCGTCTATCAACACGACTGTCTGGTGGGCACGTTTCGCTTTGCCCACCAGACGCAGTACGGCACTATCCCTGGCGCGCCGCTTCCAGCGCCTGCGGCGTGTCGATGTCCAGGAAGGCGCTCTCGCCGTCGACGGGCACTTCGGCGACCGCCTCCGTATGCTTTGCGATCAGGTGCCGCGCGCCGACATCGCCGTCGAGCGTCATCAATTCCTTGAAGAAGCGGCGCGACCACAGCACGGGATTGCCGCGGCGGCCTTCGCTGACGGGCACGACGATGAGGTTGCCCCGATCCGGCGCAAAGCCGTCGACAAGACGGTCGATCAGGCCGGCATCAATCAACGGCATGTCGCCCAAACAGACCACCGCGCCGTCGCAGGCCTCGGGCACGGCCGCGATGCCGGCCTTGACCGAGCTCGCAATACCGCCGGCGAAATCCGGGTTTTTGACGAACCTCACCTTCAAGCCTTGTAGCGCCTGCTCCACCAGCTCGGTCTGGTGGCCGGTGACGACGATCACCTCGGAGGCCTTGGAGGCCAGCGCCTGCTCGGTCGCGATCCGCACCAGCTTCTTGCCGTCGAGCTCCGCGAGCAGCTTGTTCGGTCCGCCCATACGGGTCGAGCGTCCCGCCGCCAGCACGATGGCCGCGACCTGGCTGTTGCCCTCGATCTCCGGCTTTGCGCGGGGCTGCGGCCGCGTCACGATCTCCATCAGGAGGCCGCCGACACCCATGCCCATCAGCTCGGCTCGCGTCACCCTGATGCCGGCGAGAAGCCGCATCAGCACCCAGTCAAAACCGTTCTCGACCGGCGAGCGCGCGCAGCCCGGCGCGCCCAGCACAGGCACCCCGCCGGCACGCGCGATCAGCAGCAGGTTGCCGGGATCGACCGGCATGCCGAAATGCTCGATCTCGCCGCCGATCCCGGTGACGGCCGCCGGAATCACGTCGCGGCGGTCGGCGATCGCGGACGCCCCGAACACGATGACGAGCTCGGCGCCGAGCGCGAGCAACTCCTTGATCGCGGCCGACAGTGCCTGCTCCTCATGGGCGACACGCCGCTCGGCGATGATGCTGGCGCCGGCCGGCGCGAGACGCTCGGCGGTGACGCGCAGCGTCTTGTCGATCACCTTGGAGGACAGGCCCGGCAGCAACGTCGAGACCACGCCGACGCGCTGGATCACGTAAGGCGCGATCTTCAGCACGTCCCTGCCCGCCGCCTTCACTGCGGCATCGCGCAGATTTCCTTGAACTCCGAACGGGATGATCTTGACGGTGCCGACCATCTCGCCCTCGACCACCGGCTTGTAGGCGGTGAGCGTCGCAAAGGTGATGGCCTCGTCGATATTGTTGATGCGATCGACCGCGGCGCGGTCGATCACCAGCACGCCCGGGCGCGCGGCGAACAGATTGGCGCGGCCGGTGAAAGCGCGCTCGACATGGATGCCCTCGCCGCCAATGGCGAGCGCGATGCTGGCGGCTGCCACGTCCTCTGAGACGTCGCCCTCCTCCATGCGCACCACCACGACGTCCTCGATGCCGGCGCGCTCCAGCGCCTCGACCTCGGCCGGGCCGATCGTGGTGCCCTTCTTCAGCACCAGCGGGCCCTGGCGCAGCGTGTGGACGGTCACGCCGCCGATCGCATCCCTGGGGCTCGCCGGGCCGAACTTCATGCCGCTTCTACTTTTTCTTTGGAAGGTAGCCGAAGCACCGCCGTGATCTCGGCCATGATCGACACCGCGATCTCGGATGGTGAGACTGCGCCGATCGCAAGTCCAATCGGGGCGTGGATGCGGGCGACGTCGGTTTCCTTGGCGCCCTGCGCCCGCAGCCGATCGCCGCGCTTGGCATGCGTCTTCCGCGAACCCAGCGCGCCGATATAAAAGCAGTTGCGCTCGAAGGCGTGCAGCAGCGCCGGATCGTCGATCTTTGGATCGTGCGTCACCGCGACGAAAGCCGTGTAGGGATCGACATTGAGCGGCGGCAGCGCCGTGTCGGGCCATTCGGCAACCAGCGGAATGTCAGGGAAGCGCTCGGGGCTCGCAAACGCCGTGCGCGGATCGACCACGGTGACGTCGTAGCCGAGCGAGCGCGCCAGCGGCGCCAGCGCCTGGCTGATATGGACCGCGCCGACGATGACCAGTTTTGCAGTCGGCGCGCAGACGTTGAGGAACAGTTTTTTGCCGCCAGCTTCGATACTGGCGCTCTTGCCCATGCGAAGCTGCTTGTCCAGTTCGGCATGCAGCGGATCTTTTGCAAAGTCCCTGGCCTTCACCAGACGCTGCTCGCCATTCTCGGTGTCGGTCACCAGGATCACCGGCCGGCGCGCCGCGCGCTCGGCATTGAGTTCGTGCAGGATCTCGAGCTTCACGGCTAGCCAACTTTCTCAACGAAGACGCGGATAGTGCCGCCGCAGGACAGCCCGACGTTCCAGGCGGTCTCGTCAGCGACGCCGAATTCCAGCATTTTGGGCTTGCCGCTCTGGATCACGTCCATGGCCTCGGTGACCACGGCGCCTTCGACGCAGCCGCCCGAGACCGACCCCAGAAAGGTGCCCTCGTCATTGATGACGAGGCTCGAGCCCGCCGGGCGCGGCGCCGAGCCCCAGGTCTCCACCACGGTCGCCAGCGCGACGCCACGGCCGGCCTTCTGCCAGTCCTCCGCCGCCCTTAGAATGTCCTCGTCGCGATCGAGCATGGCCTACCTCTCAAGCTGCGGAACGGATCAGGCTGCGGTGATGCGGCGGCAGCGGACGGGAGAGCGTGGTGATCAGCTCCTGGATCGAACTCAAATTATGCACGGGACGGAATTCGTCAACGTGCGGAAGCATCATTTTGATGCCCTGCGCCTTGGCCTCGAAGCCGCCGAACCGGAGCAGCGGGTTGAGCCAGATCAGCCGCCGGCAGGACCGGTGCAGCCGATCCATCTCGAAGGCGAGCTTGGAATCGGCCTCCCGCTCCAGCCCGTCGGAGATCAGCAGCACGATGGCGCCCTGGCTGAGCACCCGGCGCGCCCACAATTTGTTGAAGTTGTGCAGTGAGGCCGAGATCCGGGTGCCGCCGGCCCAGTCCTCGACCGAAGCCGAGCAGCTCGCCAGCGCCTCGTCAGGATCGCGCTGGCGCAGCGCGCGGGTGACGTTGGTGAGCCGCGTCCCAAACAGGAACACCGAGACGCGTTTTCGCGCGTCCCCGATGGAATGCAGGAAATGCAGGAAGAGGCGGGTGTACTCGTTCATCGAGCCCGAGATATCGAGCAGCGCGACGATCGGCGCCGGCTTTTCGATCCGCCCGAGGCGATGGATGTCGATGATGTCGCCGCCGGTGCGCAAGGACGCGCGCAGCGTGCGGCGCAAATCGAGGCGAAGCCCGCGCGGATCGGGCCGGTGCCGGCGCATCAGAAGCTCGGCCTGGGGCAGCCGCATCCGGTCGACGGCGCGGAGCGCTTCGGCTATCTCAGCCGCGCTCATCTGCGCAAAATCCTTCTTCTGAAGGATTTCCCTGTCGGAGACCGACAGGCGCAAATCCTGCTCCTGGTGCTGCGGCGTCTCCGTCATCCGCGGCTGCGACATCGCCTCCTGCACGCGGCGCGAGCCGGCCTGCGGTTTCTTCTTGGCCTGCTCCGGCAGCGGCACCGAATCCAGCATGTGCTTCCACTCTTCCGAGGCGCGGAAGAACAGGTTGAAGGCCTGCCTGAAAATCAGCGCATGCTCGTGGCGCTTGACGAAGATCGCCTCCAGCGTGGCGAAGACGTCGGCGCGGTTGCCGATGTCGATCACCTGGAGCGCGCTCATGGCATCGATGACCGCCCCCGGTCCGACCGGCATGCCCGACGCGCGCAGCGCACGGGCGAAGCCGACGATGTTGTCGGCGAACTGTTCGGTCTGCTCCGGCGCCAAGTGGTTGATGGCCATGGTTCAGCACCCTCAGTCGTCATTCCGGGGCGCGGCGAACGCGCGCCCCGGAATGACGGGAAAATCAATCCTCGCTCGTCGCTTCCTTCAGCACCTTCTGCAAGGTATCGCCCTGCATCCGGATGATGTCGTCCTGGTATTTGAGCAGCGCGCCCAGCGTGTCGCCGACCACTTGCGGGGTCAGCGAGCGGGCATCGAGCTCCGATAGCGCGGTGGCCCAGTCGATGGTCTCGGCGACACCAGGCGATTTGTAGAAGTCCTGGTTGCGCAACGCCTGGACGAAACGCACGACCTGCTGCGACAGCTTGGCGGAGATGCCGGGCACCCGCGTCTTGACGATCGCGAGCTCGCGCTCGGCGGCGGGATAGTCGACCCAGTGATAGAGGCAACGCCGCTTCAGCGCGTCGTGGATCTCACGGGTGCGGTTGGAGGTGATGATGACGATCGGCGGATGCGGCGCCTTCACGGTGCCGAACTCTGGAATCGTCACCTGGAAGTCGCTGAGGATTTCGAGCAGGTAGGCTTCGAACGCCTCGTCGGCGCGGTCGAGCTCGTCGATCAGCAACACCGGCGGGCCGGCGACGTCGGGCTCCAGCGCCTGGAGCAGCGGCCGCTTGATCATGTAGCGCTCGGCGAAGATATCGCTCGAGAGCTGCTCGCGGTCGGTGTCGCCGGCCGCTTCCGCCATCCTGATCGCGATCATCTGCGCGGCGCTGTTCCACTCGTATACCGCCGACGAGACGTCGAGGCCCTCGTAGCACTGAAGACGGATCAACTTCCGCCCCAATGCCGCGGACAGCACTTTCGCGATCTCGGTCTTGCCGACACCGGCCTCGCCTTCCAGAAACAGCGGCCGACCCATGCGCAGTGACAGGTAAGTCACCGTCGCCAGCGACCGCTCCGCGAGATAGTCGCGCGATGTCAGAAGTTCGAGCATCGCATCGACCGATGCCGGCAAAGCACCGGAAAAATTGGCCGCTGAAGTCATGAAAAAGCCAGTCTCGCTACGCCCTCACTGGGGACAAAGTTTGGGCCGAGGCGTGAGGTCACCTCACTCCTTGGCATTGGCGGCATCGAGGGCGCGTCGCGTCAGCACCCCGATGAGATGCGCGCGGTATTCGGCGCTGCCATGAATATCGCTGTTGAGGCCTTCCGCCGGCACCTCGATGCCATCAAGCGCCTTCGCGGCGAAGCGCTTCTTCAGGGCTTCCTCGAACGCGGTGACACGGAACACGCCTTCGGAGCCGGCACCGGTGACGGCGACGCGCACGTCCGACGGACGCCGCGCCACGAACACGCCGACCAGCGCGTAGCGCGAGGCCTGGTTGCGGAACTTGATGTAGGCCGCCTTCTTCGCCAGCGGGAACATCACCTTGGTGATGATCTCGTCGGCCTCCAGCGCGGTAGAGAACAGGCCCTGGAAGTACTCCTCGGCCTTGAGGCGTCGCTTGTTGGTGACGATGGTGGCGCCGAGCGCGAGCACCGCGGCCGGATAGTCCGCGGTCGGATCGTTGTTGGCGAGCGAGCCGCCGAGCGTGCCCTTGTGGCGCACGGCCGGGTCGCCGATCTGGCTCGCAAGATTCGCAAGCGCCGGGATCGCCTCACCGACGATCGCGGAGCTTGCGACCTCGGCGTGCCTGGCGGTGGCGCCGATCACGAGTGCGCGGCCCTTCATCTCGATCGTGTTGAGCCCCTCGATGTGGGAGACGTCGACCAGATGCGGCGGGCTGGCGAGGCGCTGCTTCATGACGGGAATCAGCGTGTGGCCGCCGGCAATCACCTTGGCGTCTTCGTTCTTCAGTAGGAGGTTGGCGGCCTGCCGCACGGTCCCGGGGCGATGGTATTTGAATTCGTACATCTGAATGTCCTGATCGCAGAATGCGTGCGCGATTTACGGGCGGTCGGATTTCGACATCGCCTTGGCGCCGGCGGAGATCGAGGCGACGATGTTCTGGTAGCCGGTGCAGCGGCAGAGATTGCCCTCCAGCTCCTCGCGGATGATGTGGTCGTCGAGCTCGTGGCCCTTGCGATGGACGATGTCGATCGCGGTCATGATCATGCCGGGCGTGCAGAAGCCGCACTGCAGGCCATGGTGCTCGCGGAAGGCCTCCTGCATCGGATGCAGCGGCGCGCCGTCGGCGGCCAGTCCCTCGATCGTCTTGACCTCGTGGCCGTCGGCCATCACGGCCAGCGTGGTGCAGGACTTCACGGCCTTGCCGTCGAGATGCACGACACAGGCGCCGCACTGCGACGTGTCGCAGCCGACATGGGTGCCGGTCAGGCGCAGATTCTCGCGCAGGAACTGCACCAGCAGGGTGCGGGGATCGACGTTGGCCGTGACAGGATTGCCGTTCACGATGAGGGAGATTTTTGCCATAAGCACTCTCTATCAGCGCCCCGACGGGTCCCGTCGAAGCGGTTCTTATAATTATTCCAACCCATCATATGGGCCATTATGCCCGGGGGCAACATCACCCCGGACGCAAGGTGCCATGCCGAAAGGCGATAGCCTTCAGCCCTCTACCGCCTTGGCGAAGTTCGCGAAAAATTCGTCGGCCAGTTTCTTGGCCGCGCCGTTGATCAGGCGCTGGCCGAGCTGCGCCAACTTGCCGCCGATCTGTGCCTCGACCTCGTAGGAGAGCAGTGTACCGCCATCCTTCTCCGCGAGCTTGACAACTGCACCGCCCTTGGCGAATCCGGCCACCCCGCCTTCGCCTTCTCCGGAGATCTTGTAGCCGTTCGGCGGGTCGAGATCGGAGAGTGTGACCTTGCCCTTGAAGCGCGCCGACACCGGGCCGACCTTCATTTTCGCCGTCGCACGAAAGCCGCCGTCGTCGGTATTCTCCAGCTCCTCGCAGCCGGGAATGCAGGCCTTCAGCACCTCGGGATTGTTGAGCTTCTCCCACACGGCCTCGCGCGGCGCCGCAAGCTGGACTTCGCCGTTCATCGTCATGGCCATGGGGGTACCTCCAGGAATCTCGAACTTGGATCGGCAACTATAATGCTGCTCAAGTAACGCACGGAGGCCGCAAAGGAAAGGGCAGCCCTCGATCACGTGCAATGCATGTTCGCAACTGCAAAAGGCTTGCGCCGCTAGTTTGGGATTGGCACAGCGGAGCGATGATGGTTAGGTCCAGCGCAACATGAGCACAGCCCTCTCCTCCCTGCTCGCGCCGATGCTGTCGAGCGCGGCCATGCGCGCCGTCTGCGACGACCGGTCCACCATCCAGCACATGCTCGATTTCGAGGCAGCTTTGGCGCGGGCTGAGGTCGCCACGGGCGTGATTCCCGCATCCGGCGTGGGCCCGATCGAAGCCGCATGCAAGGCTGATGCCTTCGATATGGCCGCGCTGGCCGAGGCCGCGACGCGATCGGGCAATCTCGCGATTCCCCTCGTCAAGGCACTGACCGCCAATGTCGGCAAGGCCGACGCGGAGGCCGCGCGCCACGTGCATTGGGGTGCGACCAGTCAGGACGTCATCGACACCGCGACCATGCTGATGCTTCGCGCCGGCATCGATGCACTCGATGCCGACCTCAGCCGCGCCATCAAGGGCTTTGCCGCGCTGGCGCGTACTCACCGCAACACTGCGATGGTGGCGCGGACCTGGCTCCAGCACGCGCTGCCGATGCCGTTCGGGCTGAAGGCTGCCGAATATGCCGCAAGCCTTGCCCGCGCCCGCTGCCGTCTGCGGCGGCTGCGCCGCGAGGGCCTCCCACTGCAATTTGGCGGCGCGGCCGGCACGCTCGCGGCTCTCGGCGACAAGGGGCTCGCGGTGGCCGAGCGTCTGGCGCAGGAGCTCAATCTGCCGCTGCCGGAAGCACCCTGGCACACCCATCGCGACCGGATCGCGGAGGCGGCATCATGCTTTGCGATTCTCGCCGGAAGCTGCGGCAAGATCGCCCGCGACGTCTCACTGCTGATGCAGACCGATGTCGCCGAAGCATTCGAGCCCGCCGGTGAAGGGCGCGGCGGCTCCTCGACCATGCCGCACAAGCGCAACCCGGTCGCGGCGGCGAGCGCGCTGGGCTGTGCGACCATGGCCCCGCAGCTCGCCGCGACGATTTTTGCCGCGCAGGTGCAGGACCACGAACGCAGCGCCGGCCCGTGGCATGCGGAATGGCCGACGCTGCCGCAATTGATGCTGGTCACCTCGGGCGCGCTCGCTGCCATCGTCGACATCGCCGAAGGCCTCGAGGTCGATGCCGCGCGCATGCGCAGCAATCTCGATGCGACGCATGGGCTGATCATGGCGGAAGCGGTTACCTTTGCACTGGCCGAAAAGATCGGCAAAAGCGAGGCGCATCATCTCATCGAGGCCGCGAGCAAGCGCGCTGTCGCCGAGAAGAAACATCTGCGCGAGGTGCTCGCCGCCGATTCGCAGGTCACGGCGCATCTTTCGCCGGAAAAAATTGCGGCATTGTTCGAGCCGATGGCCTATCAAGGGGCTTCCCAAGCCCTGATCGACCGCCTGCTCGACAGCCTCGAGCGCGAATAATTGTTTGAGCATGATCTTTTCGGAAAACCGCTGCACACTTTGCGCTAACGCGGCCCTCCGGGTCCGGATCATGCTCCAGAACGGAGACGCCGCATGCCCATGATCGATGCCGACGGTTGCCTGATCAACGTCTCCGTTGAGGGCCGCGACGGCGGGCCGACCCTGATGCTTTCCAACTCGCTCGGCTGCACGCTTCAGATGTGGGAGCCGCAGATGAAGGCGCTGACGCAGGTGTTTCGCGTCGTCCGTTACGACCGCCGCGGCCATGGCAAGTCGAACGTTCCGCCCCGCCCCTATTCGATGGAGCGCTTCGGCCGCGACGTGCTCGCGATCCTCGATGACCTCAACATCGAGAAGGTGCATTGGTGCGGCCTGTCGATGGGCGGCATGGTCGGGCAATGGCTCGGCGCGAATGCGCCGGAACGGTTCGGTAAGCTCATCCTCGCCAACACCTCCTGCTATTATGCCGAACCGACCAAATGGCTGGAACGTATCGACGCCGTGAAGAAGGGCGGCATCGCGGCGGTGGCCGATGCCGTCATCGCGGGCTGGCTGACGCAGGATTTCCGGGAGCGCGAGCCGCAGATCACCGCAAGGATGAAATCGATGCTGCTCGCGACCCCGGTCGAAGGGTATCTCGCCTGCTGCGAGGCGCTGTCGACACTCGACCAGCGCGAGCTGTTGCCGAAGATCAAGAGCCCTACATTGGTGATCGCCGGCCGCCACGACATGGCGACGCCGATCTCGGCGGGCGAATTGATCCGCAGCAAAATTCCCGGCGCCAGCATGACCATCATCGACGCCGCGCACATTTCAAATGTCGAGCAGCCGCACGCGTTTACCGACGCGGTGGTGGGCTTTTTGACGCAACGCTAGTCACAATCGTCATTGCGAGCGTAGCGAAGCAATCCGGACTGTCTCCGCGGAAAGATTCTGGATTGCTTCGCTTCGCTCGCAATGACGGAGAGGAGAACAACACATGGACGATCAGAAGCGCCGCGATGCCGGCATGAATGTGCGGCGAAAAGTTCTGGGCACTGCCTGGGTCGACAAGTCGATCGCCAATCGCAACGCGTTCAACACCGATTTCCAGGACATGATCACCCGCTACGCCTGGGGCGAAATCTGGACGCGGCCGCATTTCGACGAGCGCACGCGGCGCGTGCTCGTGATCGGCACCATGGTCGCGCTGGGGCAATGGGACGAATTCCGCCTGCATGTGCGCGCGGCGCTCGCGGAAGGCGGCTTCACCGCCGATGACATCAAGGAGATCCTGCTCCAGCAGGCAATCTATTGCGGCGTGCCGGCGGTGAACCACGCCATCAAGGAAGCTTCAGCGATTGTGCAGGAGCTCGGCCTGCTCAAGAGCTAGCGGCACGGCGGTCTCGGCGATCTTCGGCGCCGGCGCGGGCCGTTCGATTACCACCACGATGGCAGCGCCGAGCAGCAGCAGGAGCTCGGTGGCATGCAGCCGGAGCGCGGCCATCTCGCCGACTTTCGAGGCCATCAACATGCTCGTAAACGAGATCAGGCTGCCGATCGCAAGCGCAATGCCGAGCGCCTCGTCGCTGCCGCCATTCTTGCGGACCCGGGGAATGCACAGAAGCGCGAGATAGATGGCAAAGAACGCCACCACCGTCAGCCGGCCCAGCGCCAGCAGCCAGGCGGCACGCACCGTGCTCATCCCTGCCATCTGGAGATGATCGCTGAGGAACAGGGCGACAGCAACGCTCGGCCGCTCGTAGAGCCCGTGCACCGGCGCGACGAAGATGTTGAAGGCGACAAGGGTCCAGGCCGGGATGAAATAGGCCGCCAGCAGCGCGCCGTTGACCGAGCCGATCCGCCAATTCGTGAACATGCCGCTTCCCGCTTCGCCTGCCTCGCCTTCCACGGAAGGCTTTGCGGGGAGCTAACTCGCATCAGAGTGTGGCGGCAATCTAAACCCTTTGTTTACCTTAACCGGCCCGCCGGGGCGGCGCGCCCAAAGGAAAAAAGCCCCGCCTTTCGGCGGGGCCTGGTCACTTCCGTGCCCCAAACTAATCGTCCTGACCGTGCTGGCCGCCCTGCTGCTGGCCGGGCATCTCGCCCTGGCGCTGCGGATCCTGCTGCTGCTGTCCGGGTTTCCGGCCGCCGCCCTGTTGTTGCTGCCCGGAGCGCTGCTGGCCGGGGTTCTGTGTCTGCTGGCCCGGATTCTGGTTCTGCTGCTTCGTCATTGGGGAAAGCTCCCTTGTTGGACGTCAGAGCGCGGACAACGGCCGGCATCCATTTTGGTTGCCTTGGGGAACCCGGTTCCTCGCACCTACGGAACCCCCAAGATGACATTCGTGACGAAATGACCCCTGTACAAGCCATTATGCCAATGTCCGGCCAGTTGCAGCCGCCAGTTCCCTGCTGTTACAAAACGAGAAGAATGCTGAAGGGCTGCCGGGGCCCGAGAAGAAACTAGTACTCTCTCTCGAAGAGCTCCCTTTGAGCCGCGTCAGGTTTGGTAACGGCAGCCCATGGATTATTTCGCCCAGCAGCTCATCAACGGTCTCGTTTTGGGCTCGATCTACGGCCTGATCGCCATCGGCTATACGATGGTCTACGGCATCGTCGGCATGATCAATTTCGCCCATGGCGATGTCTTCATGATCGGCGGCTTCATCGCCCTGATCACCTTCCTGATCCTGATCTCGCTCGGCCTGACCGCGGTCCCGGTGATCCTGCTGGTGGTGCTGCTGGTCGCGATGGCGATCACCGCGCTCTATGGCTGGACCATCGAGCGCATCGCCTACCGGCCGCTCCGTCACTCCTTCCGCCTTGCCCCGATGCTGTCGGCGATCGGCATGTCGTTCGTGCTGACCAACTATTCGCAGGTGGCGCAGGGCGCACGCGTCAAGCCGATCCCGCCCCTCATCACCGGCGGCTACACGCTGCATGAGAGCCCGGACGGTTTCGTGATCCAGCTCTCCAACATCCAGATCATGGTGGTCATCACCACCATCGTGCTGCTGGCGATCTTCACCTGGCTGGTCTCGCGCACCCGGCTCGGGCGCGACATGCGCGCCTGCGAGCAGGACCAGACCATGGCAGCGCTGCTCGGCGTCGATGTCGACCGCACCATCTCCATGACTTTCGTGATCGGCGCCGCGCTCGCCGCGGTGGCAGGCCTGATGTACCTGCTCTATTACGGTCTGGTGGATTTCTTCATGGGCTTCGTCGCCGGCATCAAGGCGTTCACCGCGGCCGTGCTCGGCGGCATCGGCTCGCTGCCTGGCGCCATGCTGGGCGGTCTTGCCATCGGCCTCATCGAGACGTTCTGGTCGGCCTATTTCTCGGTCGAGTACAAAGACGTCGCGGCGTTCTCGATCCTGATCGTCGTGCTGATCTTCATGCCGACCGGCCTGCTCGGCCGTCCCGAAGTCGAGAAAGTCTGACGGTCGCGCGCGTGAACACTCCCTCGACCAATACGACCAAGCCTGCAACGGGCATCCGCGCTCTCTTGAAGACGGCTTTCGTCAACGCCCTGATCGCGCTGGTGCTGTTCTCGCTGATGGTCGGTATCCGCACCGAAGCAGGTTCCGACGGACAGCTCACCTATTGGACACGCTTCGGCGAGGTCGCCTCCCTCGTCGCCGCCGTGTTCGGCGGCTCGATCGTGATCGAGCTGCTCAGGCAATGGATCGGTTCGACTGGCGCCGAGAAGCTGGTGCCGGCGGCGGTGCAGAGCGGAATGTCGTTCGTCGGCCGCTACCTCGCACCCGCACTCCTGATCTTTACGCTGCTGGTGCCGGTCATCTTCTATGACCAGCGCTATATCCTCGACCTCGCGATCCTGGTCCTCACCTACGTGATGCTTGGCTGGGGCCTCAACGTGGTGGTCGGGCTCGCCGGCCTGCTCGATCTCGGCTACGTCGCCTTCTATGCGGTCGGCGCCTATTCCTACGCGCTGCTGGCCACCAATTTCGGCTGGTCGTTCTGGGTCTGTCTGCCGCTGGCGGGCATCCTCGCCGCGTTCTGGGGCGTGCTGCTCGGCTTCCCGGTGCTCCGCCTGCGCGGCGACTATCTCGCCATCGTGACGCTCGCTTTCGGCGAGATCATCCGCCTCGTCATCATCAACTGGCAGGATCTGACCGGCGGCCCCAACGGCGTCTCCAGCATTCCCCGTCCCTCCTTCTTCGGCATCCCGCTGGACAACAGCGACAACGGGTTCGCCGCCAGGCTCGGCATCGAATATTCACCGACCCACCGCATCGTCTTCCTGTTCTACCTGATCCTGGCGCTCGCGCTGCTCACCAACTGGGTGACGATTCGGCTGCGTCGCCTGCCGATCGGCCGCGCTTGGGAAGCCTTGCGCGAGGACGAGGTCGCCTGCCGCGCGCTCGGCATCAACACCACGACGACAAAACTCACGGCGTTCGCGACCGGCGCCATGTTCGGCGGCTTTGCCGGCGCATTCTTCGCCACCCGCCAGGGCTTCATCAGTCCGGAATCCTTCACCTTCCAGGAATCGGCGCTGGTGCTCGCCATCGTCGTGCTCGGCGGCATGGGCTCTCAGCTCGGCGTCGCGCTCGCGGCGCTCGCCATGATCGGCGGCTTCGAGCTGTTCCGCAGCCTCGAGACCTACCGCATGCTGGTGTTCGGCATGGCCATGGTGCTGATCATGATCTGGCGGCCGCGCGGCCTGATCGGCCATCGCGCCCCGACCGTGTATCTGACCAAGGCGCAGGCGATCTCCTCCGATCTCGTCAAGGAAGGGCACGGATGAGCGGCGACAAGATTCTCGACGTCGACAGGCTGACCATGCGCTTCGGCGGCATCGTTGCCGTTCAGGACCTCTCCTTCGCCGCCGAGCGAAAAAAGATCACCGCGTTGATCGGCCCGAACGGCGCCGGCAAGACCACCGTGTTCAACTGCATCACCGGCTTCTACAAGCCGAGCGGCGGCGCCATTCGCCTCACCCATGACGACGGCAAGGTGATCGCGCTGGAGCGGCTCAACGATTTCCGCATCGCCAAGCAGGCCAAGGTGGCGCGCACCTTCCAGAACATCCGCCTGTTCCCCGGCATGACCGCGCTGGAAAATCTGATGGTGGCGCAGCACAACGCGCTGATGCGCGCCTCCGGCTTCACGTTTCTCGGCCTCGTCGGCGCCCCCGTTTACCGGGAGGCCGAAAAGCACGCGATCGATCTCGCCACCGACTGGCTCAAGCGGGTCAATCTGCTCGATCGCGCCGACGACGCGGCCGGCAATTTCGCCTATGGCGACCAGCGCCGGCTCGAGATCGCCCGTGCGATGTGCACCGAGCCAGCGCTACTGTGCCTGGACGAACCCGCCGCGGGTCTCAACGCGCGCGAGAGCGCCGCCTTGAGCGAGCTCCTGCTCTCGATCCGCAACGAACTCGGCACCTCGATCCTGCTGATCGAGCACGACATGTCGGTCGTGATGGAGATCTCCGACCAGATCGTGGTGATGGACCATGGCGTCAAGATCGCCGAAGGCTCGCCGCGCGAGGTCCGCAACGATCCCAAGGTGATTGCGGC
The DNA here is from genome assembly GCF_023074175.1 of Bradyrhizobium sp. 139. Lineage (GTDB taxonomy): Bacteria > Pseudomonadota > Alphaproteobacteria > Rhizobiales > Xanthobacteraceae > Bradyrhizobium. The sequence continues at coordinate 65,574 of NZ_JADPKS010000135.1, forward strand.
CTATCTCGGCACCGACGAGGAAGAGGCCGCGGCCGTAATGGAGAGCGGATCGTGACGTCGCCCGCTCCCCTGCTCGCGATCAGCGGCCTGCGTGCCGCCTATGGCAAGATCGAGGCGCTGAAGGGCGTCGACCTCGAGATCAATGCCGGCGAGATCGTGGCCCTGATCGGCGCCAACGGCGCCGGCAAGTCGACGCTGATGATGACGATCTTCGGCAAGCCGCGCGCCCGCTCCGGCCACATCCTGTACGAAGGCCGCGACATCACCGACGTTCCCACCCATGAGATCGCGCATCTGCGCATCGCCCAATCGCCGGAAGGCCGCCGCATCTTCCCCCGCATGAGCGTGGCGGAAAACCTCCAGATGGGGGCAGACGCCACCGGATGCACGGATGCGGAACGCGAGGCCATGCTGGAACGCGTGTTCACGCTGTTTCCGCGCCTGAAAGAGCGCTACGCCCAACGCGGCGGAACGCTGTCCGGCGGCGAGCAGCAGATGCTGGCGATCGGCCGCGCCCTGATGGGCCGCCCCCGCCTGCTTCTGCTCGACGAGCCCTCGCTCGGGCTGGCGCCGCTGATCGCGCGCCAGATTTTCGACGCGATCCGCACCCTGAACCGGCAGGACGGCCTGACCGTGCTGATCGTCGAGCAGAACGCCAACCATGCGCTGAAGCTCGCCCATCGCGGCTACGTCATGGTCAACGGCCTGATCACGCTGGCCGGCACCGGCGCCGAGTTGTTGCAGCGCCCCGAGATTCGCGCCGCCTACCTGGAAGGCGGCCGGCACGGCTGAGGCTGCCCGATGGCGGAGCACGTGCGGCCGAATGTGGCGAGATATCTCTGCCAATGCCCGTATTTTGCCGGTGACTTCTCCTGAGATTCATTCAAGAATGGCGCCGGTTTGGACCGGGCGTACCCGGAAACTTCCACAGGCGACCACCCGCGAGGTATCACATGAAATCACTGAAGCTCATCGGTCTGGCATTCGGCGCGTCGATCGCGCTGTCGAGCGCGGCGTTCGCGCAGGATGTCACCGTCGCAGTCGCAGGCCCGATGACTGGCGGCGAGTCCGCCTTCGGCCGCCAGATGAAGAACGGCGCCGAGATGGCCGTGGCTGACATCAACGCAGCCGGCGGCGTCAACGGCAAAAAGCTCGCGCTCGCCGTCGAGGACGACGCCTGCGATCCGAAACAGGCGCGCTCGATTGCCGAGAAGATTGCGAGTGCGAAGATCCCATTCGTCGCCGGGCACTATTGCTCGTCGTCGTCGATCCCCGCCTCCGAAGCCTATGCCGACGGCAACGTGCTCCAGATCACGCCGGCCTCGACCAATCCGAAGTTCACCGATAGCGGGCTGTGGAACGTGGCCCGCGTCTGCGGCCGCGACGACCAGCAGGGCCTGGTCGCGGCGCAGTACATCGCCAAGAACTTCAAGGGCAAGAACATCGCGATCCTCAACGACAAGACCACCTACGGCAAGGGTCTCGCCGATGAAACCAAGAAGGCGCTCAACAAGGCCGGCATCACCGAGAAGATGTACGAGTCCTACAACAAGGGCGACAAGGACTTCAACGCGATCGTCTCGCGCCTGAAGCGCGACAATATCGACCTCGTCTATGTCGGCGGCTACCATCAGGAGAGCGGTCTGATCCTGCGCCAGATGCGTGACCAGGGCCTCAAGACGATCCTGATGGCGGGCGATGCGCTCGCCGACAAGGAGTACGCCTCCATCACCGGCCCGGCCGGCGAAGGCACACTGTTCACCTTCGGCCCCGATCCGCGCGACAAACCGACCGCGAAGAAGATCGTCGACGCCTTCAAGGCCAAGAACATCGACCCCGAGGGCTATACGCTCTACACCTACGCGGCGATGCAGGTCTGGTCGCAGGCGGCGAAGAAGGCCAGCACCACCGACGCCAAGAAGGTCATGGCGGCGATCAAGGCCGGCAAGTGGGACACCGTGATCGGCCCGATCGAGTATGACGCCAAGGGCGACATCAAGCAGCTCGACTATGTCGTCTACAAATGGGACGCCAAGGGCGGCTACACCGAGATCAAAGGCAACGGCACTTGAGGCAGGATGCCTGACCTTCTGACCAGATTGATCCCAACGCCCCGGTTCGCCGGGGCGTTTCCTTTTGCCGTACGGTCAGACGGCTGCGGAGAGCTCGCCGCCGGCCGCAGCCTGGGCTTTCCGGAGCGCTTGCAGGAGATCGTTCGGCCGAAATGGTTTTTGCAGACACACCACATCGGCCAGACCAGGCGCCTCGCCCATAAAATCCAGCGCGGTCATGCCGGAGACCGCGACGATCGGAAATCCGGGAACTCGCTCACGAATGGCCGCCATGACGTCGACGCCGCTGGTATCGGCCAGGAAAATGTCGACAATCGCAGCATCGAAAGCGCCCCCGCCGAAGGCCTTCAGGCCCGCTGCACCGCCCTCGGCCTCGACCACGTCATAATGGTTGACCCGAAGCACGATCGCGACCATGGCGCGGACGTCCTTCTGGTCATCGACAACGAGGACACGGAGCATGGGAACAACTCCCGGATTCACATCGTTAATGCGTTCAATTCACCGCAAAAGAGCGGCAAGACAGTATGAGTCCGTCCCGGTAAAGCACCCCTTACCACTTACCTGTTCCGAATCCCCCTCCAAATTAAGTAAGCTGTAACCCTCGGTTGAGTCGCAAGCGCTTTCTGTCAGGATGCGCACCCGCAGCCGGCTACCATGAAGGTAGCGGCTATCTGGCCTGAAAGAGATCGACGTGCGAGGTCATCATGCCGGCTTACGAGAGATCGACGTGCTAGCACCCAACGACCGAAGCACATTCCTGTCGACCTTGCCGGCTACGCGGAGCGATCGCACGGCGGCATTGGCCATCGTCGGCATCTCCGCGATCCTGTTCGCGCTGGCCGTACCGTTTGCGGGCGTGCCGCTCGTACGGGTACCGGCCTTCGTGGCGAGCTACCAGTCGGCGCTCGCGGTCAGCGACATCATCACCGCCGTTTTGCTGCTGTCGCAGTTCGCCGTACTGCGCAGCCGCGCGTTACTGCTGCTGTCGATCGGCTATCTGTTCACGGCGGGCGCCGCGGTGACCCACGCCCTCACCTTCCCCGGGCTGTTCGCCCCGGCAGGATTGTTCGGTGCAGGTTCGCAGACCACCGTCTGGCTCTACATGATCTGGCACGGCGGTTTCCCGCTGTTCGTGCTGGCCTATGCGTGGCTGAAGGACGGCAACGGCGGCAACAGGATTGCGGGCTCGACGGCGCCCGCAATCGCACTTTCCATCGTCGGGGTGCTTGTTGCGGTGACCGTGTTCGCCTGGCTGGTGACTGCGCAGCACGGACTGCTGCCGGTCCTGCTCAAGGACGGCCACTACACCACCACCATGATCGCCGTGGTGTCGTTCGTGTGGTCCCTGAGCTTCGCGGCGCTGGTCACGCTGTGGTTTCGCAAGCCGCACACGGTGATCGACGTCTGGCTCATGGTCACGATGTGCGCCTGGCTGTTTGACATCGCGCTGTCGGCAATCGTCAACGTCGCGCGTTTCGACCTCGGCTTCTATGCCGGCCGGCTCTACGGCCTCTGTGCCTCGAGCTTCGTGCTCGCGGTGCTGCTCATCGAGAACGTGCGTCTCCAGGCGAACACGGCAGGCATGGTCGGCGCGCTACAGCGGCAGTCGAGTTCGGAGAGAAACTATTATGCCGAGCGCGAGCGGCTGTTCAGCGCCGTCGTCGAGTCCTCCAACGACGCCATCATCACGAAGTCGCTCGACGGCACGATCACGTCCTGGAACAATGCGGCCGAGCGCGTCTTCGGCTACTCCGCCGACGAGGCGATCGGCTGCCAGATCGATATCATCATGCCCGAGGCGCAGCGCGAGGAAATCATCGAAATGCTGGCCCGCACCCGCAACGGCGAGGTCATCGATCAGCACGAGGCCGTACGGCTGCACAAGAGCGGTCAACCGATCGACGTCGTGCTGAGCCAGGTCCCGCTGCGATCGACCGACGGCAAGATCATCGGCGCTTCCAAGGTAGCTCGTGACGTCACCGAGCGGAAGCGGGCAGAATCCGCTCTCAACCGCGAGATCGAGGAGCGCCAGCGCATCTTCGAGACCTCGCAGGACCTGATTCTCGTGACGGACGGTTATGGCAATTTCATCCAGATCAGCCCGAGCGTGAAGGACATTCTCGGGTACAAGCCGGAGGACATGATCGGGCACAGCGCCACCGAGTTCATTCATCCCGACGATCTCGACAAGACGCGGAGCGAGATGCGCGCGGCACGGCGCGGCGCGGTCAAGCGCAGCTTCGAGGCGCGCTACTACCACTACGATGGTCACGAGGTGACGCTGAACTGGATGGGCACCTGGTCGGAGCCGGTGAAGCGCCATTTCTTCATCGGCCGTGACCTCACCGAGAAACAGGCCGCAGAAGCCCAGCTCAGGCAGGTCCAGAAAATGGACTCCATCGGCCAGCTGACCGGCGGCGTCGCCCACGATTTCAACAACGTACTGACGGTCATCACCGGCACGATCGGCATCCTCGCGGATGCGGTGGCCGACCGCCCCGAGCTCGCCGCGATCACCAAGCTGATCGACGACGCCGCCGAGCGCGGCGCGCAACTGACCAAGCACCTGCTCGCCTTTGCCCGCAAGCAGCCGCTCCAGCCGCGCGAGATCGACATCAATGCGCTGGCGCTCGAGGCCGCCAAGCTGCTGCACCCGACCCTCGGCGAGCAGATCACCATCATGCCGCAGCTCACCGAGGATGCCTGGCCGGCGCTGGTCGACCCCGGCCAGCTCTCCACCGCGATCCTCAACCTGGCGCTGAACGCGCGCGACGCCATGCCGGATGGCGGCACCCTGGTGCTGGAGACCCGCAACATCTTTCTCGATGACGGCTATGCCAGCATGAACCCCGACGTCGTCGCCGGCAATTATGTGATGATCGCGGTCAGCGACACCGGCACCGGCATTCCGCCGAACCTGCTCGAGCGGGTGTTCGACCCGTTCTTCACCACCAAGGAGGTCGGCAAGGGCACCGGGCTCGGGCTCAGCATGGTGTTCGGCTTCGTCAAGCAGTCCGGCGGCCACATCAAGATCTACAGCGAGGAAGGCCACGGCACGAGCGTGAAGATCTACCTGCCGCGCTCGAGCGGCGTGCAGGAGACCGAGTTTGAGGCACTCCAGAATGTGCCCATCACTGGCGGCGACGAGAAGATCCTGATCGTCGAGGATGACGCGTTGGTGCGGCAATATGTGGTGACCCAGATCAAGAGCCTCGGCTATGCCGCGCTCGAGGCCGCCAACGCGGCCGAAGCCCTCACCATCATCGATGCCGACAAGGGCATCGACCTGCTCTTCACCGACATCATCATGCCGGGCCACATGAACGGCCGCCAGCTCGCGGACGAGGCGGCGCGGCGGCGTCCCGACCTGAAGACGCTGTTCACCTCGGGCTACACCGAGAATGCCATCGTCCATCACGGCCGGCTCGATTCCGGCGTGCTGCTGCTGGCCAAGCCCTACCGCAAATCCGAGCTCGCCAAGATGCTCAGGACGGCGCTGGCGAGTTGAGCCGGCCGTGTCCGTGCGCTATCGCTGACGGCAGTAGCGCATGGAGTGCCGGCCTTGAAAAATCTGCTTACCGATATCGCCGGCGTCCGCGTCGGCCACGCCGAGGATGCGACAGTCGCCTCCGGCGCGACGGCGATCATCTTCGATTCCCCGGCGGTCGCGGCGATCGACGTGCGCGGCGGCGGCCCCGGCACGCGCGAGGACGCGTTGCTCGATCTTGCCAGCACGATCGATCGCATCGATGCGATTGCGCTGTCCGGCGGCTCCGCCTTTGGAATCGAGGCCGGCGGCGGCATCCAGGCCTGGCTTGCCGAACAGGGCCGCGGCTTGCGGATTCGCGAAGCGGTGATCCCGATCGTGCCGGGCGCGATCGTGTTCGACCTGCTCAACGGCGGCGACAAGGCCTGGGGGCGCTTCGCGCCCTATCGCGATCTCGGTTATGCCGCAGCATTGGCCGCAGGCGACGATTTTGCGCTGGGCAGCGTCGGCGCCGGCCTCGGGGCCACCACCGCGACCTTCAAGGGCGGACTCGGCTCGGCCTCAGCAGTCCTGGCCAACGGCATCAAGGTCGCCGCCATCATGGTCGTCAACGCAGTCGGCAGCGCAACCGTCGGCGAGGGACCGTGGTTCTGGGCGGCGCCGTTCGAGGAGAACGGCGAGTTCGGCGGGCGCGGCCTGCCGCCACAGTTCACGCCGGACATGCTGGCGATGCGCATCAAGGGCGGTCCCGCCGCGAGCGCACGTGAAAACACCACGATCGGCCTTGTCGTCACCGATGCCACGCTGACCAAGGCGCAGGCCAAGCGGCTTGCGATGATTGCGCACACAGGATTTGCCCGCGCCATTTATCCGGTGCATGCCCCGACTGACGGCGACGTGCTGTTCGCTGCCGCGACCTGCGAGAAGCCGATCGAGCCGCTGGTCGGCCTCACCGAACTCGGCACGGTCGCCGCCAACGTGGTCGCGCGCGCGATCGCACGCGGCGTCTACAATGCGACGGCGTTGCCGTTCCCCGGCACGCTGCCGGCGTGGAAGGACCGGTTCGGCTAGAAACGAAACGGTGGATACGGCGTTATCCTGGCGCTCCAAGGTGCACCGCCATGCCGTCTTCCGTGATCCGCTTCTTCCGCTATGCGCCCGACACGCGCGAGCTGAAGGTGACTTTCGTCAGCGGACGCCTGTATATCTACGAGGACGTTCCGCCCGAGGTCGCCGCCGCGTTCGGGAATGCGTATTCAAAGGGCACGTTCTTCAATCACGAAATCCGTGATCGTTATGCCTATCGCGACATCACTCGCGCGCATGTCGGTTAACCGGGGATACGGCTCACACGCTCATCGACATCGATGAAGCCGCGGATCCCGCCGAGGCCTGCGCCTGGCGCTGCATCATCTGCCCGAACCAGTCATAAGGCGAATTGCCGCCGCCGTTCGCATTTGACGAGTTGGAGGCGCCCGGGACCGTCGTCGCCATCTTGAAGCCGTCGGCAAAGGTGACAGTGGTGGTGGTCGAGCCGTCGGCGCCGGTCGTCGTGGTCGAGGTCGAGCCGCCGCTCGATTGTGACGAGGAATCCGAGCCGCTGCCGGACGCATCGCCAGCAGCTTGTGCCTGTTGGTGCCCGTGATGGCTGCTCTTCAGCGCCTTCGACATCTCATCCAGACTGACGCTGCCGTCGGAATTCGTATCCATCTTCGAGAAGACGTCGTCGGCCTGCGCGAGGTTGGTACCACCAGCCCCCAGCCCGTTCTCGAATTCGGATTTGGTGATGTTGCCGTCGCCATCTGCATCGATCTGCGAGAACATATCCTTCAGTGCGTCCTGCCGGCTCGTGGATTTTGATGCCGAGGCCAATGTCGAGCTCGATGACGCCGAGTTGGTGGCGCTGCTCGCGCTGCCCGACGACAGGCCTTGCATGGCGAGCAATGCGCTCATCGTCTCCGGCGCGAGCTGTGGACCTTTGCTTGACGCGACCAGCGACGTCACGATGCTGGCCGGGTTGTCGACCGCGAACGCGTTGGTCGCGGCTTGCGAAGACCCGGTCTTCTGCGTCGACCCGGCCTTCTGCGTTGCCGATGACGATTTCGAGTCCGTCAGCGACTGTAGCGCGTCGAGCGCACTGCCTACGGCACCGAGGGCGAACAACATTGCACAACTCCAACCGATGCGGCATGCCGCGGCGAATGTTCCTCGGATAAGTCAGCAAGCGTCGTGCCAGCGCGAAAAGCTCAATGAATTCCGCCTTCGCCGCGCTTGGCGCGGCAAGGGAACATCGGCAATTCATGCCGCAGACGGCAGAAATTTCCGCCCACAGGAAGCACGCCGCCCCTGCATTGCCCGGCGTAGAGGCCCATGTTAGGCGAGGTCCATCATTTACGGCCGCCACGGGAAACCGCGCCATGACTCAAGCCTTCGCCCCCCGCCCCCTGGCAATCGCGCCCTCGATCCTGGCCTCGGATTTCTCCAAGCTCGGCGAGGAGGTGCGCGCGGTGGACGCTGCCGGCGCCGACTGGATCCACCTCGACGTGATGGACGGTCACTTCGTTCCCAACATCTCCTACGGCCCCGACATCATCAAGGCGATGCGCCCGCACACCAGGAAGATATTCGACGCGCATCTGATGATCTCGCCCTGCGACCCCTACCTCGAGGCCTTCGCCAAAGCCGGCTGTGACCACATCACCGTGCATGCGGAAGCCGGTCCGCATCTGCACCGCTCGCTCCAGGCGATCCGCGCGCTCGGCAAGAAAGCCGGCGTCTCGCTCAACCCGGGCACGCCGATCAGCGCGCTCGAATACGTCCTCGATCTTGTCGACCTCGTGCTGGTGATGTCAGTCAATCCGGGCTTCGGCGGCCAGGCCTTCATCTCCTCCGCGATCGGCAAGATCCGCGACATCCGCGCGATGACGGCAGGCCGTCCGATCGACATCGAGGTCGATGGCGGCGTCGGTGCGGACGTCGCGGGTCCCTTGGCCGCGGCGGGCGCCAACGCCTTCGTCGCCGGCACCTCGGTGTTCAGGGGCGGCACGCAGGAAGCGTACAAGACCAACATCGCCGCGATCCGCAACGCCGCCGCAGGTGCACGCGGCGAAGCGATCTGAACCGCAACACATGTGCTGAAAAGCTGCGGATCTTACGGGTGTTGCGACGCGCAATGCCTAAAATTGCAACTTTGATCCGTACTCCTCCGGGCTTCCCTGATTCGCGCAAATCACCGCTAGTGATTCTTGCCTGTTTTCGCGGGAGCACATCATGACGACGACCCTGGTCTGGACTGGCGTGGCGTTGTGGCTTGGTTTTTGTGCGTTTGTTGTGTTTGGCCCATCTGCCGGACCGGTGAAGGTCCCGGCACGTTCGGCCCGTATCGTCCGTCGCGACTGGGTTCGGGCCTGAGCCGATGCAGATCGCACTCGTGAAGCGTCAGCCGAAGCGCAGATGCCGCATCCCGCGGCGCCCGCATCCTGACCTCGACTATTTCTTCGGTCGGCTCCAACGCACCGAAGGCGAGATGCGCGACGACACCGGGCCCGAGACGGCGGACCTGGATCACCCGCTCCGGTCACCGCGCCGGCATTGAATTCTTTTTTCCGGACTGAAGCTGATGAAACCGCACTGCCCGAACTGCCTGAAGGAAATGACCAAGGCATCCGCGTCGCGTAACCTGTTCAATTGCGAGCCCTGCCGCGAGATCATCCAGTATTTCGGCGGCAGCGCGGACCACGGCGAGCCCGGCCCGCAATTCTGCTGGCCGATCCGCCGCAAGCGCGCCATCCACGCCGCCCACGCGGCCTGATCCCTTCCAAGATCCAGGGCGCGGCCCTATCCGGCCTCCTCATCCGCATCCCCGGCCATCCGCGGCGGCCGCACCATAGTGACGGTGCAGGCCGCTTCCGAGGCCACTTTGGCGGAGACGCTGCCGAGCAGCGTGCGGCGGAACGAGCCCTGCCGCGCGCCGATGATGACGTGGTCGACGTGGTTGACCTCGCAAAACTCCAGGATCGCCGCAGCGGGATCGACGGCTTCCAGCACGTGGGCCGACAACCGGCTTTCATCCAGCTTGAGCGGCATGGCCCAGTGGCGGAGCGCCACCAACCGGTCGATATGCTTGTTGGAGCCCTGCTCGTCCAGCGTCCGGTCGATCGCGATGCGGTTCAGCTTCAGCACGTTGAGACAGGCGAGCCGCGCCGAAGGCAGCGTAGCGAGAATGCGCTCTGTCGTCACGCGCAGCGCCTCGTTCAGCTCCGGCGCGCCTTCCACCGTATCGAGCGCGACCGCGAGGATCGGGCTGGAGGCGATTTGCGCGGCGACGTCCGATTTTGCGCGTGGCGTCATGACGCCCTGGTTGAAGCGACGGCGCCAGGCGACGCTGAGCGGATCGCGCTTCAGCCGTTCCGAACGCGCGGTGAGCTTGACCTGGTCCGGATGGGCAAGATCGAAGGCGAGCTGGGACGCGGTCGGATAGCGCCATACCGGCTCGATCTCGAGACATCGCAGCACCACCTCCTGGAGCCAACGCGGATAGTCGGCGCGCAAGCCGCGCGGCGGATGCGGATCGCGCCACAGCCGACGACGCATCGCGCGCAGCGTCTCGCCCTCGCCGAACGGCCGCTCGCCGGTGGTGAAGAAATAGAGCAGCACGCCCAGCGAAAACAGATCGCTGCGCGGATCGTCGCGCACACCCAGCAGCCGCTCGGGCGCCATATAGGGCGCGGTGCCGTAAGGCAGGCGGAACTCCTCCTGCAACAGATCCGGCAAATGGTTGTGGTGTGACAGGCCGTAGTCGATCAGCACCGCCTCGCCAGAGTCGCGGAACATGATGCTGCTCGGCTTGACGTCATGATGGATGACGTTCTGCCGATGCAAATCGGCAAGCGCGGTCGCGATCTTCGCAACCAGCTGCCGCGCCTCGTCATAAGGCAGCGGCAGGTCCGGCAGCCGCTTGTAGAGCGTGGCCCCGACGATGCGCTCGACCACGACGTAGGCCTGATGCGCGAAATCGCCGGTGCCAAAACATGAGGGCACGTGCGGCCCGGCGAGCCGCGGCAGGATCATCATCTCCATCTCGAAGGAGACGATCGCGGCAGGGTCCTCGCCCTCCGACACCCGCGGGATCTTCATCAGCAGCGGCACGTCGATCCCGGGATGGGTGACGGTCCACAGCGTCGCCATGCCGCCGGCATGGACGCACTCACCAATGGTGTAGCCGTCGATCTCGGCGCCTGATTTGACCAGGGGTTGCGGCATCGTCGTCAGCGTCCCTGCGACAGCCGGTCGGCGAGCCAATGCGGCAGGCCGTTCTCGCGAATCCGGTTGGCCGCAGTCTCGACGTCATAAGGTGCGCGGCAATAGGTGATCTGGCACGACACCGTGTCGAACAGCACGAAGGCTGCGGATGGATCGCCGTCGCGAGGCTGGCCGACCGAGCCGAGCACGGCAAGCCATTGCCGCCCGCGCAAAAGCGGCACAGAAACGTCGGTCTTGGGCACGAGGCCGGTCATCTTCGCCGTCACCGACATGGAATAGAGGGCCGGGCGATGGATGTGACCGCAGAAGGTGACATGGGCGGGCGTCGATATCAGGCTCTTGGCCGCATCCGCCGTCGAACGGACATAATACCAGCGCTGGGGGCTGGAGGCTTCCGAATGCACGAACAAGCGATCGGTGTCCTCCACCAGCATCGGCAGCTCGGCGAGGAACCGCCGCTGCGCGACGTCGAGCCGCCTGCGCGTCCATTCGATCGCGACTTGCGCCTCCGCATTCATGGCCTCGGTCGTGGTGTTGACCGCCTCGTCATGATTGCCGCGGACGGCGATGGCGCCCTCCTGGACCAGACCCATCGCGGTGTCCACGACCCATTCCGGATCGGCGCCATAGCCGACGAAATCGCCGAGCAGGGCGAACCGCTCCGCGCCCTTCGCGCGGGCAACCTTCAGGCAGGCCTCGAACGCCTGCCGGTTGCCGTGGATATCCGAGAACACAGCGAGAAGCACGCACCCTCCACCCTCAGTTGTTATCGAAAGCCGATAAGGCCAAATTGAGGGAGGTCAACAGGATGCGCCAGCGCGGCGCGGTTTTCCAGCGCGGCTCTGCCGTGATGGTGAAGAGCCTATTGCTCGTCTTTCGGCGGCATCCTGGGCGGCGGCAGCGGCGTGAACACGGCGCCTTGTGCGCCGGCCGGCGGAGCACTGAACTCACCCGTCGATGAATCGCCGCCGCTGGTCTCCATGATGGTCTTGGGCGTCACATATTCCCGGACCATGTCGATCAGGCTGCCCTCGCCGCCGCCGAAATCGGCGGCGCGCCCGCCTTGCAGATGCCCCGCCGCGATCTCGTTCTGCGCCGCATGGGTCTTGTCGGCCATCCGGTCGTCGTAGGGCACGCGAAAGGCCCGGGGGATGCCGCTCGGGCGATTGTCCTCATCCAGCGCCTCGACCCATAAATAGATCGAGCCGGGATCGCCTTCCAGCGAATGCGGCTCGACGATGCGGGCCTGGAGCAACTTGAACGAAGCCGGCAGCTTCTCCGTGCTGGCCCAGCCGAGCAGCCCGCGCATGCCGCCGAAGCTGACAACGTAGAACACGCTGGTCACGACCACCGCGATCGCCTTCAGCGACCAGTGCAGGCGTGCATAGACCAGCACGACCAGCAGCAGCGCGCCGATCACGGCGTAGGCGACCGACAGCGTAAAAATGACCAATTGCAGATCACTCACGGCGCATCCTCACGCCGGTCTTGGGATCGAGATCGGCACCATTCGCACGCACATTGCGAAACGTCTCCAGGAGCGATTTCGGCCGCTGGTCGACATTGACGACCTTGCCCTCGGCATCGAGCCGGAACCGTACCGCGGTCTTTTCGTCGCCGGTGCGATTGAGCGTCAGCTTGTTGTCGAACACCACCTGCGCGGTCGGATTGAGCTTCTGCACCTTCACATTGGCCGAGACGGGCTCGTTTGTCGTGGCCTGAAAATGCGAGACGTTGACGGTGTATTCGCCGGCAACAATGCCGCGCACCGTGACGATCTCCTCGCGAATGGGCGAAGCGATCTTCTTTCCGTTGACCATGATGAAGTCGTTGGCCCCGCCGCGGTCGTCGCGGTCGAGCGTGAGGAAGCCGGCCTCGCGGTGGCGATACCAGGCGATATTGCCGGCGGGGTCCTGCACGAACAGGTCGAGATCGTCGGGGTGACTGTCCGGCCAGTCCAGCGTGATCATGAACTCCGCCTTGGAGTCGATCTTGCCCTCCTTGGCATCGGGCGATACCGCGAGCAACGCGAGAAAGAACAGGAAGGCGACCACCTGGAGCGCCTTGAACAGCATCACGCCCAAGGGATCGAAAGGCTCCTCGCGCGGATAGAGACCGAAATCGTCCATCATGAGGGCATTCCAGAACCCTTGCGCTCCAGCACCGGCGTGACGTAGGTCTCGGTCAGCACCACGGCATCCGAGAACACCCGCTGGGTTGCGGCATCCAGCATGTAATACTGGATGCGGACCAGGATCGAGCCGACGAGGCCCGCCAGCGTCGTGTACATCGCAACCGCCATGCCGTCGCTCATCAGCCCCATCGAGGAACGCATCGCGACCTTGTCGGCGGCATCGAGACCCGCAATCGGCGCCAGCATGATGATGAAGCCGACGATCGTGCCGAGCAGGCCGAGCTTCATCAGCGTGTCGGAGACAAAGGCGCCGAAGCCGTTCGAGCCACGCAGACGGTCTGCCAGCGTTCGCAGCAGCAGCGTCTGGTCGACCCGCCGGTAGTCCTGCGCCGTGGCCTTCGTCACCAGGCTCTCGATGTGATCCCGCACCAGCCCGCGCGGCAGTGCCGTCGCGCTCGCATCGAGGGCCTTGCTGCCGCCGGGGGCCGAGAGCACAGCGCGGCAGCGACGCGCCGCCGCGCCCTCGCGGGCAATCGTCCGGGTCCGCAGGAAGCAGTGACCGCAGGTGAGAACATAGAGCGCCGCGATCACGCTCGAAATGTAGGTCCGGTCAGAGGTCAGCATCAGATGGATCAGGCCGAACCGCCACAACAGGACGACGGCGAAGATCGAAAGACCGGTGAAGATCATCCAGAACAGGAGCGCGCTGCGCTCGGACGGGTCGGTCGCAGGGCCCGCGATCGGCCCAATCGTCATCGAACTCATGCTGCACTGCTCCCGGCCTGCAACGATTCCCCGCCCATTAGATCAAAGCCGCCGCGCCCGGTCCAAAGAGCCATGCCCAATCCGGCTTGGGAAATTTGCCCGAGCGGCGATCCTGCCGTTCCCCGCAATTGGCAAGGCGCGGCGACGTTGTTAGGCTGACCGTACCAAACGTTGGGGGTGATCGCATGCGCCTTGTGCTTCAGCTTGTCGCCCGTCTGCTTGTCATCGTGGCGCTGTGCCTCGGTGCTGCGACCGTCTGGGCCATGTTCGATGCCTATCGCAGCGTCGACCGGGCGACTGCGGCCTCGGCGCAACGGGTCGCGCAGGCGCTTCAGGCGCTGTACTGGCACGAGTTCTTGTTGCGCAGCAGCAGAACGCGCGAGCAACTCCTGCCGGTTCCGGAATGGCGCACGCTGGAGACGATGAAGCTGATTTCCCCCGGCGTCTGCGTCGAGTTCCAGCCGGCCATCGCCTTCGAAAGGCCGCTCTGCGGCCAGAGCCAGGGCATCGGCAGGACGCCGCCGGGCTGGTTCACTGCAATAGTACCCATCTTCATCGGCAGCCACGCCGAGGTGGTAAGGCCCGTCAGTCCCCGCGCGGCAGCTGCCGGAACGATCGTCGCGACGCCGGATTCCGCAGCGGCCATCTCGCTGGCCTGGGAGTACCTCCTCAACGTGGTCGATGTCGCGCTTCTGATGGCGGCGGCGATCGCACTCCTGGCGTCGCTCGCCATCGCCCACGCGCTGGCGCCGGCGCGCACCATCGTCACCGCGCTCCAGCGCATGGCGCGGGGCCAATATCGTACGAAACTGCCGCGCTTCCGCTCCATGGAGCTGACGATGATCGGCAGTGCGGTCGACGAGCTCGGCGACCGGCTGGAGGAGGCCACCGAACAGCGCGCGGCGTTGACAAGGCGGCTGATCGAGATCCGTGATGACGAACGCCGCGCGCTCGCCCGCGAGCTGCATGACGAGTTCGGCCAAAATCTCTCCGCCATCCTCGCCTTCGCCAACACAATCGAGACCGCCAGCGCGAAGCAGAGCAAGGATAACGGAATCGCGCAGGACGCGCGCATGATCTCGCAGGCCACCCATCATCTGATGGCCTCGCTTCGCGATGCGCTCAAACGCCTGCGCAATCCCCTGCCCGAGGAGCTTGGGCTGGAGGCTAGCCTCGTGAATTTGGTGGACAGCTGGCGCTCGCAAAGTGCATCGCAGCCGATCATCCGGCTCGATCTCAAGGGCGACCTCACCGACATCCGCGGCCCGGCCGCCACCACTGCCTATCGCGTGGCGCAGGAATGCCTCACCAACGCCCTGCGCCACAGCTCGGCGCGCGAGATCTCCTTGCGCATCGAGCGGCGCGCGGATGACGAAGACACGTTGCTGATCCGGGTCGAGGACGATGGCGGCGGCGATGCGGAGCGCGTGGCGCTGTCGGCCGGCTTCGGCCTCACCGGCATCCGCGAGCGGGTCGCTGCGGCCGGCGGATCATTGTCGATCCTGCCCGCCAATCGCGGCCTCAGCGTCGCCGCCACTATTCCGCTCGCCGCGTGAGGCCGACATGAACGAGGTTGCCGCAACAGGCATCTCCGTGCTGCTGGTCGACGACCATCCGATCGTGCGGCAAGGCTACAGGCGGGTGCTGGAGAGCCAGGGCGATCTCAATGTCGTGGCGGAAGCCGACAATGCCGCGGATGCCTACGGCGCCTTCAAGGCGCACGATCCCGACGTGGTCTTGCTGGATATCTCGATGCCCGGGGCGAGCGGGCTGGAGGCGATCCGCAACATCCGCGCGCGCAGCCCGCGGGCGCGCATCCTCGTCTTCACCATGCACAACGAGGCCGTGCTGGTGAAAGCCGCCTTCAGCGCCGGCGCCAGCGGCTTCGTCACCAAGAGCAGCGAGCCCTCCGCGGTCGTCACCGCGATCCGCAGCGTTGCGCGCGGCGAACGCGCCATGAGCGACGACATCGCGCATATCTTGGCCGAGGACAGCCTGTCGGCGGGCTCGGCACTGGATCAACTGGGTGAGCGCGAGATCGAGATCCTGCGCCAATTCGCCGGCGGCGCCACCACCGAGCAGATCGCGGCGCATCTCAATCTCAGCGTGAAGACGGTGCAGAACTATCATTACCTGATCAAGACCAAGACCGGCGCGCGCACCGACGCGCAGCTCGTGCGGCTGGCCGCGAGTTGTGGGCTGACCAGGATCTAGAGCTTGGCGGCTGGACGCTTAAAGCGCCCACATCTGCGGATATATGGTTCCCGACCGGCCCTCATGAAGATCTGCGGTCTCTCTCCGATTGTGTTAGGTTCGATGGCAGGCACGGCATCCGGCGCGAGGCCGCCGGTGGATGTCTGCCAGGCTCCGATATTCAACGAGAGCCCCTTTGATCGACTCTTTCGAAGCCGTCCTCGTTCCGTTGCATGCTTTGCACCACAACAGGAGACGCTTCCATGAACATCAGGGACAGTTTCCTTGCAGCATTGATCGGCTTCAGCGTTTTCGCGATCGGAACCACCGAAAGCGCAGCAACCGAGGCGAAAGACCAGATCACCATTCTTTACGACGCTTTCGGCACAAATGACGCGATGACAAAGGACTGGGGTTTTTCCGCCCTTGTCGAAATCGCGGGAAAACGCATCTTGTTCGATACGGGTAACGACCCCCAAATCTTCGCCGCAAACGTGAAGGCGAAGGGTGTCAATCTCTCGGACCTTGACTTTGTCGTTCTTTCGCACCGCCACTCCGATCATATGGCGGGATTGTCCTACGTCCTAAGCGTCAATCCGTCCGTGAAGATCTACGCGCCAAAAGAAGGATTTGGGATCTACGGCTCTTCGCTGCCTTCCGGCTTCTACCGGAAAGACGAGGCCTTGCCGCCGGAGATGCGGTACTATGGAGGCAAGGCCCCATCGGTGATGAAGTTCGGCTCGGCATGGGCCAACGCAAACTTCGAACTGATCGATCAAACGACCGAGATTGCTCCTGGTATCACGCTTATTTCGCTGATCTCCGACGCGCCCGGGACAAAAGAACTCAAGGAACTGTCTTTGGCCGTCAACACGGCAGACGGCGTAGTCCTTCTGGTCGGTTGTTCGCACCCGGGGATCGAGCGCATCGTCGAGGCGGCGACCGGTATCAATCCCAGGATTCATCTCATCGCGGGTGGATTTCATCTGGTCGTCGCGCCTGACGAGGCCATCGCGAAAGTCGTTACCGCTCTGAAGGACAGGTTCAAGGTCGACGCCGTAGCACCGGGACATTGCACCGGCGAGCCGACTTTTGCCGCGCTCCAGAAAGCGTTTGGCGACCATTATCTCTATGCCGGCCTCGGCACGTCGATTTCGGTTGGAACGAGTGTGGGCGGGAATGCCAGACGCGGGGAAGGTCCGACGATTGATGACCTTGCGACGTATCGCAAACTGGCCGGGCGCGAAGACCCGTTCGGCATATTGCGGTCGCGCAGCTTGCGGTTGGGATCCGCGCTCCAGCGCATCGGCGCGCAGTTCGCATCTTTATCCGACGCTGTAGCCAAGCGAAATGGAACCGACACCGTCGCGCCGTGGTTAGCAGCAGAGTGAAGGAGTTGCGCCATGAGTAAGGCTATGCACCGAACGATCGTCGATCCTCCGCTCATCACCGTAGGCGAACTCATCGACGAACTCTGCCGCTTGCCGGATACGGCCGTCGTGCACTTCCGCTGCCCCGCACTCGATCAGGAGCTTACATTCTACCACCTTCGGAAGCGGTCAAAGGACGCTGTCGAAATCGCGGTGAATGCATATCCGGAGAGCCCGCCGATTGTCCCACCGTCCGACGCAGCTTTTCACGCGCGCAGACAATCACTCCGCTCGCCTTCCCTTCGCAAGGACGCACTTCCGCGCAAGGCGAAAGGCTGAATTGGCAATTACGCGCTTTGAAGTTTGAAGGGAGAGTGTCGGTCTAGGCCTTCAACCCGCGCAGCACGAGGGCGAGCGTCGCGTCGACGCGGGGGGGGAGATCGGCGTCCTTCCATTCGTCGGCATGGGCCGGATGGTGGAAGCGGACGGTCGCATCGAAGATGGCGCGGGCGGTGGTCTTGACGTCGCTCACCTCGAACACGCCCTGCTTCACGCCGTCGGACAGGATCGCCGAGATCTGGTCGATCATGGTGTCCTTGTGACACCTGACGGCTGCGCAGGCCTCGCGCGCTAGCGTCAGATAGGTCTCGAACATCTCGGGGTCGTCGAGCACGCGCGAACGCTTGGCGGCGAACAGCGTGCGCAGCCAGCGGTCGAGCCGCACCGGCGCGGGGCCCTGCTCCTCGGCGATCTGGCGCAGCGGTCCGTCGATGCGGTCCAGCCAGCGCTTGGCCACGGCTTCGCGCAACGAAGCCTTGCTCGGGAAATGACGATAGACGCTGCCGTGGCTCACATCGAGCGCACGGGCCACGTCAACCACGGTGGCCTTGGCAAGTCCGTAGCGCCGCAGGACGTCCTCGGTGACTTCGAGGATCCGCTCCGGCGTCAAGATAACGACTTCGTTCATGCCAGCACCATGTTCCCATTGAGGGCCCAGTTACCCGGCGATGGAGCTGCTTCCGAAGCGCCCGTGCCGGTCGTTTCGGAAAGCTCTCGCCTTAATGAGGCAGTTTTGCAGCCTGCGCCGCGATCTGGCGCGCCACCAGTAAATTGAGCCAGTGCCCAATCGTCCCGGTCAAATTGATGATTTCGGTCGTCATTGTCTTAAGTCTCCATTCGTCCGCGGTCCCCTCTCTTCAATTTCGTCCCTCGATCCGCATTTGTTTCGGACGTCGGGACTTCCGGGGGAGCCGCGGGACGCCCAATCGGAGCGTCCGAGAACGGATATACACGTCTCGCTGACAGATTTCAATATCTGTTAGTCAATGATCCGTGATCGACAGCTAATATTTGCGACCGGCCTCCCTTGCGGTGGTCGTCCCGGTTGGCTGGTCCAGTGGATAGCTTGGCGATCCCCGCTCCCCTGGGGCCCCGATCGTTTGTTTCGCCCTCCCTGCTCTGCTAAATCACGGCGTAAAAAGCATTTTGGCCGGTGCCGCCACCTCGGCTGCCCGTCCACCTCTTTGGAGTCGTCAGATGATCCCCCGCTATACCCGTCCCGAAATGGCCTCGATCTGGGAGCCGCAGACCCGGTTCAAGATCTGGTTCGAGATCGAGGCGCATGCGGCCGACGCGCTGGCCGAGCTCGGGACCATCCCCAAGGAAGCCGCCAAGACGGTCTGGGCGAGAGCCGGGAACGCCACCTTCGACGTTGCCCGCATCGACGAGATCGAGCGCGAGACCAAGCACGACGTCATCGCCTTCCTGACCCACCTTGCCGAGATCGTCGGCCCCGAGGCACGCTTCGTGCACCAGGGCATGACGTCCTCCGACGTGCTCGACACCTGCCTCAACGTGCAGCTCACCCGCGCCGCCGACCTGCTGCTAGCCGATCTCGACAAAGTGCTGGCAGCGCTGAAGAGGCGCGCTTTCGAGCACAAGATGACGCCGACCATCGGCCGCAGCCACGGCATCCACGCTGAGCCGGTCACCTTCGGCCTCAAGCTCGCTTATGCCTACGCCGAATTCTCGCGCGCCAGGGAACGCCTGATCGCCGCGCGGAAAGAGGTCGCGACCTGCGCTATCTCCGGCGCCGTCGGCACCTTCGCGCAGATCGATCCGCGCGTCGAAGAGCATGTGGCGAAAGCCATGGGTCTCGTCCCCGAGCCGATCTCTACTCAGGTCATTCCGCGCGACCGGCACGCGATGTATTTCTCCACGCTTGGCGTAATCGCCTCCTCCGTCGAGCGTCTCGCGGTCGAGATCCGCCACATGCAGCGTACCGAAGTGCTGGAAGCCGAAGAGTTCTTCTCCGAAGGACAAAAGGGCTCGTCCGCGATGCCGCATAAGCGCAACCCGGTGCTGTCGGAAAACCTCACCGGCCTCTCCCGCATGGTGCGCGCCTATGTGACGCCGGCGCTGGAAAACGTCGTGCTCTGGCACGAGCGCGACATCTCGCACTCCTCCGCCGAGCGCATGATGGGTCCGGACGCAACCGTAACGCTCGACTTCGCGCTGGTGCGTCTCGCCGGCCTGATCGACAAGCTGCTGGTCTATCCCGCCAACATGCAGAAGAACCTCGACCGTCTCGGCGGTCTCGTGCACTCCCAGCGCGTGCTGCTGGCGCTGACGCAGAAAGGCGCGAGCCGCGAGGACGCCTACAAGCTGGTGCAGCGCAACGCCATGCCGGTCTGGCGCGGCGAAGGCGATTTCCTCCAGCTCCTCAAGAAAGACGCCGAGGTGAAGAAATATCTCTCCGACGCCGAGATCGAGGAGCAGTTCGACCTCGGCTATCACCTCAAGCACGTCGACACGATCTTCAAGCGCGTGTTCGGGGAAGCATAGGCTCGTAGGGTGGGTTGGCCCTGGGGCTGCGCGAAGCGCAGTCCGCTGGCATAACCCACCACTTCTGTCTCCGCGAAAACCAACGAGGTGGGTTACGATTCGCTGACCCGCCCTACGAACTGCAGCAAAACAAAAACGGATCCCCCTCATGCCCATCGTCAACCGCGTTGCCGCCCTCTCCGACGAAATGGCCGCCTGGCGCCATGACTTCCACGAGAACCCGGAGCTGCAATACGACGTCCATCGCACCGCCGGCATCGTCGCCGACAAGCTTCGCGAGTTCGGCTGCGACGAGGTGGTGACGGGCATTGGCCGCACCGGCGTGGTCGGCGTGATCCGCGGCCGCAAATCGGCCTCCGGCAAGACCATTGGCCTGCGCGCCGACATGGACGCGCTGCCAATCATGGAGACGTCAGGCGTCGCCTACGCCTCCAAGGTCCCCGGCAAGATGCATGCTTGCGGCCATGACGGCCACACCGCCATGCTGCTCGGCGCCGCCAAATATCTCGCCGAGACGCGCAATTTCGACGGCACGGCGGTCGTGATCTTCCAGCCCGCGGAAGAAGGCGGCGGTGGCGGCAAGGCGATGGTCGAGGACGGGCTGATGACGCGCTGGAACATCCAGGAGGTCTATGGCATGCACAACATGCCGGGCCTGCCCGAGGGCCATTTCGCAACCACGCCCGGCGCGATGCTCGCCTCCTCCGACAACATCCAGATCACGGTCCACGGCAAGGGCGGCCACGCCGGTGCGGGTCCGCATAAGTCGATCGACAGCGTGCTGATCGGCGCGCAGATCGTGGGCGCGCTGCAATCGATCGTCGCGCGCAACGTCGATCCGCTGAAGTCCGCCGTCATCTCGATCACGCAATTCCACTCCGGCACGGCCTTCAACATCATCCCGGAGATCGCCGAGCTCGGCGGCACCGTGCGCACGCTCGATCCCGAGGTGCGCGATCTCGTCGAGCGCCGCATCGGCGAGGTCGCCGAGAGCGTCGCCCGTGCCTATGGCGGTTCGGCCGAGACCAAATACACGCGGATGTATCCGGTGACGATGAACCATGCGCGCGAAGCCGGCCTTGCGGCCGACGTCGCCCGCGACATCGTCGGCGCCGAGCGCGTCAACGACAAGTTCATTCCCATGATGGGCGCCGAAGACTTTTCCTTCATGCTGGAAGCACGCCCCGGCGCGATGATCCTGGTCGGCATGGGCGACGGCAACGAGTGCCATCACCCGGCCTACGTCTTCAACGACAACATCCTGGGCCACGGCGCATCATATTGGGTGCGGCTGGTCGAAACGCGGATGCCGGCGGGTTGATTGATCGTGGGCGCGGGCCCTTAGTTGCAAACCTCGACAGCATTCTGGCCGGCGACGCCGGCGCCCGCGCCACCGGTTCCCGGCCCAGCAGTCGGGGTCACCAATCTGCATCCCGAACGAACCGGACGACAGCCGGCCGAGCTGCAAATGACTTGGCCCGACGAGCGGGCCTGCTGACTCGCCGGTGAGGCTTCCTTCTGTTGACGATCGGAATCGCGCTTCTGCGCGTCGTCCCGTCTCGCAACCGGCTTCTCCGGCGTCTTGTCGCATTCATTGTCGTCGTTGACGCGATCACCAGCGCGGCAGGTGATCTTTACGCAGGCATCGCCATCAGCCCTGAAGCCGCGCTCGCAAACCAGCGGACAAACACGTCCGGGCTTGGCCTTCAGCGCGTCGAGCACATCCGCATTCGCAAGGTTCGCGTCGAATCTGGTCCCGGCGTGTTTATTGAACAGCGTCAACGAGCGTTGCGCCGTCTCGCCCCAATCACTCTCCGGTCCAGCCTTCATGCAGCCCACGCGGCGCAATTCAAGCTGAACGGATCTGGAGAGATCGCCCGGTGACGGGGAGCTCGGCGGCGGCGACAGGGCCGCGACCTTCTTGCTCTCGGCATCGGCGCTCTGTTTGTCCGCAGCCTGCTTCGCCACAGCTTCAGCCGCCGCCTTCTCGATCGCCTGCTTCTCCGCGAGCGCCTTCGCCGCCGCCGCCTCGGCTACCTTGCGCTCGCGTTCGGCTGTCTCAGCCTTTGCCTGCTCGATCTGCTTTTGCTTTTCCGCGGCGATCCGCGCATCTTCGGCGGCTTTGGCGGCAGCCGCGGCTCTTTCCAGCTCCGCTTTCTGGGCACGTTCAGCGGCGAGCTTCACCTTGTCCTGCTCGGCCAACCGCGCCTTTTCCGTCGCCGCCGTGCGCTCCTCTTCCGCGGCAATCTTCTTCAACTGCACGCGGGCGAGGTTGGCGTAAAAGCCATCCGGATAGGTCTGGAGAAATGCTTCCCAGGCTTCACGCAGGCCGGCCTGAAGGGCAAGCTCGTAGTCCCGGCGTACACTGTCCTGTGGATTTGCCTGCGGGCCCGCAGCCGCCGGCCTTGCCGGCACCAGCGTCACGTCGTCGCCGCCGAGCGAGCCATAGACATAGGGCTCCTGCTTGTAGCCGGTATTCTTCAGCACGTCGTCGCGGACAAAACCGAACGCCTTGCGCAGATCGAGTCCCGGCTTCGGCAGATGATCGGTCAACGCGACCGCAAACGGGCTGTTGCGGGAATCGCCATCCGAAGCCGTCGAGCCTGCCTTGGCCGCGAACGCGATCATCGTGTTCGGGCTGGTCGGCTCGACCTTCGCGAGCCCTCGCCCGATCGCGCGCGAGGCCACCGTGCGCTTCATGGTCTTGGCGAAAGGGTTGTCGCGGCAGGCATCGAGAATGACGAGACGAAGCTGCTTGGCCGGTTCGACCGCATACAGCGCACGGTCGAGGGCGATGGTCTCGTCGAGGACGTCGCCGTCGGTTTCCAGCATGGCATCGGTCGGAACGAGGTAGTTGTTGCCGTCAAGCTCGATGCCGTGGCCCGCATAGTAGATCACCGCCATGTCGGCATCGCGCGTCCTGGCTGCGAACTCGCGCAGCATGCGCCGCATTTCGCTGGCATTGAGGTCCAGCTTGATGTCGACGGAATCAAAGCCGGCGTTCCTGAACATGGCGCCGACCAGCCCAGCGTCGTTCACCGGGTTCGCGAGCCGCGGCGCGTTCTTGTAGGCGGAATTGCCGATCACGAGCGCAACGCGCCTCTCGGCATGTGCAGGTCTGCAACCCAGCCAAACGGCAAAAATCAACATCCCAAGAAATCGAACGATATTCATCCAGATCGCCTAGCCTTATACAGGCAAGTTTCCATCACAAGTCTAATTGCAGACCTCAAAGTTGCCGCCGGTTGCAACATTCGAACTGACCCTTCCTGGGATGGTCCCGCTCACAAGCCGACATCCCTTTTGCACCGGACGGCAGCCTGTCGAGCTGCAAATGATCTGCCCGCTCGCCTCGGGCTTGGCGGGCGAAGATTCGGTTGCCTTCCGCTCAGCGTCGCGTCTTGAGGAGTTCTCGCGCGTCGCGACCGGCTTCTTCTCCTGAATCTTCTCGCACTCGTTGTCGTCACCGACGCGATAGCCGGCGCGGCAGGCGATCTTCGCGCATTGATCGCCGTCGGCCTTGAAGCCGAAATTGCATATAAGCGGGCAGACACGTCCCGGCTTCGCCTTCAGCGCATCGAGCGCGTCGACGCTCGCAAGCTTCACGTCGAACTGGGTGCCGGCATATTTATTGAACAGCGTCAGCGAGCGCTGTGCGGCCGAACTCCATTCCCCGTCCGCAGCCGAGGCAAGACAACCGACGCGGCGCAATTCGCTCTGCACGGATTTCGCCAGATCAGCTGCCGACACATTGGATGTCGGCGCCGGCGCGAGGGCTGCCACTTTCTGGCTCCCGGCCTCCGGTATCTGGCGATCGGCTGTCTGCTTGGCGGTCTGCTCGGCTGACGCCTTCTCCGCGGCTTGTCTGGCGGCGAGCTCGGCTTTGGCCTTCTCCGCCGCCTGCTTCTCGGCCTGCGCTTTGGCGGCGGCGGCCTCGGCCACTTTGCGCTGCTGCTCGGCCGCCTCTGTCCTCGCCTGCTCGATCTGCTTCTGCTTCTCGGCCGCGATCCGCGCCTCTTCGGCGGTCTTCGCGGCCGCGGCCGCTTTGTCCTGCTCGACTTTCTGGGCGCGTTCGGCAACGAGCCTTGTCTTCTCCTGCTCGGCCGCCTTGGCCTTTTGTTCAGCCGACGCGCGCGTCTCCTCGGCGCCGATCTTGTTCAACTGGCCCTTGGCGAGATTCGCATAGAACCCCTCAGGATATTGCGCCAGGAACGCTTCCCAGCCGTCCCGCGTGCCGAGCTGGAGCGCGAGTTCATAGTCTCGCCTGAGCTCAGACTGCGGATTGGGTTGCGGGCCGGTCGCAACCGGCTTGGCAGGAACGAGCGGCACGTCATCGCCGCCCAGCGAGCCATATACGAAGGGTTCCTGCTTGTTGGCAGTGCTCTTTAGCACGTCATCGCGCACGAAGCCGAACGCTTTGCGCAGGTCCAGGCCGGGCTTTGGCAGATGGTCCGCGAGAGCCGTGGCGAACGGGCTGTTCCGGGAGTCGCCATCCGACGCCGTCGAGCCCGCCTTGGCCGCAAACGCGATCATCGTATTCGGGCTGGTCGGCTCGACCTTGGCAAGGCCGCGGCCGATTGCACGTGAGGCCACCGTACGCTTCATCGTCTTTGAGAAAGGGTTGTCGCGGCACGCATCGAGGATGACGAGCCGAAGCTGTTTGGCAGGCTCGATGCTGACCAGCACGCGATCAATCGGCAACGCCTCGTCGTAGACGTCGGTATCGGTCTCGAGCGCTGCATCGATCGGAATCAGGTAGTTGGTGCCGTCCACCTCGAGACCGTGGCCCGCGTAGTAGACGATCGCGACATCGGCGTCTCGCGTCCGCGCGCCGAACTCGCGCAGCGCCTTGCGCATTTCGGGCGCGTTCAAGTCCTGCCTGACGTCGACCGTGTCGAAGCCTGACCTCTTCAACATGCCGCCGATCAAGGCCGCGTCGTTGACGGGATTGCCCAGCTTGGGCGCACTCTTGTAGGCGGAATTGCCGATCACGAGCGCAACGCGCTTGTCGGCGAGCGCCGGGCTGCAGCCCAGCCAGCTTGCGACAACGGAGCCGACAAGAGCTGTGAGCGCGATGGCCGAAGTCCGAAAGCGATGCTTCATCATCAATTGCATATTTCGGCCGGTATCTTAACCGTAGGAGTGGCCGGATGATTGGCCGTTCCGAGCCGGCATCCCTTGGCAATCGGCCTGCATCCGGCGTTGTTGCAGATCATCTGCCCCGAGGCCTGCGGCGTCGATGGAGCCGCCTCCGTTTGTTTTCGATCCGCGTCGCGCCTCCGGGAATCCTCGCGTGTCGCGACCGGCTTCTTCTCTTGGATCTTCTCGCACTCGTTGTCGTCACCGACGTGATAGCCGGCGCGGCAGGTGATCTTCACGCATTGATCGCCGTCGGCCTTGAAACCGAAATTGCACACGAGCGGGCACACCCGTCCCGGCTTCGCCTTCAGCGCATCGAGGGCATCGACGCTCGCAAGCTTCACGTCGAACTGGGTGCCGGCATATTTGTTGAACAGTGACAGCGAGCGCTGCGATGCGGCGCTCCAGTCGCCGTCGGAAGCGGCGGACAGGCAGCCGACGCGGCGCAATTCGCTCTGCACGGATCTGGCCAGATCGACCGCCGACAAGGTGGATGTCGGCGCGGGCGAGAGGGCAGCCACTTTCTGGCTCTCGGCCTCCGGGATCTGCCGGTCGGCTGTCGGCTTTGCGGCCTGCTCGGCTGACGCCCTGTCCGCAGCCTGCCGGGCGGCAAGCTCGGCCTTGGCCTTCTCCGCCGCCTGCTTCTCGGCCTGTGCTTTCGCAGCGGCAGTCTCGGCCACCTTGCGCTGCTGCTCGGCCGCATCAGTCCGCGCCTGCTCGATCTGCTTTTGCTTCTCCGCTGCGATCCGCGCCTCTTCGGCGACCTTCGCCGCCGCAGCCGCCTTGTCCTGCTCGGCCTTCTGGGCGCGTTCGGCAACGAGCCTCGTCTTCTCCTGCTCGGCCGCCTTCGCCTTTTGCTCGGCGGCCGCGCGCGTCTCCTCGGCTCCGATCTTGTTCAACTGGCCCTTGGCCAGATTGGCGTAGAAGCCCTCCGGATACGCCGTCAAAAATGCTTCCCAGCCGTCGCGCGTGGCGAGCTGAAGCGCAAGCTCGTAATCTCTGCGAAGCGCATCCTGCGGGTTGGCCTGCGGACCGGTCGTGGCCGGCTTGACGGCGACTAGCGGCACGTCGTCGCCGCCCAGCGAGCCGTAGACGTAGGGCTCCTGCTTGTAGCCCGTGCTCTTGAGCACGTCGTCGCGCACGAAGCCGAAAGCCTTGCGCAGGTCGAGGCCCGGCTTCGGCAGGTGCTCGACCAAAGCGACGGCGAACGGGCTGTTCTTGGAATCACCGTCAGACGCGGTCGAACCGGCCTTTGCCGCGAACGCAATCATGGTGTTGGGGCTGGTCGGCTCGACCTTTGCCAACCCGCGTCCGATCGCGCGCGACGCCAGCGTGCGCTTCATGGTTTTGGAAAACGGATTGTCGCGGCACGCGTCCAAGATGATCAGGCGCAGCTGCTTGGCCGGCTCCACCGCGAACAGCGCGCGCTCCACCGGGATGGTCTCGTCAAGAACGTCGCCATCGGTCTCGAGCGTCGCGTCGGTCGGAATGAGATAGTTGGTGCCGTCGAGCTCGATGCCATGCCCGGCGTAATAGATCACCGCCATTTCCGCATCGCGCGTCCTGCCGGCAAACTCACGCAACATGCGCCGCATCTCGCTGGCACTGAGATCCAGCCTGACGTCGACGGAATCGAAGCCGGCCTTCTTGAACATGCCGCCGACTAGGGTGGCATCGTTCACGGGATTGCCGAGCTTGGGCGCGCTCTTGTAGGCGGAATTGCCGATCACAAGCGCCACCCGCCGGTCGGCATGCGCCGGTCCGGAGGTAAGGCCAATGGCAAATATCAATAAAGCAAATAGCCGAAACGGAATCACTTGCGTCCCCCCGGATGCAATTCCATGAGACTATTCCGAGCATCGCCGGTTGCCAAATCCTCCTATGTGATGCCGATCACATAAAGCCTCGGGACGGCTCTATTTCGGTGCGGCGAAGCGTCGCTCCCTGTCGCGTGGAGCCCTACGCTTGTACCACCTCGTGCCGCATCACGAACGGCGCGAGCAACGTGTGCACCTCACCGGCAACTACCGCGTTGATCTGCCGGAAGGCCGGCGAGGGTGACGGTTGCGATCGAGCCGTGGCTGCCGTGCGCGCCGACCTTGACCTTGCAATCGATGCCGCGCCCGGTGAGCGGCGCCAGCACGTTCGTGAACACGCGCTGCGCCGCGTCCCAGCGCAGCTGCGGCTTGAACACCTTGCCGACGCCGGTCACCGGCATCGGATCGATCGGGATGACCTGCACGGGCACGGCTGCGCGCTCCGGCGTGCGCTCGCGCACCCAAGCTTCCAGCTCGCCGGGCTTGATGGTCGCGCCCGGCTTCAACTGCACATAACCGACCGGCAATTCGCCGGCATAGGCGTCGGGCTGGCCGACCACGGCGGCGAAGCCGACGGCGGGATGGCGGAACATGATCTCCTCGATCGGCGCCGGATCGATGTTGTGGCCGCCGCGGATCACGAGATCCTTGGCGCGGCCGGTGATCCAGAGATAGCCGTCGGCATCCAGCCGGCCGAGATCGCCGGAATTGACCCAGACCTCGTCGACGAAGGCGCCCTTGTTGTGTTCGTCGTCGAGATAGCCGCCGAACACGCCGGGGCCCGCCATGATGACGACGCCGATCTCGTCAGGCGCGCAGTCGCGGATCAGTCGGCCGTCGGCATCGAGCTGCACGATGCGCACGCGCGCATAGGGCATCGGCAGGCCAACCGAGCCGAGGCGGATCGGTCGTGACGGATAGGCGAGCGTATGCACGCTCGACGTCTCGGTCATGCCGTAGACCTCGACCACCGGCAGCTTCAGCTTGTCCTGGATCGCCGATCCCACAGCGACAGGAATCGCGGAGCCGCCGCCGGCGGCATATTTCAGGCTGGAGATGTCGGCATTATCAGGCGGCACCGCCAGCGTTGCGGCAAGCACGGTCGGCACGCTCGACAACGCCTCCGGCTTGAAGCGCTCGACCAGTTGCCGGATGTTCTTCACCGAGTTCGGATTGCGCCATCCGCTCGGCGACAATACCACCAATGAGCCACCGCTCGACAGCGTCAGCAGCACCTGCGTCAGCGATCCCCCGACGTGGAATAGCGGCATGCCGAACAACATGTTGGCGCCGGGCTTGGATTTCAGCAGCAGGTTGAGCGCCCACGCCTGATAGACTTGGTTGGTGTGGGTGTGCCGCACCAGCTTTGGCGTGCCGGTGGTGCCGCCGGTGTGGAAGTAGGCGGCGATGTCGCTGCCGAGAATTTTGCGGCCGCTGACGAGCCGGTCCGCCGGTTGCTGCGCAGCGAGATCGTGGAAGGAGAAAATGCCCCCGGCCGAATCGCCGCCGCCATAGACCTGCACGATCGCTTTGAGATGCTTCAACTGCGGCCTGATCTGCTCGATCTTCTGCCAGATGTCGGTCCCGGGCATCGGCCCGAGCGCCACCAGGACCTTGGTCTTTGCAGCATCGAGAATCTCGGCAATCTGATGCGGCTCGAGCAGCGGGTTGACGGGATTGGCGATGCCCGCGGCCTCCGCCGCAAACAGTGTCACGAAGGCTTCCGGCAACAGCGGCAGCATGAAGCTCACAACGTCGTCCTTTCCGACGCCGAGCGCGTGAAACATGTTGGCGGCTTGAAGCACCCGCACGAAGAAGTCGCGATAGCTTACGACGATCGGAGTGTCGGCGGGATCGGCATTTTGCAAGAACTGGATGGCCGGCTTGATGGGATGTCTGGCCGCCGCGAGCCTGATGGCATCAAAGGTGCTCTCGGCCGCGAGCGCGATCGGCGTAGGCGACCTGCTCCAAGGCCCGGACCTCTGCGTCCGTTGCCAGATCCGGATAGTCGTTGCCGATGAAGCGATCGAGCGCGTGGATGCCCGCCATGGAATTCCGTCCTCCCTCAGTGCTTGTCCCCGCCCCTGTCTTTTGACATTTTGGTTCGGCGAAGCCTCGACCGATGACCGGCCGAGCGCGGACAGAATGATGGATGATTGAGCATTCGTCCATGACCTCACGACTGCGGTAATTGGACTCTGGTTAGAGGCCTTTGAACCTCCGCGCCCGATCCGGGGACCAAGAACTGGCATCGAATTCGCTTGCCAGCGCCCCGCCGCAAGACTTGAGGTGAACATGACTACGCCCCTGCGGGATTGCGCCACCCGGCTGTTCGTCGCGCTCGCCATGGGTACGTGGATCATGGCATCGGCGGTCGCCCTGCCGCGCGCGGCGCTCGCCGAAGACACCCAGCTCGACAAGATGCGCGCCAAGATCGCGGCCTTCGTCGCCGACAAGATGGAGAAGCTGGGCGGCTCGCGCATCGTCTACAAGGTGGACAGCGACGGCTTGCGCGAGAGCGTCGTCACGGATTTGCGCGACGACGTCCACAAGACCCTGCGCGAGGGCCGCGTCGCCTTCTCCGGTCTTGCGATCCGCGACGGCGGCGTCGAATTGAACATCGCGGACGCGAAGGGCCGCGAACAGCTCGCGCGCAAGCTGGCATCAGCCGCGGAGGAACTGCCATCGCGTGCGCTCACGGTGACCGACGGTGGCGACGGACTGGTCAGGCTCGCACCGACCGATGCCGCAGCCGCGGCACGGCTGCAAGATCTTGTCGAGAACGCCATCGCCATGATCGAGCAACGTCTCAAGAACGCCGGGGTCAAGCTCGCCAGCGTCCAGCCTGACGGGGCGGACCGCATCCGCATCTTCCTGCCTGATGTGATGGAGCCCGAGCGCGTGACCGCGGTCTTCGCCAGGAAGGTGAAGGTCAACTTCCGCCTGATCGACCTCTCGATGCCGGCGGAGCGGGCACAATCGGGCACGCCGCCCACGGGCACCGAAGTCCTGCCAGGCTTCAAAGACCAGCTCCCCTATCTGGTCGCCAAAGACAGCGCGCTGGACGGCGACGACATCAGCTATGCCGGTCCGGGATTTGCGAGCGGCACGAAGGAGCCGATCGCCTCGTTCCGCTTCAACGGCCGCGGCACGCGGCGCTTTGCCCACGTCACCGAAGAGAACATCGGAAAGCCCTTCGCCATCGTGCTCGACGGCAGGGTGATCTCCGCTCCCGTGATCCGCGAGACGATCACCGGCGGCTCGGGCCAGATCTCCGGCAATTTCACCCTGGAAGAGGCCAACAGCGTCGCCATGTTGCTGCGCGCCGGTTCGCTGCCGGGACACCTCGACCTCGTCGAGCAGGAGGTCGTGCAGCCCGCCGCCAAGCCGTAAGCCGGCTCGCCTACGCCCCCCGCCCCCGTCGGGACGCCACGGTCCACGACGCCGAAGCCCGCGCGGCCGGCCCGAATCATGGGCGCGTTGCGGCCATACGCACACCCAACGGGCAATTGCCGAAATGCCCGATAAGGCTAAAATTTGCCTCTTGCGGCAGGACGGCCGAAGGCTTCATTCAAGCGGTCGTCATTCTATTTCGACGATACGGTACCAACCGGGACTGAAGGCCTTACGCGGGGACAATACCATGCCGTCCGGCAGTGCAGACATTTCCTCGATCCTCGACCGCATTCTCGATGCGGCGACGGACAACCTCAGGATCGCGAAGATCCTGGTCCAGATGGGCCTCGATCCCAACAACGTCACCTACGACGCGATCTTCAACCGGCTGCTGGAGATCTTCGTCCACAACATCACGTTCGCCAATCTGTTCGCCGCGGTCGGCGCCGGCTTCTTCGTCGCTACCCTGCTGATGCGGACGATGGTGCCGCTCCGCGTCGCCAACATGATCGGCTGCGCGCTCTTCGCCGTTTTCGGCGCGCTCTCGGCCAACGTCTCGACGTTCCTGCTCTATCTGCTGCTGCTTCCGATCAACGCCTTGCGCCTGCGGCAGATGCTCAAGCTGGTCAAGAAGGCGCGCCATGCCGCCGAAGGCGATATGTCGATCGAATGGCTCAAGCCGTTCATGACCGAACGCAAATATCGCCGCGGCGACACGCTGTTCAAGCTGGGCGATCCGGCCAAGGAGATGCTCCTCACCGTCACCGGCAAGTTCCTGGTCAAGGAGATCAATGTCGAGATCCAGCCCGGCGCGCTGATGGGCGAGCTCGGCTTCCTCACGCCGGACAACCGGCGCACCGGCACGATCGAATGCATCGAAGACGGACAGGTGCTGACGATCACCTATGACCGGCTGCTCGAGATCTACTTCCAGGACCCGCAGTTCGGCTACTACTTCCTCGTGCTGACCAGCCAGCGCCTGCTGCAAAACATCGAGCGCTTGCAGAGCCAGTTGGCGACCGAGCGAGCGGCCACCACCAACAGGATCGCCTGACCGGCTTCGCGGATCCCGGCTCTGCGCGGCAACGCTGAGGGCGTTGCAGCGCGTCCGGGACACGAGAGCCGAACGCTCCTGGCCCAAATCGTCCGCCACCATCCGCGCCACGACGCGGAGCGGATATGTCCCGCCCGCAGCGCAGCATGGCTGCTGATAGCGGGAACTTGCGGCAATCATGAAATTGAACCCTTCCAAATTGATGCTAGGCGGCCCCGCCGCAAAACCGCCCCAAAAACCGAATGGTAACCATGCTGCCCTTAAGGTAACGACGTGATCAATTCCCCGACGATCCTGGTGTTCGATTCCGGCCTTGGCGGACTCACGGTGCTCCGCGAGGTCGTGGCCGCACGCCCGGACGCGCATTACATCTACGTCGCGGACGATGCCTTCTTCCCCTACGGCCACCACGGCGAGGACGAGATCATCGCCCGCGTCGTGCCGCTGATGGGGGAGCTGATCGGCACGCACGATCCTGACCTCGTCGTCATCGCCTGCAACACGGCGTCCACCCTGGTCCTATCGCATCTGCGCGCCGCCTATTCCCTGCCCTTCGTCGGCACCGTGCCGGCGATCAAGCCCGCCTGCGCACTGTCGAAGACCCGGCGCGTTTCGGTGCTCGGCACCAAGGGCACGGTGAAGCGCGAGTACACCAAGGCGCTGATCCGCGATTTCGCGCTGGGTTGCGAGGTGACGCTGGTCGGCTCGCCCGAGCTTGCATCGCTGGCTGAAGCCGCGCTCAGCGGACATCCGATCAGCGACGGCGACGTCCTTGCCGAGCTCGCGCCCTGCTTCGTCGGCGATCCCCAGGATGCGGGTGCGCGCACCGACATCGTGGTGCTCGCGTGCACGCATTATCCGCTGCTGCTCGACCGGCTGAATAAACTTGCGCCCTGGCCGGTGGACTGGATCGATCCGGCGCCGGCCATCGCCCGCCGCGTCTCCGACCTGCTCGGGGCGCGCATCGGCGGCATAGCGCAATCCGGTGCCGAGATGATCTTCACCTCGAACCGTGCGCATGGCCTCAGCGCCACGCTAACGCCGTTCTTCGGCGGCCGTGTGCCGGCCTGACTTTGCGCCGCAACGGCGCGCTGCTAGGCTTCGCCGTCATCATCTCTCCGCAGGTCAGCCCAAGGCAATTCGATGTCGGTCCCGACTATGCCACTCAACCGCCTCCGCCAGCTCTGGCGCGAGGGCCGCCCGGCCTTCGGCGCGATCGCGACGATCCCGAGCGTGCAGACCGTGCAGATCATGGCACGCTCGCTCGACTGGATCATCGTCGATCTCGAGCATGGCCCGATTGGATTGACCGAAGCACATGCGATGATCGCAGCCACCACCGGCACGCCGTGCACGCCCCTGGTGCGGATCGCGGCGAACGAGCCGTGGCTTGCGAAGGCGCCGATGGACATCGGCGCCTTCGGCATCAACTTCCCGATGATCACCAATCGCGCTGAAGCCGGGAAGGCGGTGCGCAGCGTGCGCTATCCGCCGCGCGGCGATCGTCTCTGGGGTCCGTTCCACGCGCCGTTCCGCTGGGGCCAGTCGATGCCGGACTACATGGCCAGCGCCGACGACGAGATCATCTGCATGATCACCATCGAGCATGTCGATGCCGTCAACCGCATCGACGAGATAATGGCCACGCCCGGCATCGACGTCGCGGTGATCGGCCCCGGCGATCTCGCCACCTCCATCAACAAGCGCGGGCAGGTGGACGATCCGGAATTGCTGGAGCTGGTCGCGCGGGCCGAGGCCGGCATCCTCAAAAGCGGCGTGCCGATCGGCGGCGTGGCCCGCACCGCCGACCAGGCCAACGCGCTGATCGACCGCGGCTACCGCGCCATCGCGCTGGGTTTCGATTGGTCGCTCTTCCAGCGCGGCATCATGGCGGCGTTCGACGGCATCAAGCGCTGAACAAACCGATTGCGATCTTGCCGGCAGCGGCGGCGCTGCTAGGGTCGGCCGTTCCAGGGAGGAAACAATGCTCAAAAAGACTTTGCTCGCTCTCGTTTTCACCGGCCTTGCCGCCGCGGCCTTCGCCCAGCAGACCGGCATCAAGCGCACCCCACTCCAGAAGGTCGAGTTTCCGGACGGCTACAACACCATCACCGCCATCGCGGAAGTCCCGACGGGCGGTGCAGCCGGACGCTCATCCGGGAATCGAGACCGGCTACGTGCTCGAAGGCGAGCTGAATCTGCTCGTCGATGGGCAGCCGGAGAAAACCCTGAAAGCTGGCGATTCCTATCAAATCCCGGCAGGCGTCGTGCACGACGCCAAGGCCCACGGCGACAAGGCCATGAAAGTGCTCGGCGTTTACGTCGTCGACAAGACCAAGCCGCTGGCCTCGCCTGCGCCCTGATGCGGCGAACCGACCGCCCCTAAGCGGGTTGGTTCATGCTAGAGCAGGCAGCGAGCGGGAACCCGCTCGCTGCACATATTTTCATCCGCGGGAACCGGAGCGCGATGCGCGGAACATCCAAGACCATTTCGCTGCCGCGCCGTCTGATTTGCGACCTCATGCGCGCCTCGATGGGCGTGCCGTTCGTGTCGCTCTCCCGTTCGCTCAATATCCGCCCCCTGCTGGAGGCCCGCGCGGGCGCGCTGGCGCCGGCCGGCTGGGCCGCGATGTTCGTCAAGGCTTTCGCTGTGGTGGCCAAGGACGAGCCGGTCCTGCGCACGATCTACGCCAAATGGCCCTGGCCGATGCTCTACGAACTACCAAACAGCGTGGCCTCGGTCGCCATCGCCCGGGTTGAGGACGGCGAGGAATGCGTGATGCCGCAGCGGATCGCGGCTCCTGAGGCCATGAGGCTGGCCACCATCGACGCCGAGATCCGGCGCGCCAAGACGGCGCCGATCGAGGACGTTCCGATGTTCCGCAAGATCATGCGGGCGACCCGCCTGCCGCTGCCGCTGCGACGCCTGTCCTGGGCGATCGGCCTGAATTTCGGCCGGCAGCGCGGCAACTGGTTCGGCAGCTTCGCGGTGAGCTCGGTGGCCGCCTATGGCGGGGGCGAGCTCCACCCCGTCACGCCCGGCCCCTTTATCATCAGCTATGGCGTGGTCGAGCCCGACCAGACCATCCACGTCGTGATCCGCTGGGACCACCGCGTCACCGACGCCGCCCCGATCGCCCGGGTCCTAACCCGGCTGGAACAGGTCCTGAACACTGAAATCGCTGCCGAATTGCGAGCAGCCGGGGCAAAGCCCATCCGGGCTGTCCGGACATGATTTTCGGGGCTATTCGCATTGACAGGACGGCCTAAACTCACCTAAAAGCCCCCTGCTCGCGGGCCGATTTCGGCCCGCGAAGCGTTTCGCGACCCGTGGCCGCGTCCCTTCAAGCTTTGGGGATGAGGCCTGTCGGTGGCGGGCTTGCCCGTCACACAGGAGGGCGCGTTTCCTCAAACCATGAACCTGAAGAGGACGCGATGACTAAGCGCAGTGAGGCGAAGTACAAGCTCGATCGCCGTATGGGCCAGAACATCTGGGGCCGCCCGAAGAGCCCCGTCAACCGCCGCGAATACGGCCCCGGCCAGCACGGCCAGCGCCGCAAGGGCAAGCTCTCCGATTTCGGCGTGCAGCTGCGCGCCAAGCAGAAGCTGAAGGGCTACTACGCCAACATCAGCGAGCGCCAGTTCCACGGTGTCTATGTCGAGGCGAGCCGCCTCAAGGGCGACACCGGCGAGAACCTGATCGGCCTGTTGGAGCGCCGTCTCGATATGGTGGTCTACCGCGCCAAGTTCGTCTCGACGATCTTCGCCGCGCGCCAGTTCGTCAACCACGGCCACATCAAGGTGAACGGCCGCAAGGTCAACATCTCGAGCTATCAGGTCAAGCTTGGCGACCTCATCGAGGTGAAGGAATCCTCCAAGCAGCTGGCCCATGTGCTCGAGGCCAGCCAGCTCCCAGAACGTGACACGCCCGACTATCTCGAAGTCGACCACGGCAAGATGACCGCGAAATACGTGCGCATCCCCCACCTCTCCGACGTGCCGTTCCCGGTGCAGATGGAGCCGCATCTGGTCGTCGAATTCTATTCGCGTTGATAACTGCGCAAATCATCGCTCAAAGGCCCCAGTTTCCGGGGCCTTTTTGTTATGGTATGGGCAGTCTCAATGCCTCAGCCGAGCGACCAACTCGCCAACATTGAACCTCGGCAATACCGACCGGAGCGGAACGTCAGATATGGGCCGCGCTGCCCCGTGACGAGCAGGTCCGCCGATATCGAGGGCTGTTCGCTCAGCCCAACTGCAACAACTTCAGTTCAGACACTCCGGACGACATCCTCGCCGCCGCGCGGCAACACGTTGCCCAGCGCGTCATGGCTGAGGACCGGTTATCGTTGTTCCACTAGATGACGAGTCCCGCCATGCTCTACACTCCTCCCCCGATCGATCTTAAGGCGCCGCCGGTGCGCATCAACCTGCTCTCCGACACCCAGACGAAGCCGACGCCTGCGATGCGCGAGGCGATGGCGCGGGCGGAGGTCGGCGACGAGCAGGTCGGCGACGATCCGACCGTGAACGCGCTGTGCGAGCGCGTCGCCGAGCTGCTCGGCAAGGAAGCTGCGGTCTACATGCCGTCAGGCACGATGTGCAACGTCACGGCGACGCTGGTGCATTGCCGTCCCGGCGATGAGATCCTCGCCCATGAGAGCGCGCATATCATCGCGCGCGAGGGCGGCGCGCATGCCGCGATCGGCGGCTTCCAGGTCACGCAATTGAAGGGACCGGACGGCCAGTTCACGCCGGAGACGTTCCGCAAGGCGCTGCATCCGCGCACGCGCTACCAACCGCCGCAGACCGTCGTCAGCGTCGAGCAGACCGCCAATATCGGCGGCGGCACGATCTGGAAGAAGGCCGCGCTCGACGAGATCGTCGCGATCGCAAAACAACACGGCCTGGTCACCCACATGGACGGCGCGCGCCTGCTCAACGCCACTGTGGCGAGCGGAATCTCTCCGCGCGACATGACGGCGGGGTGGGATTCGGCCTGGATCGACTTCTCGAAGGGGCTGGGCGCGCCGATCGGCGGCGTGCTTGCCGGCACGCGCGCTTTCATCGATGCAGTCTGGCAGTGGAAGCAGCGTCTCGGCGGCTCGATGCGGCAGGCCGGAATCTGCGCGGCCGCCTGCATCTATGCGCTCGACCATCACGTCGAGCGTCTTGCCGACGACCACGCCAATGCGCGGGCGCTGGCCCGCGGACTGTCGCAGATCGCAGGGATCGAGGTGCAGGAGCCCGAGACCAATCTCGTGTTCTTCAACCCTGATGGCGCCGGCATTCCCGGCGACAAGATGGTCGCCGCGCTCCGCCAGCGCGGCGTGACGCTCGCGATGATGGACGGACGCATCCGCGCCTGCACGCATCTCGACGTCAATGCGAACCAGATCGAGGAGACGATCGGCCATGTCCGCGAGATCGTGCGCGGGGCTTAGCGAACTGCCGTAGCCCGGATGGAGCGCAGCGCAATCCGGGAGTTTATCCGTGCGGTGAGAGTCCCGGATTGCGCTTCGCTCCATCCGGGCTACGAGTCGACCGCGATCAGCGCCCCATCGCCTGATAGATCAGCGTCTTCAGCGACAATTGAATCCGGCCGCGCTGCGACGGGGTCTGCACCATGAAGATTCCGAACAGATCGTCTTCGGGATCGATGAAGAAGAAGGTGCCACCGACGCCATCCCAGCGATATTCGCCAAGCGGCCACGATGTGTCGGGCGGCACCGACGTGCGCACCGCAAAGCCGAGGCCGAAGCCGGAGCTCCCGCCCGGATAATAGCTCTGGTCGCGCACGATCTTCGTCTCGGGGCCGATATGATCCGACGCCATCAGGGCGACGGTTTCCGGCTTGAGATAGCGCCGGCCGTCATAGGTGCCGCCATTCAGCAGCATTTGCGCGAAGTGGGCATAGTCGCCGATCGTGCCGACCAAGCCGCTGCCGCCCGATTCCCATTTCCGCGGCAGCCTGATATCCCGGACCTGCGTCATCTGATTGATGTTGCGATCCTCCGGCATCGGCTCGGCGATGCGCGGAAACTTGGCGGGGTCGGCAACGAAGAATGCGGTCTCGGTCATGCCAAGCGGATCGAGCAGCCGCTCCTTTTCAAACTGCAGCAGTGTCTTCCCCGAGATTACCTCGACGACACGGCCGAGCACGTCGGTGGAATAGCCGTAGTCCCACATCGTGCCCGGCTGCTCGACCAGCGGGAGCGTGGCGATCTTGGCGGCAAAGTCGGCATTGCTGAGATTGCTGTCGAAGAGGTTGGCCGCAGCATAGAGCTCGTGCACCATGCCGCCGCCATAGTAGCCATAAGGCAGCCCGGAGGTGTGCCGCAGCAGGTCCTTGATCGTGACGGGACGGTCGAGCGGCTGCAGCGCCAGCGCTATTTTGCCGTCCTCGGCCTCCTTTTCGACGCCGACCTTCATACCGGCAAAGGCCGGAATGTATTTCGAGACGGGATCGTCGAGCGCGAGCTTGCCCTCCTCGACCAGCATCATGGCCATCACGGACGTGATCGGCTTCGACATCGAATAGAGCCGGAAGATCGTGTCCGCGCTCATCGAAATCTCGGTCGCGACGTCGCGGACGCCGAAATTTTCGTAATAGACCGGCTTGCCATGCTGCTGGAGCAGCAGGATTGCGCCCGGAAACTTGCCGGCGGCGATCTCGCTTCGGATGTAGTCGGAAACCTTCGCCAGCCCTTCGGGAGAGAAGTTGTGCGCGGCGCACCCCGCGGAACCCGCTCGCGCACCGACCACGCCGAACAGAAGGACGAGCGCCGCGATCAGTGCGCGGCGCCCGCGCATGTCAATTCTCCATGGACTCATAGACCAGTTGCTTCAATGTCCGCTGCACGCGCTGGCGCTCGGTCGGGGTCTGCTCGAGCAGAACGAAGAACATGTCCTGCTTGCGGTCGATCACAAAATAGCAGCCGGAGGCACCATCCCACTTCAACTCACCGAGATCGCCCGGCGGCGGCGGCTTGGCGTTGCCGGGATCGGTGCGGACGGCAAGGCCGAGGCCGAAGCCAAAACCGTCGCCGGGGAAGTAGAAATAATCGCGATCGACGCCGGAGTTTGGGCCGACCTGATCGGTCACCATTAGCTTGAACGTCTCGGGCTTGAGAATGGTCTTGCCCTCGAGGCTGCCGCCGTTGAGCAGCATCTGCGTAAAGCGCTCATAATCGGCCATCGTCGTAACCATGCCGCCGCTGGCGAACTGGATCTTCTTGCCCACCGTCGGATCGTTGATCCGCCCAACCCGGAAATCGCTGTCGTTCGGCACCGGCTGCGCCAGCAGCTTCTGCTTCTCGGGGTCGGTGACGAAGAAGCCGGTGTCGACCATGCCGAGCGGGCCGAGCAGCTT
Organism: Bradyrhizobium sp. 139; assembly: GCF_023074175.1. Classification (GTDB taxonomy): domain Bacteria; phylum Pseudomonadota; class Alphaproteobacteria; order Rhizobiales; family Xanthobacteraceae; genus Bradyrhizobium. Next base: position 104,482 of record NZ_JADPKS010000135.1, read on the forward strand.
CTCCCGCTCGATCTCGATTAGCGGCTTGCCGGCCGCGATCTCCATGACCCGAGCCAGGATGTCGGTGGAATGGCCGTATTGCCACAGCGCGCCCGGCTGGTTGTGCAGCGGCAGTTTTGCGATGCGCTCGGCGAACTCGGCGAGATCGAAATCGCCGGCATAGATGTTGGCGTCCCGGTAAGCCTTGCGGACCAGGCTGTCGCCATAAAAGCCATAGGTGACGCCGGAGGTGTGCGTCATCAGGTCGTGCACCGTCATTGGCCGGTTTGGCGGCACGAGCTCGAGCGACTTGGTGCCGTCCTCGGCCTTCTTCTCGACGCCGACCTTCACATTGGCGAAGGACGGGATGTATTTCGAGACGGGATCGTCGAGCTTGATCTTGCCGTCCTCGACCAATTGCATCGCGACGACAGAGGTGATCGCCTTGGTCATCGAGAACAGGCGGAAGATCGTCTTGTCGGTGATCGGCGCCTTGCTGACGACGTCCTGCACGCCGAAGGCCTCACGGTAGATCGGCTTGCCGTGCTGCTTGATCAGCACGGTCGCGCCGGCGATCTTGCCGGTCGCAACCTCGTTCTTGAAGAACTCGCCGACCTTGGCGAGCTTCTCCCGATTGAAATGCGCACCGGCCGGAATTTCGTAGGTCCCTTCGGCCTGCGCGAGCGACATCGCGCCGAGCGACACCAGTGCGCCGCAGACCAACGCACGCAGTCCAGAATGTAAAATCATATCCCCTCCCCGGAACATGGCCGGCGGAGTGTACTGACGGCGTTATCTGGCACAAGGGCCGCTGTGTCGCGCCAGAACGTCCGTGTGGAGAGCGGCGCTTGTCTCCGAAAAACAACAGAATATGACGTGGGTGACCGAGGGAGCGGTCGGCAGTGCGTCGAGGGTCGTACGAACCGCAATCTTCGCGGCCTGGTCGGCCGGAAAGCGATAAACCCCGGTCGAAATCGCGGAGAATGCCAGGGAGTTCAGCTGATTGGCCTCACAGAGCTCAAGCGCACGGCGATAGCAGGAGCCCAGCGCCTCAGCCTCACCGCGACCGCCGCCGTGCCAGACGGGTCCGACCGCATGGATCACATGGCGGGCAGGGAGATGGTAGCCCTTCGTGATCCTGGCGTCTCCGGTCGGGCATCCTCCGAGCGTCCGGCACTCGGCGACAAGCTTGGGACCGGCAGCGGCGTGGATTGCGCCATCCACGCCACCCCCGCCAAGGAGCGACGTGTTGGCGGCGTTGACGATAGCGTCAACGCTCAGCGTGGTGATGTCGGCAACGATGACCTCGAGCTCGGCGCCGCCGATGCGGCGCGTCAGCGCGGTCAAGCGTCAGGCCGCGACCGCGACGCCCTTCTCGGAGAAGAGCTGCTGCAATTCGCCGGCCTGGAACATCTCGCGGATGATGTCGCAGCCGCCGATGAACTCGCCCTTCACATAGAGCTGCGGAATGGTCGGCCAGTTCGAATAGTCCTTGATGCCGTTGCGCAGTTCGGCGGATTCGAGGACGTTGAGGCCCTTATAGCCGACGCCGATATGATCGAGGATCTGGACGACCTGGCCGGAGAAACCGCACTGCGGAAATTGCGGCGTGCCCTTCATGAACAGAACCACGTCGTTCGACTTCACTTCGTTGGCGATGAATTCCTCGATGCTCATATCCGTGTCCTTCTGGGGCCGAGCCCACACCAATCGCTTCGGGCTGGCTCAGCCGATCTAACCCGATACCTAGCTATATATGTAGCCCAAACCGTTGTGCATCCAAAGTAAAATGGCGGCGAACGGCCCCGGCCGACCCGGTCTGGCAGCGGCAGGCCCTATTGCATGATGGCACGAATATCCTCGCCGGGGAGGACTTTCATACCGTAACGGAGCCCCTATCTAGGACGAACCCTGTTTTGGAACCGGGCAACGCCAACAACGTTCTCTTGTCCTGGTCTGGAGAAAAACGTGACGAAACCAGCCTCCGCTACGGCCACCGCCCCGCTTTCGACATCGTTGAGCGATTTGGGCGGCCTCGCCCAGAGGCTGGAAGATGCTTTTATCGCCGTCCGCAACGAGACCGAGCGCCGGGCCGCGCCGTTGTCGCCCGAAGACCAGCAGATTCAGTCCATGCCGGATGCGAGCCCCACGAAATGGCACCGGGCGCATACCACCTGGTTCTGGGAGCAATTCCTGCTCGGCAAGCACTGTGCGGGCTACCGGCCCTTCCACCCTGATTTCGCATTCCTGTTCAATTCCTATTACGTCGGCGCCGGCCCGCGTCATTCCCGCAATCACCGCGGCGACATCACCCGGCCCAGCGCCGATCAGGTCGGCGCCTATCGAAAATATGTCGACGCGGCCGTCGTAAAGTTCTTCCGCGAAACCGGCGAGGACAAGCTCCGCGAGATCGCACCGCTGATCGAGGTCGGGCTCAACCATGAGCAGCAGCATCAGGAGTTGATGTTCACCGATATCCTGCATGCCTTCGCGCAGAACCCGATCCCGCCGGCCTATGATTTGGATTGGCGCTTCCCGGCTTCGACACGCTCGGGTGAGGGTTGGCTGACGCTGAACGAAGGCATCCACACCGTCGGGCACGCAGACGACAGTTTTCATTTCGACAACGAGAAGCCCGCGCATCGCGCGCTGGTCGGCCCTGTCAAGGTCGCGCGCAATCTCGTCACCAACGGCGAATGGCTCGCCTTCATGGGCGACGGCGGTTATCGAACCGCAACGCTGTGGCTGATGGACGGCTTTGCCACCGTCAACAACGAGGGCTGGGACGCCCCGGGCCATTGGCGCGAGATCGATGGCCAATGGCATGTGATGACGCTGGCCGGCCTCAAGCCGGTGGATCCCGACGCCCCCGTGTGCCATGTCAGCTATTACGAAGCAGACGCCTTCGCGCGCTGGGCCGGAAAGCATCTGCCGACCGAGATGGAATGGGAGGTCACGGCGCGCGCCGGCCAGCTCAACGACGCCTTCGGCATCGTCTGGCAGTGGACGCGCTCTTCGTACTCGCCTTACCCCGGCTACCGCGCCATCGAGGGCGCGCTGGGGGAGTACAACGGCAAGTTCATGATCAACCAGCTGGTGCTGCGCGGCTCCTCGCTTGCAACGCCTGACGGCCACAGCCGTGTCACCTATCGCAACTTCTTCTATCCGCACCATCGCTGGCAATTTACGGGATTGCGGCTCGCCGACTACGACTAGAGCATGATCCGGAAAAGTGTGCAGCGGTTTTCCGAAAAGATCATGCTCAAACAACAAGCTAAAGCGCGATCTCATCGCGCTTTAGAGTCTCATCCGACGACAACCGCGCGCCGGACAGCGCGTTCAGGAGAGTATCATGAATGTGCACGGCAGCGCCTTGGCTGAAGCCCATCTTCCCGACGAGCAGACGACCGCCTTTGCCCGCGAAGCCATCGAGGACCTGTCGCAGCAACCGAAAAAGCTGTCGCCGAAATATTTCTATGATGCCGCCGGATCGGAGCTGTTCGAGGCGATCACGCGCCTGCCGGAATATTATCCGACGCGCACCGAGCTTGCGATCCTGAAGGAGCGCGGCAGCGAGATCACAAAGATCATTCCGGAGCATGCGGCACTGGTCGAGTTCGGCGCTGGCGCCACCACAAAAGTCCGCCTTCTGCTGAACCATTGCAAATTTGCAGCCTATGTGCCCGTCGACATCTCCGGCGACTTCCTGAAGGCGCAGGCGAACGGCCTGAAGCGGGACTTCCCGTCGCTCGGCATCCATCCGGTGGCGGCCGACTTCACCACGCCGTTCGAGCTGCCCAGGACGGTTGCATCGATGCCCAAGGTCGGCTTCTTCCCCGGTTCGACGATCGGCAATTTCGAGCCGCGGGAAGCACAGGCCTTCCTGAAGAGCGCACGCGCGATTCTCGGTCGGGGCGCGCAGATGATCATCGGCGCCGACCTCGAAAAGGAAGAGCGCGTGCTGCACGATGCCTACAACGACGCCGCCGGTATCACCGCACGCTTTAACCTGAATGTTCTCGTCCGCATCAACCGCGAGCTCGGCGGTAATTTCGACCTCTCCGCCTTCACCCATCGCGCCATCTACAACCGCGAGCGCCATCGCATCGAGATGCACCTGATCAGCAAGAAGAGCCAGACGGTACGCATGCTAGGCACCAGCTTCTCGTTCGGGGCGGGCGAGAGCATCCACACGGAGAACAGCTACAAATATAGCCTCGAACGCTTCGCGGCGCTGGCGCAAGGAGCCGGCTGGCGCGTGCGCGAAACCTGGACGGACGCGGCCAGGATGTTCTCGGTGCATGCGCTGGAGGCTGCGGAATAAGCGATCAGCGCATGCCGCCGGGCGGGCTGCTCGGCATTCTCTCCGCAGCCCGCGCCTCAATGCTCCTCTGCCTCCGCCGGCGTCGATCCCAGCGAGATTGACTCCCACACCGCGACCACGATCATGATCACGGTCGTCGCGACCGACAGCCATAAGGGCGACAGCTCCGGCGCGAACCAGCTCAGCACCAGCAGCAGGATGATGCCGATGCCGTGCGAGAGCTGGAGGAAGCCGCGGATCGCGTGCTTGAACAGGATGGTGCCGACCAGGAACACCAGCGGCCCGCCGACCGTGCTCACGATGGTCCGGATGTCGGAATGTCCGGCCGGATGCTTCAGCACCAGTTCGTCCGACACCGCGGCCAGGATGATGCCGGCGACGATCGGCATGTGCAGATAGGTATAGCCAAGCCGGGCCAGCCGGCCGGATTCGGCGGTCTTCGATATCCGCTCGGAGCCGGCCTCCGCGCCCTTGTGGAAATAGATCCACCACATCGCGATGCTGCCGACCAGCGCCGAGACGAAGGCGAGGAGGTTGTCGGTGGTCCAGTCCAGCTCGGCGAAGGTCGCGCCGTTGACGACGACGGCTTCACCGAGCGCGATGATGATGAAGCCGGCGAAGCGCTCGGCCATGTGACCGCCTTCGACGGCCCAGGCCTCGACCGACGAGAATCCCAGCCTGGGGACCCAGAAGCGGACTGCGGGTGAGACATATTCGATCGTGAGTGCCACGATCCAGAACCACAGCCTCTCCTCCTCGTGCACCAGACCGCCGAGGATCCAGAAGATCGCGGAAGCGGAGAGCCAGACCAGGATGCGGATCGCGTTGTGCCGAACGGCGGTGCGATGGCGCGGGGTCGCGAACAGCCAGAAGGCCGTGCGTCCGACCTGCATCGCTGCGTAGGCGATCGCGAACCACAGGCCGCGTCCCTCAAAAGCGGTCGGGATCGTCGTCGACAGCACGAGGCCGCCGAGCATCATCGAGAAGAGCATGACGCGGACCGGGGTCAGCTCGGGGTTGAGCCAGTTGGTGACCCAGGCGGTGTAGACCCACACCCACCACACCGCGAGAAACAGCATCGTCACGTGCACCCCGCCCAGCGGCGTGAAATGGTGCAGCAGCGTATGCGAGACCTGCGTGATGGCGAAGACGAAGACGAGGTCGAAGAACAGCTCGGCATTGGTGACGCGGCTGTGCTGGTTCGGCACGATGACGCGAAACAGCGCGCCGCGCGGATTGTCCGCAGCCATCGTCATCCCCACGCGATCAGATCAGGCCCCGGGCAACCCAGGCACCCCGGTTTGCAGCGCCAGCGCGTGCAACACACCGCCCATCTGGCCGCGCAGGGACTGATAGACGATCTGGTGTTGCTGGACGCGGGACTTGCCGCGGAAGGATTCCGAGATCACGGTCGCGGCATAATGGTCGCCGTCGCCGGCGAGGTCACGGATCGTCACCTCGGCATCGGGGATCGCCGCCTTGATCATGGCCTCGATATCGTGGGCGTCCATGGGCATTCGGGTCGTGCTCCTTGCTTCGAATCAGTCTCGGCTTCGAATCGCTGCCGGGGTCCGGATCTGCAAAGCCAAACTTGCCGGCAGGGCCAAACTTAGCGTGAACGGACTTCTACGTCACGCCTTCCGGCACTATATCCGTGATCCCACGAGACTAAAGGCACGACAAAGTGCCGCGCGCGGCAGATTGATCGAAAAGGCGTAAAATCATGAAGCTTCCAGGGCCCGACCACCCCATCACCATCACCCAAAACCCCCGTCGCGTCCGCGTCACGGCCGGCGACATCGTGATCGCCGAGACCAGCAAGGCGCTGACGCTCAAGGAGGCCAGATATCCGGCGGTGCAATATGTGCCCCGGGAGGACGCCAACATGGCGCTGCTCGAGCGCACCGACCGCGTCACCCATTGCCCCTACAAGGGGGACGCGAGCTATTACAGCGTCAAGGCCGACGGCAAGACGCTCGACAACGCGATCTGGACCTACGAGACGCCCTTCCCCGCGATGACGGAAATTTCCGGCCATCTCGCCTTCTATCCGGACAAGGTGAAGATCGAGGAAGTGGGGTAACATCCACATGGGCCTGCCGTCATGGCCGGGCTTGTCCCGGACAGGCCCGGGCATGACGACTGACAATGCTGGAGCAGCCTCGCTACGCCCTGAAGATTGTGAGCCCCAGTATCAGCAGCACCAGGAAGATCACGACGAAGATATAGAACAGGAAGCGGGCAATATCGGCCGAGGCGGCCGAGATGCCGGTGAAGCCGAGCACGCCGGCCACGATCGAGACAAGTAAGAAGATCAGCGCCCATTTCAGGATCGTCATCGCCAGCTCCGAAATTGGTACCGCTTTTTCGCGGCCCTCAAGCCCTTTTGGCGAACGCTAACTGCGTTGCGGGGAACTGGTTCCTAGGCGTGTCAGGCCTCGGATGCGCCTCAAACGATCCTTGCTGAATCCGGTTCCCGGCGGCACAGTCCGGCCGGGACAGGAGCGCAATCGGGGCGACCATGATCACGATGTCACATTCCGCGACGGTCGGCGCAGAGGCGCACGCCGCGCCGAGGGCCAAAGCGCGCAATTTGTCGCTTGATCGAACCCGCACCTTCCTCACGCTGGTGGTGCTGCTGCACCATGCCGTCATTCCCTACACCTATTTCGGGCACACCGACCCGGCGTCCTGGATCGGTTTCGACGTCGTCGTGCTCGCCACCGACAGCTTCTTCATGGCGATGTTCTTCTTCCTGTCGGGCCTGTTCACCTGGCCCGGCATCGCGCGCAAGGCGACGTCAGTCTTCCTGCGCGACCGCCTGCTCCGGCTCGGGCTCCCCTTCGCGATCGCCGCCTTCACCGTCATCCCGCTCGCCTATTACGCGATCGCGCTGCGGCAGGATCCCGAGCTGAGCTTCGCCGCGTTCTGGTGGAAGACGATCACCGTCGGTCCGTGGCCGAGCGGGCCGATCTGGTTCGTGTGGGTGCTGCTGGCATTCGACCTCACCGCCAGCCTGCTCTACCGGGTCTCGGCGCATCTGGTCGATCCGGCCAACCGCGTTTCGCTGCGCGGATTTGAGCAGCCGGCGGCATTCTGGCTGATGCTCGTCGCGGTCACCGCCATCGTCTACGTGCCGGCGCTGCTCTATTTCGGCGGCACCAAATGGTTCGAGTTGGGGCCGTTTTCGGTGCAGGCAAGCCGCATCCTGCTCTACTTCGCCTATTTCTTCATCGGCGTCAGCGTTGGAGCTGCGAACTTCGATCGCGGCATTCTCAGCGCCGACGGCCGATTGCCCAGGAGTCGCTGGCTCTGGGTAATCGCCACGCTGGTCCCCTACTGTCTGATGTGGGGCATGATCTACATCAAGCGCGAAATCTTGGGCAATCCCGACCCGCTGCCGCACTGGTACCAGGCGATCTACGGCACGTTCGTCGTGCTGTTCTCAGGCGCGATCCTGCTCGCGATCCTCGCCTTCTTCCTGCACCAGAAGTCGTCGGGATCGAACCTGCTCGACCGCATGCAGGCGGACGCCTACGGCATGTTCCTGGTGCACTACCCGATCGCGCTGTGGATCCAGTACGTGCTGTTCGATTATTCGCTGCCGGCAATCGTGAAAGCGGCGATCGGCTTCGTGCTCACGGTGATGCTGAGCTGGGGACTGACTGCAGGCCTGCGGAAGATTCCGGGCGCTTCGCACGTGTTGTGAGGGCGTGAACTCTCGTAGATGGGGTAACGGGCCCCGGGCAGCCTTCCAGCCAAGCCGCGCTAGCTACGGCGCTATTTGTGGCGCGCGTCGCGCGGCTTGGTTGGAAGGCAAGC
>NZ_JADPKS010000169.1 GCF_023074175.1 Bradyrhizobium sp. 139
TGCTGCCTTGGGACTGGAAGAAAACCCCTGTTCAGTCCGCGGCCTGATCGGGCCACCGCGCCAACGCGGTTATCCCGCGGCCCTCACCGGACGGTTACCTTCGCCCTCGCTTCAATCTTGTTCGTATTCTTCGACGTCCACTCGCAACCGCTAGCTGTGATCGACTATCGTCCCCAGCCAATAAATCGTTGCAGAGGGGGCAGCATGGCTGGAGGCAAAATCGGTTTTGAGTACACGGGTATCGGTGCCCTGTTACGCAGTGGGCGTCTAACTGTGCCTCCCAACCAGCGTTCGTACGCATGGGAAGAAGATCATGTGCTCGACCTTTTCACTGATCTCTCGGGCGCGATCAAGGACGGCGATACCGATTATTTTCTGGGAACGGTCGTCCTGACGGGCGAGGGAGTGCCGGACGTCTCTGATGGTCAACAGCGTCTGGCTACCACCTCCATTCTACTCGCCACGATACGCGACTATTTTCAGAAAGAGGGAAAGCCAAAGAAGGCGCGGCAAATCGATCAAGATTATCTACGCACGATCGACTTGAAAACGGATGAAACGAAACCGCGTCTTGGCCTCAATGCTGATGATCAGCAATTCTTCATCAATAATGTCCTTCTCGATGCAGAGGAAAGGACGGAGGTCGCGCCGCACGAGAACTTGAAGGAATCTAACCATCGCATTCTGCGCGCGGCTCAACTCGCTCAGCAGCATATCGCAAAAATAGTCGCCCCCTACAATCTCAAGGATGCCGAGGAAGTTCTTGTCCGTTGGGTCACTTTTCTGGACGAGAGCGCGAAGGTGGTAGTCGTGCGCGTCACCGACAGTGCTTTGACGTATCGTATGTTTGAGACGCTTAACGATCGTGGGCTTCGGGCTTCTCAAGCAGATTTGCTGAAGAATTACTTTTTCAGCAAGACAACCAAGATTGAGGAAGCCAATGCAAGATGGTCCTCGATTGCCGGCGCTGTTGAGTCAGTGGGCAGCGACGACCTACTTGTTACATATATACGTCATTTTTGGATTACGCAGCATGGCCCCACGAAGGAAAGAGAGCTAGCTGACAGCATCCGCAAAAAAATCTCCGGCGACCAGAAAACCAGAGACTTTCTGCGGCAGCTTGATGAGGCTGCACCCGATTACGTGGCGCTATTCAACCCCGGTCACAGCAAATGGAATAAGTACAAGGGCGTGGTAAGAACATACGTGCAGAACATCGATCAAGATTTAAAGGTCGAGCAAATCCGTCCCCTCCTCTTCGCCGTGGCAAGGAAGTTTTCTCCTGAGGAAGCTGTCAAAGCACTCAAGATGCTTGTTAGCTGGTCGGTCCGGTTTTTGATTTCGGGAGGAAGAGGCGGTGTTCTGGATCGCAATTACTCGCTACGCGCCCACGAAATTGGAATTGGGAAGATTACCAAAGCTAAGCAATTGCTTGCAGCGATGAAGGACCTGATCCCGAACGACGCAACATTTGAGGAAGATTTCAAGAAGGCGCGAGTGTCACAAGCGTTTTTGGCGCGCTACTATCTCCGAACTCTCGATCGCAAAATGCGTGGCGAAGATGAGCCGGAGTATGTTGCAAATCCCGAGTCCGACGTGATCAACCTCGAGCACGTAATGCCGAAAACGCCCAGCCAAGCTTGGAAGGTTGATCCCGAAGTTGCGGCAGCGTGCGAGCGCCGGATCGGAAACATGGTTCTTCTTCAGGCCACGAAGAATGTCGCGGCAGGAAACTCCTCCTTCTCCGACAAGAAAAAGACCTATCAGCAATCTAATTTTCTCGTCACCAAGGAGATTGCCAAATCTTCTGCTTGGTCTCTAGAGCAAATAAACGCACGACAAAGCAAGCTTGCCAAAATAGCCGTTAAGACTTGGCCGATAGGGTAATTATGGGACTGCGCGACGTTCGTCGCCTTGTAATGGCGCATGGGCTACTCCGTGGTTACGGGAGATGTCAGCGTATGCCATTTCCGCGGTGTCCAAGAAACTGCCGCTCCCGGACGCCGACACGATCAATCGAAGGTTTTAACAGCGGTTAACCCAGCTCAGGCAAGCTGCGGGTCACAAAAAGAGGGCAGGGCAAAATGGCGCTCGAACTGAAGAAGATATCTCCGGTCGAATTGCGTTCAGTTGGTCTGAACGAGAAGTGGCTACAGGAACAGATCAAGGCCGATACGACTATTCTCGGCCTCGGTGAACTCGACATCATCGGGAAAGAGCACAAACAGCAGCCCGGGGGGCGGATCGATTTCCTAATGCATCACGCCGACACTGATCTCTTCTATGAAGTCGAGATCATGCTAGGCACCCTCGACGAGAGCCACATCGTACGCACGATCGAATATTGGGACGTGGAGCGGCAGAGGCGGCCGCAATCCGATCACCGAGCCGTCATCGTGGCTGAGAACATCACCAGCCGGTTCTTCAACGTCCTCCGCTTGCTCAACCGCTCCGTCCCCATGATTGCGATCCAGCTGAGTGCGTTCAAGCTGGATGACAATAAGATCGTGTTGCACGCTGTAACCGTCCTCGACGTCGTTGAAGAGATCGTGGAGGAGGATGGCCCCGAAGAGATGGAGGAGACCGATCGGGCTTACTGGGAGAAGAAGCGCGACCCCGGGTCTATCTCTGTTGTGGACAAAATCGCCAGTGCTCTGCGAGCATTGGGAGTTGATTTGCAAATCGCTTACAACAAACACCACATTGCACTGCGTTCGACAGGCAAGAATTTCTGCTGGTTCCGCCCTCGGAAAACCCCGGGCTATTGCCATGTTGATTTCAAGCTCACTCCGGACGTTCGCGATCAAGCATTAGCCGCTATGCAGGCGAGGGGCATGGACGCGTCGTCACGAGGCGCGAGCCGCGTTACGTTCAGCATCACCAATAAGGCAATCGACGATCATCTTGAAATGGTCGTCGATGAGCTGAAAAAGGCGGAAGTTCTAAGCTTGTAGAGCGAGCGGTTAGTCATGACAATGATGGGCCAAGATGAGGTTGCGCAATATTTGAACGATCACGTGCAGCAATCATGGGATGCCGACGAAGATGATCGGGATTACTCAACGCCCGAAGAGATGATGACTTGGCCTAAAGACTATTTACGTGGGCGTCCGACAGCTTATCGGTCAGGAAACCCGAGAACTCTCCAATCATATTTGGAATTACGGTGACAGTGCACAAAACGTCCCAGGCCAGCATATTTATAATTGGCCGGACTGTGCTTGAATGGACCTACGGATGGCTATCGGGAGGCGAGACGTTAATGGTCGAAGACAGCGGTAAAGCCATACGGCTGGCGCGGGTCGATCGCCTGGCCGTCAACGTGTTCAGCGATACGGCCAAGGCACATCGCTGGTTGCGCAAGTCCAAGAAAGGCCTTGGGCGGCGAGACGCCGCTCGCTTACCTCGCGACGGAGGCGGGGGCGCGGGTCGTCGAGGAGATGCTGGATCAGATCGATCACGGCATTTGGGCGTGAGGCACTGGCGGATCTCCAATTTCGCCGGTCTGTCGGCGTGGTCGCCAAGTCGCCGGCTCACTGCGCCGGTCGGCATCGCCGCGACCAGCGCGACCATGCTGGCGGCCAGCGGCGGGCAGGTGCCAGTTTTGCCAGCACGAACGCGGCCGCCGGCATCGCCAGCAGTTTGAGCGCGCACGCCGCAACGATCAGCGAACGAAGTTAGCGTCTATGCCTGATCTCGTTGAGGTTGTGAGTGCGCGACATTAGCTCTGCTGGCCGTGTTCGGCTAGACCATGTTCAGCATTTGGAGTACCCTTTGGATACAGCAACATGTCAGCGGAGGTCCTCCGTGGAACATCGCGGCGTAAGCTTCTCGATCGTTGAAATGAGCTATTTGTCCGGTTGGCAGTGGACTGTCGGAAAGGGCCGTACAGTGTCAGTCGGTGTCTGTGCGACGAGGCGGGATGCGATTCGCCAAGCTCAGACCTTCATTGACGCGATTGTGGACTGGGCTGCCTAAGCGGCGCGGCGCTACTTCACCCCCGCCACCATCATCACCACCACCGGCAACGTCACCGCCGCCAGCAGCGTCCCCAGCGCCACCGCGCCCGACACCGGGTTCACCAGTCGCTGGTACTGAACCGCAAAAATATACGCGTTCGCGCCGGTCGGCATTGCCGCGAACAGCACGACCACGCCGGCAGCCGTCGGCGGCAGGTCGAGCAGCTTGGCCAGTGCGAAGGCGGCCGCCGGCATCGCCAGCAGTTTTAGCGCGCTCATGGCGAGGATGCCGATCTTCTCGCCCCTGACCTCGAACCGAAACAGGTTGATGCCGAGTGCGATCAGCGCCGCCGGCGATCCCGCCTGCGCCAGCAGTTCGATGGTCTTGTCGACGACGGGGTGAAGGCCGACGCCCGTGAAGCGCCAGAGCAGGCCGAGGCCGATCGCCAGCATGATCGGGTTGCGCGACAGATCCACGAGCACCGGCAGGATGACCGAGAGCGCCGAGCCGGTCTGCTTGCGGCTGACCCATTCCATTTGCAGCGAGCCGCAGAGCCAGAGCAGCGGCGTGTTCACCGACAGGATCAGCGCCATCGGCCCTGCGGCCTCGTTGCCCAGCGCCGAGAGCGTCAGCGGAATGCCGAGCATCACGATGTTGCCGTAGACCGAGCCGATCGCGAACACGACGCCGTCGTCGCGCCGCTGGCGCAGCAGGGCCGACAGCGCCAGTGCCGCGATCCAGGTGATCGCGAGCGCGCCGTAATAGGCGCCCCACATTCGCCAGGAGCTGACGTCGGAAAATTCCGACACGACGATGGTGCGGAACAGCAGGGCGGGGATGGCGATGCTGAAGGCGAATTCGGAGATGCCCTTGTGCGCGGTCTCGGAGACGAAGCGAAACAGCACCGCGGCATAGCCGGCCGCGATCAGGGCAAACACCGGCGCGACGATCAATACGGTGGCCATGCACCCCTCAACCTCACGGGGACATCAGCTGACCACCCCACACATCCTCGACGATGGCATCATGCCCCTGTTTTGCCCGACGAGTCAAATCGACTTCGTAAAATCCGTAAAGCGCAATCCGCGCTTGGACTTGGCTACTGTGCATGGGGTTGTTTTCGCGTTTTTTTGCCGGACGGCCGCTGAAGCCGCGGGCGGACCCGATCTCGCACGTCTTGCCAAAGGGTTGGCTGTCCGCCGCGGGATCGTGGCTGGTGCCGGGCTGCCGGCCTGTTGCCGAGAGCGCACAGCCATCGGGTTTCGCATCCCGGCTCGGTTGCCAACCAACCGGTGTTCACCCACTATCCGCTCCGACTCGACATTTGGGGGCATCGATGCTGGCGTTCCGTTTTCAGAAGTCCTTGGCTGCGGCCGTTGCCGGGATCGCCCTCGCCATCCTGGTCCACCCCGGCGCCGGCTTCGCCTACACGCCGGAAGAGCAGCAGGCCTGCACGCCGGATGCGATGCGGCTGTGCGGCGAGTTCGTTCCGAACGTCGACGCCATCACCGCCTGCATGATCCAGAAGAAGACGCAGCTCTCGCCGCAGTGCCGGGCGTTCTTCCGGCCGGGACCCGAGCCGGGCGAGGACCGCGCCGGCAAGCCGACCAGCATCGCGCCCAAAGCCGCCAGGAAGAGCACCAAGCCGGCGCCGAAGGCGGCCAAGACAAAGAAATCCAGCGAAGGCTGAACGGGGGGCTGCGTTCCCGCTTTGAAACTCGTCTCATCGGGCAAAAGCGCGAAAGCGTCTTGGCGTGGACGCCCCGGGCATTTGCGTGTCCGGCATCAGCTCCGCGACAGCCACCGGACTCCTTTTGTTCGCCTCCCGCGTGCGGACGCTTGCGACGATGACGAACGCGTTCGATGAAAGAGAGCTGCGAGAGGGAGTGCGCGGCGAGGTTGTATTCCATTTTTTCCCACGTCGCTGCTCAAAAAGCGCACGATCGCCGGTGTGAAGGGCGCTTCATTGCAGTTTGTGCCTTCGTCGCGCGAAGCAGTGTGACTCAAAAGCCAACACGCTTTGTTATTTCGTGGCTTCGACGCAACTCCCGATAAATTTTTCTTTCGCGAATCAGTGTGGTGATTCATTTTCGTCATCTGGGGTCAATCTGGAGGCAGAGGTATGAACGTTATTGTTTTTGCATCGCGTAAAGGTGGCTCGGGCAAGAGTACCCTGGCCGCACATCTCGCCGCGCAGATCAAGGCGACGAAGCCCATCCTGCTCGTCGATGCGGATCCGCAAGGCTCGCTCACATTGTGGCACAAACTGCGCGGCACGAACGAGCCGCCGATCAAGGCTGCCGTGAACTCGGTCAGCGGCATCGTCTCCGCTGCCAGGCGCGACGGTTATGAATGGGTGTTGATCGACACGCCGCCGAACCTGTCGGCCGTCGTCGACGACGCGATCCGCAATGCGACGATGGTGATCATTCCGGCGCGTCCCGGCGTGTTCGACGTCAACGCGGTGCAGGAAACCATCCAGATGTGCCGTGCGGCGCGCAAGCCCTATGCGGTCGTGGTCAACGGCGCCCCGGCGCGGCGCGACGAGTCCGAAAGCCCGATCGTCACCATCGCCCGCGAGGCGCTGGCGAAATTCCGTGCTCCGGTGTGGGGCGGCCAGATCACCAACCGTTCGGATTTGCTGATGGCGCTCAGCCACGGCGAAGGCGCGCGCGAGTATCAGGCCGAGAGCCGTGCGGCCCAGGAAATCGCAAGGCTGTGGGCGGCGATCGAGCGTTCCGTGAAGGCTATTCGCGGCACGGCGTCGGCATCCGGCGCAATGCACAAGCAGGCGGCATAATTTTCATAAATCATTCCCCGGACGAAAAACGCGCGGACGTCCGCGCGTTTTGCGTTTCTGGGCGAGCGCGATCCGGAAAAGTGTGCAGCGGTTTTCCGAAAAGATCGTGCTCAAAAAGTAAGAATGTTGGTCACGCCACCATCAGCATGTAGAACACGATGACCGGCGACAAAGTGAGGATCACCGACCAGATGCCGGCGGCCCAGAGAATGTCCTCGGTGGTAAAGCCCTGCTGTCCGGCGCCGTAATGCGACACCACTTCATTCTGAGTATTCACGAAACGCCCCCGCGATTTCTTCGCTTATGGACGTCAGTGATAGGCGGGATGTTTTAAGATTCCGGGGCGCAATTTCGTGGGCATTCGAACACAGGCGGTACCACGGATTAACCATCCGCGCGGTGCACGCTTCAGCCGGCCAGCCAGATGCGAAACACCAGCACCGGCATCAGGCCGAGCATCACCGCCCAGAACCCGAATGACGACACCACCAGAATTCCCTGCAAGAGATCGGCGGGCGCGAATTGGCTCGCGGCCGTAGGCCGGGTGCGATGCCCCATGGTTATTCCCCCTTTGGAAGACTTTGAATGAAAACGATAGGCGCGATTGCGTAAACGAGGCGTGGATGCGCTATGCCGCAGCAGCGAAGCCGATTGGGGCGAGGTTAACCACGGATTCCGCTCTCTCGCTCCCTCTCCCCGTTCTGACGGGGAGAGGGTGGGGTGAGGGGAGGGTAAGCAAGCTACGCCGCGACTTTCATTCGCCGCTCGATTTCGCGATCGAGCGCGGCGGCGAGCTCGCTGCCGACTTCGATCATCGGCAGGCGCACTTCGGGGCTGTCGATGAGGCCGCATCGCCATAGCCAGTACTTCGCCGGCGCCGGGCTCGGCTCGGCGAACAACAGGCGCGTCAGCTCCGCGACCTCGTGCCAGCGCGCCAGTGCCGCGTCGTGGTTGCCTCGCTTCAACTCGGTGTGCACAGCCGCAAATGTCGCGGTCTCGACATGCGCGGACAGCACGATGCCGCCGTCGGCGCCGTCGGTGAGTGCCTCGAGATAGTTCGCATCCTCGCCGGTGAGCACGCGAAAGCCCTTCGGCCGGTCGCGCAAGAGCGCGATGGATTGCTCGCGGCTCGCGCCGCAGTCCTTCAGCCCGACGATGTTGGGATGCTCGGCGAGCCGCAGCAGCGTCTGGTTCGTGATGTTGACCGAGGTGCGATAGGGAATGTTGTAGAGCGCCAGCGGCCAGGCGGCGTGATCGGCAAGCGCCTCGAAGTGCGCCAGGAGTCCGCGCTGCGAGGGCCGCACGTAATAGGGGCTCGCGATCAGATAGCCGTCGATCGGCCAGTCCGCGGTTTCATCGAGGCGATCCTTCAGCCGCGACGTATCCGCGCCTGACAGGCCGAGGCAGATCGGAATGCTGCGGCGGCCTGCGGCCATCTCGTCGCGCACGATGGCAACGAGGCGTTCGAGCTCGGCGTCCCTCAGCGTCATGCCTTCGCCGGAGGTCGCCCCCAGGATGAAGCCGTCGACGGCTTGCGTGCAGTAGTGCCGCGTCAGCCGCCGCAGCGACGTCTCGTCGAGGCGGCCGTCGCGAAACGGCGTCACCAGCGGCAGCCAGAGCCCGTGCAAATGATCTTGTAGGCCGGTCATGTTCCATCTCCTTCTCGTAAAAAACCTGAGACGGAGGGCACATCAAAAAACCCCGTCCAGGCGGCGGGGTTTTCGAAGAGTGCTTGCGATGACGAAGCTGGTCTAGCGCGCGCAACAATCCGAGGTCCCCGAATGGGGGCCTTTTTTCGAGGCGATTGCCTTCGCCAGGATTGCGCACGACTTCGTGATCATTCGCAAATGATGGGGGGTAGACGTGGAACTGTCAATACACGCAGAACGTGAAGCCGAACGGAACAAAAAAAAGCCGGGCTCAAGCGAGCCCGGCTTAAGGTATTGGCCACGTGAGGCCGACACAATCACCTTCCAAGAGGGATTACTGAACTCCCGCGCCACTGGAGGAGGGGGACAAATGCGCAACGCGAAAGCTCAGCGTGCAAGCAGTATGGGCTTGACGAGCGCCATGCATCAACCGTCCAAGCCGCATGTCAGACATGCGGAAATCAGGACGGCCAGCGCTGCGCCTTGCTCACTACGAAGTCGCGGAACACCTGCACGCGCGCGACTGTTTTCAATTCCTCGGGATAGACGAAATACGTGTCGAGCTGGATCGAATCCGATTCGCCGAACAGCTGCACCAGCCGACTCTGTTCTTCGATCAGATAATCCGGCAGCGCCGCGATGCCGAGGCCTTGCTGGCAGGCGCGCACGAGGCCGAGGATATTGTTGACCCTGAAATAGGCCTCGCGCGGACCGCTGCCGTTGCGGCCGGCCTCGACCAGCCAATTGCGGTTCTGAAGATGCGGCGCGAACGTGCCGTCGGAGAGCGTGATGATGCGATGGGAGTCGAGCTCCTCGAGCGTGCGCGGCGTGCCGAAGCGCTTGATGTAATCAGGCGAGCAATAGGCGTGGAATCCCATCGCGAACAGCTTGCGCTGGATGAGATCCGGCTGGGTCGGCTTGCGGGTGCGGATCGCAACGTCGGCCTCGCGCATCGACAGGTCGAGCTCCTCGTCGGTGACGATCAGCGAGATCCGAATCTCCGGATAGAGCGCGGTGAACTCGCCGAGCCGCGGGATCAGCCAGTTGATGCCGACGCCGGGCGTGGTGGTGATCTTGAGGTCGCCGCTCGGCCGCTCGCGGCTGTCGGTCAGCTTGGCGCGCGCCGCCTGGAGCTGCATGAACACGTCATGCGCGGTGCGGAACAGCAGGTCGCCCTGCTCGGTGAGGATCAGGCCGCGGGCGTGGCGGTGGAACAGCGAGACCGAGAGCTCCTGCTCCAGCGCCGAAACCTGGCGCGACACCGCCGATTGCGACAGGCCGAGCTGCTCGCCCGCATGCGTGAAGCTGCCCGCTTCCGCCGCCGCGTGAAACACCTTCAGCTTGTCCCAATCCATATCCGTAAATCCATCGCGTGTTCGAGGCATGATCTTTATTCCGCTGCCGCGCGCTCGCTGGCGCGCAGGGCCAAGAAACGTTCGGCTTCGAGCGCGGCCATACAGCCGAGGCCGGCGGCCGTTACGGCCTGGCGATAGGTCTCGTCGGCGACATCGCCGGCGGCGAACAGGCCGGGCACCGAGGTCGCGGTCGAGTTCGGGGCGACCTCGACATAGCCCGACGGTTTCAGCTTGACCTGGTCCTTCACGAGCTCGGTCGCCGGCGCATGGCCGATGGCGATGAACACGCCGTCGGCCTTCAGTTCGGTCAGCGCGCCGGTCTTGACGTTCTTCAGGCGGACATGGGTGACCTTGCCCGGATTCGTCTCGCCGCAGATTTCGTCGATGGCGTTCTCCCAGACAACCTTGATCTTGGGGTGCTTGAACAGGCGGTCTTGCAGGATGCGCTCGGCGCGGAAATGGTCGCGGCGGTGAACGATGGTCACCTGCGAGGCGAAATTGGTCAGGAACAGCGCTTCCTCGACCGCGGTGTTGCCGCCGCCGACCACGATCACGTCCTTGCCACGGTAGAAGAAGCCGTCGCAAGTGGCGCAAGCCGAGACGCCGAAGCCCTTGAAGGTTTCCTCTGAGCCGATGCCGAGCCAGCGCGCCTGGGCGCCGGTGGCGAGGATGACGGTATCGGCGAGATAAATGTCGCCGCTATCGCAGGTGAGGCGAAACGGCCGCTGCGAGGTGTCGAGCTTGATCACCAGATCGGTCTTGATCTGGGTCCCCACGTGCAGCGCCTGCTTCTCCATCTGCTCCATCAGCCATGGGCCCTGGATCACGTCGGCGAAGCCCGGATAGTTCTCGACATCGGTGGTGATGGTGAGCTGGCCGCCCGGCTGGATGCCCTGGATCAGGATCGGCTCGAGCATCGCGCGCGCGGCGTAGATCGCCGCCGTGTAGCCGGCGGGGCCGGAGCCAATAATGACGACCTTTGCATGGACAGGGGCGGGCATGTCGACGGACGCCTTTCACGGGGGATTGCAGCGCGGGCGCGGAACGTGCCGGGAGGCCTCGCGGAGGCGCTGAAATATCAGAGCTAATCTAAGCCTTCTGGTGAGCCATGCAAGAATTGCATTCCCTGTCGGCGGATTTTTCCAACAAGGAACAAAAGTCGATTGCGCTGCACGCGCAATAAAATTGCGCAATCGCTGCGGACTGGCTATGAGGATTGCCAGAAATTCACCCGATGCCCCCGCAAGGCCAGGAGTTCCAATCACGTGTCGCGGAACCTAGACGAGATCGACTTCAAAATTCTCGCCGAGATCCAGGCCGATGGTCGAATCACCAATGTCGAGCTGGCCAAGCGCGTCGGCATCTCGCCGCCACCTTGCCTGCGCCGCGTCCGGGCGCTGGAGGAGGAGGGCTACATCCACGGCTATCGCGGCCTCCTGGACGCCCGCAAGCTCGGCTTCGACGTCACCGTGTTTGCCGCGGTGCACCTATCCAGCCAGGCCGAGGCGGATTTGCGCGCCTTCGAGGAGTTCGTCCGCGCCGAGCCCCTGGTGCGGGAATGCTGGATGCTGTCGGGCGAGGTCGATTTCATCCTGAAATGCGTCGCGCCCGACATGGCCACCTTCCAGGATTTCGTCACCCACCTGACCGCGGCGCCCCATGTCCGCAACGTCCGGACCTCGCTGGTGCTGCATAACTCGAAATACGAGGCGGCGGTGCCGCTGGACGTGAAGGGACGACGCTAAGGCGGTCGGACCGAGCGCTGCTGTCACCGCGACGCCGGTGCGCTCCCTCTCGCGCAAGCAGGAGAGGTGCAGCGAGTCCGCGGCAACACGCAGAGACAAAAAAGGCCGCGCGAGGCGCGGCCTTTTTCAATTCGTCATCACGCGGCAACGGCAAATCCCTACCGCCACTCCACCTTGGTGATCTCATACGCCTTGGCGCCGCCGGGGGCGTTGACCTCGACGGTTGAGCCCTTCTTCTTGCCGATCAGCGCGCGCGCGAGCGGCGAGGTGATGGAGATGCGGCCCTTCTTGGCGTCGGCCTCGACCTCGCCGACGATCTGCCACACCGCCTTTTTCTCGGTGTCCTCGTCGACCAGCGTCACGGTGGCGCCGAACTTGATGGTGTCGCCGGACAGCTTCGAGATGTCGATGATATCGGCACGCGCGAGCTTGTCCTCGAGCTCGGCGATGCGGCCCTCATTGTGGGACTGCTCTTCCTTCGCGGCATGATATTCCGCGTTCTCCGACAGGTCGCCGTGGGAGCGCGCCTCCGCGATATGCTCGATGATGCGCGGACGGTCCTCCGACTGGCGCTTCTTCAATTCTTCCCCGAGCGCGGCAAACCCGCCCGCTGTCATCGGAACCTTTTCCATCTTCTCTCTCGTCCTTCGATCGTGCGCTCCAAAACGCGGATGGGCGCCCGCAACCTTGATTGGTCGGTCTTCCGGGGCCTAAGACAGGGCCGCCGGAGGTTGACAGATAGGGGCTGGGCAACGGAACAGAACTACCCCACGACCGGACAGTTCCTCCGGCCATTGTGGCTTCATCGCCAATCACTTAGCGGAGGCTTTGCCCCGCCGATGATCAGGTGTCCGAAAAATAGCTCTGCAGGGTACGAACCTCAAGGTCCCCGCCCAGATAGGCCCGGATGCCCTGCGCGGCCGCCACGGCCCCGGAAAGAGTGGTGTAATACGGCACTTTATGCAAGAGGGCCGCGCGCCGCAGCGACCGGCTGTCGGCGAGTGCCTGCGGGCCTTCGGTGGTGTTGAAGACGAGCTGGACGTCGCCGTTGGTGATGGCGTCGACGATATGCGGCCGTCCCTCCAGCACCTTGTTCACCTTCTCGGTCGGGATGCCCTGGTCAGTCAGGAAGCGGGCTGTACCCGAGGTTGCCAGCACCTTGAAGCCGAGCGAATGCAACTCGCGAACAGCCTCGGCGATGCGCGTCTTGTCGCTCTCGCGCACCGAGACGAACACCGTGCCCTTGCGCGGCACCCGCGTGCCGCCGCCGAGCTGGCTCTTGGCGAACGCCACCGCGAAGGAGCGGTCGATGCCCATGACCTCGCCGGTCGAGCGCATCTCGGGGCCGAGCACGGTATCGACGCCGGGGAAACGCGCGAACGGAAACACCGATTCCTTCACGCCGACATGCTTGAAGTCCGCCTTCTTCAGTTTGAAGTCGGCGAGCTTCTCGCCGGCCATGATGCGCGCTGCGATCTTGGCGACCGGCGTGCCGACCACCTTGGCGACGAACGGCACCGTGCGCGAGGCGCGCGGGTTGACCTCGAGCACGTAGATATCGCCGTCCTTGATCGCGTACTGCACGTTCATCAGGCCGACGACATCAAGGCCGAGCGCGAGCTCGCGCGTCTGCCGCTCCAGCTCCCCGATCATCCTGGCATCGAGCGAGTGCGGCGGCAGCGAGCAGGCGCTATCGCCGGAATGGATGCCGGCTTCCTCGATGTGCTCCATGATGCCGACGATGAAGGTGTCCTTGCCGTCGCAGAGGCAGTCGACATCGATCTCGGTCGCGTCAGACAGATAGCGGTCGAACAGCAGCGGGTTCTTGCCGAGCACGGTGTTGATCTGGCCGGTCTTGTCGTTCGGGTAGCGCGCCTTGACGTCGGCCGGCACCAGTTCCGGCAGCGTGCCGAGCAGGTAATCACCGAGCTGGTTCTCCTCGCGGATGATCTGCATCGCGCGGCCGCCGAGCACATAGGAGGGGCGCACCACCAGCGGCAGGCCGAGATCGGTTGCGACCAGGCGGGCCTGCTCGACCGAATAGGCGATACCGTTCTTCGGTTGCTTCAGGCGAAGTTTGTCGAGCACGCGCTTGAAGCGGTCGCGGTCTTCCGCAAGGTCGATCGCGTCAGGCGAGGTGCCGAGGATCGGCACTTCGGCGGCTTCCAGCGCACGCGCCAGCTTCAGCGGGGTCTGGCCGCCGAACTGCACGATCACGCCGTGCAGCGTGCCGTTCGTACGCTCCTTCGCGATGATCTCCAGCACGTCCTCGGCGGTGAGCGGCTCGAAATAGAGCCGGTCGGCGGTATCGTAGTCGGTCGACACCGTCTCCGGGTTGCAGTTGACCATGATGGATTCGTAGCCGGCGTCATGCAGCGCGAAGCAGGCGTGACAGCAGCAATAGTCGAACTCGATGCCCTGGCCGATGCGGTTCGGGCCGCCGCCGAGGATGATGACCTTCTTCTTGTCCGACGGCGTGCTTTCGTCCGCAGGCACACCCGCGAACGGCGCTTCGTAGGTCGAATACATATAGGCGGTGGGCGAAGCGAATTCGGCCGCGCAGGTGTCGATGCGCTTGTAGACAGGGCGGACACCGAGCGCGTGGCGCTTCGCCGTCACCTCGGCCTCCGTCGTCTCGGCGAGCACCGCAAGCCGTGCGTCGGAGAAGCCCATGGTCTTGAGCGATCGCATGGCGAAGGCGTTGCCCGGCAGGCCGTTCCTGCGGACCTTCTCTTCCATTTCGATGATGCCGCGCATCTCGCTGAGGAACCACGGATCGATCTTGCAGGAGTTGAAGATGTCCTCGTTCGACCAGCCGAGCCGCATTGCCTGGGCGACCTGGAGCAGCCGGTTCGGCGTCGGCGTGCCGAGTGCGGCGCGGATCGCGTTCTTGTCGTCGCCGCGGCCGAGGCCCTCGATCTCGATCTCGTCGAGGCCGGTGAGGCCGGTTTCGAGCCCGCGCAATGCCTTCTGAAGGCTTTCCTGGAAGGTGCGGCCGATTGCCATGACTTCGCCGACCGACTTCATTGACGTGGTCAGCGTGGTGGAAGCGCCGGGGAATTTCTCGAAGGCGAAACGCGGCACCTTGGTGACGACGTAGTCGATGGTCGGCTCGAACGAGGCCGGCGTGGCGCCGCCGGTGATGTCGTTGGCGATCTCGTCCAGCGTGTAGCCGACGGCAAGCTTGGCGGCGACCTTGGCGATCGGAAAGCCGGTGGCCTTCGAGGCCAGCGCGGAGGAACGCGACACGCGCGGGTTCATCTCGATCACGACCATGCGGCCGTCTTCGGGATTGACGCCGAACTGCACGTTGGAGCCGCCCGTCTCGACGCCGATCTCGCGCAGCACCGCCAGCGAGGCGTCGCGCATGATCTGGTATTCCTTGTCGGTCAGCGTCAGCGCCGGCGCGACCGTGATGGAATCGCCCGTGTGCACGCCCATCGGATCGAGGTTCTCGATCGAGCAGACGATGATGCAATTGTCTTTCTTGTCGCGCACGACCTCCATCTCGTACTCTTTCCAGCCGAGCACGGATTCTTCGATCAGCACTTCGTTGGTCGGAGACGCGTCGAGGCCGCGCTCGATAATGTCGAGGAACTCTTCCTTGTTGTAGGCGATGCCGCCGCCGGTGCCGCCCATCGTGAAGGAGGGGCGGATGATCGCGGGCAGGCCGATTTCGGAAAGCGCCATCAGCGCCTGTCCCAGCGCATGTTCCTGATAGCGCTTGCGGCGGTCGCTTTCGCCGAGCGTCCACTGCCGCTCGAGTTCTGCGAGCGCTGCACCGGAGGCCTTCGCGCGCTCCGCCTGGTACTTGTCGCGGAAGGACTTCTTCAGGGCGGAGGCGTTGGCGAGCCGCGACTTCGGCGTCTCAAGCCCGATCTTGGTCATCGCCTCGCGGAAAAGCTGGCGATCCTCGGCCTTGTCGATCGCGTCCGCGGTGGCGCCGATCATCTCGACGTCGAACTTCTCCAGCGTGCCCTGCCGGCGCAGCGACAGCGCGCAGTTCAGCGCGGTCTGGCCGCCCATGGTCGGCAGCAGCGCGAAGCCGCCGGGAACGACGTGGCGTTCCTTCTCGATGATTTTTGCGACGATCTCGGGCGTGATCGGCTCGATATAGGTCGCATCCGCCAATTCCGGGTCGGTCATGATGGTGGCCGGGTTGGAATTGACGAGGACGATGCGATAGCCCTCTTCCTTCAGCGTCTTCACCGCCTGGGTGCCCGAATAATCGAACTCGCAGGCTTGGCCGATCACGATGGGACCGGCGCCGATGATCAGGATGGTGGTGATGTCTGTACGTTTGGGCATCAACTCTCGCCGGACTGGAAGTTGGGCACAAAAAAAGGGCGCGCTAGCCGCGCGTCCCTGAGCCGAGAGCGCGGGGGTCTCCCTCGCGCGCGGGTGGGTCTTAGACCAGTTTTCAGGGCGGCGAAACCCCGAAAAACGCCCATCAACCGGCAATTTTGACGGGTTTTGGCCGCGCCTGCCAACCTCGGGCGAGATGCACCAGAAGCGAGGCCGCAACGCTCGATCCGCCGATCCAGCCAAGGTCGGTCGGCGAGAGGGTCGCCAGCACCGTCCCGCCCAGCGCCCCGCCGATGGCGAAGCCGAGATACATCGCGGAGGCGTTGAGCGAGAGTGCGATCATCGAGGCCTGCGGCTCGATCCGGATGATGCTGGCAATCTGGGCCGGATAGAACGCCCAGCCCGAGATGCCCCAGAGGAAGATCGCGCCCAGCACGGCGTAATGCGCCTGACCCGGCATCAGCTTCAGGACCAGCGAATGCAGGATCAGCGCGCTCGCCATGCCGGCGAGGCCGAGGGCTGCGGTCGCGCGCGTGCCGAACCGGTCTGCCAGAATGCCGCCGAGCATATTCCCGATCGCCGCCGCGCCGCCGAACACCAACAGTGCGAGGCTGATCTGCGTGGCATCGAAGCCGAGGCCGCGCAGCGGGACGGCGAAATAGGTGAATACGGTGAAGCCGCCGAGCGCCCATAGAATCGTGATCACAAGCGCGACCAGCACGTGGCTGTGGCGCGCCACTGCAAGCCGTTCGCTGAGAGAGGCTGTGTTTCGCGGCAAACCGCGGGGCAGCCCGAGCAGAAGCCCGGCAAGCGCCACCGCGCCGATCAGGGCAACCATGGCAAAGGTCGCGCGCCAACCGAACAGGCTGCCGACGAGATTGCCGAGGGGAACACCGACGACGGTCGCAACCGTGAGGCCCGACGTGACCAGCGCCACCGCGCGGCCGCGCCGTTCGGGCGCGGCAACGGCTATCGACACCGCGAGCGCCGTCGGCATGCACAGCCCGGAGCCCAGCGCCATCAGCATGCGTGAGGCCAGCAGCAGGGCGTAGCTGGACGCCACCACCGCCGCGAGGTTTCCGGCGATGAAGGTCGACAGCGCCAGGGCCAGCACGGTGCGGCGGTCGATGTTGTTCAGCGTCACCGCCAGGATCGGCGAGCCCACCGCATAGGTGAGGGCGTAGGCGGTGACCAATTGGCCCGCGGCCGAGACCGAAATCGACAGGTCGGTGGCGATTGCCGGCAAAAGCCCAGCAATGACAAAGCCTTCCGTGCCGATCGCAAACGCCGCGAGGGCCAGCCAGAACACGCTCATTAGAACAAAATCCCTATGTTCAACGTTTATTGAACTATGAATGTTGAGGTGTAGGAGTCAATTGGTTCAAGAACTATTGAACATGTTGGCCGCTTCGCTATGATTTCGGACCATGAGCCGCACGCCCCTTCATCCCACCCGCGAGCAGATCGAGCTGCCGATGGTTCTGGATTGCCTGAGCGATCCGATCCGATTGGCGATCGTCTACCAACTTGCCCAGCAGGAACGTGTCAGCAGCGAACTGCGCTGCGGTGACTTCTACGCGCTCAGCGGCAAGTCCAATCTCGCCTACCATTTTGCCAAGCTGCGCGAATGCGGCCTGATGCTGACGCGCGTGGCGGGCACGAACCGCTTCATGCGGCTCCGCCGCGAGGATCTGGACGCACGCTTCCCCGGCCTGCTCGATGCGGTGATCAGCTCCGCGGCGAAGGATGCCGATCGGCTTCAGCTGCTGTCCGACTGCGAAATGGTCGCCGCGGACCGAAACTGAGATGATTGCGCGCGGCGTCCGATTTGCCCGGCAGGTCAATGCCTTCAAGATCCAGCGAGCATCGCGCCGAAAGTCACCGGCTACTTTGCATACGGGTTGTTTTCGAGATCTTGTTTTGGTCGGGGCCGACCGAAGCCCGGCTTCGTCCTTCGGGCTTCGCCGCGGCGGCCTTCGCTAGGATAGGGCCTGCCGAGCCGAAGTCGGCGAAGGCTGGAGACCCGGCCTGGATTTGAACCAGGATAAAGAGCGATGCACCGCCCTCGCGTAGACGCTTCCGCCACCGGGCCGCGCTGATCATTGCCGATCGGCGTGTCACAAGCCACCTCAGGCAATCGTTATGCTTAACGGAGCAGAGGCGGCCGCGCGATGAAGGTCATGCGCCAGCGATTATGGCCGATATTGGTGTGGGCGCGCTGGGCAGCGAAGCCGGCCGCGGTCAGCTTGGCGACGATCTCGTTCTCGCTGTAGCGCTGAAGTCCGATGCGCGTGCGCAGATGACGGTAATCAGACAACGCGGTGCTGATCAGCCCGATCAGAGCATCCTTGAGGAAGCCGTGACGCAGGCCGAAACCGAGCAGCGCCATCACGTCCCTGATCATGCCGACATTGGGCTGCAAGATATCTCCGAGTACCAGCTTGCCGGATGGGGTCAGCAATCGCCTGATGTTGATCAGCGCGGCATCGAGCTCCTCGCCCGTCATATATTGCGCGACCGAGTTCATCACCGCGAGGTCGATGGACTGGTCCTGCATCTTGCGGATGTCGTCGAGCGAGCGGACGCGGATCTTGGTGTTCGGGGCATACCGCGCGATCAATCGGCCGCGCACGCCGGGGGCAGGCTCGGCCAGAATCAGCTTGCCGCAGGCCGCGGCCACCTGGCTCGCCGACAACGCCTCACCGCAGGCATAGTCGAGCACGGTCGCATCGGGCGATGAGATGTAGCCGATGATGTCCCGCGCGATGATCTGGAAGTGCAAATCGCGATGCAGCTTGCTGACATAGATCGTATGCGTGGAGTCGTAATAGTCGATCCAATCGTCCATGGTATCGAGGGCCCCGGCCAAGCGGTTCCGTTAAAGGAACAGGCGCTGCCCGCCTGCGTTAGGGGTGCGGCGGCGCGCCGTCAATGTCAGCGTCCTAACAGGAAGGTTTCCCGTGAGCAAAGCCCCCAGCAAGGTCTCGCCCGACCTCGACACTCCCACCGATCTGTCGCCCCAGGCGGTCAACAAGGTTTCGGAGGCGCTCAACGTGCTTCTGGCCGACGCCTTCGCGCTGTATCTGAAGACCAAGAATTTTCACTGGCACATCAGCGGCCGGCATTTTCGCGACTACCATCTGCTGCTCGACGAGCAGTCCGATCAGATATTCGCGACCACCGACCAGCTCGCCGAGCGGGTCCGCAAGATCGGCGGCGTGACGCTGAAGTCGATCGGCCAGGTCGCCAAGCTCCAGACCATCAAGGACAACAACGAGGACTACGTCCCGCCGCGCGAGATGCTGCGCGAGCTGATGCAGGACAACAAGCATGTCGCAGCTGCGATGCGCAAGGCGCACGATGTCTGCGACGAAGCCGGCGATGTCGCCAGCGCCAGCATCCTCGAAAACTTCATCGACGAGACCGAGCGCCGCACCTGGTTCCTGTTCGAGGCCACCCGCCAGGAAGGCGGCAACGAGGCGTAGGGGCACGGTGCCGTAGGGGGCAAAGGCGCGCTCTTGCGCGCCGTGCCCACCAAGTATCCTTACGGCTTAAGTCGATTGGTGGGCACACTTCGCTTTGCCCACCCTACGGCATCGCGCTTGTAGCTACCGCCACAGCCGCATCATCGCACCATCCTTGCCCGTGACCGGATCGGCGGGCGGCAGCGCCACCTTCGGAATCGTCGTCAACGCCCTGGCGTGGTTCTCGGGCGTTGCTCGCGTGATCTCCATCTTTGCGCCCGGCGGGTAGGCGCCGATCACGCAGAAATCATCGCTTGCGTTGATGCATTGGTGACCGGTACCGGCGGGCAGGATCGCGACGTCGGCCGACTTGATCTCCAGCTCCTGGCCATGGTCGCCGCCGAAGCGGACCCGCGCGCTTCCCCGCGCAACACCGAGCACCTCATGCACGGTCGCGTGGTAGTGCAGATAGTCGTAGACGCCATTGCGCCACGTGCCGCCCCAGCCGTTCGCTTCGAACAGGTTTTCGATGGTCTCTTCAGGGCGCTCCGGATCGAGCTTCACCGCGCCCTGGTAGACCAGGAACGGGAGGACGTTGTTCGGCACGAGCCCGTCATCCTCAAACACGATGGAGAGCGGTTCGGCGTTGTCGCGGACGACGGACATGGCGGGGCTCCTGCGTGAGCGTAGCAGGGATCAACGAGGGGTGAGAGACGATGTTCCTCACTCGGTGGTCGTTCCGGGGCGACGCGCAGCGTCGAGCCCGGAATCCATTTCGCCGCTGAGCGTGCTGTCTGATGGATTCCGGGCTCGCGCTACGCGCGCCCCGGAATGACAAAAAAGCCCGGGCTTTTGTGGTGGAAGCGTTTGCGCGAGAGCGCGCCTTACGCGCTCTTGTTCTGCCGCATCAGGTCGGCGAAGCGCCGGAACAGATAATGCGAGTCGCGCGGGCCGGGCGAGGCCTCGGGGTGGTACTGCACCGAGAACACCGGTTTGCCGTCGAGCCGGATGCCGCAATTGGAGCCGTCGAACAGCGAGATGTGGGTCTGGGTCGCGCCCTTCGGCAGCGTGTTCTCGTCCACGGCAAAACCGTGGTTCATCGAGGTGATCTCGACCTTGCCGGTGGTCTCGTCCTTGACGGGATGATTGGCGCCGTGATGGCCCTGATGCATCTTCCTGGTCTTGGCGCCGACGGCGAGGCCGAGCATCTGGTGGCCCAGACAAATGCCGAAGGTCGGTGTGCCCGACTTGATCACGTCCTGGATCACCGGCACGGCATATTTGCCGGTTGCGGCCGGATCGCCCGGGCCGTTGGACAGGAACACGCCGTCCGGCTTCATCGCCAAAATGTCTTCGGACGAGGTCGTTGCCGGCACCACCGTCACCTTGCAGCCGACGCCGGCGAGCAGGCGCAGGATGTTGCGCTTGATCCCGTAGTCGATGGCGACGACGTTGAACTGAGGCTCGTCCTGGCGGCCAAAGCCCTGGTCCCATGCCCACGGCGTTTCGTCCCAGGTGAAGCGCTGGCCGGAGGTGACCATCGGCACGAGGTCCATGCCCTCGAGGCCCGGCCATTCGCGCGCTTCTTCCTTGAGGCCGTGCAGGTCGAACTCGCCGTTCCTGGCGTGCGCGATCACGGCGTTTGGCATGCCCTTGCTGCGGATCAGTGCGGTCAGTGCGCGAGTGTCGATGCCGGAAAGGCCGATGATGCCGCGGGCCTTCAGCCACTGGTCGAGGTGCTTGGTGGCGCGGTAGTTCGAGGGATCGGTGATCGCGGTCCGCAGGATCACGCCGCGCGCGCCGGGCGTCGCGGCCATGTTCACCGTCTCGATGTCGTCGTCGTTGGTGCCGACATTGCCGATATGCGGGAAGGTGAAGGTGATGAGCTGGCCGGCATAGGAGGGATCGGTGAGAATCTCCTCATAGCCGGTCATGGCGGTGTTGAAGCAGACTTCACCGACGGCGTGGCCTTCGGCGCCGAGGCCAAAGCCTTCGAGCACCGTGCCATCCGCAAGCACCAACAGCGCGGTCGGTTTGTGGTCCGGCCAGGCGAGATCGTTGTCATGTTGTGTCATGAGCCCGGTTCATAGTCCCCGCGTGGGCCGCCGTCAAAGCGGGAAAGGGCGGATTCACATGCGTTTTTGCATATTTGACAGGTCGTCTCGGGCACTTAAGCTCGGCAGCACAATTTCCGACAAATTCCGGGGCTTGGGAGGCAATAATGGACCAGACGACGCCGATTGTGCTGGTTCCGGGGTTGGCCTCCTCGGCCCGCATCTATGCCCCCGTCGTCCCGGCGCTCTGGCGGTTCGGTCCGGTGATGGTCGCCAACCATATCCGCGACGCCAGCATGGCGGCGATCGCCCGGCGTATTCTGAGCGAGGCGCCGCCGCGGTTCGCGCTCGCGGGTCATTCCATGGGCGGCTACATCGCGCTCGAGATCATGCGCCAGACGCCCGAGCGGGTTTTGAAGCTCGCGCTGATCAACACCCAGGCGCGGCCCGATACGCCGGAAGCAACCGCACGTCGTCGCGGCCTGATGGAACGGGCCAGGCGCGGCGAGCTGCGTGCGGCGCGTGAAGAGATGTTTCCCGAGCTGGTGCATCCCTCACGCCGCGACGACGCCCGCATTCGCCAGCTCGTGCATGAGCAGGGCGAGGACGTCGGCGTCGAAGGCTATCTGCGGCAGCAGACCGCGATCATCGCGCGGGTGGATTCACGGCCGACGCTTGTGACGATCAAATGCCCGACGCTGGTGCTCACCGGCGATCAGGACAACACGATTCCGAATGCGTTCTCGAAGGAGATGGCGGAGGGCATTGCCGGCGCGAAGCTGGTCGTCCTCAGCGATTGCGGACATCTGCCGCAATCGGAGCAGCCCCAAGCCACGACCCGGGCGCTGGTCGAATGGCTGGGAACCCCGGTTGTCTCGGGGCCGCGAACGGCCTAGATCAGGCGTCGGATATTCGAAGGGATCACGATCATGCTGCGCGACGACATCAACAATGCGGTCAAGGAGGCCATGAAGGCCAAGAACGAGCGCAAGCTGTCGACGCTGCGCATGGTCAACTCGACCATCAAGAACGCCGACATCGCCGCGCGTGGGGAGGGCAAGCCGCCGCTGTCGGACGCCGACCTGCTTGGCGTGTTTCAGAAAATGATCAAGCAGCGTCAGGAATCGGTCGAGCTCTACGACAAGGGTGGCCGCGCCGAGCTCGCCGCGCAGGAGCGCGAGGAAATCGCGGTGATCTCGGCCTATCTGCCGAAGCAGATGTCGGATGACGACGTGAAGAAAGCGATCACGGCCGCGATCGGCGAGACCGGTGCTGCCGGCATGAAGGACATGGGCAAGGTCATCGGTGTGCTGAAAACGAAGTACGCCGGGCAGATGGATTTCGGCAAGGCCAGCGGCCTGGTGAAGGCCGCGCTGACGGGCTAGCTCTCGTCATTCCGGGGCGTGCCTCTTGGCGCGAGCCCGGAAGCCATCATACGGCGGGCTCTGTTGCAAAATGGATTCCGGGCTCGCGCTCCGCGCGCCCGGAATGACAAGAAGACGTGGGGAGCAACAGATGACCGGCGCCATCAATCCGTTTCGCATCGCCGTTAGCGAGGACATCCTCACCGACCTCAAATCCCGCCTTGCCCGCACGCGCTGGCCGGAGGCAGAGCTCGTCGATGACTGGAGCCAGGGCGCGCCGCTGAAATGGATCCAGGATATCTGTACCTACTGGGCCAACGACTACGACTGGCGCGCCCGCGAGGCCAAGCTCAACCGCTTCGACCAGTTCACGACCGAGATCGACGGTCTCGACATCCACTTTCTGCATGCGCGCTCGAAGGAGGCTTCGGCGCTACCGCTGATCATCACGCATGGCTGGCCGGGCTCGATCGTCGAATTCCAGAAGGTGATCGCACCGCTGGTCGATCCTGCCGCGCATGGCGGCAATCCTGCGGATGCGTTTCATGTGGTATGCCCCTCGCTGCCGGGCTTCGGCTTCTCCGCCAAGCCAAAGACCACCGGCTGGGGCGTCGACCGCATCGCCGCGACCTGGGCGAGGCTGATGGATCGGCTCGGTTACGCGCGTTACGGCGCGCAGGGCGGCGACTGGGGTTCGGCCGTGACGACCTCGCTCGGTATGCAGGATGCCGAGCATTGCGCCGCGATCCACATCACGCTCGCCTTCAATGCGGCGCCCAAGATCGAGGGCGAGCCGACGGCGGAGGAGAAGCGCGCGCTCGCCGGCCTCAAGCATTACGTCGACCTCGATTCCGGCTATTCGAGGCAGCAGTCGACCCGGCCGCAGACACTCGGCTACGCGTTGGCGGACTCGCCGAGCGGGCAGGCGGCCTGGATTTTGGAAAAGTTCTGGGCCTGGACTGATTGCAACGGTCATCCCGAGAACATCTTCACCAAGGACGAGTTGCTCGACAACGTCATGCTCTACTGGACGACCGAGACGGCGACGTCATCGGCGCGGCTCTATTGGGAGAGCTTTGGCAAGCGTCGGACCACGCCCAAGGTCACGGTGCCAACAGGTGTAGCGGTGTTCCCGAAGGAGATCATCACGCCGGTGCGGCGCTGGATGGAGCCGAATTTTACCAACATCACGCATTGGAGCGAGATGGAGAAGGGCGGCCATTTCGCCGCATTTGAACAGCCGGAGCTGTATGTCGGCGAGGTCAGGAAGTTCTTCCGAACGGTACGGTAACGGCGCACTCCGCCGTCGTGCCCGGGCTTGTCCCGGGCATCCACGAGCTTAAACTGGCTGCAAGAAGCAAGCGCGTGGATGGCCGGAACAAGTCCGGCCATGACGCCGAGAACACGGAAACGCCCGCCGCCATGCTCACCGAAGCCAAGACTTACGACGAGCTCTATCGCAACTTCCGCTGGGATATCCCCGAGCGTTTCAACATGGCGGAGGCCTGCTGCGATCGCCATGCCGACGGCACCGGCCGCCTCGCGCTGGTCTATGTCGACGAGAACGGCGCCATCACGCGCACATCCTTCGACGAGGTCGCGGAGATGTCGCGCCGCTTCGCCAATGTGCTGAAGGCGGATGGTCTTGCCCGCGGCGACCGCGTCGCGGTGTTCCTGTCGCAATCGCTGGAGCTGCCGATCGCGCACATGGCGGCGTTCCGTTCGGCGATGATCTCCATTCCGCTGTTCGCACTGTTCGGCGAGGACGCGCTGGAATTCCGCCTGTCGAACTCGCAGGCCAAGGCGATCGTCACGGACGAGGGTGGCTGGGAGAAGCTTTCGAAGATTCGCGACCGCCTGCCGGAGCTGAAGAATGTCTACATCGTTGGCGAACGAACGCCGGCGGGCACGAAATCGTTCTGGCATTCGGTCAAGGCTGCATCGCCCGACTTCGCGCTGGTGGACACATCTGCGGACGATCCCGCGCTGATCATCTACACCTCGGGCACGACAGGCAATCCGAAGGGCGCGCTGCATGCCCATCGTGTCGTGCTTGGCCATCTTCCCAATGTCGAGATGTGCCACAACTTCCTGCCGCGGCCGGGCGATCTGATGTGGACGCCGGCGGACTGGGCCTGGATCGGCGGTCTCGTCAACGGCCTGTTCGCGTTCTGGTATCACGGCATTCCGCTGGTCGGCCATCGCGCGCGAAAATTCGAGCCGCAGGCGGCGATGCAGATGATGGCCGAACTCGGCGTCCGCAACGTCTTCCTGCCGCCGACGGCGCTGAAGCTGATGCGGCAGGCCGGGGTGAAGCATCCGGGCGTCAAGCTGCGCAGCATTTTCACCGGCGGTGAATCGCTCGGCGGCGAGCTGCTGGGCTGGGTGCGCGAGACCTTCGGCGTCGATGCGCATGAAGTGTTCGGCCAGACCGAGTGTAATCTCGTGATCGGCAGCAACTCCAACCTGTTTCCGATCCGCCCCGGTGCGATGGGCAAGGCGACGCCGGGGTTTGACGTCCGCATCGTCAACGACAAGGGCGAAGAGCAGCCGCGCGGGCAGCGCGGCATCATCGGCGTGCGCCAGCCATGCCCGTGCACGATGCTCGAATACTGGCGCAATCCGGAGGCCACTGCGAAGAAATATGCCGGCGAATTCCTGCTGACCGGCGATCTCGGCGTGAAGGATGAGGACGGCTATTTCTGGTACGTCAGCCGCGAGGACGATGTCATCACCACCGCCGGGTACCGCGTCGGCCCGTCCGAGATCGAGCACACCCTGATGAAGCATCCGTCGGTGGCGATGGCGGCGGTGGTCGGTATTCCAGATCCGATCCGCACCGAGTCGATCAAGGCTTGGATCGTGCTCCGCCCCGGCTTCGCAGCTAGCGACACACTCGCGCGCGAGATTCAGGAGTTCGTCAAGGTGCAGCTCGCCGCCCACGAATATCCGCGCTTCGTGGAATTCGCGGAGACGCTGCCGATGACGGCGACCGGCAAGGTGCTGCGGCGCGAGCTGCGGGCAAGGGGTTAGGCAGGATGTAAAGGCCGGCATCTCGGGTCGAGGGCGAGCGGCCGGCGCGATCTGGTCGGCGACAAGTTCGCGAAGCGAAATCGGCTGGATGGCCTTCGTCACGCGGTTCGTGTTCGTGATCTGGACGGTGCGGCTGTTGATCGCGCTACTGCTCGTCCTGCGCGCTTCGTTCTCGAGCCTCCAGGAATTTATGACCGTAGGGCTGACGACCGCCTGCTGTTTCTCGCCATCGGCAACGCGGTCGGTGCGGCGCTGTGGCTGATCCTGTTCTTGCTCACCGTGGAGTCGCTTCCGAAGGCTTCGACGGTCTTATTCGGTCGAAAGCGGTATTTCGCGCTTCAAAGGCGCGGCGCGGGCGAGAAAACGATAGCTAATTGCAGTGATTGCGCGCACGGTGAGCCAATGTGGGAAAGAGCGGTCGTCTCTGCGCCCATGCGGCGCCACGACGATACATGCGCGACGCGACGCGGCTGCATCCTCGCACTTCGTGCTGCGGACACCCGCAAGATACCACTGCGGTTCGATATGAGATCGAACGCCAACCGAAAGCACCCAATGGAAGCTCTACCGATGCAAACTCTCTCCCCACGGCACGTCAAGACAGACGAAGCGCTTCGGCTCGGCGTGGAGTCGGGCTGGTACGCGATCAAGGTCAGCGGGACCTTTGTCTCAGGCCCGCACGGCTCGGAAGGGGATTGCCGTCGCAAGATCGACGAGATTCATCCGCCGCTGGTGAAGAAGAAACGATGAGGGCGCAGATTCCGGTCGCTATGGCGTCTTGATCCCCATCGCCTTCAGCGCCGCCAGCATCTGCGCCGGCGGTGCCATTTTGATCTGCGGCGCCTGCCCCGTCTCGAGCAGGCTCTTCAATCCCGACAGGATCGCGGGCCATCCGGTGCGGCCACCGGAGAGAATGTCGTCGCTGAGCGGGTGGTCGTGGCGTTCGCTCATGGTGAGGCGGACGGCTTCGCCGGCGGGCTCGATCTCGTAGGTGACGAGCGTGGTGCCGAGCCTTTCGACGAGCTCGGGCCAGTTGACGTTCCACGTCACCGTCAGCTTTTTTGGCGGGTCGTATTCGAACACTTCACCGATGATGTGCTCCGAACCGTCAGGCGCGCGCACGATGAACGTGCCGCCGAGCTTCGGCTCCATTTCGACCGCAAAGCCGGAAAAGTATTTGCGGCTGAACTCGGCCGAGGTCAGCGCTTCCCAGACCTTCTCCGGCGTCGCAACGATATAGATGGTGTAGACCGTCAGCGGCTTGAACCGATCGATGTTCATTTCGCGTCGAATCCCTTGTTGAGCGCGGCGCGGGGAATAGCCAGCACTTTGCCTCTCTCCAAGAGGCTCTTGAGCCCGGACAGGATCGCCGGCCAGCCGTTGGAGACGGCGCCGAGATATTTGCCGCCCTCGACGAAGCCGTCATGCAGCACGGTCAAACGCACCAGCGAGCCGAACGGTTCGATGGTGAAGACGACACGTGATATCGGTTCACCACGCAGTTCCTCGTATTTCTGGTGTTTGAAGCTGTAGGACAGGCGGCGCGGCGGATCGGCCTCCAAAATCTCGCCGGAATCGGTGATCTCCCCGTCCAGCGTGAGCGCGAAGGACGAGCCGATCTTCCAGTCCGACCGGATCTCGGCGCCGAACCAGTATTGCCTGGTGAATTCGCTCGACGTCAGCGCCTCCCACAGCTTCTCCGGCGTGGTCTCGATATAGCTCACATAGACGAATTGCGGCTTACTCATCGCGCTTCTCCAACTGACGTTTCAACTCGCTGAGTGCGGCGAGCTTGCCGCGCTCGAATTTCCTGATCCAGCGTTCGCCGATCTGATGGATCGGCACCGGATTGAGGTAGTGCAGCTTCTCGCGGCCATGCCTGATGGTCGTGACCAGGTCGGCCTCTTCGAGAATGACAAGGTGCTTGGTCACGGCCTGGCGTGTCATCGCGAGGCCTTCGCAGAGTTCGTTCAGCGTCTGGCCGTTTTTGGCGTGAAGCCTGTCCAGCAGCGACCGTCGTGACGGATCGGCGAGCGCTTTGAAGACCTCATCCATGGCAGCGATAATACGCAACCAAATGGTTGCATGTCAAGGTGCTGTCTTTGGCGCCCGCACATCGCTGTGCTAGCCTCGAAGCTCAGCCAACACAGATTGGAGACGCAGGAGATGAAAACGTGAGTGACGGCGGCGGTAGACGGAAACTGAGTGCCATGCATTAATACCCTCAACCGCCCACGCGAGTCCTCCCCATGATGTCCATGCAAGCCTATCTCGCCTTCGTCGCCGCCTGCATCGCGCTGGCGCTGCTGCCGGGGCCGATCGTCACCCTCGTCATCGCCAATGGCCTGCGCCACGGCACGCGCGCGGCGCTGACCAATGTCGCGGGCGCGCAAGCCGGCCTCGCCATCGTCATCGGCATCGTTGCGGTGGGCCTGACCTCGCTGATGGCGACCATGGGCTACTGGTTCGACTGGGTGCGCTTTGCCGGCGCCGCCTATCTGATCTGGCTCGGCATCAAGCTGATCTGGGCGCCGGTCGAAGGCCTCAATGTCGACGAGCCGCCGGCGCCGCCGCGCGGCGGGTTCTTCCTGCAAGGTTTCCTTGTGCTGCTGTCGAACCCGAAAGTGCTGATCTTCTTCGGCGCCTTCATTCCGCAGTTCATGGACATGAACCGCGACCACTTCCCCCAAGTCGCGTTGCTGGGCGCCACATTCATGGTCACTGCGGCGATGACCGATGCGCTCTACGCTCTCGCCGCCGGGCGCGCGCGAAAATTCTTCTCGGCGCGCCGGACGCGGCTGATGTCGCGCATCTCCGGCGGCTTCATGATCGGCGGCGGTATCTGGCTGGCGCTGACCAGAGCAAAATAACAGCCCCAAAATACTCTCCCTCGCACCGGTTCGCGCTTGAACCCTTCGCGGCGGCGCTGCGTCCAATTGCGTCCAATCGGGCGTTGCCGCTGACGAAGGATTTTGGCCGTGCCCGATCTGCCCTGGTTCGTCTATGCGATGCCGCTCGCACCGCTCGGGCTGCTATTGGTCGCCGCCGTTGTGAAGACCTGGCAGGCGCGCGTGGCGCGAAGCTGGCCGCAGGCACCACGCAAAATTGTCCGTTCGGTCGCTGAGGTGCGCGAGGTCAGGGTGTCCGACGGCGACCGCGAGGAAGGCTATCGGCTCGAGAGCCGCAATTTTGCCAACGTGACCTACGAATACTCGGTCGGCGGCCGCAAGCTGCGCTGCAGCCGCATCTCGATCGGCGAGGATCTCGGCAATTTTCAGGTCGTCGAGAAGCTCGCAAAATATCCCGCCGGCAGCATCGCCACCGTCTACTACAATCCGCGCCATCCTGATCAGGCCGTGCTCGAGCGCGACCTGCCCAAGGGGTTGTGGGGGTGCCTCGGCATCGGCACGGTGATCGCGCTTGGCATCGTGTTCGGCTCGGGCGTTCGGGCTCAACCAGACTTATGCCTACCTCGCGCACCACATCGGGCGGCCCGATCTCGCGGGCCTCGTGGTCGGCTTCGCCGCATTCGGCTTCGTCATCGCGCTGATGGGGTATGCGGTGCGGCGGCAGGCCTCGATGACGACGCGCTGGCCGGTGGTGCCGGGCACGATCAAGCTGTCGGGAATCGAGGAATATCACGAGGCCAGCGAACCGGGCGAACGCCGCGGCACGGAGATGTTCGGCAAGCGCGTGACCTACAGCTACTTTTATCGGAACGTCAGCTATACCAATGAATGCGCGCGCGTCGCGGCCGGAACGCCGTCGGGGTCCGATGAGATGTTGAAGAAGCTCATGTCGCGCTATCAGGACGGCGCGACCGTCGAGGTTCGCGTCAATCCCGACAACCCGGCGGAGGCAACGCTAGATGCAAGCGGCGCCGGCCACATCGCCTGGGTGCTGTGGGGCATCGCCGCCATCTTCGCTGCGCTCGCACTATTCGTCGCGACGCGCGGCAGCTAGACTTGGCTCTCCACCATGAACTCCACCTCGATCTGCGCGAAAATCCTCGCCAGCCGCTCGGCCCATTGCTGCTGGCCGGACTGGTCTGCGATCAGATCCTGGCGGATCTCGATGCCGGTGTTGACGAGGCCGCGGGCTTCGCCGTGGACGGGAATGGTATAGTCGCTGAGGTCGCTCACCGCATAGGGCTGGTTGTCGCCGACGACCAGATCGCTTTCGGCGCGGAGGCCTTTGAGCAGGAGCTGCGGCAGCACGGTGTCACGGTTATACAGCGCGCCAATGTGCCAGGGCCGCGCGACGCCGGCATAGACCGGCGTGAAGCTGTGCAGCGACACCAGCACCGTCGGCCGCTTGTCGTGCAGGCGGCGGTCGATCGCGGCATCGATGCGGCGGTGATAGGGCTCGAAGATCTCGCGCCGGCGCGCCGCGCGCTCGCCCTGGGAGATGCCCTCATTGCGCGGGATTGTGGTCGCTTCGGATATCAGGGGGATCGAGCTCGCAACGCCGAGTGGGCGGTTGCAGTCGATCACGAGCCGCGAATAGCGCTGCGCGATCAGATGCGCATCGAGCATTTGTGCCAGCCGCTCGGCCACGCCGGCAATGCCGATGTCCCAGGCGATGTGCCGCGTCAGCTCGCTTTCCGCAACGCCGAGGTCGCCGAGCGCGCGCGGCAAAATCCGTCCGTAGTGATCCGAGGTGAGCAGAAAGGGCGATGTCCCTTCCGCATTCGTCTCATGCACGGGCGGAATATCGCCGTCGCCGAGCAGTTGGTCGGCCGCCTCGGCTGTATCTAAAGTCATCCTGATTGCCTATGGAAAAAGCAGTTGCCATCTAAAATTGGGCAGCAATCGCTTGCGGGTCGATTGACCCAAAATCATCATGATCGCCAGACGATGCCGCTGCTTTCGATTCATCACAAGAGCGAATATCGCTTGCCCCCGGGCTTCGCTGGACGAAGGAGATGTGCGGCTGTCGTTTCGCTTAATTGACGGCTATAGACACCCCATGAACTCCGATCGTCTTTTCGTCTACGGCACCCTGATGCGCGGCTTCGACCATCCGATGGCGCGGCTGCTTGCGGGACATGCGGACTTTTTGAGCGAAGCGACCTGTTGCGGCCGGCTCGTTCTCGTGAAGCACTATCCGGGCCTATTGTTGTCGGACGCGGCCTCCGACATCGTGCACGGCGAACTCTTCCACCTGCGCGCTCCCGACGAGCTCCTGCGCGAGCTCGACATGTACGAAGCCTGCGGCGAAGGCTTTTCGGAGCCGACCGAATATCTGCGCAAGCTGATCGACGTGACTGGCTCGGACGGCACCACCGGCAAGGCCTGGACCTACATCTATAACTGGCCCGTCACCGACCTGCCGCGCATCGAGACCGGCCGCTTCCTCGGCCATTAACCCGACAGCACTTCCTTCACCACGCGCACATCCACTTCGCGCTCGACGTAGGTCCACTCCTCGGTCCGCCTGAGCATCGCCACCAGTTCCTCGAACAGCGAAGCATGTTCGGGTGCGAACTCGAACCAGGTCAGGAAGTCGAAGGGCTCGCCGAGGTCGCGGCAGTGGTAGAGCTGCCGGGCGATAGCGGGGAGGTAACGCAGGCTGCTCGCAATGTGGTGCGACTTGTCCTCAAAGATCCTGCGCCGCTCTTCCTGCGTCAGCTCCCACCAGGCTTGCGACTTGCGGATCGGGATCAGCGCCGCAGAGGTTGCCTCGAGCCGGCCGAGGCCGGCCTGCACCGCAATGAGCTGCTGCTTCTCGGCCCGCTCGGTGTAGCGGAGCGAACTGGGGACGCCGACCAGCCGCCAGCCGCTGCGCGAGGGCACCAGCGGCAACGAGACGGCGTCGCTGTCGGTGACCGACAGCGCCGGCATGAAGGGCAGGGGCTCGCCCGTCACGGGCGAAATCGAGGTCACGCGCCAGCCCCCGCTCTGGCCGCCTCGAAAGGTCCTGAACATGGGGGGTATGGAAGCGTGGAACCGGGCCGGGTTCAAGTGTTCTTGTCATTCCGGGGCTGTCCAACCCGTCATCCTGAGGTGCGAGGCTTGTGATGCAACGCATCGCAGCCGAGCCTCGAAGGATGAACGGCCGAGATGCAGCCGGGCCGTCGCCCTTCGAGGGCCGCTGAAGAAGCGGCCACCTCAGGGTGACGGGGCTAAGCCCTGTGCATAGGTCGAATAACTCGGATAATCCTGACAAACCTGACTTTTAGGCAGGCCGCACCTATATGCCTGATCCTTCGCCCGACTCACCCCGGTTCGCGCTACACAGAGCTCATGCGCTTCACGCCGCAATTCCTCGACGAGCTTCGTGCCCGGATTTCGGTCTCCGAGGTCGTGGGCAAGCGCGTGAAGCTGAAGAAGGCGGGGCGCGAGTGGAAGGGGCTGTCGCCGTTCCAGCAGGAGAAGACGCCGTCCTTCTATGTCAACGACCAGAAGGGCTTTTACCACGACTTCTCTTCCGGCAAGCATGGCGACATCATCACCTTCGTGATGGAGACCGACGGCGTGCCGTTTGCGGAGGCCGTGGAGCGGCTCGCCAACATGGCGGGCCTGCCGCTGCCGGCGGTGACGCCCGATGCGGCGCGGCACGAGCAGCGGCGCCGCACGCTGCATGACGTCATGGATCTCGCCGCAAAATATTTCGCGGAGACGCTGGCTTCGCGCGTCGGCGCCAAGGCGCGCGGCTATCTTGCCGATCGTGCGATCGCGCCGGCAACGCAATTGCAGTTCGGCCTCGGCTATGCCCCGCCCGATCGCTTCGCGTTGAAGGAGCATCTCGGCAAGCTCGGCGTCTCCGTCGACGACATGGTCGAGACCGGCCTTCTGGTCGCCGGCAATGACATCCCGGTCCCCTATGACCGCTTCCGGGATCGCGTGATGTTTCCGATCGCGGATCTGCGCGGCCGCGTCATCGCCTTCGGCGGACGTGCGCTGGAGAAGGACGTTCCGGCCAAATATCTGAACTCGCCGGAGACGCCGCTCTTCCACAAGGGCGACAATCTCTACAATCACCAGACCGCGCGAAAGGCGACCCATGACGGCGCATCGCTGATCGTGGTCGAAGGCTATGTCGACGTCATCGCCATGGTCACCGCGGGTTTTGCAGGCAGCGTCGCGCCGCTCGGCACTGCGCTCACCGAGAGCCAACTCGCGCTGCTCTGGAAGATGGCGGACGAGCCGATCCTCTGCTTCGACGGCGACCGGGCGGGGCAGAAGGCCGCCTATCGCGCGGCCGACCTTGCCTTGCCATTTCTTGCGCCGGGCAAGAGCCTGCGCTTCGCGCTGCTGCCCGAGGGGCAGGACCCCGACGATCTCGTGCGCTCCAGTGGCCGCGGTGCGATCGAGGAGGTGATCGCGGCGGCGCGTCCGCTCGCCGACATGATCTGGTCACGCGAGCTCGAGGGCGGCAATTTTGCAACCCCCGAGCGGCGCGCAGCGCTGGAGGGGCGCATCAAGGAGCTTTCCAACGGCATCCGGGACGAGGTGGTGCGGCGCTACTATCGCCAGGATCTCGCCGAGCGGCTTCAGCGTGCCTTTGCCCCCGAAAGCGGCCGCGGCGGCTTTGCCGGCCGGGGCAATTTCCGTCCCGGTCAGGCCGGCCGCCCCTTCCAGCCGCGTGCCGGCGGGCAGGCGAATCGATTCGGCGGCCAAGGCTTTGGTGGCCAAGGCCGCCGCGGCCCGCCGGGTCCCATCCAGCTGCCTTCCGGCCCTTATCAGGCGGCGAGCCCTCAGCTGGCGGCGAGCCCGATCATGCGGGGCCAGCGCAGCGCCATCTCCCGCCGCGAAGCGCTGATCCTGCAAATCCTGATCAACCACCCCTGGCTGCTGCATGAGCATCTGGAGGAGGTCGCCGCCCTGGAGCTGGCCCATCCGGAGGCGCACAAGCTCCGGGCCGCCATCATTGCTGCCTTCGCCAACGACCATCACCACAACCCGGATCCTGGCGAGCAGGCCGAGAAGATGCGCTCCGACATCGAAAAAGGTGGATTTTCTCAGCTTCTTCAAAGAGTTGAGAATGGCATTACGACCCAGGCGGTGTGGGGCGCAAGAGAAGGCGCGGCACGGGACGACGTTCTCTCCACTTGGCACCAGCTCGTTGCCTTGCATCGGCAGTGGCATTCACTACTTAGGGAGTTGAAGGACGCTGAGCTGGCCTTGGGAGAGTATCCCAGCGAGGCCAATATGGCGTGGCTGCGTGACGTCAAGGCCCGGATGGCCGAGGTCGACGGCACCGAGGCCCTGATCGAGGGTTTTGGCGAGCTGTCGGGCCGGTTCCAGAAGAGCGTGTGATGAAAGAATCATGCGGACGGCCGGGACCGGAACCGCTAAAAGACTCGCCAAATCCAAGGTTTGGCGGCAAAAACAGGGTTAATCGAGGCTTAACGGTCTTGTAGCACTTTGGCCATCAGGCGGCCGCAGGCAGAACAGACGCGTCAGGAATGAATCCGCGCAATTGCTGTTGGCACTACACCTGCTTCCGCTGCGACAAAGAGGCTCACGAAGCGTTAGGCAAATCCGGCGAGAGAAGGGTCGGGGTGGCGAGAGATAGGCGCGCCGCCCTTTCCGTGTCGAGATCTGGCGAAGCGAGAGCGTCGAACAACAGGTTCAAGTGATTTCAGGCAGGCGCGGCGAGCGTCTGCATGAAGCGCGTTTAGGAGCAATGGATGGCCACCAAGGCAAAGACGCTGCAGGCGAAGGACAAGGAAAAAGACGACAAGGCAGCGGACGCGCCGGAGAAGGACTCCCAGGACGCGCCGTCGCCGTTGCTCGATCTGTCCGACGCGGCAGTGAAGAAGATGATCAAGCAGGCCAAGAAGCGCGGCTTCGTGACCTTCGATCAGCTCAACGAAGTTTTGCCGTCCGACCAGACCTCGCCCGAGCAGATCGAGGACATCATGTCCATGCTCTCGGACATGGGCATCAACGTCACCGAAGCCGACGACTCTGAAGGCGAAGAGGACAAGGACGAGGGCGGCGAGGACGAGACCGACAACGAGCTTGTCGAGGTCACCCAGAAGGCCGTCACCGAGGTCAAGAAGAGCGAGCCCGGCGAGCGCACCGATGACCCCGTGCGCATGTATCTGCGCGAGATGGGCACGGTCGAGCTCCTGTCCCGCGAAGGCGAAATCGCGATCGCCAAGCGCATCGA
The DNA here is from genome assembly GCF_023074175.1 of Bradyrhizobium sp. 139. Lineage (GTDB taxonomy): Bacteria > Pseudomonadota > Alphaproteobacteria > Rhizobiales > Xanthobacteraceae > Bradyrhizobium. Next base: position 34,850 of record NZ_JADPKS010000169.1, read on the forward strand.
GGCCGGCCGCGAGGCGATGATCGCAGGGCTCTGCGAAAGCCCGCTGACCTTCCAGGCCATCATCATCTGGCGCGACGAGCTCAACGAAGGCAAGATCTTCCTTCGCGACATCATCGATCTCGAAGCGACCTATGCCGGTCCCGACGCCAAGGCCGGCATGAACAACGCCATGATCGGCGCTCCCACCGGCGAGAACGGCGAAGCGCCGGCCGAAGGCGCCCAGGCCGCTGCGGCGACGGGCGCACCTGCGCATGTCGCGCCGCCCGCAGCGCCCCCGTCGCCGACCCCGTTCCGGCCCGCGCCCGCCGCCGGCAATGGCGTCGAAAGCGAGAAGGATCCCGGTGAAGCCGCCGCCGAAGCCGACATGGACGACGACGACGAGTTCGAGAACCAGATGTCGCTCGCGGCGATCGAGGCCGAGCTCAAGCCGAAGGTCGTCGAGATCTTCGACAAGATCGCCGACAGCTACAAGAAGCTGCGCAAGCTTCAGGAGCAGGACATCCAGAACCAGCTCGAGAGCACCTCGCATGGGCCCTCGCTCTCGCCGCACCAGGAACGCAAATATCGCAAGCTGAAGGACGAGATCATCGTCGAGGTGAAGTCGCTGCGCCTGAACCAGGCGCGTATCGACAGCCTCGTCGAGCAGCTCTACGACATCAACAAGCGCCTCGTCTCGCACGAGGGCCGCCTGATGCGCCTTGCCGACAGCCATGGCGTCGCGCGTGAGGACTTCCTGCGCAATTACACCGGCTCGGAGCTCGATCCGCGCTGGCTCAATCGTGTCTCGAAGCTCTCGGCCAAGGGCTGGAAGAATTTCGTCCATATCGAGAAGGACCGCATCAAGGACCTCCGCCACGAGGTGCATCAGCTTGCGGCGCTGACCGGCTTGGAGATCGTCGAGTTCCGCAAGATCGTGCACTCCGTGCAGAAGGGCGAGCGCGAGGCACGCCAGGCCAAGAAGGAGATGGTGGAAGCCAACCTCCGTCTCGTGATCTCGATTGCGAAGAAATACACCAATCGCGGCCTTCAGTTCCTCGACCTGATCCAGGAAGGCAACATCGGCCTGATGAAGGCGGTCGACAAGTTCGAGTACCGCCGCGGCTACAAGTTCTCGACCTACGCCACGTGGTGGATCCGGCAGGCGATCACCCGTTCGATCGCCGATCAGGCGCGCACCATCCGCATCCCCGTGCACATGATCGAGACGATCAACAAGATCGTGCGCACCTCGCGTCAGATGCTCAACGAGATCGGCCGCGAGCCGACCCCGGAAGAGCTCGCCGAGAAGCTCGGCATGCCCTTGGAGAAGGTCCGGAAGGTCCTCAAGATCGCCAAGGAGCCGTTGTCGCTCGAAACGCCCGTCGGTGACGAAGAGGATTCACATCTCGGCGATTTCATCGAGGACAAGAACGCGATCCTGCCGATCGATGCAGCGATCCAGTCGAACCTGCGCGAGACCACCACGCGCGTGCTCGCCTCACTCACCCCGCGCGAAGAGCGCGTGCTGCGCATGCGCTTCGGTATCGGCATGAACACCGACCACACCCTGGAAGAAGTGGGGCAACAGTTCTCGGTGACCCGCGAACGTATTCGTCAGATCGAGGCGAAGGCACTGCGCAAGCTGAAGCATCCGTCGCGGTCGCGGAAGCTGCGGAGCTTTTTGGATAATTAGTTCAGTCCGTCATGCCCGGGCTCGGCCCACGGCATCCAATCAAACGAGAACGGCGGGCCAAAAGCCCGCCGTTTTCGTTTGTGCCGGTTGGCAGCCGATACGCGAGCCTACTTCTTCTTCGCGCCGACCCGCTCGAGGCTCTTGATCTCAAGCGTCGGGCGGCCGGACTTTTCGGCGATCTCGCGGTCCTGCTCCATGATGAACGCGCGGGCGGGCTCGTCGCCGTCGAGGCCTCCGAGCAGTTCCGCGGGCACGCGACGGTTGGAGCGTTGCGAGCCGTCTTCATAGAAGACATTAAAAAAGGCGAATTCGCCTTTGGGATTGGTTCCAGGTTTCTTGGCCATGGCCGGCTTGTCGTCGATCAGGGCGCCATAGTCAAATGGCTTGCGAGTTGCCGGGGCAGCGCGCCGAAGCGCGGGAGGCGCGGCGGGATCGATCGAGGATGTCTTCTTGCAGGATGGAAGCTGAGAGCCCTGCGGGTCCGATGCCGCCTTCCCTCCATAAACGGCGGGCCACGAAAGCCCGCCGTTTATTTTGGGTCTTCAGCGTCGCCCGGGGCTGGCGGGGCGACAACCTAAAATAGAAGACTATCGCATGCGCTCTGCGGTAGCAAGATAAATTGTGGGCACGTCGATGCCGCAGCGTGCGCATCAGACATGCGTTGGTCGCGACATCGAGTTTCGAGGCGCGTCCAGATTATTTCGCCGTCAAACCACTTTGTTCACATTCGCGATTCTCGCGACGCCGCGAGAGCGAGCCTCGTGCGCGCGCCGCGCCAGCTTCTTTGACGCGAATCCGGTTCCCGGGCATGATCGCGCGCCCCGCTTTCCGCGCTCATCCTTCAGAGGATTTTCCCATATGCTGAGACATGCCCTAGCCACCGCCGTCATCGTCTGTCTGGCCGGCGGATCGGCGCAGGCCGCGCGCTGCGGCGGCGACTTCAACAGCTTTGTCGCCGGCATGACCTCGGAAGCGCAGGCCGCCGGCGTCTCGGCAAGCGTGACCAGCGCGGCCTTCAGCGGCATCGCCCAGGACGGCGCGGTGCTCGCCTTCGACCGGCGCCAGCGCTACACCTTCAACAAGAGTTTTGAGCAGTATGTCTCGACCCGCGTCGGTCCCGGCCGCATCAATGGCGGCCGTGCGCTGCTCCAGCGTCACGCCGCGCTGTTGTCGCGCATCGAGCAGCAGTTCGGCGTGCCCCGCTATATCCTGGTCGCGATCTGGGGCCTGGAGAGCGATTTCGGCAGGGGCGATATCGGCAAGCTGCCGGTGATCCGCACGCTCGCCACGCTCGCGCATGATTGCCGCCGCACTGACCTGTTCCAGGGCGAGTTGCTCGCTGCGCTCAAGATCGTGCAGCGCGGCGACCTGCCGCTGCGCGATCTCATCGGCGCCTATGCCGGCGAGATCGGCCAGACCCAGTTCCTGCCATCGTCCTACATCAAATACGGCGTCGATTTCGACGGCGACGGCCATGTCGACCTCCGCCACAGCGTGCCCGACGTGCTCGCCTCGACCGCGAACCTGCTCCACACGAGCGGCTTCAAGATGGGTCAGCCGTATGGCGAAGGCACCGCCAATTTCGAGGCGATGCGCGAATGGAACAGGGCGGTGATCTACCGCAAGACGATCGGCTATTTTGCGGATCGGCTGATGGGGCAGTGACGAGGCGCACTCGGCCACCACCTTGTGTGGCGAAAGGAATCCAGAGTGTGGCCGCGGAAAGCTTCGTCGCAAGAGCTTCTCGCAATGACGAGCTTGTTGCACGAGCACCACGCCTCGCTGTTATTCCCCTCAAGCCCCTCGTGTGGAACTATGATTTACATTTTTTTCATAATCGACTGAACCGCAGGCCAATTGGCTCCTTAACATACGTTACGCAAGCCAGTATTGGGAGGTGCCCATGGGCCAAGCCGAACCACTTCGCGCAACTGCGCTGATCGTTGAAGACGATGTCATGCAGCGGGAGATGCTCAGTCTGCTGCTGGAGGAGAGCGGATACCTAGTCATCCAGTGCGAAAGCGCCGAGGCCGCCGAGCGCGTCCTTGACAAGAGCGCCGGCGCTTTATGCCTGATGATGACCGACGTGCAGCTCGCCGGCCGCATGAACGGGGTCGAGCTCGCGCACGTCGCCAAGGACCGCAATCCGAAGCTCGATGTCGTCGTCACCTCAGGACGCCCCTTGATGCAGCCCTTGCCGAACGGCGCAAAATTCTGGGCCAAGCCATGGGCGCCGCTCGACGTGCTTCGCGAGGCCGAGATCGCGCAGCTGTCCTGACGGTCGATCCGGCAGCCGGCTTTCGTGATCCGAAACGCGGTGATAAGGTCCGTTCATGACCCTATCCTTCCTGCTGACCTCGCTCATTGTCGTCGCCTCGCCCGGCACCGGCGTGCTCTACACGCTGGCTGCAGCGCTGACACGCGGCTCGCGCGCGAGCATAGCTGCCGCCTTCGGCTGCACCCTCGGGATCGTACCGCACATGATAGCGGCGATGCTCGGGCTTGCCGCGTTGCTGCACACCAGCGCGCTGGCCTTTGCCGCGCTGAAATGGGGCGGCGTCGCCTATCTGCTGTACATGTCCTGGCAGGCGCTGCGTGAGACCGGAGCGCTGGCGGTCGATGGCGAGATCAAGGAGCGGTCGAGCCGCCGCGTCATCGTCACCGGCTTCCTGATCAACATCCTCAATCCGAAACTGTCGATCTTCTTCCTCGCCTTTCTGCCGCAGTTCATTGCGGTCGATGAAGCCCATGTGCTGGCGCGGATGCTGGAATTGAGCGGCACCTTCATGGCAATGACCTTTGCGGTGTTCGTCCTCTACGGCCTCTGCGCCGCCTCTGTGCGCGAGCGCGTCATCTCCCGCCCGCGTGTCATGGCCTGGCTGCGCCGCAGCTTTGCCGCGGGCTTTGCCGCGCTGGGTGCCAAGCTCGCGTTCGCCGAGCGGTAGCTTCTCTGCCCAATAAAAAAGCGGGCCCCGGCCCGCCATCTTCAAACTCTCTCAACCTTGCCCGACGCCCGGGCGGAGCGAGGCTCCACCCGGGCAAAGAAAAAGAAGCCTCGTTACTTCTTCTTCGCCTTCTTGGCCTTCTTCGCCTTCTTCTTCGCCGCCTTCTTCGCTTTCTTAGCCATAGTATCCTCTTAAGGGTTCATGGTTAAACGCGACACGAGGGATGCTCGGCGGAGGGCCAGCCTCGCAACATCCTCGACGACAAACTCAGCAGATTCGCGGGCGGCTGCCCCGTGCTGTCACATCTGTGTCATCGCGTTATCCACAGCTCAGATGCGTTTTCGGGTGATTTTTGCCTGCGAATTCGCATCAGCGCCGCAGCGGCGACACATCAAGCCTTGTTTAACGATGCCGAAAACCGATCGCGATTCATCAATCCAAAACCAAAGCCGATGTTTGCGCGATTGCAGTGAGACTCCATTAAGTGCAACCCGCGCATTGTCCCGCGTAAGAACACGGGGGTGGGTATGGACGAACTGCCAGAGACGGGGGGCGCGACGCTGCGCGTGTCGCACGCGCCATGCTGAACGTACCGACACTCTGGACGGTCTTCGTCGTCAACTTCCTGGCGCTCGGCCTGATCTGGGCCTATGTGACGCGCTCCTATCCCAAATTCGCGGCCGCGCGGTTCTGGATGGCGTCGGCCTTCGTCGGCGCCACCGGCGCGATGACGGCCCTGGTCCGCCTGTTCGTCGATTCTCCCCTGCCGCTTCTGCTTGGCGCTGCCGGTGTCATCGCGGCAAGCTGCCTCGCCGCCATGGGCATTCAGCGCTTCTATGACCGGCCTGTCCCATGGCGCGTCATGACGGCAACGGGAGCGCTAAGCCTGGCCGGCATCGTGTTCTTCATGGTCGGCTTCGAGCACATGCAGCTGCGCATGCTCAGCTACACGCTCGGTCAGGCCGTGCCACTGGTGCTGGCGCTGCGTCTGCTGCTGTCGCCGCCTGAAGGCCGCGTCAGCCCGGGCGCGCGGCTGTCCGGCATCGTCATCCTCACCATCGTCGCGATCCTTGTGGTTCGCACGGCGGGCAATCTGCTCGGTCACGATTTCTCGGCGCGCGGCGGCGGTCAGGCTCATGCCGTCATGGTGCTGGGCCTCCTGTTCCTGTCGATGACGCTCAATTTCGGCTTCCTGCTGATGGCGATGGATCGGTTGCGCAACGAGGTCGCCGACCTCGCACTGCTCGACGATCTCACCGGCGTCGCCAACCGGCGGCATTTGTTGCAGCGCCTGTCCGAGGAATGCGCCCGTTCGGGGCGCAGCGGCGAGCCGTTCTCGCTGCTGGTGATCGATCTCGACGGCTTCAAGACCATCAACGACACCCATGGTCATGCCGCGGGCGATGCCTGCCTGCGGCATTTCACGCTGATGGCGCAGACGCGGCTGCGGCCCGGCGACATGCTGGCCCGCACCGGCGGTGACGAGTTTTGCGTCGTGCTGCCGTCCTCCTCGCTGCGCGAGGCTGCCGCGATCGCCCGCCGCGTGCTCGAGGCCTGCCGCCAGGATGCAGCGACCTGTACGGCCAAGGACATTCCGATCGCGATCTCGATCGGCGTCGCCGAATGGGACCGCGGCATCGGCCAGATCCCGGACCGCCTCATCGCCCATGCCGATCACGCGCTCTACGCCGCCAAGAAGAGGGGCAAGAACGACTTTGCCGTTTACGATCCGGCGCCGCCGCTCTCGCCCCAACCGGAGGGGCCGGTAGAGGCCCCGCGAAAATTCGCCCACGGGTTATGCTAGGCTGGATCCGCATTGGACGTGCACGATGATGTCTCGCCTGCTCGCGGCCATTTTCGCCGCTCTCCTGATCGCTCCCGCCGCTGCAACGGATGCCGAACTCGCAAAGATCGCGCGCGGCTCCGGCACGCCTGACATTCCCGGTCTGAAAATGGTCTGGCTCGCGCCGTGGGGCGATGTCGGCAACGCCCATGCCTGGCGCAACATCATCGTGCACCAGACCGAGGGGCCGGCAGGCTCGGGACGCGGCGGCGCGCAGGAGCAGGCGAAGAATCCGACGCGGCGCGGCGTCACGGTGTGGGTCGAGACCGACGGCGCGGTCTATTGGGCGGTCGCGGAAAATTTGGTGCCGACCCATGGAGACGGTGCCAACCGCAACGACAACAAGTATATCGACAACAGACCGACCTATCGCCAGGTGGTGCGCGATAATTCGATCGGCGTGGAGTTCGCCGGCAACTATCCCGATGTCACGACGGGCCCGACCGCGGCGCAGGTCGCGGCCTGGAAAATCCTGGTCCAGGTCCTGCGCGCGCGTTATGACATTCCGCTGCACCACGTCTACGCGCACAACTGGATCGACTACAAGGATTCGCGCTATTGCGAAGGCTGCTGGCTCGCGACGCTGGCACGGATTTGGGGAGAGTGAGGCGCTCACTCGCCATTCCGGGGCGCGCATAGCGCGAAGAAGTCATCCAAACAAAAAGCCGGCGTCACCGCCGGCTTTCTGTCTTTTGTCGATCCGCCAAACTCTTACAGCGGCGAAGCCTCGCTTAGAGCGCGGCTTCCAGCGCGGCTTGTTCCGCCCGTGCGATTGTGCCCTTGACCGCGGACTGCACCTTCTCGAAGGCGCGGACCTCGATCTGGCGGACGCGCTCGCGCGACACGCCGAACTCGGCGGCAAGGTCTTCCAGCGTCATCGGCTCATCTGCGAGGCGGCGGGCCTCGAAGATGCGGCGTTCGCGCGGGTTGAGCACGCCCATGGCGCCGTTCAGGGCGTCACGGCGATGATCATACTCCTCGTGCTCGGCCAGCATGGCTTCCTGGTTGGGCGAATTGTCGACCAGCCAGTCCTGCCATTCGCCGGCTTCGCCGTCGTCGCGGATCGGCGCGTTGAGCGACGCGTCGCCGCCGAGGCGGCGGTTCATGTCGATCACGTCCTGATCGGTGACGCCGAGACGCTTGGCAATGATCTTCACCTGGTCGGGGCGGAGATCGCCCTCGTCCAGCGCGTTGATCTTGCTCTTCGCCTTGCGCAGGTTGAAGAACAGCTTTTTCTGGTTCGCGGTGGTGCCCATCTTCACGAGCGACCAGGACCGCAGGATGTACTCTTGAATCGATGCCTTGATCCACCACATGGCGTAGGTGGCGAGACGGAACCCCTTTTCGGGTTCGAAACGCTTCACCGCCTGCATCAGGCCGACGTTGCCTTCCGAGACGACCTCGGAGATCGGCAGGCCGTAGCCGCGATAGCCCATGGCGATCTTGGCCACGAGACGGAGATGGCTGGTGACGAGTTGGTGTGCGGCGTCGCGATCATCGTGCTCGCGCCAACGCTTGGCGAGCATGTATTCCTGCTGGGGTTCCAGCATCGGAAACTTGCGGATCTCGCCGAGGTAACGGGAAAGGCCGGATTCTCCATTAAGGACCGGCAGTGCAGCGGTACGGGCCATAGTGCGCCCTCCAAACAGGTTCAGGCCCCCGATAGCGGCGGGCCAGGCAGACGACCGCTTGGTTAAAGCCGATCGGTGCTGCGATGTTCCGCGTTGGTCATTTCAACGCAAGCGCAATATACCCCATCGTGGGGCAAAAAGGGAAGGATTGCTGACGTCACGTCCCCGTGTGGCAGCTATAACTTTTTGTAATGTAAAGCATTTCTGAAACGGCCTGCGTCATAGCGCCGCTTTCAGGGCGCCCTGAAGGAGAAGCAAATCCCCCGGCAGAGGCGCCTCCCAGTGGAGAAGTTCTCCGGTCCTCGGGTGCTCCAATACCAGCAGATAAGCGTGCAGGGCCTGCCGCCCGAGAGCGGCCAGGACTGCTTGCGACCCAGGGCCAAGCTGGTTCGCCTTGGTCTTGAAATGCGGGCCGTAGACGGCATCGCCCAACAGGGGGTGGCCGATATGGGCGAGGTGGACGCGGATCTGGTGGGTGCGCCCGGTCTCGAGCTCGCAGGCGAGCAGGGAGGCAATCGGCTTGCCGTCCCGCCCGGCAAAACTTTCCAGAAGCTCCCAATGCGTCACCGCCTCTCGGCCGCCCTGGCGCACCGCCATCTTCTCCCGCGCATGCGGATGGCGATCGATCGGTGCATCGACGGTGCCGCGATGGCGGCCCGGAAGCCCCCAGGCGAAAGCCATGTAGCCGCGCCGCATCGCACCCGTCCGGCCGTGGTCGGCGAACTGCGCGGTGAGCGAGGCATGCGCGAGGTCGTTCTTGGCGACCACCATCAGTCCTGTGGTGTCCTTGTCCAGCCGGTGCACGATGCCGGGCCGGCGCACGCCACCGATGCCCGACAGCGAGCCTCCGCAATGGGCGATCAGCGCGTTCACCAGCGTGCCGGTCTCGTGGCCCGCCGCAGGGTGCACCACCAACCCCCTGGGCTTGTTGAGGACGACGATGTCGTCGTCCTCAAACACGATGTCGAGGGCGATATCCTCGCCTTTCGGCTCCGGCGGGGCCGCTTCAGGCACGTCGATTGTGATCGTATCGCCGGATGTGACGTGATAAGCGGGGTCCCGGAGCGCGGCGTCCCTCAGGCTCACCGCGCCTGCCAGGATCAGGGCTTTCAGCCTTGATCGCGACAGCTCAGCAAGGTGCACCGCCAGCACGCGGTCGAGCCGGGTCGAGCCCTCGTCTCCGGCGACGACAACCTCCAACCTTTGCACAGAGCCAAAATTTTCCATGACGACGTCTGATACCGCTGTTCCCGAACCGAGCCCCGAGCAGGCCGCGCTGTTCGCGCGGGTGCGGCGGATGATGCTGATCGCTGGGTTGACCACGGCGCTGGCAATCTGCGCCGTCCTGATCGCGGTGGGCTACCGCCTTTTCAAGTCGGAGGGAAGGGCGGTCGAGCCCGTCGGCGACATCACCGCAACCCTGCCGAAGGGCGCCAAAATCGTATCGAGCGGCGTGGCCGGCGATCTACTCGTCATCACGATCGAGATCGGCGGGATCACCGAGATTCGCACCTTCAACCCCCACACCTTGAAACCGGCCGGAAAGCTGAAATTTGCCAATGAGCCGTAAAACGCCCGTTCGGGTCCTTGCGGCGGACAAATTTCGAGGTTATTGGCTAACCCTCACGCTCCCTTCGTCTAGCGGTTAGGACGCGGCCCTCTCAAGGCTGAAACAGGGGTTCGATTCCCCTAGGGAGCGCCATTTCCCTCCTAATTGCCTGACATCGCAACATCTATTCGGTTCGGCTTCCTCGTTTGCTACGTCTTCGTGCTACGGGAAGCGACGAATGCCGCGTGTCTCTCACCTGATCAGGCGTAACGGTATCTATTGGTTTAAGATCGATCTGCCCGACGACCTTGCTGGTCGGGCACTTCCACATTCAATCCCAGACAACATCAAGCGACTAGTAAGCCCGCTCCGACGCGGTCACCTCAAGACAGCGGTGTGGCTCTCACTGAGGACCACGTTGGATCGAGAGGCCAAGCAGCGCGTCGGCATTCAGATCGCACAGCATGCAAGCCTGTTCGACGTGGCGAGAGCATTCCTGACCGGCAGCGATCAGCGCTCCGAAGAAGCGGTGAGGTTGGGAGGTCAGGATCAGTTGCCTGCAAAGCAAGGCGTTTGGATTGAACCCTGCGCGGTTCGCCTGCCTCTCCCAATGCCAGCCTGTGCCTCAATTGGCGCTGAGGCCATCAACGGACGAACGGGACCAACTGTAGAAGGCTTGACGATGAGCAAGGCATTCCAGTCTTGGTCGAGCGCGGGCGGTGTGAAGGGCGCAAAGAAGCCAGCCTCCAACACTGTCACCGAAGCTGACGCTGCTCGTCGCCGCTTCGTCGAATTGTTCGGAGACTTGTCCCTCCATCGCATCCACAAGGGGCATGGCCGCGAATACCGGGATGCCATCTCCAGAATCCCGAAGGGGCTTCCTGCCGAACTGAAACGGCTCCCATTGACGCAACTTCTGCAACGCGACCTGAGCGCCTACGAACCGCGATCTGCAACGACAATCAACAAGTCCTTGACCCTGCTCGGTGCCGTGCTTGCCCGTGCTGAACAGGATGGCTATTTCGACGGCACAGGATGGCGCAATCCCTTCGATGTGGCGTTCGAGGTTGATCCCGCAGATGAGGACTATTACGAACCGTTCAGCAAGGATGAGTTGAACTTGTTGATGGCAAGCCCTGTGTTCTCTGCCCGTGTGCGCCCGGTGCGCGGACGTGGTGAGACCGCAAAATGGGCACCGCTGCTTGCCCTGTTTCAAGGTGCCCGCCGCACCGAGGTGATTCAGCTATTGGTTCAGGACGTCGCCAAAGACCCCGACACCGACGTATGGACGCTTCGATTCGACCGCGAAGGTGACAAAAGGATCAAGACCGTGTCCTCGGTCCGGCGTGTCCCAATCCATCCTGAACTGCTGCGGCTCGGCTTCCTGTTGTTCGTGGAGGAGCGCCGCAGGGCGGTTGGGCCGCTAGCAAGCCTCTGGCCCGAGTTTGAGGACAGGTGCAAGCTTGCAAGCCGCGCCAACAAATGGAGCGAATGGTTCAACGCCTATCTCGCACAGCATGTCATTGATGACCCCGTGAAGAAGTTTCATTCCTTTCGAGGAACCTTCAAGCGGTATGGCCGTGCTGCCGGAGTGGATGAGGTCGTGATCAACCACCTCGTCGGCCACTCGAACAGCAGCGTGGGCGCTCGGTATGGCCGCAAGCGAGACGCAGACGGAGTCAGGGATACCGGCTATCCGCTGCCCCGGTTAGCGGAAGAGATTGGCAAGGTTGGGTTTGATGGGGTGAATTTCGGTAGTCATGATCGAGGCGAGACTCCACCCCCAGAGTCCTAGCGAATCCGTTGGCGAGTTTTTCCTGTTGCCGCACCTTGCTACCCAACAACCGCGAAAACGAATCCACGGCCTTGTCTGGTCGATTGAGAGTCACCTGAGGAGCGGCCAACCCTGTGCATTGGTGTCGATCTGTTGCACGATAGGTTCCCCGTGAAAGCCGAAGTGGATTCAGGCGACCATCGCCTCACCATAGCCATGTTCGAGGGATCGATGGCCCGCAGTTCGCTCCGACATGAGACCGCGCCCCCTGATGCTGGACAAGACCAAGACGCCGACCTCGAAGCGACCGAGACCAACCAAGCATCAATGGTTTGACCCATGGCTAATCGCCCGCGGCGAGCCATTGAAGCACCTTGTGCGGCAAGTCACCGCTCTCGCTCAAAGCCAAGAGCAGCGCCAGCGAGCGCGGCGTCCAGACGACCAGAGGAACCACCTGCGCATCATCGAGGGCGTGGTCTGCAATCTGGCTTACGCGGTCATCAGCCCGCCGCCTACCGGCTGGCTTGCCATCAACACCCGCAATGGTGAGCGCGGCAAGGGCAGATACGACAACAGAGCTTTCGGCACCACGTACAGGAACCTCTTGGCGCTGCTGGAGGCCAATGGCCTGATGCAGCGTCAAATCTCCAACGCGATACGGGGAGAGGTGAGTTCGATAAAGCCGACCCGGCGGTTTGCCGACATGGTCGCAGCGGACATCACATTCGCTCACTTCGCCCGTGATCCGGCGCAGGAGTTGCTGTTGCTCGCCCGCGTGACTCGGAAGCAGTCGCCGGAAAGCCGCAAATGGACGAAGACCAAGAAGTTGGAGGACTACGCGGACACGCCCGTTACGTTGAGCTACCGGGCAGCAGTTCGAGACCTGAATGCGTTCCTGGACAGCGCGGACATCTCTTTCATCGACGATGGCCTTGAACCTGCGGTTGACCCCCATGGCCGGACACTGACCCGGCGCTTCACAGTCTTCGACGCTCAGGAACATCGGTATGATCAGGTCGGGCGGCTGTTCGGCTGTTTCTGGATGACGATCAAGAGGGAGCGGCGGAAGCAGATCAGGATCGATGGCGAGCCAGTGGCCGAACTGGACTACTCGACCATGTTCACCAGACTCGCTTACGCTCACCTGCGGCTAACAGCACCAGAGGGCGATCTCTACGCGATCCCCGGCCTTGAAGCCCACCGCGACGGCGTCAAGCTCGCCATGAACTGCTTCCTGTTCGATGAGACCCCGAAGCGCAGGACGTGGCCGAAGGACATGAGCCTCACTGCCGAAACGGGCGCTGAGGCTACGGAGGAGGACACCTTAAAGGGCAAGCTCCCTGACCGCTGGACCGTCAGGAAGACCAAGAAGGCCATTCTGGCCGTTCATCCCGCTCTTGAGCGAGCGTGGGGCCGTGGGCTTGGCTATCGTCTGATGTGGCAGGAGAGCGAGATACTGCTGGCGGTTCTGCGTGAGTTGATGGAGCAGAACGTCCCCGCGCTTGGCCTCCATGATGGTCTGCTTGTTCCTTCATCCAAGACGGAGATCGCTCTCAAGGCGATGCGGGAGCAGTCGAAGGCTATTGTGGGAGTGCCGCTACCCTGCTCGCGCAAGGCTTGAGGAGGGACGATCCTTACGCTTCCCATACATGGGTAAGCAGTAGGTCTACATCGTTCACCGTGTTGGAGCGGTAGCCTTGGTCTACACTGCTCGCTCAGGCTCACCCCATCGAACTTGATGATTATGAGGCCATCTCAACGGGTGTGGACACCGTAGACATGGTGGACAGGTGAACATGCGTGAGGGGATCCCCGATCATCATCTCTATTGAGCGATACGTAGGCTCCCACTGTTCAATTTGAACAGATGGTTCCATCAGAACTCAGGTGGAGGAGGCTCGGTCCAACCCGGTGAACCCTCCATCCTATGCAGTAGCTCACGTACCTCCACGATCATGATGCCGCGCTGCTGCGGGTCGCTTACCGATTGGAAATGGGTAAGCAGTGCGCCAGCCAGCCTACTCGCGGTGTCGGGAAGTTCAGGTGCCTTGCTGGCACGGCGTTGCCCTTCATAGTCATCGCTCGCCGTACTTGCCCCTCCCATGGCCTTGGCGATGTCGGGGTAATGCTCAGTCATCCAGTTGCGGATGGTGCCGTGGGATCGATTGATGGGGAGTTCGGCAGCGATATCGCGATAGGACTTGTACTTGATCCCCGTTAGGCTCTTGGCTTTGATGTGCCGCTCCGTCGCGATGTAGTTCTTGAAGACGTTCAGATGATCCTGCCTGGACAAGGGCACGCCGTGCTTGGCATTGGCTATCGATGCTGCCCATCGGGCATCATCCCTTGTCATCGGCTCAATTTCGGCATCGACGTAAGGTCTACCGAGCCGCTTGAGAGCGGTGATCCGGTGCCAGCCGTCGATCAGCATCAACATGCCATCGACTTCGGCCACGCGAACGGGGTCAAGCTCCCGTTCTAAGCGATACGCCTCCCTGTACTGCCCGATGGCCTGTTCGTTCAGCTTGCTGCGTACTTGGAAGGTTGGATCGAGGACCAGTCGATCGATTGAAATGCGCTCGCACCGCACCGCATTAGTCATGTTCTCTTTGGTGATCATCATTCCACCTCCGAGAGCGCCTCGTAGTAGACCAGCCTTTCCTTGCGCTGCTCCTCCTCCTCACGCCGCTCAAGCTGTGCCACCCTCACTCCAGCAGGGCCGAACAATTCCACCAGCAGGCCGCTCAGATACTCAACGGTCCTTGGCTCCAGTTCCTTTATGGCTCGCCGCTCACGACCATCGCTGGCCCCGCTCCAATGGGAGAAGCTGGTGCTGGAAAGGGTTCGCACCCGTCTAACAAGCTGGGTGCGGAAGCCGATCTCGTTCTTGAACAGGCGAGGATCGTGATCCTGGAGCAGGTACATCGCGATGACGGTGACCGCGACCTCGCGGCCTGAGACCGTGTTCGCCAAGCGCACCAATTCCTTCGTTCCCGCTCGGACATAGCGGTAGATCGTCTTGGGAAGCTCTGCTCGCCATTGGGCGGTCAGCATGTCCCAGCGCTGATCGCAGATCGACCAGAGCTTGGCATCAGGCTGCTTGGTAATCCTCGCCTGAACCTTGTCGATGAACGGTCTCAGGTCCGTCTTGCTGATGGTCCGCTGTTCTTCGTGACCGTGACGGCGCTTGCGGGACCTGTGCTTCGAGCAGAGGAGTGAGTGACCGGCGCGAGCATTCGCGCAGCCGTTTACACGGCAGCGTGGCTTCATAGTAAACCTGTATCAGCTTCCTGATTTCTGCGGCCCTACCCCAACAGACAGACGCAAACTGCTGTGGTCAGGCCAATCGCGTTCCCTTGATAGCGGGAAAGCGCGGGGACTTTGCTTCGCCAGCCAATACCCACAAATGAAGGGGGTCGTCAAGAATAATCGTGTGTTCCCAATGGGTTATCCATGTGTGGATGGCATTTCCCGAACAAGTTGATAGGTTTACAGTGATCGGGAAAAGCGGCACCGGGTCAATCGATGAAGGGCTATCAGGTACAGCTTGAGAAGCTGCGGAAGGATGCGGCGGAATGCGATCTGATCCGCGACTTCGCTGTCGATAGTGTGAGCGTGATCTATTTGACCGACTCGCCGGTCAGACGCTTCTCATAAAGACGGATTGACCGAATCGCATGTCGTGCTTCCAAGGACCTTGCGGATGACCATGTCTCGGTGGATTGGTTTGGTGGAAGTGGTGGGTAGTGTGATCAGGCAATTGTGGAATGGAATGCTGTTTCTAGCCCTCGTCTTTCTGCCATGCGACATTGACGCTCAAGCGCAGTCTCGTCGTGCGGTTGATCAAAAGGCCAACGCTTCGGCCAAGAGTGCGCCTGCCACGATTACTTCGGCAGGACGAGGCGCGTCGGAAGTTGCCGAACGAATGCGGTTCGATGGAAGGCCACCTGATCCAAAGCTGATCTTTTTGGCCGGGAATGCGTGGACCATATACGCGAGCGGCCCCATCGACGCGGAAGCTGGCAAGCGCCTAGAAGCGTATCTGGCTGCGAACCGAGTTCCTATGCAATCCCACTTTTATTTCGACTCGCCGGGTGGCAGTCTTCTTGCCGGTATGGAGCTTGGGCGGGTAATTCGAAAGCATGAACTCAGAACGAACGTTGGCGCGGCGAGGGTAGACAATTTGACTGGGCACAGCGCGGGTCCAGGAGGATGCTTTAGTTCTTGCGCACTGGCGTTTCTGGGAGGAAAATTCCGCTTCTTGAACAAGGACGCACGATACGGCGTCCATCGCTTTTCATTCAAAACCCCTGTTGCCAGCGCGGTGGATGTCGCCCAAGTAGCGTCCGCTGCAATCGTCCAATATCTGCGAGATATGGACGTTGATACCGGGTTGTTCACCCTCGCGAGTTCAGTCGGCGAATCCGAGATTTTCGAGCCAACTCAATCCCAGTTGACTACGCTCAATGTGGTCAACAATGGCTTCACGCGCCCAGTATGGACCATTGAAAGCGCTCCAAACGGAGAAGGAATCTACCTCAAGGGAGAACGAGACACCGTATTTGGTATGAACAAGTTCATGTTGCTGTGTGACTCAAAGATCATTCTTCTCTACGCAATTTTTGATCCTCAACAGCGCGAGGCCGAAGTCCTTACGTTCCCGGTCGATTATCTGGTTGTAGACGGGAGGCAAGAACGGATCGATCAAGCCAGAATCTTCCGCAAAGAAGTGCGAGGATGGATCAATGCCTCCTACAAGCTAACGACGGCACAAGTCACAGCGATCTCCCGTGCGCACACTGTCGGGGTTGCAATGATGCCAAGAGAAGATTCTCCAGCTTTTTTGGGCTTCGATTCGATGCCGGTTGACGCTGGGACAGCAAAAATTCGAGGCTTCATCCAAGCCTGCAAATAGGTGGTGAAAGTCTCGGTTAGGGTTGCTGCGGGATTGTAAGCGAGGATGCTGGCCCACATTTCGCGCCTTAGTAGATTACAAACGTGGCAGAAGCTATGAAATGGATGCTGGTGGTATTGGTAGGCGGTGTCTCGCCCGTCAACACCGATCTGGTGTTTGATAGTTCAGCGACTGTCTCGCCGCTGAGGAGCAGATGCGGCAGCACTACGCTGATGCGTTCGATGCGTGGGACCGCGTGGCTGCGGCAAGGATCGACCGGCGCAGGGACTATAAGAAAGCCCGCGATGTCGAAGCCAAACGGCTCTTGAGCAATGTCGAGACGTGCGTCCCGCATGGTGGCGGCGATCAGCAGCGTGTCACTGCACCGCAGTAGCAAGCTCCCACTACATCGCCGCGGCAGCCTGCTACGTCAGTTCCGCAGCCTGAACCAGCACCGCAGCCGACGTCGCCGCGAACATAGTGGCAGCGACTTACAGGTGAGACGGCAGGTTCGCCGCTCTAGCTTCTGATGTCTGTGGCTGTTGCAAAGTGCTTGTCGGAAAAGTAAGAGCCGAAACCTTGGTTGATGGAGACCGCATGCCTCGAACTATATCTTCACTATTTGTCGTACTCGCACTCTCAGCCGTAATCACGACACCATTTCCCGCTTCCGCAGCAAGTATGATGGATGCGTTTGCAAGTCTTCTCAGCCAAGAGAAAACGCCGGTTGATCGGTTGTTTTTTGCTCTAGGTTTGGACCATGTGCACTGTTTCGCGGCTTGGGAATATGCCAGAGCGGCAGGAAATCCCGCGTTCGCGGTCGATAAATGTACATCGGACATCGGTAATACGGGCATTTCGGAGTTCAAGCCGAACCTGCGCAACTCGGAAACTGAAACTACGCTCAAGGAACTGGTCGTCTATTGGCGGGCCGAGTTGGCAAGCATGGGCTTAAAGGACTATTCCGAAGAGGTAGCAGTATTACGCCGCATCAAGAGCATGACAGAGCGTATTCGTGTCCAAAACGAATGGCGGTAGGTGCGGAATGAGGCTGTTGAGGGCTTCATCGTAGAAATACTAATTGGCGGCATAGGCGTTGAGCGCCTTGTAGATCGCGCCGCGAGAACATCTCAGCTGCTTGGCGATAGCGGTCGCACCAAGTCCCTGCGAGTGCAGTGTCCTGATCTGGGTGTGATCGAGGCTTATGGGGCGACCTTTGTAAATACCCTTGGCCTTGGCCTTGGCGATGCCAGCGGCCTGCCGCTCTTTGATGAAGCCCAACTCCATCTCAGCGACCATGCCAAGCACGGTGACCACCATGCGCCCAAGCGGCCCTGCGGTGCTGACCTCTGGCTCAAGAATGCGGAGCGATGCTCCCTTCTGATCCAATTCGTGGACGAGGTTCAGGGCGTCGCGAGTTGATCTGCCAAGGCGGTCGAGTTTCACGACCACAAGCGTGTCGCCCGGTCTGATGAAGTCAAGGATGGTCTCCAACTCGGTTCGGCCCTCGCGGCTCCTGCCAGACGCCTTCTCCTGCCTTACGATGTCACAGCCAGCGGCCTTCAAGCGCTCAAGCTGCGTGTCGGTCTTCTGGTCTGTGGTGGAGACACGGGCGTAACCGATGAGAGACATTGGGCAATCCTGTTCACGATGGGTACACCCGCAGTGAGCGTTCATGATGATGAACCAAAGCGTTCACTGTGGGTTGGCTAAAGATATAATGAACATATTCCCCATTGGGTCAAGAGGCAAAATCAACATATCGAGGACTGGTTGCTGTGGATACGCGGTGCAATCCCCCGCGAGCGACCTCGTTTCGATGTACCTTCCGGGCCTTGAATAATAAGGGAGTTTGCCAGCGGTGGTGAAAGCTGTCGAAGTTTTTACGCCTACTGACGTACCCACGATCACATACGTGGAACGTTCCGCAAAGGACTACGAACGAGAACTGAGAACAGCACTCTCGATTCCGAAAATGATTGTCTCGATTTCCGGCCCATCGAAATCCGGAAAAACAGTGCTGGTGCGCAAGGTTGTAGCGCCCGACCACCTGATCCACATCTACGGGGCAACTATCAAGCGCCCGCAGGATTTATGGGAGAACGCAATTGCCTGGATGGGTGGTCCGATACAACGGAGCCAAACCAAAGCCTCGAAGACGGCAGTTGACTTGTCCGCGACGGGAGGAGGAAAGATTGGAATCCCCTTCGTAGCCGAAGGCAAGGCCGACGTGAAAGCCGGTGTGGTGCGTGACTGGAGTGGAAGCTCCACCGAGACTTACGCTCCAGTTGGTATGGAAGACATTGCAAAAGAGATTGGTGGCAGCGAGTACATTCTGTTTATCGACGATTTTCACTACATCGAAAAAGATGTCCGTGAGGAAATTGGAAAGCAGATTAAGGCTGCTGCTGAGCGCGGAGTGCGAATATGTACCGCGTCAGTACCACACCGCGCCGACGATGTTGTGAGGAGCAATACGGAGCTTCGGGGCCGGGTGACGGCAATTGACATGACGTATTGGTCAGCAGGGGAACTTGAGCTAATTGCCTACCGGGGCTTTCGAGAACTCAACGTCGATCTAGCTCCCGATGTCCTCACCGCCCTAGCGCAGGAAGCGTTCGGCTCTCCGCAACTCATGCAAGCGATCTGCCTCAATTTTTGCTTCGATACTGAGATTCTTGAAACGCTTGGAAGCCATCAACGCATTCAGATTGATGGATCGACTCTCCGACAGATTTTTGAGAGAACTTCTACTACAACTGATTTCTCGACAATGCTCTCCACCCTCCACGCTGGTCCTAAGCTCCGCGGCACTGAACGAAAAATCTTCGGTTTCGGGGACGGGTCGCAGGGCGATGTTTACCGATGTGTTCTTCTAGCCATGAAAGCTGACCCATCTCGCCTGTCATTCCGTTACGAAGAAATGCTCAGACGGTCACGGGAGGTCTGTAAAGATGAGAGTCCCGTAGGCTCAAGCGTTTCGGAATCCCTGTCGCAAATGGCCAAGCTAGCCAAGACCATTCAAACCGCTCCAGTGATTGAATGGGACGAGGATGTTCTCGATATCGTGGAACCGTACTTCCTATTCTTCCTACGTTGGGCGTCGAGCCTGACGCTTCTCGCGAAGGACATGGGCGTCTGAATGACCCCTCCCAAGGGGGGACAACAGGCCTCGAAACCAGCCGCTGCAATCTCGCATTTTTGCGGAGTTTTTTTGAGCCATCTCCGCCGCTGTTGAGAAGCATTCCTTGCTTGCGTTGCTACGTTCTGCTGCTACGTTGCGCGTGATAGTGGACGATTGTGAACGCGAAAGCATTGGACCAAGCGAGGTGGAAGGAAGCGGGAAACGAGGCTATGTCCTCTCCCTCACGCTCCCTTCGTCTAGCGGTTAGGACGCGGCCCTCTCAAGGCTGAAACAGGGGTTCGATTCCCCTAGGGAGCGCCATTTCATACGAGACTGGGTACTCCAAACCCCCGGCTGTTTTTCCACCTGAAGCCGCAACGAGCGTGCGCATGAGCGGGCTTTTCGCATGGCTAGGCGCAGGCGCTCTCTTACGCAGTCGTGCCGGCGATCGAGCGGCGGATCTCCCGCTGCACTTCCGCGCTCGATAGAAACAGATCGTGATTGATGATGCTCCAGCCTTCCTGCGAAGCATCGACCACGCGCACGCCGAGCCGCTGGATGACTGCCTTCTCGGCGGCGCCGACCCTGGTCATTCCACCTGCGATTTGTCCCGATAGAGCCAGAGCGCGATCGTTCGTCGCGGCGATCACGGTGATCTTGCCGGCAAGCGGACCGATGCGGTGGATCGCCGACGCGAACACGTCCATGTCGATGTCGGGCGCGGCAAACACGACCGTGCCGATCTTGCTCGTAACAGTGTCGCCGTATCGCGCATAGAGCTGACGCAGGCTTTCGAGCGTCAGCATGGTTCCCATGCTGTGCGCAACGATGTGCACGCGGCCGGCGCCTGAAGCGGACACGAGGGAAGAGAGCACGCGTTCGAAATCGTCGCGAGACCACATCGCGCTGTCGCGGTCATAGGCATAGTCGAACAGTCCTGCCTTGGAGGGCCAGGAGAACATCATGGTCCGCCCGCGGAACTTGATCCCATCGGAGAGATGTGCGGCATCGAGCGCGGCGGTTTCGAATGTCTGCTTGAAGCCGTGCACATAGATCAGCACGTCTCCTCCTCCGCCGGTCTGCGCGAGAAGGTCGCCAATTTCGGCCTGCACCGGTTCGACCTGATCGAGCCGCCAATCGCCCAGTCCGACCGAGGCGAGAGAGAGACGGCTCTCGTCCGGCGCCACCAGCTTTGCCCGCGCGACTGTCATTGTGGTCGCGCGTTCCGACCCGAACCAAGGCTTCGTGCGACCACCCTTCACGGGCTTGCGTGTGGTGGTGACGAGCAATGTGGGGTCAACGGAGAGCGACGATGCGTCGTAGCGCGCGCCGGTCGCGCCCAAGCCTGCGCATCCGCTGAGCGCGAGAGCGCTGCCTGCCGACACAAGCCCGCCCAGGAGCGCGCGGCGCGAAAGAGAATGATCAGAGTCGCGTTGCGGTAAATGTCGAACGATCACACGGAACCTTTGGGAACTTTGCCCACCGTAGCGCCACCCCGCCTAACTCCCTGAATGACAATGGGGGCGAGAAGACGGCGGAGTGGCTTCGCGGTCGGTTGCATGGTCTCTTACCGTTCCGTTGGATCTTCTTCATCAGCGGTGCGAGCACTCTCGGCCCGTTTCGAGGTCGAAGCGCGGCGTCTGGATGTGCGTCCGCTGGTGACGGGATGGGACTCACTGAGGTCTGGCAGGGAGCGCCATTCCAGCCCGAGTGTGTTGACGGGCTGATCAGCCGGACTGAAGCCAATCGTCCGCGGTGAAAGCTTCCAGCTCGGCGAAATACGCCTCGTTCGGATCGGACCTCGCGTCGGGGTCGCCGCCCGATTTGGCTCCGTGGATCAGATCGTGCATGTGGGCGGCAAGCACCGAGCCGATCGCATGAATGGCTTCGTGGCGGTCGAGCCCTTCGGACATCAGCCGCTCGGCCGTGCCGCGCACCGGCAGCGCGGCATCGGCAATCTGGCTCTCGACGACGGCATGAAAGACGGCGTGAGCTTGCTCCCGCGGAAAGCGGATCCCGGCGCGCCGATGGTACGCGACGACGAGATTGATCCGTTCCTGCTCGTCCAGCGCAAGCCACTGATCCGGGTCCGGCTCCACGAATGGATCATACTCCAGCATCGCTTCGTCTTCCTGAAGCGCCCATCCGGCAACGTCCGAGGCCCGCGCATCGACTTGGGGCAATCCGGATGACGGCTCATCCAGCCTTTGTGAGATGAGGCAGCACTTCTTGAACTTCTTGCCACTGCCGCAGGGGCAGGGATCGTTTCGTCCCACCTTGTTTGAATTCATCATTGCGAACACCAGCGACAGGGTCGAGCGTAAAAATGCTCTGCCGAGCAAAGAGACAATATGCGCGCCGGCGGCGAGTTGAGCAACTCCCCGGCCGATGGCGCAGCAGCCATGCGGCCGTCTCGTTTACCGTCTCATTCCATCAAGGCCCAGTTCCTTCCACAGCCAACCGAAGCTGTAACTGGCCATTGCGCGGTTGTGATCACCGGATTTGGCCGTCATGTTCTCCATCATTTTGAGCCATTCGACGACCTGCCGTCGTCCGTTGTCCGTCTTGACTGCGGCACGGGGCGTCAGGCCGCCGAGCGTGCCGACCGGTTCATCGAGCACGCTGCGGTAGTGCCGATCCATTTGATCATGGATCAGCGCAGTTTGTTCCTCCTCGGAGAGATCGACTTCCCGGACCTCGGCGGCATGGCACGTGGCCATCATGTGCTCGACAGTTTCCGTCTCGATCGAGGGGTTGCCGACGCGCGAGCCGAGTAGCCGCGATAGCAGGGCGCAGCCGCGGTCGCAGCGCTCACGGGAGTTCACGCTGAGGACCACCGCCTTCTTCTCCAGCTTCAAATCGCCGAGCACGAGCGTGCCGTCGTCGCGCCAGGTCTCGAATTTCAACGTGCGCCCCGGCTGCTCGCCGGCACTCGGCGCGGCCGGTTGTTCGCTGGCGATCCAGCTCCAGGTGGTCTTACCGGTGGCGCGAAATTCATCATGAGCCAGCAAGACGGCGCGGATCTCCTTGCTCGTCGCGCCGGTCGCGTAGGGGTAGTGCGCCACGCACAGGACCAGTTCGTCTCCTTCCGTGTTGCGCAGTTCGGGAATTTCCGGCGCGCGAATCCGCTCGATCACGTCGATCAGCCAAAAGGTGGTGAACATCGAGCCGCTTGCGCGCGCCATCTCGGTGGGAGAGAGGGCGGCAATCTCCTCGTCCTCGACGTCTTCTCCAAAGGTCTCTTTCAGCGCTTCTTTCGCAATCTGCCGTCTTTCATCCTCGCCGAGCTCTGCGAATGCACGCCAGGCTTCGAGAAGGTCGTCGGCTGTCGCGGGGGCGAATACCAGCATGCCGCCGCCGATCTGCATTGTGGTGCCCACCTGCACGACGCGTGCGGCGATCCGGTCCCACGGCTTGAGGCTGCGGGTTGCGCTCCGTTCGCTGATCAGGACCGGTTCGCCGTCTCGCATGAGATCTCGGGCGCGAAACGACGTTCCGGGAACGACGTCGCTCACCTCGTAGAGGC
The DNA here is from genome assembly GCF_023074175.1 of Bradyrhizobium sp. 139. Taxonomy (GTDB): domain Bacteria; phylum Pseudomonadota; class Alphaproteobacteria; order Rhizobiales; family Xanthobacteraceae; genus Bradyrhizobium. Next base: position 57,808 of record NZ_JADPKS010000169.1, read on the forward strand.
GCATCGTCGAATGCCGTAGCGCCGCCATGTAGGTGCGGAGGGACGCAGTCTCCTTCCAGCCGCGCCGTTTCACATAATCGTCGATCGCGTTCTCGCCGTCGTCGAATTCGCGGGTCAGGAAGTCCTCGAACGCGCAGGGCCAGACCGTGCTCATGAACAGGTCCTCGCCGACGACCGACACGATATCCTCCATTTCGAGGCCGGTCTCGTCGCAGGCGGGCAATACATGGTCTGCCAGGATCTCTTCGAAGCGTTCGGCCCAGACACCGCGCATCGACCATTTGATCAGCCCATCGAGTATGTGTTTGCCGGCCATCGTCCCACTCACGTCATAAAGGTCATTCGTCGTGACCCGCGACAAGTCTATCAAGCATAGGCGGCCAGTTCGACCGGGAACCGCACCTGCCACGAGAATTCACAAGGTTCTTCGCGGGTTACCCGCACTCGTCTGGCCAATGAGGCCGGCGAAGTGGGGCGGCGAGTATGCTGGAGATTGGGTGGCACCTTCTGTACCGTAGCAGCCTCGCAGGCTTGCTGCGCGTGGCACGCCATCTCTCGAAGCTGGATTTGGTTGTTCTCTCCGAAGGAGTGAGCCTGTGGCATTGGCGATCAACATCCGGGCCGACAATCGTTCGGCGGACGAGATCGAGCGGCTGTGGGACCAGGTCGCTGCGCTCGAAGTCGAGCCGTCGATGCGTGCGCTCGGCTATCGGCCGCATTTTACATTTGCCATCTACGATTCTCCAGCGGTCGACGAGAAAGCTGCATGGGACGCGATGCTGAGCGCCGTCGCGGACGGGAAGCCGCTGCTCGCCGACGAGCGGCGTGACGAGGCCATTGCTTTCGCGCGTTCATTCGGCGGCAAGATTGAAGTGCTGTCGACGTCGTCGATTGCGTGGTCTTTCCGCCGGTCCGGGTCATCGCTGAGCGAAAATTACCGCTGTTGCCCGGCCTGTGACCTTCTTTGCGGCGTGGGCAGCCGCGTCGCTCTCATACGGCAGAGCCGGCTCAGCCGACGATTTCGATCGCATTGTGCGTACACCAATGGCGCGATGCCCGCTCCGTCGCCTCATTCTCGAAGGCACGCCAGCGATCGGTCGCGCCGCGTCGGGCGAGCAGGGTCTTGAACTTCGGATAGGCCCCTCGTTTGTTGAAGAAATAGCGGACGTCGTCGAAATCGTCCGCCAGAAACTCGCCGGCGAAATCGAGGACGAGCGACTTGCCCAGGCCGAGTTCGCGCTTGTCCGGCAGGGCGACGTACTTCTCCTCGTCCTCAATGTCCTCCGGCAGGTCGTCGTACAACTCCGCGGCGTCAGGGAAATCGGTTTGATAGTGAATTGTCCCGGTCCGCTTGCAGACGAAGGCGCGAAATTCTCCCAAGTTTCCGCCGGTGTTGGCGAACTCGAAGGCTTTCGATGATGTCCTCGAACTTCACTGGCATAATGTTTGATCGCCATGTACTCGCGACTGCATCGCCGGGCGAGGCTTGTTTCGCTGTGTGATCGTCACGGCCTGCGCAAGGCCTCGGCGGTGATATCTCCCGAGTTGCGGCAAAGATCGCTGGTCGAAACCTTGGCCATGGCAGTCTCTATTGATGCTGCAAAACACAGCAAATAAGTAAATGCTGCAAGAGATGGGAACCGGCGCAGCCCGTTGCCCGTCGGGCAAAACAGTCCATACCGCAGTCAACCTCCTTCTCTCAAAATATTCCGCTTTACCGAAATTCGGGTTTGTCGTATGTGTGTGCCATCCTAGCCCAGCAAAGGGGCGGTCGTACGTCGTCACGAACGCGGGCTGGAGTGCGGTGGACGCGGGCGGCGTTAAAGGCGCGATTGTGCGTGCAGGGCGAGATGAACCTCGTGAGCATGTCACGAACCGCTATCGACGGACGGCGCTCAAACTGGCGGAACCCTTAGGCGGAGCGGGACCATGTCCGGCGAAGCCGCTTGGCGAAGCCGGAAGCTCGCGTACGGCGAAACCGTGTGGTCCTGGCCGTCGTTGCTACGGTCAAGCTTTTGCGAAGGCGTCATCGCGTCAACCGGCGCGGTGCCGTGCATTTCGTGGAGGTGACGGAGGCAAGAAAGAATTCGTCTCCGGGGAGAGCGCGGCATAGGCCGTCAAACCATCGCGCAGGGAAGGCCTGGTCTCGGCTGCCCTGTGTCTCCCCTGTGCATTGCGTGTGCAGCATTTTCGCATAGGGGCTTTGTGGGTGCCAGTCGGCGCCCGGTCTTCCCTGCGCCCTTTCTTCGGAGAGGGGTGAAGCGAGAAGCATAGCTCGGGCAAAACATGCCGCGAGGCTGCGATCGCGTATCTGCGATCAGGCTGCGTCAATTGCACTGCACGCTGGTCTGGCGGGTTCCCGACTGGCCTGAGGCAAGGCGAAACAGAATCTCAACCGAAACCCGCTAGGTCTGGCTCATCCTCTCTCCACAGGTCTTCGCAATGAAATTATTCTGGCGCTCCTCGGCCGTTATTCTGCTTTTGCTGTTCCCGAATCTTTCCGCCCAGGCGCAGGAAGACCGGCTCGTCAAACTGTCGCCGAGCATCCAATATCAGCGCATCGCCCGCTGGGATGCCGATCAGCTGAACAAGATTCTGCAGGTCGATACCCCCGCCTTCGCCGGCATCACGGCGACCTACACTCCGGCGCGCAATGCTGTGCGGCTCTATCGCGTGACCTATTCGTCCGTCGTGCCGGAGCGCGGCAACAAGCCGACGGTCGCGTCCGGACTTCTTGCCATCCCTGAAGGCGAGGGCACGTCGTTTCCGATGGTGTCCTATCAGCATGGCACCGTTTACGGAAAGCAAGAGGTTCCCTCGTTCCCGGATCAGTCGCCGGAAACACAGCTCATGATCGCGCAGTTCGCCGGGCAGGGATATGTGGTCATTGGCGCCGACTATTTCGGGCTTGGCACGTCCTCCGAGCCGGAAGGCTACATGGTGAAAGCGAGCCACCAGCAGGCGACCTACGACATGCTGATGGCAAGCCGCGTCGTGCTCGATCATCTCAAGCTTGCCACGCCCAAGCTGTTTCTTGCCGGCTGGTCGCAAGGCGGGTTCGTGACCATGGCGATGCTCGAGAAGCTCGAGCAATCCGGCGTCAAGGTCGACGCGGCCGCGACCGCGAGCGCGCCGCTCGACGTGTTCGTTGCGCTGAACGGATTTCTCAGTTTCCCGCGCAAGAACGATGCGAGCTGGGTGAATTCGCTGTTCATCCTCTCGGCGTTCTCCTTCGAGAACTATTATGGCGTGCCCGGGCTCGCGCGCTCGCTGATCGCGGATGCCTATTATGACGTGTCGCGCAAGGCCTACATGCGCGAACCCTTCACTCCCGCCGACGTGCCGACCGATCTGCACAAGTTGATCCGTGCCGATTATTTCGATCCGCAGTTCTTCGCGGCATCGGCTTACGGCCGGCTCATCGCGCAGACACAGGCGTATCGCTGGATCGTCAGGAGCCCGGTCCGCAACTATTATGGCGAGACCGACGAAGCGATCAGTGTCGGGCTCGGCCAGCTCGCCATGACCTATCAGCGCGCGATCGGCAGCAGCAACCCGGCCGTCGATGCCGTCTCGACCGGCAGCACGAGCCATCGCGGCACCTTCGCGACGGCCGTGCCGAAGTGGAAATCATGGTTTGACGGGCTCTGACGGCACGCGCGATTCCGCATGATGCGTCGGCATCGGCGGAGGTGGTCGTCGCTCCCGGAATCTGCCTCAATGCGAATGGAGCTGGCCCTGTGCGGCCGGTCTCCGCCTCCGAAGCTGCTGCCGGGCCTTTGGAGGTTTTGGCATCAGCTTTTCGGAGTGACGATATGAGCGGTTTGGTGATCTCGGGCGGCCGGGTGGTGGATCCCGCGAGCGGGATGGACGCCGTCGGCGATGTGGCAATCGTGGATGGCAAGATCGCCGCGGTCGGCTCCTCGCTCGGCGGCGCCGAGCAGGTGATCGACGCGGCCGGGCTCGTGGTCGCGCCCGGCTTCATCGACCTGCATGCGCACGGCCAGTCGCTCCCGGCCGACCGCATGCAGGCGTTCGACGGTGTGACGACGACGCTCGATCTCGAGGCAGGCGTGCTGCCGGTTGGGTCCTGGTATGAGCGCCAGGCCAGGAAGGGACGCGTGCTGAACTACGGCGCCGCCACCAACTGGGCCTTTGCGCGCATCGGCGCGATGACAGGCTCGAACGCCGAGAGCTCGCTGGAGGCGTTCGGCAACGCGATGCGTGACCGGCGCTGGATGGACAACGTCGCGAGCGATGCGGAGGTCGCCGGCATTCTCGAGCGTCTTTCGCGCGGCCTGAACGAAGGCGGCATCGGCATCGGCATTCTCAACGCCTATGCGCCGGGCGCCGGCGTGCAGGAGCTGACCGCGGTGTGTCAGCTCGCGGCTGCGCAGGACGTGCCGACCTTCACTCATGTCGCCTACATGTCGCGCGTCGACCCCGAGAGCGCGGCGGAAGCCTATATTCGCCTGATCGGCTATGCCGGCGCCACCGGCGCGCACATGCATATCTGCCATTTCAACTCGTCGAGCAAGACCGACGTCGAGCGCTGCCGCGTGCTGATCGCGAAGGCGCAGGCCCAGGGCCTGCCCATCACGGTCGAGGCCTATCCCTACGGCACCGGCTCGACCGTGTTGGCGGCTGCCTTCTTCAGCGACCCCGAGTTCGTCGAGCGCAACGGCACCGGTTACGATTCGGTGCAGCGCGTGACCGACGGCCATCGCTTCCGCGATCGCGAGGAGCTGCTCAAGGCGCAGGCCGACGAGCCGTCGTCGCTGGTGCTGTGGCACATCCTCGACACCGAGAACAATGCGCATCATCGCGACCTCCTCGACATGTCGGTGCTCTATCCCGGCGGCGCGATTGCCTCCGACGCGATGCCGTGGACGACGTCGGACGGCAAGACCTACACCGGTGATGCCTGGCCGCTGCCGGATGACGCCACCTCGCATCCGCGCTCGGCGGGCTGCTTCACGAAATTCATCCGCGAATGGGTGCGCGAGCGCAAGACCGTGTCGCTGCTCGAAGGCGTGCGCAAATGCGCGCTGATTCCCGCGGAAATCCTGTCGCAGAGCACGCCCGCGATGCGCGCCAAGGGCAGGCTTGCGAAGGACGCCGATGCCGACATCGTCGTGTTCGACTACGAGAAGCTTAGCGATCGCGCGACTTTCACCGCGATGAACCGCCCGTCCGAAGGCGTGCGGCATCTGATCGTCAGCGGCCAGCCACTGATCAGCGACGGTGTGCTGGATGTGGCGGCGCGGCCCGGCCGTCCCGTGCGCCGGCCCGTCATTGAGGGCTGATCCATGCCGATCCCCATTCTCCTGGTGACGGGCTTTCTGGGGGCTGGCAAGACCACGGTCGTCAACCATTTGCTGGCGAACGCGGAGGGACGGCGGATCGCCGCAATCGTCAACGACTTCGGCGCGATCAACATCGATGCGGAGCTGATCGCGGGCGCCAGCGACGGCGTGGTCAGTCTCGCCAATGGCTGCATCTGCTGCTCGCTCGAAGGCGATCTCTTGCGTACGCTCTCGACGCTGCTGCGGCGTGATCCGAAGCCGGAGTACATCGTCATCGAAACCAGCGGCGTCGCCGATCCCGCCGACATCGTCCGCAACCTGATGGACCCCGTGATCCTGCGCGAGGCGCCGCTGGAGACTGTGCTCTGTGTGATGGACGCGACGACGCCGCCGACTGCCCTGGACGACGCGCTACAGCGCTCGCAATTGCGCGTCGCCGATATTGTGGCGCTGAGCAAATTGGATTTGGCAGGCGAGGGCGCGGGTACGCGGATGCGCGAGGCCATCCGGGCGCAGCGCGTCCCTGCCGTGGTGGTCGATGCGCGGCATGGCGAGCTTCCTGCCGCGCTGCTGTTTCCCGCGATTGCGGATCGCGCGCCCGCATCGCGCGATCCGGGACCGAAACGGCCGGCAGAGGAGCGCTTCGAGACACTGAGCTGGACCTCGGAGCGTCCCATCTCGCTGCCGCGCCTGCAGCAGGCGATCGGCCGGCTGGCGCCAAAACTGGCGCGTGCGAAAGGCCTGTTCGAGACCATCGAGCAGCCCGGCCGCCTGATGGTGTTTCAATTCGCCGCCGGCCGCGCGACGCTGGCCCCCGGCGATGCGCCGGCGCCGGGCGTGCCGCGGACGCGGATCGTCTTCATCGCCGAGCTCGGGGTGCTCTCGAAGGCGGAGCTCGACGGGATCATGGAGACGTGCGTTGCGGGGTGAAGCTGGGGCCTCAAGCGAATTGCGCGACGCCGTGGCCGACGGACCAGTTCTCTGCCGGCGCATCGAGCACGTTGACGAACACGTCTTCGGGACGGATGCCCGGATTTTCGCCGAGCAGGTCCGCGATCCGCCGGTACAGGGCCTTCTTCTGCTCAGGAGTGCGCGAGGCAAATACGGTGATCTGGATCAGCACGGCGTCGCCGCTGCGCGTGACGCCGTAGGCATTGCCGCAGCGGAAGTTTGCGGCGGCATGTTCGCTGATGGTCATGAACTCGTCGCCCTCGGGCACGTTCAGCGCCTCGCGCATGGCGCGGTACAGGCCGTCGAGGATCGCCTGCCGGTAGGCTTCCGGCTTTCCGGCGCGCATCGAGATGTGGAGGAGAGGCATCGCGAATTCCTCATTGACGAACGGGCGCATCGGCCCCAATTTGTTTTTGACGCAGTGTCAAGAAACCACGTTCTTGACGTCGTGTCAAATACTCTTGACGGGAGCAGAGCTTGAGGCCGCGCGAGTTCGACCACGACGACGTTCTGCGCATCGCGTTCGAGCAGTTCTGGCGCAAGGGCGTGCGCGGCACCTCGCTGTCGGACATCGCGCGCGACGCCGGTGTCCAGCGCGGCAGCCTCTACAATGCCTTCGGCAGCAAGGAGGCGCTGTTCCTCCAGGCCTATGAGCGCTATGCGGGCGACTATCTCGTCGCCCTGCAAAAGGCGCTCGGTGCGGGCTCATTGCGAAAACGCCTCATCGCGTTCTTCGACCTGACCATCACCAATTTCCGCTCCGGCACGCCGCCGCGGGGATGCCCGACCACGCGCGGATTGATGGAGCTCGGCGCGGCCGAAGGCGAGGGGCTGGATGAGGACGCGCGCCAGGCCTTCGCGAACCTCATCTCGCGCATCACCGCTCTGGTTCAGGATGCGTTGTCGGCGGGCGCAAAGCGCGGCGAATTCAGCGGCAACCCCGCGGCCGCAGCGCTGCACATCATCACCGTGACGCGCGGCCTCGCCGTAATCGAGCGTGCCTTCGGTGACGAGCCGCAGCTGCGCAAGATCGCCGCCCACACCGTCGATCTCGTGCTCGACAAAAGGGGCCGCTAGGTGTCAGCAGAAAGCGAGCGCGATGCAGCAGGCCGCGCAAGGCAGCGCGCGCGACCAACTGATATTCCGGCTCGCGGGAGCGGGCATCGCGACCGGCGTCCTCCACCCTTGACGACCTCGGCTAAAGTGACGAAGCAGGACCATCGAACCTGCCGACCCGCGCCTCGGCGCGCGGGCATGGAGACGCTGCATGTCGTTCAAGAAGCTTCTGATCGCCAATCGCGGCGAGATCGCCATCCGCATCGCGCGCGCAGCGGCGGACGCCGGCATCGCGACGGTCGCGATCCATCCCGCTGACGATGCGCTGTCGCTGCACGTGCGCGTTGCCGACGAGGCGACCGAAATCCCCGGCCGCGGCGCGCGGGCCTATCTCGACATCGAGGCCGTGGTGAAGGCGGCGAAGAGCGCCAGCTGCGATGCTGTGCATCCCGGCTACGGCTTCCTCAGCGAGAACGCTGCGTTTGCGAAGGCGTGCGCCGATGCAGGCATCGCCTTCGTCGGACCGAAGGCTGCGGCGCTCGAACTGTTCGGCGACAAGGTCGCGGCGCGGCAATTGGCAAGACGTTGCGGCGTGCCGATCATCGCCGGCACCAGCGGGCCCTCCTCGCTGGAGGAGATCACGGCGTTCTTCACCTCGCTCGGTAGCAATGCAGCGATCGTGATCAAGGCGATGGCCGGGGGCGGCGGCCGCGGCATGCGCGTGGTCGAGAACGCATCCGATCTCGTGGAGGCCTATGCGCGCTGCCAGTCCGAGGCCATGGCGGCGTTCGGCTTCGACGGTGTTTATGCCGAGCGCCTGATCCGGCCGGCCCGCCATATCGAGGTGCAGATCATCGGCGATCGCCATGGCGCGATCTCCCATCTCTGGGAGCGCGAATGCACCATTCAGCGCCGGCACCAGAAGCTGATCGAGGTGGCGCCGAGCCCGTCGCTCGGCGAGTCCCTGCGCGGCCGCATCATCGAAGCTGCGAAGCAGCTCGCCGCAGCCGCTTCTTACGACAGTCTCGGCACGTTCGAGTTCCTGGTCGACGGCAGCGCCGAGGACAGCTTTGCCTTCATCGAGGCCAATCCGCGGCTCCAGGTCGAGCACACCGTCACCGAGGAGGTGCTCGGTCTTGACATCGTCCGCGCCCAGCTCGCGGTCGCCGCAGGCAGTTCGCTCGCTTCCCTCGGTCTTGCGCAGGGCTCCATCCCCAGGCCGCGCGGCTATGCCATGCAGCTCCGCGTCAACATGGAGACGCTCGACGTAACAGGCGCGACCCATCCAACCGGCGGCGTGCTCGCCGTGTTCGAGCCGCCGTCGGGCCCCGGCGTCCGGGTCGATAGTTTTGGCTATGCCGGCTACAAGACCAGTTCCGCCTTCGACTCACTGCTGGCCAAGGTCATCGTGCACACGCCGGGTGAAGCCTGGCATGACGTCGTCGCAAAAGGCTCGCGCGCCTTACGCGAGTTCAGGATTGACGGCGTCGTCACCAACATCGCATTCCTCCAGGCCGTGCTGGCGCATCCCGATTTCAGGACCAACCGCATCGCGACCGATTTCATCGATCGCAACATCGCAAAGCTCGTCGAGGCGGCCGATGACGCGGCAAAGCCGCTCTATTTTGCCGCGACCGAGCGAAGCGGCGGTCACGGCACCGAGACGCACGCCGCGCAAGTCGTGCCCGAAGGCGCGGTGATGGTTGGAGCGCCCCTGCAAGGAACCATCGTCGCCATCCAGGTGAAGGAGGGCGAGATCGTGCGCCCCGGCCAGCAGCTCGCCGTGATCGAATCCATGAAGATGGAGCATCTGGTCATGGCCGAGCAGGGTGGCCGCGTCATGACGCTCGTTGCCGGCGATGGCGTCACGCTGATGCATGGCGAGCCCATCATGTATCTCGAGCCGCTCGATGTCGCCGCCGACGCGTCGGCTGCGGAAGCGGACATCGATCTCGACCATATCCGTCCCGATCTCGCCGAGCTGATCGCGCGCCAGGCCAATACGCTCGATGCGAATCGTCCGGCATCGGTCGAGCGCCGCCGTAACACCAACCAGCGCACCGCGCGCGAGAACGTCGCCCAGCTCGTCGACGACGGCTCGTTCATGGAATATGGCAGCCTTGCGATTGCGGCGCAGCGGCGTCGGCGCAAGCTCGACGATCTCATCAAGAGCACGCCGGCCGACGGCCTCGTGATGGGTGTTGCGACGGTCAATGCCGAGAAGTTCGGTCCCGAGGGCGGCCGCTGCATCGTTGTGGCCTATGACTACACCGTGCTCGCGGGCACGCAGGGTCACATGAACCACAAGAAGATCGATCGCATGCTGGGGCTTGCGGAAGACTGGCGCGTGCCGCTGGTGTTTTATGCCGAAGGCGGCGGTGGCCGGCCCGGCGACACCGACCGGCTCGGCATGACGGGCCTCGACGGCCCGTCTTTCGTGCAGTTCGCTAAGCTCTCCGGCCTCGTGCCTGTTATCGGCGTGGTCTCCGGTTACTGCTTTGCCGGCAACGCCGCGATGCTCGGCTGCTGCGACGTCATCATCGCCACCAAGAACGCTTCGATCGGCATGGGCGGTCCGGCGATGATCGAAGGCGGCGGTCTCGGCGTCTATCACCCGGCCGAGGTCGGCCCGGTCTCGTTCCAGTCACCGAACGGCGTGATCGATATCCTCGTCGAGGACGAGGAGGAGGCGACGCGGGTCGCGCAAAAATACCTGTCTTATTTCCAGGGCGCCGTCACGAAATGGGAAGCAGCCGACCAGCGCCTGCTCCGTCGTGCAGTTCCGGAAAACCGCCTGCGCGTCTACGACGTCCGCGGCGTCATCGACCTCGTCGCCGACAAGGACTCCGTGCTGGAGCTGCGCCGCGACTACGGCGTCGGTATGATCACGGCGCTGATCCGCATCGAGGGCAGGCCGTTCGGCCTGATCGCCAACAATCCGCGCCATCTCGGCGGCGCGATCGATGCCGACGCCGGCGACAAGGCCGCGCGCTTCCTCCAGCTCTGCGACGCGTTTGACCTGCCGATCGTCTCGCTCTGCGACACGCCCGGCTTCATGGTCGGGCCGGAAGCGGAGAAGACGGCGATCGTGCGCCACGTCTCGCGCATGTTCGTGACAGGCGCGAGTCTCACTGTGCCGCTGTTCGGCATCGTGCTGCGCAAGGGCTATGGGCTCGGGGCGCAGTCGATGATCGGCGGCGGCTTCCACGCCTCCTTCTTCACCGCGGCCTGGCCGACCGGTGAATTCGGTGGCATGGGTCTGGAGGGTTACGTCCGCCTCGGCTTCCGCAAGGAGATGGAGGCGATCGCCGATCCCCAGGAGCGCGAGACCTATTATCGCAACAAGGTCGCCGAGCTCTATGCCAACGGCAAGGCGGTCTCGATCGCGTCCGTGTTCGAGATCGACAACGTCATAGACCCCGCCGAGACGCGGCGCTGGATCATGGCGGGCCTGCGGTCGGTGCCGAAGCCGGCGGTGCGAACGAAGAAGAAGCGGCCGTGCATCGATACGTGGTGAGGGCGGTGCAACAATTCTGATCGGGCTTCGCTGGGTTCCCGGTTCCCGATTGACATCCCCGCCCGTGATGCCAGACTTTGCACAATAATACAGGGTGGAGACGTCCGCGATGGCCAGCCTTTCGGCCTCGAACCATGTCGCCCGTGTCTTGTCCGTCGCCAATCACGTGGCCGACGTCGATGCCTCCTCGCGCATCGCCAATTCCTGGCGGCGTTGCCTGATCAGCCACAAGCTCGACCCGGCCCGTCAGGGGCCGCCGCAGACGCTCACCGAAGCCGAAATCCGTCACGTCGCCGAGCCGATGGAAGAGATGATCCGGCTCGTCACACCCGAGCTCGACGATCTCGCCCGCGTGCTGCGCGATGCCGGCTATTGCGTCAATCTGGCTGATGCGAACGCGACCATGCTGTTCAGCCGTCTGCCCGGTGAGTCCGACGCACGGATGTTCATGGACTGGAAGATCTACACCGGCTCGAATTTTTCGGAGACCTTCGAAGGCACCAACGGGCTCGGCACCGCGCTTGCCGAGCAGAAACCGATCCTGGTGCATCGTGACGAGCATTTCCGCGAGCAGTGGCACATGTTCTCCTGCGCCGTGGCGCCGCTGTTCGACCAGGCCGGCCGTCTCGCCGGCGCTGTTAATATCACGTCCTGCCGTGAGGATCTCGAACGGGCCGCGCATCAACTCGCGCTCGCGGTGACGATGGAGGCGACGCGGCGGATGGAGGGTGCGATCTTCCGTGGCCATTTCCGCAATGCCTGGATCGCCACAGTGCCTGGTGACGGCGGCAGCGGCCTGCTCGCCTATGACGACGACCGCCGCATCGTCGGCGCCTGCCGTTCCGCGCGTGCACTGCTGGGACTCACCGACGGCCTTATCGCATCCGGCATCGACCTGTCGCGCTACATCAAGTTCGACCATCACGCGGCGCGCAGCGCCGACATGGTTGTCGAGCTGCGCCGCGCCGATGGCAGTGCGTTAGGACAGGGTCATGTCGCGCCGCCGCTGCGCGCGAGGTCATCGGCGCGTCCGCCCGCGCCGCGCCGCGACGCAGCCATCGATCGTTTCGACCCGCTGCAGCGGCTCGCCGGCCGCGATCCCGGCTTGATCAAAAGCGTGAAGCGGCTCAGGAGCATCGGCGATCACAACCTGCCGGTGTTGCTGCATGGCGAGACCGGCGTCGGCAAGGACGTGTTCGCGCGCGCGATTCATGCGGCGAGCAACCGCGCCCGCAACAACTATGTCGCGCTGAACTGTGCGGCGATGCCGGAGAGCCTGATCGACGCCGAGCTGTTCGGCTATGAGGCCGGCGCCTTCACAGGCGCGCGCCGCGACGGCTCGAAGGGTCTGATCGTGCAGGCCGACGGCGGCACGCTGTTCCTCGACGAGATCGGCGACATGCCGATCGCGCTGCAGACCCGCCTCTTGCGCGTGCTCGAAAACCGCGAGGTCTGGCCGCTCGGCGCGCTCAAGCCGGTACCGGTCGACATCCGCCTGATCAGCGCCACGCATCGCGATCTAGGCCGCATGGCGGAAGAGGGCGCCTTCCGCGCCGACCTCTATTTCCGCCTGCGTGGCATGGAGGTGCGGCTGCCAAGCTTGCGCGAGCGTGCCGACAGAGATGATATCATCCGCCAGATCGCGCGCGAGGAGGCGCCGAACTGCCGCCTGTCGGACGAAGCCTGGACGCTGCTGTCGGCCTATCCGTATCCCGGCAACATGCGCCAGCTCCGCCATGTGCTGCGGCTTGCCGGCTGCACGGCAGAGGATGGTGTCATCACCGATGCCGACCTCGATCTGCCGCCGTTCGGCGGAAGGGCGGCGGAGCCGGACCTCGCTGCCGCGGAGCGTGCGACGATCGTCGAGGCCTTACGCAAGCACAGCGGCCGCGTCACCGAGGCTGCGCGTGCTCTGAAGCTCAGCCGCGCCACGCTGTATCGCAAGATCAAGCAGCTGAAGATCGAGACGGCGCAGTAGTATCGTCTGCTGGAGACGAATCGCGGAGCGTGCTCCGGGTTTCGCCTCGCCCCGCTTGCGGGGAGAGGCCGACGCGCGAAGCGCGGCGGGTGAGGGGGAGTCTCCGCGAGTCCAACTGTCACCTCCCTCGTGGAGAGTCCCCCTCACCCCAACCCTCTCCCCGCGTGCGGGGCGAGGGAGCGCACCGACGCCGCCGCTCCTTACGAAAAATCGCTCCAGCTCAGATGCCGCGAATCAAGGTCGCCGACTGTGACGGTGCCGCGGATTTCGTGAGGCACGTGGAAACTGCTGCGCAGGTACACGAGCGGTGCGGTCCCGTCGGAATGCGATGCGCCGCGCACCTCGCCGACGAAGATCGAATGCGTCGTGGTTTCGAATTCCTGCGCCAGCACGCAGTCGAACGCGGCCACCGCGTCCGTCAGCACGGGCGCGCCGGTCACCCCACGCCTCCACTGCCCGAAGGCAAAGCGATCATCGCCGTTGACACCCTTCTGGCCGCTGAAGGTGAGCGCCAGCACGGCGTGATCGGCGTGCAGGAAGTTGATCGCGAAGGCGCCCTCCTCGCGGATTCGCGCATGTGCGCTGGCGTTGCGGTTGACGCAGACGATCAGCGACGGCGGACTGTCCGACAGCGAGCAGGCCGAGGTCACCGTCAGCCCGGTGCGCGTGCCGTGCTCGGCGCCGACCGTCACCAGCGCCACGGCGCCGGCGCATTGGCGCATCGCCTGCTTGAAATCCTTTGCGTCGACGCTCACGCCGAAGTCTCCGAAATGGATGCGGGTGCGGCACGATCGCGCCGCACCCGCGTCGGGTCAAGCCGCCTTCTTCGCGGAGCCGAGATGCTTCAGGCGCGGCATCACCTCGTTCTTAAGCAGCGAGAGTGAGTGGTACCAGGACTCCGGCTTGTGCTTGTAGTCGAAGCCGAACACGCAGAGCACGCCGAAGCCGCCGACCTCGTCGTAGATCTTCTCGATCTTCTCGGCGACGGTCGCGGGCGAGCCGACGATCCAGTTCCGCTTGGCGCAATATTCGACCGTGACGTCGCTATCGGGCACATCGGGCGCGTGCTTCAGATAGTCCTTGAAGCCGAAATGGCCGAGCAGCGGCAGGAAGTACTCGCTCATCATCCGCCCCATCATGTCGCCGGTTGAAAGCTTCCACGCCTCCTCGTCGGTATCCGCGACGAACACCTCGCGCACCAGCCGCCAGTCCTGGCGGTTCGGCTTACGGCCGGTCTTCGCGGCGCCTGCTACCACCGAGTCCCAGTGGCTCCCGACATAAGCCGGATTGAGGTTGAGGCTCATCGGAATGAAGCCGCGCTCGCCGGCGAGCTTCAGCGTGTCCGAGTTCTTCGACAGTCCGGCGACGCCGATCGGCGGATGCGGCGCCTGGAGCGGCTTGATATGGGGCTTGAGGAAATCGAACATCGTGTCCGGCTTGGTCACCGTCCAGAACTTGCCCTTGTAGGTCCAGGGCGCCGGATCGCTCCACATCTTCAGGATGATCTCCAGCGCTTCGCGGGTCATGTCGCGGTTCTGGCCGCTCATGCCGTCGACGTTGAACATCGCCCAGTCGCTCGGCAGGCCCGAGGCGGCGACGCCGAAATTGAGCCGGCCCTCGGAGAGATGGTCCAGCATCGCGACGCGATTGGCGAGCTCGGCCGGGTGGTGATAGGGCAGCAGGAAGCCGCCCGGTCCGATGCGGATCTGCTTGGTCTGCATCAGCGCCTGCGCGATCAGCAGGTCCGGCGTGGGATTGGGTTCCCAGGGCGCGGTGTGGTGCTCGCCGATCCAGGCCTCCTGATAGCCGAGCTCGTCGAGCCAGCGCAGGACCTGCAGGTCCCAGTCATGTCCTTCCTTCAGGCCGCACTCCGGCGGATGCGAAGGCATCGTGAAATAGCCGATCTCCATGGGTTTCCTCATCTGATGTTGACGCGTCTTGTTTCGCGTTCCTGGACTTGAACAGGGCAGCTTTAGCAAGCGGTGTGCCACCGCTTCGCAAGTGCTGTGCCAGCGCCGCGTCGCCTCAGGCCTGCGAGAAAAAGCTGGTTTGCGGCGGCAATAGCCGATATCCCGGGGCAGATTTGCGGGGCCTCGTCTCATTGTCGCGAGACGGCGTCTTGCCGGTGAGACGAGGATAGGCGTTGAGATGACCGAACCCGCCTATGTCGCGGTGGACTGGGGCACCAGCAGCTTCCGGCTCTGGCTGGTCGACCGTGCCGGCCTGATTTTGGCTGAACGCCGTAGCGACGAGGGCATGCTGGCTGCAGCGAAGACCGGTTTCCCCGCCGTGCTGCAATCGCATCTCACTGCCGTGGAGGCACCGGATCACCTGCCCGTTCTCGTTTGCGGCATGGCCGGAGCCCGCACGGGCTGGGTGGAGGCCGGCTACGTTGATACGCCGGCGCCACTTTCTGCGATCCTGAAGCAGGCCGCGCGGGTGCCGGGCGAAGTGCGCGATATCCGCATCTTGCCGGGTATCGCGCAGCGCGATACCAACGCGCCCGACGTGATGCGCGGCGAGGAAACCCAGCTGCTTGGCGCACTCGGCTTGGATGCCGCCGTCGAGGCGCTGGTCTGCATGCCCGGCACGCACTCGAAATGGGTGCGTGTGAAGGATGGCACGGTCGCGCATTTTTCCACCTTCATGACCGGCGAGCTCTTCAGCGTGGTCTCGCGCGAGACGATCCTGTCGCTCGCGGTCGCCGGCGCCGACGACGCCGAGGATGTCGCGAGTTTCAAGGCGGCAGTGAAAGCCGCGTACGATGCGCCTGCCTTTGCGGCCAATCTCCTGTTCGGCGCGAGGTCGCGGCAGCTTCTGTTCGGCGGCACGCCGGCCGCCGCGCGCGAGACGCTGTCAGGCACGTTGATCGGGATCGAGCTAGCGGCAGGGCTCTCCGGCACTGTGCCGAAAGCGGGCATCACCCTGATTGCTTCGGGGCGGCTCGCGATGCTGTACCGGCTCGCCTTCGATGCACTGTCGGTCACCGTGAACCCGATCGATGCGGAGGAAGCCGTTCGCCGCGGCCTCTCGATGGCCGCTGCCGCGATCTGGACAAAATGAGAGGAATCTTGAGATGAGCGTTCCCTTTCCGCCGATGAAGCGGCCGCTGGTCGCGATCCTGCGTGGCGTGAAACCCGAGGAAACCGAGGCGATCGTCGGGGTGCTGATCGAGGCCGGCATGACCGCGATCGAGATTCCCTTGAACTCGCCCGATCCGTTCCGCTCCATCGCAACAGCCGTGAAACAGGCGCCGGCCGGTGTGCTGATCGGCGCCGGTACGGTGCTAAGCGCTGCAGACGTCGATCGTCTCAACGACCTCGGCGGCAAGCTGATGGTCTCGCCGAATGTCGACACGGAGGTGCTGGCGCGCGCGCATCAGCACGGGATGGTAACGATGCCGGGCGTGTTCTCGCCCACTGAGGCGCTGCTCGCAGCGCGCTCCGGCGCGTCGAGCCTGAAATTCTTCCCCGCGAGCGTGCTCGGCGCATCCGGTATTTCCGCGATCCGCGCCGTGCTTCCGGCCGGCGTGGTGATCGCCGCCGTCGGGGGTGTCTCCGACCAGAATTTTGTCGAGTATATCAAGGGCGGCGTGACCGCGTTCGGGCTCGGCTCCAGCCTCTACAAGCCCGGCATGTCCGCCGCCGATGTCGCCGCCCGCGCGAAAGCGACGATCACGGCCTACGATCGGGCGATTGCGAAAGACTGAGCCGGCAATAAACAAGCCGTGATGCCGTCACGGTCGCCCGTTATCCTATCTTGCTGCAGCAGCGAGACCAGGAGGCCGACATGGCGATCAACAATGTAGCCGATCTGTTCGTGGCAACGCTCGAACAGGCCGGCGTCAAGCGCATCTACGGCATCGTCGGCGACAGCCTGAATGCGCTGACCGAAGCGCTGCGGCGGCGCGGCACGATCGAATGGATCCATGTCCGGCACGAGGAGGTTGCGGCCTTCGCCGCTGCCGGGGAGGCGGAGATGACGGGCAGCCTTGCGGTGTGCGCGGGCTCGTGTGGCCCCGGCAATCTGCATCTGATCAACGGCCTGTTCGATGCACATCGCAGCCGCGTTCCCGTGCTGGCGATCGCCGCGCAAATCCCGACCGCCGAGATCGGCAGCGGCTATTTCCAGGAGACGCATCCGCAAAACCTGTTCCGCGAGTGCAGCCATTATTGCGAGCTGGTCTCCGATCCGAGTCAGCTTCCTTACGTGCTGGAAAACGCCATCCGCGCCGCGGTCGGCATGCGCGGCGTTGCCGTCGTCGCCATGCCCGGCGACGTCGCTTTCCGTAGCCCACCCAAGCGCGCGCTGTCGACGGCGCGTGGCCTTACGCTGTCGGCGCCAAAGGTCGCGCCGCAGGCCGATGAACTCAAGGCGCTCGCGGACCTGCTGAACGGAGCCGAGCGCATCACCTTGTTCTGCGGTCGCGGCTGCGCCGGCGCGCATGGGCCGTTGATGCAGCTCGCGGAAACCCTGAAGAGTCCGATCGTGCATGCGCTCGGCGGCAAGGAACATGTCGAATACGAAAATCCCTACGACGTCGGCATGACCGGCTTCATCGGCTTCTCCTCGGGCTATGCCGCCATGCACGCCTGCGACGCGCTCGTGATGCTCGGTACCGATTTTCCCTACAAGCAATTCTTCCCGACCGATTGCCAGGTCGTGCAGATCGATATTCGTCCGGAAAATCTCGGGCGGCGCTGCAAGATCGATCTCGGCCTCGTCGGCGACGTCAAGCTGACCATCGAGGCGTTGCTGCCGCTGCTCAAGGCCAA
This sequence comes from Bradyrhizobium sp. 139, assembly GCF_023074175.1. Classification (GTDB taxonomy): domain Bacteria; phylum Pseudomonadota; class Alphaproteobacteria; order Rhizobiales; family Xanthobacteraceae; genus Bradyrhizobium. Next base: position 75,391 of record NZ_JADPKS010000169.1, read on the forward strand.
GACGCAGCGCAAGCATCTCGACGATGCCATCGCGCACTACAAGAAAGCACGCGAAGGGCTCGACTCGCTCGCCAGGGGCACGCCGGGAGCCAAGCCGATCCATCCGCAATATCTCGCAAAGATCATCAGCGACCATGCCTCCGACGATGCCGTCTTCACCGCCGATGTCGGCACGCCGACGGTGTGGGCCGCGCGCTATCTCGACATGAACGGCCGCCGCCGGCTGATCGGATCGTTCGTGCACGGCTCTATGGCCAATGCGATGCCGCAGGCGATCGGCGCGCAGGCCGCGCAGCCCGGCCGCCAGGTCATCTCGCTCTCCGGCGACGGCGGCTTCACCATGCTGATGGGCGATCTGATCACGCTGACGCAAATGAAGCTGCCGGTGAAGGTGGTCGTCTTCAACAACGGTGTGCTCGGCTTCGTCGCGCTGGAGATGAAGGCGGCCGGCTTCGTCGATACCAATGTCGATCTGGAGAATCCGGACTTCGCGGCGATGGCGCGCGCGATGGGCATCTTCGCGAGGCGCGTCGAGGATCCCGGCGAGCTTCCCGGCGCCATGAAGGAGATGCTGGCCCATGATGGACCCGCGCTGCTCGATGTCGTCACGGCGAAGCAGGAGCTGTCGATGCCGCCGACCATCACGCCCGAGCAGATCAAAGGCTTCAGCCTCTGGGTCTTGCGCGCCGTGATGAACGGCCGCGGCGACGAGGTGCTCGATCTCGCGAAGACAAATCTGCTGCCGCGCTGAACTTACGTGGACTTTCGTTGAGTCGGTGCGAACCAGGAGCTCGACCCACTCTCCCCGACGGGGAGAGGTGAAGAACGGTAGTCATTCGTTAGCCCCGCTTCACCGAGGGCGCGGGCAGCCGCTCGTGGCGGTGCTGGAAGCGTTGCCAGTGCAGCACGATACCGATCAGCAGGGCCGGCACGAAGCCGAGCGCGATCAGGAAATGCGGCAGCTGCGTCGGCGAGATGAACGCCATGGCGATATCAGAGATCAGCCAGAGCGCTGCGAACATCACCGCAAAATCCGTGCGCGGGCAGCGCAAATAGTAGAACACGGCGGTGATAATCACGGCGGGTCCGATCGCAATGCCGATCATGATTGCCGTCAGTTCCGTCGGCGTCAGCGCGTCGAGCACCATCGATGCCAGCAGCCAGAGTGCGGCGAACATGGCGATGATGTCGAGCGGATGCCGCAATCCAATACCTCTCGCAGGAAACGCGCTATCGTTGTGGCGCGACCTTCCGCCGTCAAGTAAAATACGCCTATTCCTCGTCGTTTCCGGGCGTCGGCCGCAGCATGAAATGACCAAAGGCGGAGGCGATCGGCTTGCCCGGATCGTCCTGCCAGGCGCGCGCCTCGAAGGCAACGATGCGCCGGCCCTGCTTCACGATCGAGACGTTGGCAAAGGTGTCGAGCGCGCGGCCGGAGCGCAGATAGTTGACGGTGAGCCCGATCGGCTTGGGCAGCGCGGCGATGCCGAGCTCACGCCTCACGCCGAGGATCGCGGTGGTCTCGAGAAAGGCGCCGGTCATGCCGCCATGGATCGCGGGCAGGATCGGGTTGCCGATGATCTTTGGCGAGAACGGCATCGTCAGTGTGCCGTTGTCGTTGACGCAAATGCCGAGGCAGCGCGCGAACGGGCTGCTCGCGAACGGCCCGTCCGGATCGTCCGGCGCCTCCAGCGTCGGGATGCTGCGCGAATCCATCCTGCGGTCGGCGAGCATGTTGGTGCGGTTGGCGCCGATCATGAAGCAGGCGGTCGCGGTCGCCACCGGATCGTCCTCGGACTCCTGATAGGCGGTGGAGCGTACGAACGCGATCGAGCGGGTGGTGCGGTAGCAGACGGAATGCGCCTTGATGTCGAGGCCGGGCGTTGCCGGTTTTTGATAGTCGATGCGCAGATCGAGGGTCGCGATTGCGCTTGTGCCGTCGAGCGCAAGTTGCACCGCCATGCCGCAGCTCTCGTCCAGCATCGCAGTGACGACGCCGCCATGCAGCACGCCGGTCTCGCTGTCGCCGACGAAGACGGGGCGGTAGGGCAGGCTCGACCAGGCCTCGGCGGGTGCGAAGCGGTCGAGCTGGAGCCCGCTGATATGGCCGTAATCGGAGCGGCGGCCCTTGATCGCCTGGGCGAGTTCCTCGAACGGGAGCGTGGTCGGAGAGTCGGACATGGCAACCTTCTAGACCAGTGTCGGGCGTCGCGCAAAACGCCGAACAGGCTTCGCTCGGCAGGTCTGCCGGGGCGGTTTGGCCTCGACAGGGCGGGCCGAAGCAACGATGGTGGGCGCTTCGTCTATCGACTAGCCGTAAGGAGTGCCCATGGCCGACCCCGAAACGCCCGCCACCAATCAGGGGCCCGTCACCATTTCGAGCTCAAGCTCGGAGCGGGCGCCGATCATCTATTTCGACGGTGCATCCTGCTTCGGCCATCACAATGGCGCGATCCAGATCGAGCTCGCGGCGAACCTCCTGATGCCGGTCGGCGCCGCCGTCAGAGTCGACGTGGTCCAGACCGCCCATCTGCGTTGCAGCGTGGCCGCCGCGCTGGCACTGCGCGAAGCGCTCGACAAGGCGCTGGCGATGTACAGGCAGGGCCAGCAGCAGCCGACGGAGGAAATTCCGACGGTGAAGAATTGAGATCGGCATTTTGAAGAACGTGCCGGGCCTAATGGGTCGAGACGCGCCGTAAGGCGGCGCTCCTCACCTTGAGGGTCTCAGATGTCGCCGCGAAACAAGACCTCATCCTGAGGGCCCGCCAACGGCGGGCGTCTCGAAGGACGGGCTGCTGGGTGCGGTCCCTCAGCTCACATGCACCGTCGGCTTCTTGCCGCCGTTCCACTTGCCGTCCAGCGCGCGCTCGATCTGGGCGGCGAGCTGCAAGAGCATGCCGTCGTTGGCCTGCTTGGCGATGGCCTGGATGCCGAGTGGCAGGTCGTGCTCTTGAGTCCCCATCGGCATCGAGATCGCCGGCATGCCGCAGAGATTGGCGAGGGGAGTGAAGGCGAAAAAGCGCCAGAGGTTGCCGAACCAGTCGAGCACATCCGGATTGTCTGAGATGGTGAGATATTCCCTGGTGCCGACCTTCGGCGTCGGCAGCGCGGTGATCGGCGTCAGGATCACGTCCCACTGCTCGAAGAAAGCGCCGAAGCCGCGCGAGGTCGTGTTGAACACGCCTTGCATCTTCGCCCGCTCGGCGAAGCTCGTGTGCCGGCCGGCCTCCCAGATCCGGATGTTGACGGGCTCGATCAGATCCTCCGGCGGCATTTCCAGCCCGCGCGCGGCAAGCATGTTGGAGATCACCACGGCAAAATTCGAGATGTAGCAGGTGGTCTGCGCCTCGAACGCGGCGCGGAAGTCGAGCTCGGGCAGGGCATATTCGACGTGATGGCCGAGGCCTTCGAGGAAACGGCCAGCCTTCTCCAGTTCGGCGGCGATGTGCGGCGTCGCGGTGTAGTCGCCCCATGTGTGCGACAGCGCAATGCGAAGTTTTGACGGATCGCGCTTGATCATCTCGGAATAAGGCTGCGCCGTAGTCCAGAACGGCATGAACTCCCCGGGCGCCGCTCCCCTTGCATGATCGACGAAGGCGGCTGTGTCGCGCACCGAGCGCGATTGGCAGCCCTGGATCGAGACGAGGCCGGTGAGATCGGACATATGCGGGGCGAGCGAGAACACGCCGCGCGAGACTTTCAGGCCGATATTGCCGTTGACGCCGGCGGGAATGCGGATCGAGCCGCCGCCGTCGGTCGCATGAGCGATCGGCACTACGCCGGCCGCGACCATTGCCGCGCTCCCGGCGGATGAGCCGCAGGTGGTGTAATCGGTGTTCCAGGGATTGCGCGTGACGTAGACGGCGGGATTGTCGGCCGAGCTGCACACGCCGAATTCCGGCGTCGTGGTCCGTCCGATCAGGTTCAGTCCGGCATGGCGGAGTTTGCCGGTCAGGAACGTGTCGGCGCTGGCGCGGTTGCCGCGCATCAGCAGCGAGCCCATCTCCTGGAGCCGGCCCTTCATGGTCGGTCCGAGGTCCTTCATCAGGAAAGGCAGGCCGGCAAACGGGCCGGCGAGATTGGCGCCGTCCTTGGCCGGGTCGGCGATCACGTCCTCGAACAGCTCGACGACGCCCGACAGTGCCGGATTGACCTTGGCCACGCCCGCGGCGGCCTGGCGCGCCAGTTCCTTCGCCGTCAGCTCGCCCTTGCGAACGCGCACCGCCAGTCCGACGCCGTCGTGCTGCGCCCACTCGTTCCAGCTCATCGGCAAAGTCATCAAATCCAAATCCCTTAAGGTGCGGCGCCACCTTCTTCGCAAGAGCCCGCGCGAATCAACTGAGTCGGCGCGAAGGGCAGGGTTGCGCCGGGCGGAGAGGTCGCCGCGTCATTAAGACAGCCGCGCGATCACCGCAACCGGGCCGCCGCCGGCCGGCCCCTGATGCTCGGCGCCGCCGGAGACATAGATCGCCCCGGTGCCGGCGAGGCCGGCGATCAGGCCGCCGACGGCCGCGCGGGCATGGCGCGTCGAGCTGATGTCGGTATCTTCCAGCATGATGTGGCGGAAGCCCCGCACGCTGCCGTTCGGCGAAGCCTCGGCCTTGGCGAAGATGTTGACGAGCTCGCGGCCGGCCTCTGCTTGCAGCGCTGCGCCAAGTCCGACGCTGTTCAGCGCGGACATGACCGCGGCGCAATCGATGGCATCTTTCATCACGGCGTGGCCGATCTCGAATTCGCTCGCTGAAGACGCCGAGTTGCCGAGCACGATCACGACGTTATGCATCAGCTCGATCCCCGACGAGGTAGACGCAACAGATGAGAACAGATCGTAGCGCCTCAGCACGTCTTCGTTGCTTATGTCTGGTGCGATCTCACCGAGCGCGACCGCGACGCCGAGCGCGGAAGCGCCGCGCGAATAGGCCATCGAGTTGTACGCGCTGGTCGTAACCGTCTTGCTGCCGCGCGCGTTTGATGCTTCGACACGGTCGCTGGTGAGCAGCGGACACTTGATCTGCACGAAATGGACGTCGCCCGGGTCTGAAATGCCGGCATCCTCCATCGCGGCCTTCACGGCCTTCGCCGTCTCCGTGATCTGTGCCGAGCGGCCGATCTCCTCGGGCAGGAAATCGCGGGTGTGCGCCATGCCGATGCTCAGTCGCTTGTCGGACATGCCTGCCGGGCGCTGCGGGACGTGCTGGCGCGTGAACATGGTGATGTGCGGGCTGAGCACGCCCTCGGTGCCGCCGGACATCACGAAAGCGATGCGCTGTTCGACCTCGTGCGGCGATAGGTTGAGCCGTGGCGCCAGCGCCGTACACAGCGCAGCGACGGCATATTCCCGGGTGAAATCATTGACGCCGCCATTGCCTTCGGTCTTGCCGAGGATGGCCAGGATCGTTGTCGGGTCGATCGCGCCGGAGCCGATCATGGCCATGAGCCCGGAGACGTCGCCGGGGCCCTTGGTGGCAATTCTGACCACGCCGACCGATGGTGTCTGCATTACTGGTCCTCACAGGGAGTTCGGTGGTCCGGCGAGTCAACCAGCCGTGGAACCGCTGCATCTGTCAAGCCACATGCGGCCATCCCTCACCGTCACTCTGACAGGCTGTCAGGAATGACGGGGCTGACATCTTTGCCGAGGCAGGCGCCGCGGCTGCTGTCACCCGCACGATTGTGGCGAGATCGCATCGTCATAACAAAAAATCCTCTGTCGACGGTTGCGCGGCGCACCTTGATGAATCAGCCTGGGTTGGTCCATAAGCGGCGTCCCGCGGCCGGTTTCGGTTCGCGTTGCGTGCTTGGATAGGGGGCTCTCGCGTGGCGAATATCAACCAGAAGATTGCGCAGGAGCTTGGGGTTCGGGCAGAGCAGGTCGAGGCGACGGTGACGCTGCTCGACGGCGGCGCCACGGTTCCGTTTATCGCCCGCTACCGCAAGGAAGCGACCGGTGCGCTCGACGACGCGCAATTGCGCACCCTGGAGGAGCGCCTGGTTTATCTGCGCGAGCTCGAAGACCGCCGCAAGGCGATCCTCGAATCAGTCCGCGAGCAGGGCAAGCTCGATGCCGCACTGGAAGCCAGCATTCTCGCCGCCGACAGCAAGGCGCGCCTGGAAGACATCTATCTGCCGTTCAAGCCGAAGCGCCGCACCAAGGCCGAAATCGCCAAGGAGGCCGGCCTCGAGCCGCTCGCCAATCAGCTGATTGCAGAGCCCACGAGCGATCCGAAGATCGTGGCTGAGGCCTTCGTCAACGCCGAGAAGGGTATTGCGGACGTCGCCGCCGCACTCGATGGTGCCCGCGCCATCCTGGTCGAGCGCTTTGACGAAGACGCCGACCTGATCGGCGCTCTGCGCGAGGAGATGTGGACCAATGCGCGCATGGCCTCCAAGGTGCGCGACGGCAAGAAGACCGAGGGCGAGAAATTCGCGGACTATTTCGAGTTCTCCGAGCCGCTGACGAAGCTTCCGTCGCACCGCATTCTCGCGATGTTCCGCGGCGAGAAGGAAGAGATCCTCGATCTCCAGATCCAGGCCGAAGCCGAAGCGCCGCCGCCGGGCGTGCCGGGTGCCTATGAATTGAAGATCATGAAGCGGTTCGGCATCGCCGACCTCAAGCGCGCCGGCGACCGCTGGATGATCGACACCGTGCGCTGGGCCTGGCGCACCAAGATCCAGGTGCATCTCAACATCGATCTGCGCATGCGGCTGTGGAACGCGGCCGAGACCGAGGCCGTGCGTGTGTTCGCCTCCAATTTGCGCGACCTGCTGCTGGCCGCGCCCGCCGGCACCCGCGTCACCATGGGGCTCGATCCTGGCTTCCGCACCGGCGTCAAGGTCGCGGTCACGGATGCGACCGGCAAGGTGGTCGATACTGCCGTGATCTATCCGCACGAGCCGCAGCGGCAGTGGAACGAGTCGCTTGCGATCCTCGGCAAGCTCGCGCTGAAGCATCGTGTCGAGCTGATCGCGATCGGCAACGGCACCGCCTCGCGCGAAACCGACAAGCTCGCAGGCGATCTCGTGAAGGGCTTGGCCGAGCTGAAGATGACCAAGATCGTGGTATCGGAAGCCGGTGCGTCGGTCTATTCGGCCTCGGCGTTCGCCTCGGAGGAATTGCCTGATCTCGACGTCACCCTGCGCGGCGCGGTCTCGATCGCGCGGCGGCTCCAGGATCCGCTCGCCGAGCTCGTCAAGATCGAGCCCAAGGCGATCGGCGTCGGTCAGTACCAGCACGACCTTGGCCAGGCCAAGCTCGCCAAGTCGCTCGATGCTGTGGTCGAAGACTGCGTGAACGCCGTCGGCGTCGACGTCAACACTGCCTCGGCGCCGCTTCTTGCACGCGTGTCGGGCGTCGGCTCCGGTCTTGCCTCGAGCATCGTGGCACACCGCGACGCCAACGGCCCGTTCAAGTCGCGCAAGGCGCTCAAGGACGTGCCGCGCCTTGGCCCGAAGGCGTTCGAGCAATGCGCGGGCTTCCTGCGCATCCTCGGCGGCGAGGACCCGCTCGATGCCTCCGGCGTGCATCCGGAAGCCTATCCGGTGGTGCGCCGGATTCTCAGCGCCACCAAGAGCGACATCAAGGCGCTGATCGGCAGCAGCGAGATCGTCCGCACATTGAAGCCGAAGGATTTCGTCGACGAAACCTTCGGTCTGCCGACCGTCACCGACATCCTGCGCGAGCTTGAAAAGCCCGGCCGCGACCCGCGTCCGGCGTTCAAGGCCGCGGTGTTCATGGAGGGCGTCGAGGAGATCAAGCACCTCAAGAAGGGCATGATCCTCGAGGGCACCGTGACCAACGTCGCAGCCTTCGGCGCCTTCGTCGACATCGGCGTGCACCAGGACGGCCTGGTGCACATCTCGGCGATGTCCAAGACCTACATCAAGGACCCGCGCGAGGTGGTGAAGCCCGGCGACATCGTCAAGGTGAAGGTGCTGGACTTCGAGGTCGCCCGCAAGCGCATCTCGCTGACGCTGCGGCTCGATGATGAGGTCGGCGCCAAAAAGGAGGCGCCCGGCATGCAGCGCGACAACAATTCGCGCAACCCCGCCCGCATGACCTCGTCGGCACCGCGCAAGCAGGAATCCACCGGCGGCGGTGCCCTTGCGGAGGCGCTGCGCCGTGCGGCCGAGAAGAACGGCGGCAACCGGGCGTGAGTCGATTGGCGGCGAATGTCTCGCCGCTTGCTCAACTTCACCTCTCCCGCTTGCGGGAGAGGTCGACGCGCTGAGGGCGATGCGAAGCATCGTCCCGAGTGCGGCGGGTGAGGGCTCTTTCCACGATGGGGCTCTCAATTGCGGAGGTACCCTCACCTCGCCCGTCTCCCGCAAGAGGGAGTGCGAGAGCGCCTCGTCCCTAACTCGGGCGTCAGAATCTGGCGCATTTGTAAGTTGAAGGAGACGGGCCGTTCTCCTCATCTGATCGTCCTGGTCCGGCGCGGTGGCCGCCGTACTGCAAGGAGGATGGTTCGATGAACAATAGGCTTCTCAAAGGCCTCACTGCGACGACGATCGTTGCGTTGATGGCGATCACTTCACCCGTGCTTGCGCGCGGCGGCGGTGGCGGGCATGGCGGCTTTGGCGGCGGCGGGCATTTTGGTGGTGGAATGCACGCGGGCGGCTTCGGTGGAGGAATGCGCGGAGGCGGCATGCATGTCGGCGGCATGGGCGGCGCGCGTTTTGCCCATGTCGGCGGACCGGGCTTCGGCGGGGCGCGCTTCGCGCATGCAGCGATCGGGCCGCGCTTCGCCGGCACCGGCTGGCACGGCAGGCCTTTCATCGGCCGCCATGCCTTCTTCCATCATCGCCATTTCCGTCGTTTCGCCGCCTTCGGCGCGCCCTTTGTCTACACCGGCTACTACGACGGCTGCTGGCGCAGGAGCTGGACGCCCTACGGATGGCAATGGGTCAATGTGTGCGGAGACTCTTGGTACTAGCATCGCCGTACCGCACCATTGTCGCGATCGTCATCGGGCGGTTCCGCTCAGCCCCGGAACGGGATAGTCTGGTGGCGATCGTCGCGCGGAGTTTGTCATGACCGGAGGTCACCGCCGTATTCTGGTTGTCGAGGACGATCCGGAGACCGCAGGCCAGCTCGTCGAGGAGCTGACCATTTCGGGCTATGACGTTGATCTCGCCGCAACCGGCCGCGAGGCCTTGAGCCACGGCGCCGCGCGCGACTATGCCGTGATCACCATCGACCGCATGCTGCCCGACATCGACGGCATCACCGTGATGCGGCAGCTGCGCGACGACGGCATCGCCGCACCCTTCCTGATCATCTCCGCACTGGGTGAGGTCGACGACCGCGTGCGCGGCCTGCGCGCCGGCGGCGACGATTATCTGGTCAAGCCGTTCTCCTTCGTCGAGCTGCTGGCGCGGCTCGAGGCGCTGGGCCGCCGTAGCGAGACCATTGTCAAGGAAACGCTTCTGCGGGTCGGCGACCTCGCCATCGACCTGATCGCGCGCAACGCCAGCCGGCGCGGGCGCAAGATCCCACTGCTGCCCCGCGAGTTTCAGTTGCTCGAATATCTCGTCCGTAACGAGGGGCGCGTCGTCTCCCGGGCGATGCTGCTCCGGCACGTCTGGGACTTGCACTTCGATCCCTCCACCAACATCATCGACGTCTATGTCGGGCGCGTCCGCCGCAAGGTCGACGATGCCCAAGCCTACCCGCTGATCCATACCATCCGCGGCATCGGATATTGCCTCCGTGCTCCTGGCTAAGACGCTTCGTTCCTCGACCTTCCGTCTGGCGCTGATCGCGATCGCGGCGTTCGGGCTGATCGCCGCGGCGATCATGGCCTACGTCTATTTCGGCACGATCGCCTACGTGCAGGGCCGGGTCGGCGATGCCGGCGATCACAGCGGCTTCACCGCGATGATCAAGCTTGCGATGATGGCGGTCGCCGTGCTCATGGTCGTTTTGGCCGGTCTCGCCGCCGTGCTGGTGACGCGGCGCACGGTCGGGCGGATCGAGGAGATCAATGCGACCAGCCGCGCCATCATGCTGTCCGGTCTGGACCGGCGCATCCCCTTGCGCGGCAGTCACGACGAGTGGGACCGCGTCGCCGAAAACCTCAACCAGATGCTCGACCGCATCGAGACACTGATGGGAGAGGTCAAGCAGGTCAGCGACAACGTCGCCCACGATCTGCGCACGCCGCTGACGCGCATGCGCGGCCGGCTGGAAAAGGCCTATCACGCTTCGCGCAACGGCGAGGCCGATGCGGCGCTGATCGGCGACACCATCGCCCATCTCGATTCCGTGCTCGGTATGTTCGCTTCCATCACGCGGATCTCGGAGATCGAGACTCGCGCCCGCCGGAGCGCGTTTCGCACGCTCGACCTCGCCGAGATCGCGGGGGAAGTCGTCGAGCTTTACGACGCCGCGGCGGAGCAGGTTATGACCCGCCTTAGTCTTGGCGGCGACCGCGAGGTGGCGATTACGGGGGACCGCGACCTGCTGTTCGACGCCATCGCCAATCTGGTCGACAACGCGATCAAGCACGGCCGCGCGGGCGGGCAGGTCGCCGTGACCTGCCGCGGCGCCGGCGGCGGGGCGGTGATTGCGGTCGCCGACGATGGTCCGGGTATTCCCGCCGACCAGCGCGATCACGTGTTCAAGCGCTTCTACCGGCTCGAACAGAGCCGTTATACGCCGGGCAACGGTCTAGGCTTGAGCCTGGTCGCGGCCGTTGCCGGCCTCCATGGCGCCGAGGTTGCGCTGCACGACAACGCGCCGGGCCTCACGGTTCGGCTCAGCTTCCCGACGTCACCGGCCCGATAAAGCCCGACGGCATCATAGCTCGATCACGCCGCGGCGCGCCGCATGCGCCACCGCATCGGTGCGGCCGGTGGCATCCAGCTTGTCGAGCAGCGAGCCGACATGGAATTTTACGGTGTGCACGGAAATGCCGAGCCGACGTGCGATCATCTTGTTCGAGGCGCCCTCGGCCATCAGCGCGAGCACGTCCATCTCGCGCAGCGTCAGCGCAATGTCCTCGGGCATGATGCGCGGATCGCGGGCAAGGATTGTCGCCACGGCCTGCTCACCCGGCGCGGCGAGGCGAAGCCCGGCGATATTGCCGAGCAGCGACGCGAGCCGATCGGCAAGCGCGGGATCATCGATCTCCAGGGACAGCACGATCTCGGGCGCCTTGTCCTCGCTCACGACTCCGGCCTCTCGCCGACCGTGACCTTGAAGCTGACCGGCTCGCCGCCGCGGCGCGCGGCGACATCGACCACCGCGCCGACGCTCGCCGGGCCCAGCGTTCGCAACAGCGCGCGTACGCCGGAGAGCTTCTGGTCGTTGACCGCCACGATGACGTCGCCCTGGCGGATGCCGGCCGCAGCCGACGGGCCGGTCTTGTCGACACTCATCACCATTGCGCCGATACCGTCGTCGAGCCGCACCGGCTGGAGCCCGAGGCCGAGATACCCGCGGGCGATGCGGCCGCGTGTCTCGAGCTGCGCCGCGACGCGCTCGATTGTCGCCGTCGGGATCACCAGCACCCGCCGCGGCCCGAGCACGGCCATGCCGAAGGCTTCGCCTGAAGCGTCGAGCGCTAGCCCGCCTTGCTGGGCGAAGCGCAGGCGCACGTCGAGCTCGATCCGCGCATCGATGTCGCCGCCGCGCAGGCTGCGCCAACTTTTGCCGGACAGCGACACCATCCCAAGCGCCGCGCTCGGCGTATCGCGATTGGTGGCGACGACAACTGAGAGCGCGCCGAGGGACGGGATCGTGGTGGCCAGCTTGACCGGCGCGAGGCCGGCATCAATGCGCAGCAGCGCGATATCGGTCGTATGGTCGCGGCCGGCGATCGTGGCGGCCGCGGTGCTGCCGTCAGGAAGGCCGATCTCGACCTCGCCTTCGTCGGCCAAGGCCTCGTCGGCGGTGACGATCAGGCCGGGTTTCCAGACGAAGCCGGTGGCCCGGGAGCGATGTGAATGCACGGCGACGACGGAGGGCGCGGTGCGCGCCACGACATCCGCGAGCGTGGATGACAATGAAGACAGGGCGGCGGGATCGGTCATGGAAAGCTCCTGTAAATTGCCCTCAATCTGGGATGTCGCGGGCATTTGCGAAACTGGCCGGGTGGCCAGGACCGGCCTCCGCAGGACCACGGCCGACGAACATGTGATTGGGCGGTGCTCACGGGAACGTGTAGCAATCCGAAAATTGCGCCGCACGGACTTGAGCGTTTCCAGCGAGCCCCACCGATGACCAATGTCTGGCAAAGCCAGGGCGCCGGTCGACGCAAGTCACGGCGCTCGCGAACGGCGTGGAGGCCGTCGATCCCTGGGGCACGCGGGCGGCTGATCAGGGTTTGATCGCCGGCGCGCGCGTTGGTAAGACCGGTCAGGCGCTAGCCAGCTTCCGGGATTCACACCTGACATGTCCGATTTTCGCGGCGTCTTTCCCTATCTCGTCTCACCCGTCGATAGCGATGGCGCGGTGCGGACGAACGTACTCGCAAAGCTGTGCGACGATCTCATCGGCGCCGGCGTCCACGGCCTGACGCCGCTCGGCTCGACCGGCGAGTTCGCCTACCTCAATGCCGCGCAGCGCACGGCGATCGTGCAGACCACGATCGAGGCCGCGAAGGGCCGCGTACCCGTCGTGGCCGGCGTCGCCGCCACCTCGACGGCCGACGCGGTGGCGCAGGCAAAGGCGTACCAGAAGCTCGGCGCCGATGGCATCCTGGCGATCCTGGAGGCTTACTTTCCGCTCGCCGATGCCCAGATCGAATCCTATTTCCGCAGCATCGCTGACGCGGTGGACATTCCCGTTGTCATCTACACCAATCCGCAATTCCAGCGCTCCGATCTGACGCTCGACATCATCGCGCGCCTGGCTGAACACCCGCGCATCGGTTACATCAAGGATGCCTCGACCAATACCGGCCGGCTGCTCTCGATCATGAACCGCTGCGGCGATGGCTTACGCGTGTTCTCGGCCTCCGCCCATATCCCGGCTGCGGTGATGCTGATCGGCGGCATCGGCTGGATGGCGGGACCGGCCTGCATCATCCCGCGCCAGAGCGTCGCGCTCTACGATCTCTGCAGGGCCGGCCGCTGGGACGACGCCACGGCGCTGCAGCGCAGGCTGTGGCGGATCAACGAGGCCTTTGCCCGCTTCAACCTCGCCGCCTGCATCAAGGCAGGGCTCAGCCTCCAGGGCTACGACGTCGGCAATCCCGTCCCGCCGCAGGCCGCGCTGACGGCCGAGCAGCGCAAGGTGGTGGAAGCGGCACTAAGAGAGCTGGGCTGAGCTTTCTCCGATCGTCATGGCCGGGCTTGACCAGGACGAGCCCGGGCATGACGAAATCGTGGATATACCGCCCAAAACCGCGGCTGGTCTCGCCTGCCTCGATCCGCTAAAAGGCTGCCGCATTTCAAGAGACCTCGAGGACCCCACGGAATGAATATTCTTCCCGGCAATTTGCGTTTCGGAGCGGGCCAGCCCGTCAAGCGTTTGGAAGACCAGCGGCTGCTCACCGGGAAGGGCCAGTTCATCGACGACAAACCGGAAGACGGCGCGCTGTGGTTGCATATGCTGCGCTCGCCGCACGCGCACGCGAAGATCGTCTCGATCGACACCAGCGCCGCGGCATCGATGCCGGGCGTTATTGCGATCTACACCGGCGCGGATCTCGTCAAGGACGATATCGGCACCATTCCGACCCTGGCCATCTTCAAGCGCCCTGATGGCAGGCCGATGACGGTGCCGCCGCGCCGCCTGCTCGCCCATGAGATTGTCCGCTACGCCGGCGAGGCGGTGGCCGCAGTGGTGGCTTCGTCGCGGGCCGACGCGCAGAGCGCCGCCGAAGCCATCGTAGTCGAGTATGACGTGCAGCCTGCGGTGGTCGATCCCGTCGAGGCCGTAAAGCCCGGGGCGCCCGTGGTGTGGCCCGAGGCGCCCGACAATATCGTCGGTGCCATGAGCTATGGCGACGCGGCCAAGGTGGACGAGGCTTTTGCCAAAGCGGCGCATACCGTCGAGCTCGATCTCGTCAGCCAGCGCCTGGTGCCGTCGGCGATGGAGCCGCGCTCGACCATTGCCGAGATCGACAAGAAGTCGGGCCGTCTCCTCTTGTACGTGCAGTCGCAAACGCCGGCCTCGACTCGCGACGTGCTGGCGGAAGCGGTGCTCAAGCGCCCCAAGGACAGCGTCCGCGTGCTGGTCGGCGACATCGGCGGCGGTTTTGGCCAGAAGACCAACCTCTATCCGGAAGACGGCATCGTCGCCTATGCCGCGACCAAGCTGAACAAGAAGATCCGCTGGCGCGGCGACCGCACCGACGAGTTCGTCGGCGGCACCCATGGCCGCGATCTCACCTCGACGGCCTCCTTCGCGCTCGACGAAAAGGGCAAGGTGCTCGCCTATCGCGTCAAATCGATCGGCTGCACCGGGGCTTACTCCTCGGGTGCGGCCAACATCATTCCGCTGGTACTCGGGCCCTTCGTGCAGACCGGCGTCTACGATTTGCCGCTGGTGCATTTCGAGGTGAAGTCGGTGATGACCCACACCGCGCCTGTCGGGGCCTATCGCGGTGCAGGCCGCCCGGAGGCCGTGTTCATCGTCGAGCGCCTGTTCGACGCCGCCGCACGAAAGACCGGCATGGATCCGCGCGCGATCCGGAAAGTCAACTACATCAAGCCGGCGCAGCTGCCCTACACGAACGCAGCCGGCCAGGTTTATGATTCCGGCGCCTTCGCCCACATGCTCGATCGCGCCGTGAAGCTCGCGGATTGGGACGGTTTCGCCGCGCGCAAGAAGGCCGCGAAGAAGAAGGGCCTGCTCTACGGCCGTGGGCTGACCTCCTATATCGAGTGGACCGGCGGCCGTGCCCACACCGAAAAGGTCAGCCTGCACGCGACCTCGCAGGGCCGCGTGGTTCTGCACTCCGGCACCATGGCGATGGGGCAGGGGCTTCAGACCACCTACACCCAGATGATCTCCGATAGCCTCGGCATTGCCATGGACAAGATCGACATCGTGCAAGGCGATACCGATCTCGCCATGGGCTTTGGCAGCGTCGGCTCGCGCTCGCTGTTCGTCGGCGGCACGGCGGTCGCGGTCTCCTCCAACGATCTGATCCAGAAGGCGCGCGAGAAGGCGGCGAACGTGCTCGAGACCTCGGTCGATGACATCGAATATCGGGGCGGCATGCTCACCGTGGTCGGCACCGACCGCCGCATCAGCCTGTTCGATCTCGCCGAGAAGGAGGGCGGCGCCAAGCTCAGCGTCGATTCCGAAGGTGAGGTCGACGGCCCCAGCTGGCCGAACGGCACGCATATCTGCGAGGTCGAGATCGACCCCGAGACCGGCGTTTCCCGTGTCGTGCGCTACACCACGGTCGACGACGTCGGCGTTGCCGTGAACCCGATGCTGGTGACGGGGCAGATTCATGGCGGCGTCGCGCAGGGCATCGGGCAGGCGCTGTATGAAGGCGTCTCCTACGATGCGGAGGGACAGCTCCTCACCGCGAGCTACCAGGATTATTGCATCCCGCGCGCCGATGACGTTCCGCCGATCGTGGTGACGCTGGACGATTCCGCGCCGTGCCGCACCAACCCGCTCGGCGCCAAGGGCTGCGGCGAATCCGGCGCCATCGGCGGTCCGCCCTGCGTCACCAACGGCGTGATGGACGCACTCGCCGAGCTCGGCATCACCCAGCTCAACACGCCGCTGACGCCGCAGAAGATCTGGAAGGCGATCCGGGACGCGAAGGCGGGCTAGTCGCTCGGCCTGTAGCCCGGATGGAGCGAAGCGAAATCCGGGGCCGCTTGCGGTTGTTGTCCCGGATTGCGCTGCGCGCCATCCAGGCTACAAGCTAAATCCCCAACATCATCTTCGCGATAATATCGCGCTGGATCTCCGAGGTGCCGCCGAAGATCGTGTACGCCCGTCCGTTGAGATATTCCGGCACCACCGTCAGCATCTCCTCCGGAAGCGCCGGCTCATGGTTGAGCTTGTAGAGCGGGCGCATCGGCTCGACCGCGAGGGCGTCGTGGCCGATCACGTCGACGCCGAGCCGCGTCACGGCCTGCCGGATCTCACTGTTGCGCAGCTTCAGGATCGATGACACCGCGCCGGGATTTTGCCCGGTCTGGAGCGCCGACAGCACGCGCAGCTCCGTCATCTCCAGCGCGTCGATGTCGATTTCGACCTCGGAAATGCGCGTGGCGATATCGGGACTGCCGATCGCCCGTCCCGTCAGGTCCGACTCGGCGAGCTCAGCGATCGCCTTCAGGCCCTCGCGCAGCTTCGCCGACGCAATGCCGGAGCCGCGCTCGAACTCGAGCAAATATTTGCCGTAGGTCCAGCCCTTGCCCTCCTCACCGACGCGGTTGGCCACGGGCACGCGCACGTCGTCGAAGAACACCTGGTTGACCTCGTGGTCGCCGCCGATGGTGAGAATCGGGCGTGTGGTGATGCCCGGCGTCTTCATGTCGATCAGGACAAAGCTGATGCCGTCCTGCTGCCGCGGCCCGTCACCGGTGCGCACCAGCGCGAACATGCGGTTGGCGTGATGGGCATGCGTGGTCCAGATCTTGGTGCCGTTGACGATGTAATCGTCGCCGTCGCGCACCGCGCGCGTCTTCAGCGAGGAGAGGTCGGAGCCGGAGCCCGGCTCGGAATAGCCCTGGCACCAATAATCCTCGCCGGAGAGAATCCGCGGCAGGTAAAAGTTTTTCTGCGCATCGTTGCCGAAGCCGATGATGACGGGCCCTACCATCTTCACGCCCATGACGTTGACATTGGGCACGCCGGCCCGCGCGCTTTCGGTCTCGAAGATCCAGCGCTGCGCCGGCGTCCAGTCCGGCCCGCCGTGCTCGACCGGCCAGCCCGGCGCGCCCCAGCCCTGCGCGTGCAGCGCGCGCTGCCAGGCCATGCCGATGTCGGGATCGGAGAACACCGATGGTGTCAGCGCGGTCGCGCGCTTCATCTCGTCGGTGAGGTTCTTGGCGATAAAGCCGCGCACCTCGTCCTGGAAGGCGCGCTCTTCGTCGTTGAACGACAGGTCCATGATGCGCTCCTCTTGTCAGGCCGGCACGGTGGTGCGGCCAAGCTGGGCATGGCGGCCATAATGGTGCGCGCTGCCGCCGAACAGCGTGTCGAAGGCGACCAGCCGCTTGAAATAGGCGCCGACCTCGAGCTCGTCGGTGACGCCCATGCCGCCATGGAGCTGGATCGATTGTTCACCGACGAAACGCGCGCATTTGCCGATCTTCGCCTTCGCACCCGAGGCGGCCCGCGCGCGCTCGACCGGCGCGCTATCTGCCTTCAGCGCGGCGCGCAGCGCCATCGAGCGGGCCTCGTCGACCTGCATCGCCATGTCGGCGAGGCGGTGGCGGATCACCTGGTTGGCCGACAGCGGTCGGCCGAACTGTTTTCGGATCTTGGTGTATTCCAGCGTGGTCTCCAGCAGCGTCTGCATGATGCCGACGGCCTCCGCGCCGAGCGCGGCCATGGCGCGGTCGACGGCCCATTCGATCGCGGGCAGCGCGTCGTGGTCATCGCCTAGGAGGGCGTCCTCCTGCAGATGCACGTCGGATAGTTCAATGTTGCAGGTCCTCCCGCCGCCGAGGCGATGATAGTCGGACATCGCGAGGCTTCGCGTCTGGGCCGGCACCAGGAACAGGCCGATCCGTCCCGATGGCCCCTGATGGTCGTGGATATCGGCGGAGACGATGATCTCGTCGGCGGCTTGGCCGTCGAGCACGGCGACCTTGCTGCCGGCGAGGCGCCAGCCGTGCGCCGTCTTGTTGGCGATGGTTGCGACCTTGGCAAGATCGAACCGCGCCGTGCGCTCGGAATGCGCAAAGGCGAGTTTCAATGATCCGTCGGCGATCTTCGGCAGCCTCGCTTGTTTCTGCACGGCGTTGCCGCACCTCCCGATTAAGCCAGCACCGAGCACCACAGTGGCGACATAAGGCTCCGACACCAGCCCGCGGCCGAAGGCTTCCATCAAGATGCCGGTCTCGACCGCACTGCCGCCGAGCCCGCCAAATTCTTCCGCGATCGGCAGCGCCAGCCAGCCGAGCTCGGCGAACTGCTCCCACACCGCCGGGCTGAAGCCGGACGGATCGTTCGCCATCTTGCGGCGGTGATCGGCATCGTAGCTTTCGGCCACGAAGCGTTCCGCGCTTTCGCGCAGCAGCCGTTGCTCGTCGCTGAGATTGAGGTCCATGTCGTTACTCCGCGAGCGCCGGCGGCTTGCGCACGGAGGGATGCAGGCCGGATGGATCGACCACCATGCCGAACTCCTGAAGATTATGGGCGTGGCAGAGCTGATGCAGTGCAAAGGCCTGATCGATCGCGGCCGGCTGGCCCATCACGTCGACCGAGCGGTTCACCGCCTCCTTGGTCAGCTTCAATGCGAAGGATGGCTTTGCCGCGATCCTGCGCGCCAGCGCCAGCACGGATGATGACAGCTCCGCGCGCGGCACAATTTGGTTGACCATGCCGAGCTGATGCGCCTCCTGCGCGCTCCAGCTATCGGCGGTGAACAGGAATTCCTTGGCCTTGCGCGGGCCGAGCTCCCAGGGATGCACGAACCATTCGACGCCGCAGACGCCCATGGTCACCACGGGATCGCAGAACTGCGCATCGTCGCTGGCGACGATGAGGTCGCAGGCCCAGGCCAGCATCAGCCCGCCGGCGATGCATTTGCCGTGCACCTCCGCGATCATCGGCTTGGCGAGGTTACGCCACCGCCGCGTGATCTGGAGATAAATTTCCTGCTCGCGTGCGAAGCGGCCATGTGCATTGGGTTCAGCAAAGCCGCCCCAATTTCCAATCGGCGGAAAATCGACACCCGCGGCATTCTTGCCGCCCGGACGCAGATCGTGGCCCGACGAGAAATGCGGGCCGTTGCCCGCGAGGATGATCACCTTGACCGTGTCGTCCTGCACCGCGGCGTCGAAGGCGGCATTGAGATCGTAGGTCATTTGCAGGTTCTGCGCGTTGCGCGCGTCGGGCCGGTTCATCACGACCCGTGTGATTGCCGGCTCCGGCCTCTCCACGAGGATGGTCTCGAACGAGGACATCGCGTTTCCCCTGGGCATTTCCGGTTTGATCTTGTTGTTTCGCTAAGTTGACTATGTCGGGCAGTGATAGGCAAGAGGCTTGCGTCAATCGGCTGCTTTTCGCGCCTTCAAGACGTCTGGCGCCTCGCGTGCTCAATCTGATAGTTTGCGCCAGATTCCACCGGGAGAAATTTGATGCGCAAGATCCTGACCGTGCTGGCGGCGCTGGCCTCGCTCAGCCTCACCAATTGCGGCTACAACGCGATCCAGAGCGAGGACGAGCGGATCAAGGCCAACTGGTCCGAGGTCGTGAACCAGTATCAGCGCCGCGCCGATCTCGTGCCCAACCTCGTCAATTCGGTGAAGGGCTTTGCGCAGCAGGAAAAGGACGTGCTGCTCGGCGTCACCAATGCCCGGGCCAAGGTCGGCAGCATCCAGGCGACGCCCGAGGTGCTGAACGATCCCGCCGCCTTCCAGAAATTCCAGGCCGCCCAGGGCGAGCTCTCCAGCGCGCTGTCGCGGCTCCTGGTCGTCACCGAGAACTATCCTCAGCTCAAATCGGACGCGTTGTTCAAGGACCTGATGTCCCAGCTCGAGGGCACCGAGAACCGGATCACGGTGGCGCGCAACCGCTACATCAAGGCGGTGCAGGACTATAACGTCACCATCCGCTCGTTCCCGAGCAACCTCACCGCGATGATGTTCAGCTACAAGGAGAAGCCGAACTTCTCGGTCGAGAACGAGAAGGAAATCTCGACCGCGCCGAAGGTGGATTTCAATCCGGCGCCGTCGAAGTAGCACCGTAAGCTGAAAATGCGCACCATTCCCACCACTGTCATTCCCCGCGAAGGCGGGGAATCCAGTACGTCGCGGCTTCTCCGCATCGCGCCGCCGTCTCTGGAATACTGGATCGCCCGGTCAAGCCGGACGATGACAGCGAGGTTGTGGCGCGCTTGTTTTGCCTTCTCGCATGTTGCTCTCGTTGTCGCGCTCTTCCTCGCGATCGCGTCTGCTGCCTCGGCCGACGTCGCCGTACCGCAACTCACAGGTCGCGTGGTCGACCAGACCGGCACGCTTTCGAGCGCGGACGTCGCCGCGTTGTCGCAAAAGCTCCGTGACTTCGAGACGCGGAGGGGCAGCCAGGTCGCCGTCCTGATCGTGCCGACCACGGGCCCGGAGACGATCGAGCAGTTCTCGATCCGCGTTGGGGAAGCCTGGAAGGTCGGACGCAAGAAGGTCGACGACGGCGCGATCCTCGTCGTTGCCAAGAACGATCGGCATCTGCGGATCGAGGTCGGCTACGGCCTCGAGGGCGCGCTCACCGACGTCACCTCGCGCCGGATCATCGACGAGGTCATCACTCCAAAGTTCCGAACAGGAGACTTCGCCGGCGGCATCGCGGATGGCGTCGATCGCATGGTTCGCATCATCGACGGCGAGCCTTTGCCGGTTCCCTCGCGCAGCGTAAATTTCGGCAATTTGGAAAACATCGGGGCGATCATCCCGGTCACGCTGTTTGCCTCATTCATCGTCGGCGGAATTCTGCGCACCTTGCTGGGGCAACTGCTGGGCTCGGTCGCGACCGGCAGCCTGATCGGTGTTTTGGCGTTGTTCTTTGTCGGATCTGTCGGCGTTGCCGTGATCGTCGGGTTCATCGGTTTCGTCCTGGCGTTCATCGCCGATCTTTTTCCGAAATCCACGGGCCCATCGCGCGGCGGGTCCTGGTCGAGCGGTTCCTCATCGGGCGGCGGCTGGAGCAGCGGTTCGTCGTCCAGCGATAGCGGCAGCTTCAGCGGCGGCGGCGGCAGCTTTGGCGGCGGCGGTGCCTCGGGGAGCTGGTAGGTCATGAGCATCAGGCGCATTGGCAGGCATCTGCTCCAGCATCATTGGCGGGCAAAGCGGGTGTTTCCGAAGAGCGTGCTCGATCGCATCGAGCAAACGACCAAGCGCAGCGAAGCCACCCATTCGGGTCAGGTCCGCTTCGTGGTCGAAGGTGCGCTCGACGGCGCACCGCTGTTCCGCAACCAGCCGGCCCGCGCGCGCGCGCTCGACGTGTTTTCGCATCTGCGTATCTGGGACACCGCGCACAACAACGGTGTCCTCATCTATCTCCTGCTCGCCGATCGCGATGTCGAAATCGTTGCCGATCGCGGCATCGACGCGAAGGTTGGGACCGAGCGTTGGGAGAGCATCTGCCGTGAGATGGAGGTCGAGTTCGGGTCAGGCCAGTTCGAGCGCGGCGTCATCAAGGGGATCGAGGCGGTGTCCCGGGAGTTGGCAAAGCACTTCCCGCCGCAAGGTCCGCATCGCAACGAGCTGCCGGACGCACCGGTGGTGATGTAGCCCCGGCTGATAGCCCACACTCCGTCATTGCGAGCCAACGGGGCCGCGCTTTGCGCGGACCCGTTGGCTCGCAATGACGATGTGGAAGCGCCGTGCTCCGTTTTGCGAACAGGCACACGCGGCCGCACGCCCCCTAATCATCCAGCTTATTCAAATCCCGCACCGACTGCATGATCGGTTCGAAATTCGAGCGCGCATCCAACGCATCGAACAATTGCGCGGTGTCGTCCAGCAGACCGTGCGACCTCGCAATCGCGATGCGCACGTCTTGCTGTGGCGTATCCGACAGCCGCCCGTGTCCCGACAGCAGAATCTTGGTATCCAGCCCCTTGATGCGCTCCAGCGACTGGAGGTAGTCGGAGATGCTGCCCGAGCCGAACACGCCGCCCATCACGCCGCCGGGCATCAGGGTGTCGGCGGCGAACAAAAGGCCCTTGTCCTGGTCGAACAGCGTGATGCAGGCCGAGGTGTGGCCCGGCGTGTGCATCACGTTGAGGCGGAAATTGCCGAGATCGATCAAATTGCCTTCCTCGAGCCAGATGTCGACGTTGATCGGAACGTTTGGCTCGTTGAACATCTTTCGCAGCATCGAGAAATCGTCGCGCAGCATGATCTTGTTGGCGGCGAGGCGATGAGCCGCGATGAATGTGCGATGCCTATTGAAGTGCCAGGCGGCGCCGATGTGGTCGAGATGCTCGTGGCTCAGCACGACCATGTCGATCTTCTCCGGCGGGCAGCCGGCGAAGTTCAGGCATTCCACCATCGCCGGATAGTTCGATGACAGGCCGACATCGATCAGGATGCTGCGTGCCGAGCCGCGCACCAGATAGGCGTTGGCGGCGCGGTTGGAGAACCGGATCTGGTAGACGTTGTCCGCCGCCTGGATCAGCGAGCAGACGTCGTTCTTCATCAGGATCGGGAAGGCCGTCGGTTTGCGGTCGGTCATGACTGCGCTGCCCGGTAAGTGACGGCGTTGGACGCACGCAGGCGCCTGGAGAGTGCGTCCATCACCATCAGCGCAAACGCCGGCTGCTGGCTGACGAGATAGACGAAGCGGGCGTGGTTGATCCTCATCACCTTCGTGTTCGGCGCCGCCGCGATCGCGGTCGCCGAGCGCGCGGAGCCGTCGATCACGGCCATCTCGCCGAAGAATTCGCCCTTGCCGAGTTTGATGACGCTGGTCTTGCTGGCGCCGCTGATCTTGGCGATCTCGACCTCGCCTTCGAGGACGACGAACAGCTCGCGTCCGGTCGAGCCCTCCTCGAAGATGACGTCATCGACACCAAACTCGTTGATGCACTTGTCGATCGCCATGATACCCCCAAGGACCGTCTGGAGCCCTTCTGGCTGACGGGACAGACATGTTAGCCGGGTAACAGGGGCGGGCAAACAGCCTGTTCGGCGAGATCGTGGCCTGCCGCGGGGCAGCATCGGCTTACAATTTGTTGCGCGCCGCCACGCCGGTTCCACTTTCCGGGCCAAATTCGGCCCCGGATGAGTTCCTAAAACTTCGGTAAGCGGGTCCGAAGGTAAGGAATTCGCAAGCAATGAAAGTTACCAAAAGGTCAATCCAGACTGGAGTATTTGAGCCGTGAGCGAACCAATGCCCGAGCAGGCCGCCCAGGAAACTGCCGTCGAAGCCGCCGCTACCGCGCCGCAGGCCGTCGAGGCTGCCACGGCCAGCTTCGAAGCCCCCTCGATCGCCCCCGATCACGAGGCGCCGCCCAAGCCGGACGCCCCCAGGGTCGAGCCGCCCAAGATCGAGGCTTCAAGGATCGAAGTGCCGAAGTTCGGCGCCAAGCCTGAGGCCGAAGCCAAGGCCCGGATCACGCCCGAGACGAAGCCGGGCAAGCTCATCGTCATGGCGTCCTCGGAGCGCTCCTGGGAGCGCGAGGAGTTTGCCCCGCATGTGAAGGCGGACGAGGCGCGCGAGACCGGCGGCAAGCGCCGGCTGTCGGCGATGGCTGCGGTGGCGGCGATTGCTGCCACCGTCGGCGCCATCAGCGGCGCACTTGCGACCGTCGGCATGCTGCATTTCGCAGCCCCCGCGCCGGCGCAGGTCGCCGACACCAGCGCGCTGGATGCTTCTGTCGCCCGGATCGATGCCGATGTCGTCGCGCTGAAGGCCAACATCGAGCACACCTCCAAGACTGGCGTCAGTCAATTCAACCGGACCAACGACCGCCTCGACAAGCTCGAGAAGGCGCAAGCCGAGCCGATAGCCAAAATCGCAAAACTGTCCGAGACCGTCGACAAGCTCCGCGCCGCGCCGCCCGCCGTTCCTGCGCAGGCCGCCGCAGCCGCCGCGAAGGAGACCACCGGCTCGATCGCGCCGACCCAGGTTGCGACGGCCGCGCCGGCTCCGGTCCCCGCCGCCCCCAAGACCGAGGTCGGCCGGTTGCCGATGGTCGAAGGCTGGGTGCTGCGCGAGGTCACCAACGGCGGTGCGCTGATCGAAGGCCGTGGGGGCCTTTACGAGGTCTATGCCGGCGACCCCATCCCGGGAGTGGGCCGCGTTGATGCGATCCGCCGCCAGGACGGCCGCTGGGTCGTCGTCACCAGCAAGGGCCTGATCGTCGCGCGCTGAGCGTTCGATATCCGATCTTCAAAGAGGCGCTTCACCACCATGTGAAGCGCCTTTTTGCTTGAATAGGCCGGCTTGCACGGTGTTACTGGAGACATGAGCCGCGCGTTGCGAATTCTCGTTGTCGCCGCCGCATTGTTGGGCGGCGCCGTTTCGCTTTTCGCAGCGGAGAACGCGCCGCTGACGCGCGGCACCGCGATCACCGATCCCGGTCTCCTGCGCGAGCTCGACCAGCACGACGCGCTCACGATCTCCCGCTTGTTGTGGCCGGGGCGGAACGCGGACTTTCCGCTGACGACCGACCTGATGTTTTCCTGGCTGCCGCAGCTCAAGCAAATTCCCGCCGCGATCGACGCGGAGTTCGACCGCTACATCGCCCGGCAGAAGGCGGCCTATCCGACCGAGACCATCGGCGTCGGCGAAGGTTTTGACGTGCAGCTGTTCGACCGGGCCAATCTGAAAACCCGTGACACGCGCTTTGTCCTGGCGGGCATCATCAACCGCATGGACCGCGCCTATGTCGCGGAAGACTCCTGCGGCGAGATCCGGCTGATCTATCGGCTGGCGCATTTCGAGACCAGGCCAGACGGCAGCAAGACCGCAACGCGGCTACCGATGACGCTCAATCTGGTGGTGAAAGCCAGGGATGCGCGCCAGACGGACGGGAGCGGCAAGCCCATGACCTGTGCCGAGGTTGCGCGGCGCTGGCTCGAGAATGGCGACTGGCAGGGCCTGATCGGCAGCAGCTTTGATCCCTACGACGCCATGCTCGATCGCATCGAGACCGATATCCAGATCTCCATCGCGGCGAAATCGGCGCTGCACGATTTCCGCGCCGACTATCTGCTCAAAGTGTTCAAGTATGACGCCGCCAGGAAGCGGTTCGAGGAATCGACGCTGGAGAACCAGATCGACCGCGACAGGATCCTCGCCGACGACGCGCTCCGGCGCGACTTCAGGGACTGGCTGCTCGCGCCCGACCATCTTCGCGAGTTCGATCGCGGCACGGTGCTGATCCCTGAAAAATTCCTGGCCAAGGCCGCGGTGGTGCCAACGCCCGCCGGCCTCGACGCTTCGTCGTTGCAGCCGGAGTTCGGCATGATGCAAGGAGAAGGAACAGGGGAGGGCAGAGACAATAAGGGCGAGCCGGTCTTCACCGACAATGACGTGGTCGGCGCCCTGAAGCAGGCGGCGGCGCATGGCATCGATATGCAGAACATCCGCTCGGTCGCGGGCTTCCAGCGCCGCCTCAACGACGTCACCTGTGCCGGCTGCCATCAGACCCGCGGTATCGGCGGCTTCCATTTCCCGGGCGTCGACTGGCTTGCGGACAAGCCGTCCAATTCCAACATCGTGCCAGCCTCGCCGCATTTCTTCGGTGACCAGCTCCGCCGCCGCGATATCCTGACCGCATTCGCCGCGGGCAAACGCCCTGATTTCTCACGCGGATTTGCCAGCCGGCCGCAGACTCGCGGCGGCAGCGAACTGGCCAGCACCGAATATCAGGATGGCTGGGGCGCCCATTGTTCCCTGCAAAATGCAGGATCGGGAACGCTGGATAAGAGTTTTACGTCATGGAGCTGTGCTAAGGGTCTCGCCTGTCAGGCTGCCGCGGCCTCGAGCCGCATCGGCATGTGCTTCATCAAGACGCGCTAAACCGATTTGGATGACCCATGACTGATACCAGTGACGCCAACAAGGAGCGCAATCGCGAGATCGCGCGCAATGAGGAAGCCAAGCAGGTCACCGGCAGCATCCGCGTGAGCACCTGGGCGGTCGCAGTGGTCGTCATGGTCGGAGGGATTTTGTTCACGCTTGGCTGGCTGGCGTTGCGGTAACTGCGCTTTCTTTCGTCATGCCAGGGCTTGTCCCGGCACCACGCGAAGCGACGGGATACGTTGCCGATTGTTATACCGAGATGGTCCCGCGCCCTTACCCCACCGCTCCTTTCGACCGCAGCTGCTTGATCGCGTTCTCGTCGTATCCCGCCTTGCGCAAAATCTCGTCACTGTGCTCGCCGACGCCGGGCGGTTTGCGCGGCTGCACTTTCTTGGCGCCGTCGATCCAGATCGGGCTGGAGATGGTGAGCATGGTGTCGTTCTCGAACGGCACCAGCACCTCGTTGTCGAGCATCTGCTTGTCGTTCGGGATATCGTCCAAAATGCCGACGACGCCGAACACGAGGCCGTTGCCGTCGAGGATCTTGCGCCATTCGGCCAGATCCCTGGTGGCGAAGGTGTCGTCCAGAATCTTGATCAGCTCGACCGAGCGGGCATGGCGGTCGGCTTTGGTGGCGAAGCGCGCATCTGCGATCAGGTCTTCGCGCCCGAGGCATTTGGCCAGCGTCGGCCACTGCCTCTCCTCGTTGAGCAGCGACAGGATCAGCCAGCGGCCGTCCTTGCACTGGTAGTGGTTGGCGACTGCATTCAGTGCGCGCTCGCGCGGGCGCCGCTCGCCGAATTTGGCGCCGCAGAGTTTTGCCTGCGCCAGCACGCTCGCCGCCCACACCCCGTTCGCCATCAGATTGGAGGCGACATGCGAGCCCTTGCCGGTCTTCTCGCGCTGATAGAGCGCGGTGACGATCGCGCCGTAGAACGCCATGGCGCAGGGGTGATCGCCCATTCCGGCGACCGAGCGGGCCGGCGTCGTGTCGGTATCGGCGCGGACGAGGTCCATCAGGCCGGAGCGCGCCCAATAGGCGTTGCTGTCGAAGCCGGGCTTATTGGCTTCCTCGCCCTTCTCGCCGTAGCCGGTGAAGGAGGCGTAGATCAGCCGGTCGTTGAGATGAGCGAGGTGGTCATAGGTGATGCCGAGCTTGGCGCGCACCGGTGGCGGCATGTTGGTGATGAAGACATCGGCCTCTTCCACCAGCTTATAGAGCACGGCCTGCGCCTCCGGCTTGGAGAGGTCGAGCGCGAGACTCCTTTTGTTGCGGGCCTCCAGCAGCCAGGCGAAATTGTGCTCGCCGGTCGGATAGCCCGGCAGGTTGGGCAGATTGCGGTAGGGGTCGCCGGCGCCGGGCGGCTCGATCTTGACGACGTCGGCGCCGAAATCCGACAGCACGGTCGCAGCCGCAGGCGCAGCGATGAAGCTCGCGCAGTCCAGAACCTTCAGCCCGGCAAAAATGCCCTTTTCCATCGCGGCGCCGCTCCCTCGGTCTTGTCGTTTCCCGCGCGCTGGAATTGGCGCGGGCACATCATGGGAGCATTAGACTGATGTTTCGGTGGGATGCAACGCTCCTCGCGGGCCTCACTCCTCGCCCGCGAGCAGGGCAGCATTGCCGCCAGCTGCCGCGGTGTTGATCGTCACCGTCTGCTCGGTTGCAAAGCGCGCAAGATAATGCGGGCCGCCGGCCTTCGGGCCGGTTCCGGACAGGCCGTTGCCGCCGAACGGCTGCACGCCGACCACGGCGCCGATCATGTTGCGGTTGACATAGATGTTGCCGACCTGCATGCGGTCGATGATCGCCTCAACGGTGTCGTCGATGCGGGAATGGACGCCGAGCGTGAGGCCATAGCCGCTGCGCTCGATCGCTTGCAGCACGCCGTCGAGGTTTTCCGCGCGATAGCGCACGACATGCAGGATCGGGCCGAATACCTCCTCGGTGAGCTGGCTGGCTTCCTTGAGTTCGAAAATGTGCGGGGCGACGAAGCAGCCGTCGGGCGCGGTGCCGGCAAAGTGCAATCGCGCTTGCGACTTCGTCCGCGCAATATGCGCATCGAGGCGCTGCTTGGCCTCGAGGTCGATCACCGGACCGACATGGGTTGCGACATCGCTTGCATTGCCGATCCTGAGCTCGCGCGCCGCGCCCGCGATCATCTCGATCATGCGGTCGGCGACGTCCTCCTGGACGAACAGCAGCCGCAGCGCCGAGCAGCGCTGGCCGGCAGAACGGAAGGCCGATGTCACGACGTCGTCGGCGACCTGCTCGGGCAGCGCTGTCGCATCCGCAATCATGGCATTGATGCCGCCGGTCTCTGCGATCAGCGGCACGATCGGTCCGTCCTTGGCCGCAAGCGTGCGGTTGATCGCGCGGGCGACCTCCGTCGAGCCGGTGAAGACGACGCCGGCGATGTCGGCATGCGCAGTCAGCACCGCGCCGATGCGGCCGTCGCCAGTGACGAGATGCAGCGCGCTTGTGGGGATGCCGGCCTCGTGCAGGAGCCGCACGGCGTCAAGCGCGATGCGGGGGGTCTGCTCGGCGGGTTTCGCCACCACGCTATTGCCGGCCATCAACGCCGCCGTGACCTGGCCCAGGAAGATCGCCAGCGGAAAATTCCAGGGCGAGATCGCCACGAAGACGCCGCGGCCGCGCATGGCGAGCGCATTGCTTTCTCCGGTCGGGCCCGGCATCGCCGCCTCGCTGCCGAACAGCTTTCGGCCCTGCGCGGCATAATAGCGGCAGAAATCCGCGGCCTCGCGCAGTTCCGACAGCGCATCATCGAGCGTCTTGCCGCCCTCGACTTGCAGCAACGCGATGAAATGGGCGCTGCGGCTCTCCAGGAGATGCGCCGCCTGCTCCAGTGCCGCCGCGCGCGTGGCCGCCGGCGTTCGGCTCCACGCGGTAAAACCCGCGCGCGCGGCGGCCACCGCGGCACTCGCCCGATCCGGTGTTGCGTCGGCGACTGGATTGAAGTCGAGCGTCTCGGCCTTGACGTCCGCCAGCAGCAGATCGAGCGCGGCGCGCTCGCCAAATTCGATGCCGCGCGAATTCCGCCGCTCCGGTGCGAACAGGTCGCCCGGCAGGGGAATCTTCGCATGATGCGCCTGATCCGGCCGCACGATCAGGTCTGGCGGGCGCTTCAGCAGCGCCGAAACCGGCACCCGGTAATCTGCAGCCTGTGCCACGAAGGATGAATTGGCGCCGTTTTCCAGCAGCCGCCGCACCAGATAGGCGAGCAGGTCGCGATGACTGCCGACCGGCGCATAGGTGCGGTAGGCGATCTCGGGGTGATCCTTGGCAAGCTGCTCGTAGAGCGCTTCGCCCATGCCGTGGAGGCGTTGGAATTCGAATCCGCTGCTGCCGCCCGCAAGCTCCAGCACGGTCGCGACGCTCAGCGCGTTGTGGGTGGCGAATTGCGGGAAGATGCGCGGCCGCAAGGCAAGAAGCCTCGAGGCGCAGGCGACGTAGTTCAGATCCGTCATCGCCTTGCGCGTGAACACGGGATAGCCGTCGAGCCCGCGCTCCTGGGCGCGCTTGATCTCGGTGTCCCAATAGGCGCCCTTGACCAGCCGCACCATCAGCTTGCGGTCATGCGCGCGCGAGAGTTCATCGACATAGTCGATTACCGCGCTGGCGCGCTTCTGATAGGCCTGGACCGCAAGCCCAAATCCGTCCCAGCCCTCGAGCGAGGGATCGGCGAGCGTTGCCGCGATCACGTCGAGCGACAGCTCGAGCCGATCGGCCTCCTCGGCATCGACCGTGAAGTTGAGCTCGTAGGACTTGGCGCGCCTGGCGAGATCGAGCAGGAGCGGCACCAGCTCGGCCATCACACGCGCGCGACTGATCGCTTCGAAGCGCGGATGCAAGGCCGAGAGTTTGACCGAGATGCCGGGACGGTCGGGCAGGGCATGGCTGCCGGCCGCCTTGCCGATTGTTTCGATCGCGCTCGCATACGCGTCGAAATAGCGCTTCGCGTCCGCAGCCGTGCGCGCGCCTTCGCCGAGCATGTCGAAGGAATAGCGCGGCTTCTGGCCGGAGCGCGGCCGGCCCCGCTCCAGCGCCTGCTCGATGGTCTCACCCAGCACGAAATGATTGCCCATCAGCCGCATCGCCTGGCGCGTGGCGGTGCGCACCGCCGGCGCGCCGAGCCGCTTCACCAGCCGGCCGATGGTGCCGTCCGGCGTCTCGCCGGGCTGGATCACCCGCGCCGAGAGGCCGAGCGCCCAGGCCGAGGCGTTGACCAGGAAGGCGGTCGACTTGGTCTCGTGGTGGATGAAATCGCCCTCGCCGAGCTTGTCCTCGATGAACTGGTCCGCCGTGCGCGCGTCCGGCACGCGCAGCAGCGCCTCCGCCAGCACCATCAGCGCCAGCCCTTCCTTGGTCGAGAGTGCGAACTCCCGCAGCATGTCCTCGACCCCGCCAAGCCCATCGTCCCGCTTGCGGATCGCCTCGACCAGCCGCGTCGCGGTGCGGTCGATCCGTGCCTCCTGCGGCGGGGACAGATGCGAGGCCGGCAAGAGGCGCGCGGCAATGTCGGCATCATCGGGCGCGTAGGGGGCGGAGAAGGGAGGCGGGATGTTCGGCATGGCATGTCCTGTCGTTGAGATCCAGGATAAGATCCACGTTACCGTAGTTCGATAGACAATTTAGCCATTTTGCCTTAGAAAATGAAGACCATATCCACCTCGGCCGTATAATATATGGAACTCGATCGAATTGACCGTAAAATCCTCTCGATTTTGCAGCAGGACGGGCGAATCGCCAATGTCGAACTCGCCGAGCGCATCGGGCTGTCGCCGACGTCGGTCGGTGAGCGGCTGAAGCGCTTGCAGCGTGAGGGCTTCGTCGAGGGCTATGGGGCACGGCTCAATCCGCATCGGCTCGGCCTTGGGCTTCTGGTGTTCGTCGAGGTGCTGCTCGACAAGACCACGCCCGACAATTTCGAACGCTTCGCGCGCGCGGTGAAACTCGCGCCCGAGGTGCTGGAGTGTCACATGGTTGCAGGCGGCTTCGACTATCTTGTGAAGGCGCGGCTCGCGGACATGACCGCGTATCGGCGCTTCCTCGGTGAGACCCTGCTGTCGATGCCGGGGGTGCGCGAGACGCGCACCTATGCGGTGATGGAGGAGATCAAGCGCGACGCCCCGTTGCCGGTGGACTAACGAAGTGCCGCCGCGATTGTCATTGCTGTGGCGTTGAACAAGCGGTCTTCGCAGAAAAAATAGCTCTCCTCGTGCAACCACAACGCCTGTCGTCGAATGCACTGACCGTCTTCTAAAATTGTCTTGGCCCGTTCCCGGACAAATCCGGGAGGCAGAAAAAGGCTGGCGGGCTTATACTTTGAGGTTCTCCGCGGAGCTCTTGCCCCGGTTTGCGATCTCTTCGTATTCCACCGTCTGTCCTTCGTTGAGCGAGGACAGGCCGGCTTTTTGCACTGCCGAGATATGCACGAACACATCCTTGCCGCCCGACGCAGGCTGGATAAATCCATAACCCTTCGTCGGGTTGAACCACTTGACCGTACCTTTAGCCATCACGTCTTCTCCGCGGGTCTTCCTCCGAGATCTCGAACCGCCAGTCCCCGCCAACCGGCCGGTTCGGTCCTAACACGATACGCGGAATGTGGCCGGCTTGGTAGCTCAAACCACATCGGCATTTTGCCGAATTCCGCTCAACTTCGCGGCGTTTTTGCCGAGTTTGCCCGTTTCGCGGTCAATTGATCCGCACGCCGCGAGCCATCGGTCAATAAGTCGCGGCCAGATAGTCGACGATCTTGCCGACATCGGCATCGTCGATCGGGGCGCCATAGACCTTGATCATCTTGGTCACCTCGGCCTGCCAAAAACCTTTCTTGTCCTTCATCGGCGGCTGCGTGTTGATGTAGTCGGCCGAGTGGCAGGCGCTGCAATTGCCTTGCACCACCTCGAGATTGGGACCGGGCTTGAAGGCGGCGATCTCGTCCGGAAGCTGGTAATTGACGGGCGCTGCGGTCACGGCGCTGATGCCGGCGGCGAAGGCGAGCGAGATGGCGAGGAGAACGGTGCGCTGCATGATCAATTCTCCCTCAGGCCACGCTGACGCGGACGGTTTCGACGACGTTGCGTAGATAACCCGCCGGATTCCAGCGCGGCGCATCCGGCTGGGTCTCGCCGCCATTGCCGGTGGCGCGCACCTTGAACTCGTAGGCGCCCGCCGCGAGCTTCACCGGCAGTGTCCATTCACGGAATGAGTATTTGCCAAGATCCTTGCCGAGCTTGGCGCTCGTCCAGGTCTTGCCGCCGTCGGTGGAGACCTGGACGTCCTTGATGCCCTTGCCGCCGTCGAAGGCGATACCGCGCAGCGTCGTGCCGCCTGCTTTCAGCTTGGCCCCGTCACTGAGACTGGTGATGAAAGAGCGGATGGTGAAGCGGTTGATCGGGATCGTCGCCTTCGGTGCGGTGCCCGGCTCGACCGCATTGTTCGGCGTGTCTGGAATGCGATAGGCCGACTTCATCCAGAAGCCGTCATAGATGGTGTCGACGACGGTGATCTCGTTGAGGTGCTTGACCCAGTAGGTGCCGTAATAGCCGGGCACGATCAGGCGCAGCGGAAAGCCGTTGAGGAACGGCAGGTCCTCGCCATTCATGCCATAGGCCAGCATCACCTCGCCATCGGTGGCGTGATCGATATCGAGGGCCTTGACGAAATCGGGTGTCTTGTCGCTGGCCGGGCCGTCCATGCCGTTGAAAGCGACCTGCCTGGCGCCGCTCTGCACGCCTGCCATCTCCAGCACAGCCTTGAGCGGCACGCCGCGCCAGCGCGCATTGCCCATCGCGCCGTTGGCGAGCTGGCCGCCGGCGACGCGCGGCTCGAAGAAGCCGCGGCTGTTGCCGGAGCACTGGTTGACGGCGACGATCTCGCTCGCCTTCATCTTCCTGATGTCCTTGAGCGACAACTTGAGCGGCTTGTCGACTTTGCCCTTGACCTCAAGCGTGAACTTGTCGGGGTCGAGATTGTAGGGCAGGTCCGAGAGGTGGTAGCGCACGAAGAACGCGCTGTTCGGCGTGATCGGACCGTCGTTGAATACTGCGAACGGCGTCTCGAGCTGCGGCGGCCGGCTGGTCAGTCCGATCATGGGCCGCTTCTGCGGAAACTTTACCAGCGGCCGCTCGCCATTGGCGAAAGGCAGGGTGACGGTATCGAGAGCCAGCGCCTTGGGTGAATTCAGTGTGGCCGCAATAGCGGCGAAGCCCGCTCCTTTGAGCAGGTCGCGTCGATCGAGCATGTGGTCTCCTCCCGGAGTTTTTCGTTGGATGGCGGTCATCATCGCCATGCCGCGCTCATCTGTCGCAACGACGCAGATGAAGTCAATTCGTGCTTTCGCAGCAGGCCCATGCCGCTGCGTTGCAGCAACCCGGTGTTACGCTGCGATTTAGTTTGGTCGAATCAATTTGGCCGCGAGCTCGCTGCACCTCTCCCGCTTACGGGAGAGGTCGGCGCGTAGCGCCGGGTGAGGGCTTTCTTCTCTAGGGGAGTGTCTCGTTGCGGAGATACCCTCTCCCCGACCCTCTCCCGCAGGCGGGAGAGGGAGCGCACCTTCGCACGTGGCTTAGGCCGCGACGCGCGCACCGACGTCGACGAGCGCCGACAGCTCCCTGGCGTCCGCGACGACGCGCACGGCCATCGGCTCGTCGCGGCCGCGGATCGCGACCTCCTGTTGTGGCAGCGCGTCGTCGGCAAGGCCGGCGGTGCGGCAGACTTCCTCCGAGACCACGGCTTCGCAGGCCAGCGTCTTGGTCATGTCCTGGAGTCGGGCGGCGACGTTGACGGCATCGCCGAGCGCCGTGAACACGATGTGATCGCGATAGCCGATGTCGCCGATGATGACTTCGCCGCCGTGAAGGCCGATGCCGAAGCGGATTGGCTGACGCAGATCGTGGCTCAGGAGCTCGTTGAGTTCGTCGATATGCGTGGCAATGCCTGCGGTGGCCTTCAGCGCCTGCCGGCAGGCGGTCTGCGGATCGGCGGTGAGGCCGAACAGCGCCAGCATGCCGTCGCCGACGAACTGGTTCGGCTGGCCGCCGTTCTCGATCACCGCCTGCGAGACGGCGCCGAGAAAGCGGTTGACGATGAAGACGGTGTCGAACGGCAGCCGCTTCTCGGCAAGCTGCGTCGAGCCGCGCATGTCCACGAACAGGCTGACGAGATAACGCTCCTGGCCGATCCGCGCCGGCGCGGAAGCATGCGCATTCGCCGACAGCGTGTGCGGCATGAAGAGCTGGAAGAAGGAGAGGTCGGAGTCCGGCCGCAGCTGGCAGGCGAGCCTGATCGAGGGATCGGCGGTGCCGACGCGCGCGAGCACGAAGGCTTCGCGCTGCGACGGCTCGGGCAGGGCGGCATGGTCGCCGATGATGCGGATGCGGCAGGTCGAGCAGCGAGCGCGGCCGCCGCAGACGCTGGCATGCGGCACATTGTGACGCAGACTTGCCTCCAGCACGGAGAGGCCCTTCGGCACGCGCACTGTCTTGCCATTGCCGTAGGACAGCGCGATCATGCCGCCGCGGCGTTCGCGCAAGGCGCGTACGCCGCGCGCCCCTAGCGCCAGCCCGAGCAGTCCCAAATAGCCGATGGTGAGACCGCCGGTGATGCGGTCGAGCGTCTCGGCCTCAGCCGTCGTGCCGAGCTGGCGGCGGGTGAGATTGTGCGTGCGCCACTCCCCGTCGTCGGCCTCGGCTATGACGCTGCGTCCGCCCTGGTAGACGCCGAGCAGCGCCAGCGCCGGGATCAGCACGGCAGCCGCGAGCAGATAGGGCGCGGCGCGCGTGAAGAACGGCTTGAGGCGGACCCAGAAATAGATGCCGATGCAGCCGTGTATCCAGGCGATGATCAGCAGGATTGTCATGGTCCAGATGCGGTTCGACGCGACGAAGAACAGATAGAGCTCCTGCGGATAGAGCTTCTGGTGCCCGTACAGCGTCTGTCCGAGCCTTACGCCGATCACATGCGCCATGACGAGTGCAGGAATGCTCAGTCCGAGCACGAGCTGGAGCGGCTCGATCGTCTTCCAGCGGAACTGCCGGCGCTGGTACAGCGCGTAGACGCCGAGCCCCATATGAACGATGGCGGCGCCATAGAACACGATCGCAACAGGCAGGAACTGCCAGAACAGCGTGTGGTAGTAGACCCCGATCTCCATGGCATCGACTGAGATGTTGCCGAGCGCGTGGTTGAGGAAATGGCTGACCACGTAGGAGAACAGGATGATGCCGCAGACTAGCCGGACCTGCCGCAGGCTGGTCGCGCGGGAAAGTTCGGACAATCGTGAGGGTGCGGTGGCGGCCATGATTCGCTTGTATCAGTTCATCAAGGAGAACAGCCAGCGTGGCGTTTAATTCCGGGGGCGGACAGCTCGCCCGATCACATGCGCGGCCGGCGGGTCAACACTCCGCCGTC
Source organism: Bradyrhizobium sp. 139 (assembly GCF_023074175.1). Classification (GTDB taxonomy): domain Bacteria; phylum Pseudomonadota; class Alphaproteobacteria; order Rhizobiales; family Xanthobacteraceae; genus Bradyrhizobium. The sequence goes on from NZ_JADPKS010000169.1 coordinate 110,448, forward strand.
GTCCCGGACAAGCGCCGCATAGCGGCGCGCCGATCCGGCACCCATAGCCACAGGGAGTAGTGTGGCGCCGGCTGGTAACCGCGACTCTTCGCCAAACCCCTGCCTGTGGCTATGGGTCCCGGCCTCGCGACTACGTCGCGCCCGGGACGACGGTGGCCCCTCGCATTGACTCCCCCACCCAGGTTGGCGAAAAGCGCGGCCGTGACGACAGCCCCTGACATCACCGTGCCCCCCAACGGCGCCGCGCGCCGTTCCCTCGTCATGGCCGCGCTGATCATCGCCGCGATGACGGTGCTGCGCATCGTCTACGCCTCAGCGATCGAGCTGCGCACCGACGAGGCCTATTACTGGACCTGGTCGAAGGAGGCCGCGTTCAGCTTCCTCGATCACCCCCCCATGATCGCCTGGTTCATCCGTTTTGGCACCGCGATCTTCGGCGACACCGCTCTCGGTGTGCGCTTCGGCGGCATCGTCGCGATGCTGGTGATGCAGCTGCTGCTCGCTGGCATCGTCCGCCGCCTCACCCATGATGTGCGCGCCGTTGTTTTCGCGGTGCTGATGCCGGAGGCCGCGCTCTATTACGGCCTGCTGATGGCCAAGGTCGCGCCCGACGTTGCCATGATCCCGTTTGCGGTGGCCATGATGTGGTCCCTGGTGCGGCTCGCGCAGGGCGGCCATGGACGCTGGTGGCTGGCGGCGGGCCTGTTCGCCGGACTGTCGATGCTGTCGAAGTTCACCGCGGTCATGTTCGCGCCGGCGGTCGCCGCGTTTCTGCTGGTGCCGGATTGGCGCTGGCGCTGGCTGCGCAGTCCCTACCCTTATCTCGCGGTACTGGTCGCAATTGCCGTGTTCTCGCCGGTGCTGATCTGGAATGCGCAGCACGATTGGGCTTCGTTCCGCTTCCAGGGCGTGCGCGCGACCGCCAATTACGGCATCTCGCTGCGCACGATCGGCGATTACATCGGCCTGCAATTCGGCCTGGTTGGCTTCGTCATGCTGCCGGTGGTGTTGACTGGCCTCGTGATGACGGCGTGGCGCGGCTATCGCACGCGCGAGCCGGTCGCGATCTTGCTGTCAACCGCGGTGCTGGTGCCGTTCCTCTATTTCTTCTTCAAGTCGATGACGCTCAGGGTCGGCGACACTTGGCCGATGTTCATGTGGCCGGTCGGTTTTGCCGCTGCCGCTGTCAACCCTGTCATGCTGTCGCGTGAAAACTGGTCGGCGCGGATGATCCGGTCGAGCATTTTCTGGATCAGAACGGCCATCGTCTCGGGCATCGCCTTCGTCGTGATCGTGTTCCTCTACTACGTCGCCGCGCCCTGGAATCTCCTGGGCAGGATCGATCCGATCGGCGCCGAGGCCGGCTACGAGCAGGTCGCGGCGCGTGCGCAGGCCGCGCTCGACCAGACCGGTGCGACCTGGATCGCGACCACGGACTACCGCACCTACGCCATGATGCGTTGGCTGTTCAGGGGCCGCGTGCCCGTGATCGAGATCAACGAGCGCGGCCGCTTCCAGGATTTTGGCGATCCCGGCATGGACCGAATCAGCGGGCATGCGGGCATCTATGTCGGGCGAGAGCCGGACAATCGTTCGTCGCTGTGGGAGAATATCCCCGCCAGGCGCGAGCCGCTTGGCCAAGTCGAACGATGCTGGCGCGGCCTGGTGATCGACACCTATGTGCTTGAGAAGCTGACCGGCTGGACGCCGGAGCTGTCGCCGCCGAAGAACTCGCCGCTGTTTCAGTGGCGCGTGTTGGCGGGGGAATTTACATCGCTCGCGACATTTGCGTAGGTCGGGAAGCAGTAACCTTGTCCAGCGGATGGATGGGTAACAGAACAGACCGGATGGATGGGTGACATTGGTTCATGGTTTGGTCGGCTGCGGCGCTGCGCTAGCGCAGCGCCACAA
>NZ_JADPKS010000069.1 GCF_023074175.1 Bradyrhizobium sp. 139
AACGAGCTGCTGCCTTGGGACTGGAAGAAAACCCCTGTTCAGTCCGCGGCCTGATCGGGCCACCGCGCCAACGCGGTTATCCCGCGGCCCTCACCGGACGGTTACCATCTTGGGCAACTTGTGCTCGTTGGATCGCACACCCGCACAACGCGACGGCCAGCGCCACGACAGCTAGAACTCGCATATTGGAAACCCCCGGTTAGGTCCATCCAAGCGCAACCAGAGCGCGAGATCAATGGGCCACTAGCTGCTTGGGAAATTTCCTAGAGTCACGATGACCGTGCATTCAGCCGGGAAGACGCGCCGCATCCCACGTCCCGCCGGAGATTATGACTTGAAGAGTGGTGAGCGCGCTGGGGCTCGAACCCAGGACCCCGTGATTAAAAGTTATGGCTTTGCACACTGACCAAGCTTCTGCAAACATTCATCTTCTCCCAAAAGTCGCCTGAAACACAGCAATAGCAGCCTTTTCATAGCTTGGCGATAGATGCCGAGAAATGCCTTGCGTTGACCCGACGCTGTGTGCATACAGTGTGCATGCGGACCACGTAACGATTATGTGTGCACGGGGCAGGCGATGCAGATTAAGATCAGCAAGACGCAGGTGGACCGGATGACTGCGGGGCAAATCCTCGCGGACAAGGAAGTGAAGGGGTTCGTTGCTCGACGTCTCGATAGCGGCGCCGTGACCTACGGATATCGCTACCGCGACAAGACGACAGGCAAGCAGCGTTGGCTTGGCTTGGGTCTGCACGGCAGCATCACCACCGAGCAGGCCCGAGACCTTGCCAAGAAGGCGGCGGGAGAGGTTGCAGGCAAGAAAGACCCTCAAGCGGAGCTTCAGGAATCGCGTGCGGAGGCGAAGCGGGAGAAGCTGGCCGCCATCAACACCGTCAACGTCGTGCTCGATGCCTTCGAGAAGGACCACGTTGAGGGGTTGCGCAGCGGTGATCAGGTCAAGGCCGCCTTCACGAACCATGTCCGGCCCCGGATTGGGGATAAGTCGATCTATGACCTGAAGCGTAGCGACATCACGACCATGCTGAACGAGATCAAGACCGAAAGCGGCCCCGTGATGGCTGACCGGGTGCTGGCGCACGTCCGCAAGGCGTTCAACTGGCAGATGGTGCAGGACGATGAGTTCAAATCACCGATCGTCCGCGGCATGGCGAAGACGAAGCCGAAGGAGAGGGCGCGCAAGCGTACTCTGGCGGACGATGAGATCAGGGACGTATGGGCTGCGCTGGAGCAGATCGAGCAGCCGGCGTGCTATCCGCGCTACGTCAAATCACTGTTGCTGGCCATGACGCGGCGGAATGAGTCCGCCCGGATGCATACCGACGAGCTGGAAGGCGATCTCTGGATCATTCCCGGCTCGCGATACAAGAACAAGCAGGATCACGTTATCCCCGTGACATCTGCCATCCGCGAGCTCATCGGGGAGAAGCCCGCCGGCTGCAAGGCCAATTCCTGGTACGTCTTTTCGACCACGAGCAGCGGCGGGCAGTCGGACGGCGCCAAGGCCTTCAGCGGCTTCAGCAAGGCCAAGAAGGAACTAGACCGGATTGTTGCCAAGATCCGCAAGGCTGAGGGCAGGGCGCCCATGAAGCAGTGGCAACTTCACGACCTGCGCCGCACCGGACGCAGCCTGATGAGCCGCGCCAAGGTTGATGCCGACCATGCCGAGCGGTGCATGGGGCACGTGATCGGCGGCGTGCGCGAGACATACGATCGGTATGAGTACCTGGATGAGAAGCGGCAGGCCTTCGAGGCTCTGGCTGGCATGGTCAAGATGATCCTCAATCGGCCGGCAGGGAACGTGGTTCGATTTGATGAGCGCCGGGAGCAGGCCTGATGCCACGCGGGGGCAGAAGGCTAGGTGCTGGTCGCAAGCCGGACATTCCGCCGGAGGATGCGGCGCTTATTCGCGAGGATTGCGAGCAGCGGGCGCGAGCAGCGCGAAAGAAGCAATGGGAAGCGAGCATCAACCGCGAGCTTGAGAGGCGGGGAGTAGATTGGGCGAAGGACAAGGCCGGCCGAGCCCCAACTGAGTTGGGCAACCTTGATTGGGAACCGGAAAGGCTCTTGGAGTATCGGAGGAAATATAATCCGATCGTTTCGGAATACGGCCTCAACCCGGAAAAGAGAATTCCACAAGATCTTCCTATTCGAGTCGAGGCCGCGATCAACGCTGTGCGCAATAACAGAAGGGCTTCTGGGGAGCTTTACTCTACTGAGACGCTGCCTCGATTGTACGGCCGGCAGCGGCAGAAGATCATTGCAGCCGTGGCGCGATCGTGGGGCATGACACCGCGCGCCGTCAGGACCATTTGGGAGGCAAAACCTAGCGTTTGATTGTTGGCGCAATCGCGGTGTGCTGACAATTTTGAACTTGTGCATCTTGCTGTCGGTAACAACCAACTACCGAGGCTCACAGATGGACAACACTATCAAGACGCATCGACCGCCTGTCGATGTGAAAGGCGCCGCTGCCTATTCCGGGTTCGGCGAGGGCTATCTTAACAAGCTGCGCTGCAAGGGGGGCGGGCCGATCTTCATCAAGAAGGCCGGCGTCATTCGCTACGACCTTGACGACATGGACGCCTGGCTTGCAGCCGGCAAGCGCAAATCGACCTCGGATGCCGGCGAGGGGGTTGCGGCCTGATGCAGCCCCACATGGAAATCCCCGCAACGCTGGCGGCGTGCGGGGCTCCGAAGTCTGATCTGGCTGGCGCTTCGATCTGTTCGGAATCTACATCTCCGCTTCGCAAACTTCAAGCTTCCCGTCTCGTCCGCCTCTACGCCATGAACGCGGCAATGGCTGAAGCAATCGCTCCTCTCGTTTTCCTGGAGGCGATGCGATGATGCACGAACGAATTTCTGTTCATCCTGAACAGAAAGTCCGCCCTCTAATCGTCACAGACCCAAAAATCCGCAAGACGCTCCAGCTTGCCGGCCTGCGCTTTGTGTGCAGCCGCGCCCGCTGGCTCGACAGCGAGGCGACCAAGATCGGCCTAGCTCTCAAGGCCGGCACCATGACCTCGGACGAGGTTGACGCCAAGCTGGAGGAAATGGGCGCGCTCGATTTGGTGTACCCGGAATTGATGGGTGCCGAATGAAGCATGAGAACCAGTTCGAGAGCGATATCCCCCCGCCAGACCCGGATGACCCGTTCCCGCATACGCATCCTGGCACTGCCGAGATTCAGTATCAGGCACATTTGCAGGATGCCGAGCGCCGCCGGCAAAATCGCGACCTCGACGCCAAAATACAGAGGCGTGATGCGGCTACGTCCGGACGAGGGTTTGAAATCCAACTGATCGAGAATTTCTCGGCACGTCCTGCTGAGAAGCGTTGGCTAGTCAAAAACATCGTCGCCAAGGGTGAGACATCAGCATGGATTGCCCCGCCGGGAGGAATGAAGTCCGCGCTGCTCGCCGAACTGTCGATCTGTGTCGCCCGTGGCACGGATTGGCATGGCTACAAGGCCAAGCGGCGTGGAAACGTTCTCTACTTCGCACTTGAGCGGGCGGATCTTGTTCGGCGCAGGCTCAAGGCCCACGTGGAGCGCTTGGGCCTTGCTGAGGATGAGTTGCTGAACATCGCGGTAGTACCCAGCCTGGTTGATCTCATGAACCCGGCGATTGTCCAGAAGGTGAATGAGACGCTGGATCGCGCCGGCTTCTGCTTCGGCGGCGGTGCGCCTGATCTGGTTATCTTCGACACCTTCGCGAAGGCAATTGCTGCCGGTGGCGGCGATGAAGACAAGGCCAAGGATCAGGGACGCGTTTTCACCCATCTGGCAATGATCCGTGAGGAGGCCATGAAATACGGCGGCGGCGGACCTCACTTCGCCATCGTCGGACACACCGGGAAGGACGAGAGCCGCGGCGCACGAGGCTCCAATGCCTTCCGCGGTGACGTTGACGTGGAAGTTGCCATTTCCGGTGACAGCGTCAAGACCGCCACCGTCGTCAAAGCCAACGATATGCCAGAGGGGCCGCTGTTCTCTTTCACGTCGGAGGTGCACGAGTTCGGCACTGACGAGGATGGCGACCCGATCACGGTCAACATCGTAGCTGAGGTTGAACCTGGCCGATCTACGCCGAAGGGTCATGAGCCGCGACTGTCCACCAATCAGCGCGTCATGTACCGGCTGCTATCAGAGGCCGGCCCCGAGGGATTGACCGTTGACGCTTGGAACGATCTCGCTCGCGAACAGGGCATCGCGACAAAGCAGCGCCACTACGAGATCAGGATGGCGCTGAAGGATAAGCGCATGGTCCGCGAGTACGCCGGAATTTGGAAGGTGAACAATGGCTAGACCCTCAGAATACAGCCCCGAGGTCGTGGACGCGATCTGCGATCGCATGGTGAACGGCCAAGGTCTCCTGAAGATCTGCGCCGACGAAGGGATGCCCGGTCGCGTCACCGTCTATCGGTGGTTGGCGTCGAACCCGGAGTTCCGGAAGCGGTTCGCGGAAGCGCGCGAAGCCCTGATGGACTTCTACGCCGAGCAAATCCTGACTATCGCCTTTGACGAGTCTGGAGACGTAATCCTGGACCAGGGCAAGGACGGCAAGACCTCCGCCGTTGCCAATCACGCCAAGGTGCAGCGGGATCGGCTGAAGGTGGACACCCTGAAGTGGACCGCCAGCCGGCTCTTCCCCAAGCGCTACGGCGACAAGATGGAGCTGTTGGGCCAGAACGTCCAGGAAGGCGAGAGCATCAACAAGATCGAGCTGATTGGCGTCCAGTCCGCCAACTCCATCCGATGGGAAAACCCAGTCCGTGTGATCGTCCATCCGATGTTGCGGGAGGATGGCTCACTCATTCCGCAGGATACGGCGGAGTACAATGCCGCGATCGAGAGAGCCGCTCAGGAGGCGCGTGCAAACGGCGCGAAAAGCGTGCGCGTTGGGTACGATCTCGGCGACGGCGCTGACGCCTCAGTAGCCGACCTGATGCGTTCGGTGGACGGACGGACGAGGACACTTGATCGCCGGGAACGAGCGGCAGAGCCCACCTCTACGCCAGCTCAGCTTACCTACCAGCCAACCCAGCCGCCAGCGGACCTCACGCCCGAAGCATGGGCGCGCATCACCCGTGTGTCGGAGCTTATCGAACAGATCGCGCCATCGGATGAGATGCCGGAAGCAGTCTTCGGGATCATCGAGACCGCGCTGAGGAAGCACTACCTGGGGGCGCGCCATGCTGTCTGAAACCGATATCGGCGAGCTTGCACGAATGCTCCAGGCTCACACGCCGCTGTGCCAGATCTCGGACATGCAGGTAAGAGCAGCGCTGGAGCTGATGCAGCAACGCGGTTGGAAGATTGCGCCCCCGTGCCATCAAAGGTCCAAGTTGGGAGATTGAAGGAAATGTCTCCCCGCCTGAGCCAAACGAAACAACTACGCGCGCGCGAGGTCACGGGTCACGGTAACGGTCCGGTCTCCCCCTTATAGGGGGGAGAACCGTGACGTTACTTCGTGACCGGGTAACGCCTCGTTACCGTTCGTGACCGTGACGTTACCGTTCGTGACCGAGAGCTGGGCTGGCCTCTTGGCGAGATGCCGAACCTCGCTCGCGTCCGGCGAAATGTGATCGCGAGACAATCGCAGCCTGAGTCATTTTGACGCAGACTTTTGCCAGTTGTGTGCATACAGTGTGCAGGAATTCCATTGGATTACCTAACAGACGGATATTGCTGGCTTAAAGTGCCTTTTGCCGTGATAAAAGATTACGTGTTCTTGCCAAATGTACTACATTCGTCAGAGATGATTTGGAGCGTGCACCGCTGATGCCAGAGTTTCGATATGCCCGCGAGGAGCTTCTGAAGGCCGCTGCCGAGCGCAAGGGCGTGACTGTCTCGGCGTACCTGCGCTCGCTTGCAGACGCAGCGCTGGTCGCTGAGGGCTTTCCGGTGGGCGAGCAGCAGTATTGCCTGGTTCGCGGCGGCGAGTTGGTCGCTACCGGCTTCAAGCCGTCTAAAGATGAGGATGGCGGCGTATGGCTGCCGATCGAGAACGAGGACAACCAGCCCTTTGACCCTGCGCAGCACTGGCGCCTGAAACCACTACCCTTGCGCCTCGACGGTGAGCGCGTGGTGCGCGTGTATCCCGTGGTCCCCAAGTCGATGGAGCACGCTTGATGCCCTTCTATCGTTGGAGCGAGACGGCGGGGATCAACGGCAACGCTGATCCGACAATCAACTACCTTGAGGGCCAATCGCCTTCATCTATCAACGACTCTGCCCGCTCGCTCATGGCGGCGCTTCGCATGTGGGGCACGGATATCTCGGGAGCGATTGCCACCTCTGGGACGAGCACCGCATTCGCCGTCACGTCGCATTCGGTTTTCGACAGCTTGGCCCGTATGGACGGCCAGATAATCGCGTTCACGCCCCACACGACCAGCGGCGGGACAACCACACTCAACGTTGATGGTCTAGGTGCGAAGCCCCTCCGCTCGGCGCCTTCGGTTGAACTGGCGGCGGGCACCCTGGTCCAAGGCACGCCTTACGTTGCGGTCTACAACAGCAGCGACGCTGCCTTCTATCTGCAAGGGTTCTTTGGGAATCCGTACAGCATCCCGGTTGGTGGTGTGATCGACTTCACTGGCTCGACCACGCCGAACAGCAGCTTTGTCTTCCCTGCTGGTCAGGCGATCAGCCGTTCGACCTATGCGACCTATTTCAGCCTTGTCGGCACTACCTACGGCAGTGGCGACGGCTCAACAACCTTCAATGCGCCTGATTTGACGGGCCGCGTGATCGCGATGAAGGAAGCGTCGGCAACGCGCCTGACGTCATCCTACTTCGGCGGCAATTCGACCACCCTCGGCGCAACCGGTGGCCTCGAAAGCCATACGCTGACGACGGCACAGCTTGCATCGCATAGCCACGCTAACAGCCTAAGTGACCCCGGCCACTCTCATCCGGTCACCATACCCAGTAACAGCGGTAACACTGGCGGTGGCGGCGCCTTTGGTAACATTCCAACTAGTAGCAACACCAGCTCGGCGACAACCAGCATTACAATCACCAACGCCTCCGCTGGTAGTGGCAACGCGCACAACAACACGCAGCCGACTATCATCCTGAACAAGATCCTGAGGGTCATCTGATCGCGATGGCAGGCTGGGCTGATAAGATCAGGGCGCATAGCGCGAGCAAGCAACCGAAGCCGCGTAAGCTGAGGCCGGCTGTCTATTCTACTTCGGCACAGACGCGCGCCCCGGACGAGGAAACCGGAGATCCCGGCGCCGTGATGCAAGTCCATTACACTTTCGACGGCAACGAAGTCAGGTTGACCGATGCGAAGGGCTCGCCGCTTGGGGGCAAAACGAATTCGTATGTACTCCAACCTGGAGAGACCGCATTGCGGATTGCGACGCGTCTCGCCTTAGACGGAAAGGAGCGCACGACTTATGCAGCTCCTGATGTCGCATGGGTTGTTTAGATTTTAAGCGCTTGGCTGGGATCTCCGTCCCGGTCGAGGTCCAGAACTGGCGGCAGGGGTTTTTCCTTTTCCCTTGCCGCCTTTTTGGACCAACAAGGACAAGGTGAATGGAAGCCGACGCCCGCGCATCTGCGCCCGTCAATTCTGAATCTACCGAGCTAACCGTCGCATCCGCGGCGGAAGTCTTGTCGTCTGAACTCCACGACGATGCCGGCCCGGCCGAACGCCGCACGCCTGCCGTTGCGGAGAGGGAAGTCGATCCGCCTGCATTGAACGATGACACGAAGATCAAGCTCAAGGACGGCGCCGAACTTTCGCTAACCGAACTGAAGCGCGGCTATATCAGCCGCAAAACGTTTACCGCGAAAACCCAGGCCCTCGCTGAAGAGCGGGCTCGCTTTGAGGACGTTCGCGCTCACACCCAACACCATGCCGGTCTGGTCGCAGAATTGCGCCAAGCGCTAGACGTGGTTGCCGCCTTCCTGCTGCCTCAACAACCCGACTCTAACTTGGTCGATGTTGACCCCCAGCAATGGAAAGACCAACAGGCGGAATACGAATTTAAAATGGGCGTCATAGCGCACGCCCAACAAGCCGCTCGTAACGAAGTCGAGGCTGCCCAGGCAGCACGCGACGCCGAAGGGCGCGATCTCATGCATCGGCAGCTAATGGCAAGACAACAGCAACAAGAGAAATTGCTGGAAGTCATGCCGGATCTGGCGAACGCGAAGGAAGCCCGGCGATTCCAGGAAGACGCGATCGATACGATGGCGGAATACGGCTGCTCAGTTGAGGAGCTTAACGCCATGCTGAACGATTGGCGGAATTTCAGGATTGTTCGTGACCTAACCCGATACCAGAAGGCCGTCAAATCGGTCCCGAAGGTCAAGGACAAGGTTGCAGGCGTGCCTGTGCTGACAAGCAACCGGCGCATGGACAGGGCCGCAAGGTCCACCCGCGCCACCCGTACCGAGTTCGAGCAATTCGCAAACACCGGGCGATTGGATGACGCAGCAGCGATCATCGCCCAACGCATGAAAGACTAAACTCAATGACTGTCGTTTCCGGAACGTTGCAGACCTACGATCGTGTAGGTAACCGCGAAGACCTGGAGGATGTTGTCTACAACATTTCGCCGAAGGATACCCCCTTTGTGTCCATGATCGGCTCTACTCCCGTCTCCGCAACTCGTCATGACTGGCAGACGGACACTCTCCGCGCGCCGGCCACCAACGCTCAGGTCGAAGGCGACGACTTCGCTTTCCAGACCAAGGCTCCTACGGTTCGCGTGCAGAACTTCACACAGATTGCGAGCGATACCTTGATCGTTTCGCAGTCCCAGGAGAAGGCAGACAAAGCCGGCCGCAAGTCGGAACTTGGCTACCAGCTCGCGAAGATGGGCGCGGAAATCAAGAAGGACGTGGAGCTGTCTCTCGTCTCCAACGTCGCGTCTTCGGCTGGCAGCTCGACCACTGGCCGTGTCTCGGCTGGCTTTCCGGCCTGGATTAGTTCTGCGACTTCTACCAACGGCCTGCGGGGTGCCGCCGGCACGTCCGGCGGCTTCAACTCTGGCACGGGCTTGGTGGCTGCTGCCGGTAACGGCACCCAGCGCGCCTTTACCAAGGCCTTGCTCGATACCGCGATTTCCACTTGCTACAACGCAGGCGGCAATCCGACCACGGTGATGGTCTCCCCGTACAACAAGCGCATCTTCTCCACCTTCATGGCGGATGCCAACGTCGCTCAGCAGCGCACGCCTGCGAACGGCAAGAAGCAGGCAACCATCGTCGCCGCGGCGGACATGTACCTGTCCGACTTCGGTGAGCTGGCGGTGGTGCCGAACCGCGTGATGCTGAACGCTTCAGCTTCGCGCAACGTCCTGGTCATTGACCCGGATTACGTCGCTCGCGGCGTCTTCCGCGCGATGGGGACGGAAAAGCTTGCCAAGACCGGCGACGCCGAGAAACGGGCTGTCGTGACTGAATTCTGCCTGGTCATGAAGAACGAGCAAGCCTGTACCGCCGTCGCTGACACCTTCGGCCTCACCGCCAGCACCTAAAGGGAAAACGAATATGCCTGTTACTCACTTTCCGATCTCGGTCCCGGACGCGGCGACTTACACCGTGGACCCGGACAATGCTGGCTTGGTTCACTACATGCCGGACCTGACCGCGACCTGCACGATTACTCTGCCGACGCCGGCAACCGGTCTGTGGTTTGAGTTCGCCTATGTTGGTGCTGCTGCTGATGCTCAGAACTGGATCATCAGCACCGGCTCCAACACGAACTACTACAAGGGCGGCGTCGTCCACCTGGACGCAGACTCCGGTACCGGCGCTGACGAACTTGTTCCTGTTCGCAGCAACGGCAGCTCCAATGCCAAGTTCACCGTCGTAACGCCCGACGTGGGAACTCGTGTTCGTATTGAGTGCGCTAACGGCGTGACATGGAATGTTGTCGGGCATGTCGTCAGCGCGACTGTGCCGACGATGGCGGATCTGCCTTAACGCGACTAGAGGGCGGCCCTTCGGGCCGCTCTCTCTTACGGAGCAAAGCTACCAATGGAAGATTGGAAAGTTCTCTCGCGCGACGATGACGGCACCGTGACCTATTTTATGGACATAGGCGACGCGTGGGTGGTCAAGACCGAGACGCCGGTTGACGATTTGCTTGCGGCCAACCGCGAAGACTTCAACGACTCTCTTGGACAGAGGTTCGGTGACGGCAAGGTGGTTGCGCGTCTACCGCTCAATCTATTCTTCGACAAACTGGCAGAGCCGATGAAGCAGCGCGACCGCAAATTCATCAAACGGTTTCTGAATGACTCCAGCCACGCTGCGTTCCGCACCTTCAAAGGAAACATCTAAATGACCACTGCTCTAACCCTGACAGAAGCGGCGGAGCGGCTTGCTCCGGTCTTCACCGAAGAGACAGGAACGTCTTCCGCTCTAGTATCCAGCCCCAAGGGTAAGTGGTTATCTCTCGACGACGCGGCGGCCGTTCTTTCTGACCGGGTTGCTGGACAGCGTCCCGCGCCTCGCAAGAAACGAGCGGCGGTGACAGTCCACCAAGCGGCGGGCCAGATCGAGCGGCCTTACGCTGATCTCGCCGAAGTTAGGCAAGCTCGATATGCCGCGACCGGCAACCAGTTACGCTGTCTGTCCGAGATGAACGACTTCATTGCCCGAGCCATTCAACAGTTTCAGGGAGTGGACGACATGACGGTGCTGCATAGCCCTGAGTGGCAGGCGAGCTATGCCTACGCTCAGGGGCTGAGGTCCATCTACGAAGCGGCATGCGGCGAGGAGCTTGAGGCGTGGAAACGACAGTGCGATGCCGAGAATGACGCCTTTAATATCGATCGCCCAGATTGGGGCCGGGAAGAAACGGCCAAGGTCGTCGCCATGTTGAAGAGCGTGGGCTCAAACGAGCAGGAGCTTCAACAGCTTTGGTCGTCACCGAGTCCAATCAACCTCTCTAGCCCGGCTTGCCTCGCGATCGCACAGAAGGCCACCGGCATTGAGGGGTGGGAAGCGATTCCCGCTGCTTTTGCCGCTGTCGGCTTCAGCGACAACGAGATGCAGGCGGCTCTGTCAGGGGCGCCCGTTCTCTTGCGGGATCACCGCATTCAGGAACTGATAGCGAGGGCAGCAGATGCTTACACGCCGGCAGAAGATCGCGAAGCGGCTTGAAAGCCCTTTCGAGGGCGAGCGACTTGCAGCGCAAGCTGCGCTGGAGCGAACGGACATTGCTCCCCCGCCTCCGGGCTCACCGGAATGGCGCACTGCCATGATCGCTCATCAAAGGATGGTGTCGGAGTGCGCGGTGCGCATTGGCGACCCAGGACTGAGCCCGGCGGAAGTTGCCACCATCAGACGGTGGGCTCGGTTTACCGGAAAGCCATGGGAAGACGGCGCCGAGGATCTACGGCGCATCCACCAGCAACTGACGAGAGAGGAACAGGATCAATGTCTGCTAACACCGCCGATCTAGGTGAAATGGCGTTGCGCCTTGAGCATGAACTGGTCAGGCGAGTTTCGGCCGGCCCCGTGGGCAAGGAGCTCAGCGCAGAGATCGCACAAATGCTGGTGGACGCTAAAGACATGGAGCTTCCCGGCCTGCTGGCCTGTGGCCGCGCGCTCCACGCCGCGGCTGCCGTCTGCTTCGCCCGCGGCGACAAGGACGCCGAACTGCTGCACGACATGGCGCAGCGACTGATCGGGCTGGCCTATGACAGGGTTGCCCTCAGCACGCTGCCGGCGCCGGACGGGACGACGAGGCATTGAGTTCAGCGATCGATCGGCTGGTTGAGGCCTGTATCACTGGCGAAAGGTGCCTGGTGGCGAGAAATACGCCGGCGATCTCTTACAGGAGCTTTCACCTCTTGGCGGAGCGGAAGCTCTGGCGTGAGGCCGCAAAGGCCATTCTCGCGCTTGATTGTATCCATCCCCGAGCGCAGCGACGTTTCGTCGAGGCTTGGTCAATGGTCTCGTTCAGCAGATACGTGACCGATGGTGATTTGTTCTTTGCGCTGTTGCGCAAGGTGATGCCGCCCTATGTTGGCGAGGCCGTAGAATTGTTTCGCGGCCAGCGTCGCGGCGACCGGACCGGGCTGTCCTGGACGCTTTCCCCCCACATCGCTTTGAAGTTCGCGATGCTTGGCGAGGAGAATATCGACCCCATTGACCTGACGCTTGATGGACCTGGCGAACGGCAACCGCGGGCGGATGGTGTCATCCTGCAAGCATGCGTGCCCGCCTTGAACATCATCTGTGCGCCCTGTCTGCTGACTGGCCTTGAGGGCGAGTATATCATCGATCCGCGCGGCGTGGAGTTCGCGGCTGCACCCGCTAAGGAGGCGGCGGGCTGGATCAGAGACGAGCTTGCGGGCGCCCTGGAGGATCTGGGGAGCATTGCGAATTGCGTCTACGCGATTGGGAATCGGCACGGCCGGCGACCTGATGAGCAGATAGACGGGCTGCTGAAACGAGCTGCTGACGTGGGCGACGCTGATGCGGAAGCCCTGATCGGTGGCGGGCTGCTGCACCCGTTCCTGATCCAGATAGTTTCGGCTCTCAACGCCGCCAGCGACTTCAGCCGGCGGCTGGACTATGGACGCTCGGAATCCTGTAATGCGCCTTTCCGGACCGTTAAGACTTCGGTAGTATGAGTTACCAATAGGTCCATATCGGCAGAAACTAACGGCCTATTGCCGCGTTCAACTCGCAGTTGACATTGATCCGCGAATAGCGGCCATATGGAGGGGTTAGCCGTGCCCACCATTTTCCCTGCCCCCACCGAGCAAAAGATGACATTCCCGGCGTTTTGGACGCGATTTCTCATTTTCGTGAGTTTCGCGAAGGCTGCTGTGGCCGGGGCGGGCTTGGCCTTGGCTGCACTCGGCGCGCTTGACGTTGCCTTTGCGATTACTGCCCGCGATTTCCTCGATCACATGAGACCGCATGTGCTCGATTACGCTGCAATTAGCGGCGGAATTTTGGGTGCGATCGCAAAGGGGATCTTCTTTCGCTGAGGTCGCGTGCTTAGCGGGCTGGTTAATCTCACCCTTGCGCCGTCAAACTCGGCCGATCTTGCAACCTATTATCTGTTCTGGATCAGCTTGTTCTTGGGCATCAACGTCCTGTGGGACGTCTTTACGTCGCGAACCCCATCTTTCCATATGGAGCGACTGACAGAGAAAGGTGACGTTCTCTTCAGCGCCGCCAGCTTTTGTTCAAGTCTGCTCATCATTACGGGTTTCATTAGCCCGCACGTCCAACAGCTTTCACGCGATACCATGGTCCCGCTAATCCTTGCGGGCTTCTCTGGTATAATCAAAACGTTACCGGCGATCTGTCCATATAAAAAGGCTGACGGTCTGCCGCCAGAGGACTAGCTCGATTGTGATGTCTTTAGCAGCTCGGGCGAGAAGATCTGAGACTTCACCGTCCACTCTCCGTCCACATTATTGAACCAGAAGCAGTCGTAATTTCCATTGATTGTTTCGCCAACAGTCATAAGAGGGCCGCCCGACTTCAAACGAACAGTATCGCCCTTGTTTAGTTGTGCCATCTGATGTGCCCTCCCTCATATCAGGCCACTCAACCGCAACGGGCAGCTGAAGGCAATGCCTCCATACACACTTATTTAGGCTCTTAGCCATCGCCCCGCCCCGACTCAGGCGCGCCCTTCCACAGCGCAATTCTGCGCGTTGTGGAGGCGAGCATGGGAGCGACGCTGTACAGGATAACCGACGAGACTGCGGCCCGGCTGATGGAGGGCTTGCGCGTCGGGAAGACGCCGAGAATGTTCGCGATAACGCCAGCGCGATTGGAGGCCTATCTTCAAACCCATTTAGACTATGCCGCGGAAGCGCGGCCTCTGATCGCAGCCAACGCGAGGGCCGCTCAGAATCGAAAAGGCAATGGCTATCGACACCGCACGCATTGCAAGCACGGCCACTCGCTCGCAGATGCAATCATCCACGTCCAGAAGCGGGGAAATTGTGTTGCCCGTTACTGCAGGACTTGCCGATCAATCCGCCATAAGCGCCCCGGTGTCGTAACACCAGAGAGCAGAGCTAAGGTGCTGGATCTGTTGAAGAGGCAGACGCCCCTCAGCCACGTCTACAACGGTGCCAACGGCAGCTATGTGATGTCCTACGTGACTTTTACGCAACTTCGGCGCGACGACTCCGAGATCAATTCACTGGCCGTGGCGGTGATCGCGGGGGCGCAACGTCGAGCACAAAAGCTGCGGTGGACTCGAGTTCGTACTCAGCGACGTCGAGAGCAAGACAACGACTACTATGTGATCCGCGCCATGCTGCCGGCGAACTTCCCCGACAGGGATGATGTCGTCAGTGCCATCTTTGAGGATCTGCTGAGAGGTGCTTTGAAACGTGAAGACGTTAGAGCCCGCGTCAAATCCTACGTGGCCGCGCACAACCGTCTCTTCCCGACCAAGTATGCCAAGTTCGGCGATAGTCCGTTGGTGTCGCTGGATGAGGCGCTATACGACGACGGCTCAGGCACCAGGGGCGACACGGTCAGCCGCGGCCTCTGGGGCTGACGCGCGAGCGGCCTCGCGGGAGACGTGGGATTTCTTAACGACTTTCCGGCGCCCTAATGCAGGACCCGCGCGGCCTCGGCGAGCTGGACCCTTTGTTTCAGGTCTTCAAGCTCGTCGATCGCGTCCAGCAATCTGACCAGCTCGCGCGCGACATGCTTCAAACTGGGTCTTGGGCGTCTAAGAATACGAGCTCGTTGTGCCATCGGTGCACGCCTCCATGCTTTGGGAGGTCTCTATGGCAAGAAGCGCGCCGAGGCGCCCCGGAAGGGGATGGATTTTTAAGCAAATCAGTGAAAGCATGTCCGTGGGTGTGAGAACCCGGACCGAAATAGGCTGGCGATCGAATGGCGTCGATTGCTGCCGAAAGCGCAGCAGGCCTTGGCGGGCTTGCTAGGGCGCTACTGGAGCGCCTTGGCGGGCGCGCCGTTCTGGCTTTATGCCGGGGGCGTTGCGCCATGTCCAGAGCCTTCGCGGGCTTAAAAGCGCGACGACCTGTCTTTCGGCAGGTTCTCACCCCCCGGCTGCCCAGTCTGTCACTGGGCTCGGCTGTGAGAAGCCAAACCGAAAGCACCACCATGAAAGCGTCCCTAGAAAGCCCAGCGGAGTCCGCTGGCGCGTTGTACGTAAAGACCGACATATCCCCCGAACAAATCTTCCAGGCCATCGGCAGACTCCGCAAGGAGGCGAGAGACGAGATTGACCGGCTGATCCAGTTTCTGGACGAGACCGACAACCATATGGAGCTGGAGCCTGAGGACGAAGGCGACGACAGCGAGCTGGAGGACGACGACCCGGCAGAGAATGACCTCGACGACGAGCCATCCCTTGGCAGCTGCGATCCGTCGATGGGGGGCGGCGATCAAACCCGCTGGGCCGCCGGCTGCCGGCGCGACCTTGAACTGGAGCACGCCGAGAGCGGCATCGGCGACCATGACGGACTGTTAGAGCAGGTTGGTTGGCAAGACTGGCAGCATACGGTGATGGCATGACCGCACCCGCTGATCTCATCGAGGAGATGACAGACCTCACTGGCTTGCTAGCCATCGTTCTGGCCGGCCCCGATGCAGATACGGCCATCGACGGAATCTATCGTGTCGTGCTGGAAATTCAGGCTCGGCTAGATCTCCTCAAGGAGACTCTAAAGTGCACCTGATCCGCTGAGACGAGAGGCCCGCCGGTTCACGCTGGCGGGCCTGCTCCGTTCTCATCTGCTTCGCAGCGTCGCTTCACGCGCTCCCTCCACAGAATGACAACGAACAGCACGGCGCCTATGGCGGCCTGGCCGGCGAACGCGACCAACAGAGCGCGAAGCATCAATGCTCTCCCGTGTGCATGGTGTGTGCACGCGAGATTTTACAGATTAGAAGAGGGGGCTTAAATTTTCTGCTAAGTATTTGTTTTTGCTTGGTGAGCGCGCTGGGGCTCGAACCCAGGACCCCGTGATTAAAAGTCACGTGCTCTACCGGCTGAGCTACGCGCTCCCATGGCCGCTGATGGCTTTGCGATCGCCATCGTCTTCGGACATTCGAGAAGCATGTCTTGCCGCTACGCGTCACTTGCATCGCGGGGAAAACCGGCTGTTTCCGGATCATGCTTTCGGCCCGCGCTGTGTAGGGGGATGGGGCGCCGAGGTCAATAGCAGGGGTGGCTGCCAAAACTCGCGGCAGGGGCGGGGATTTTCTCGCGGTATCCGCGGCTTAGGTCCGGATTTTCAACCCGATTGGCGGGGTGTCATCCGCGGCGAACTGCGGGGATAGCGTGCCGGCGCGAAGGGAGGAGCCTGCCGGATGAGCTCGGCCTGCATGGTTCGAGACGCCCGCTTTGGCGGGCTCCTCACCACGAGGGTTTATCTCGCAGCAAAACGCGACTTCATCCTGAGGGCCCGCCGTCGGCGGGCGTCTCGAACGATGTGCCGCGGGCGACGGCAGCGTCACTTCGCCTCCCGCCGGACCTCGTTCGGCACCGGCTGCGGCGTGCCGGGGGCCGGCAGTGCGACCGGGCGCAGGCCGATCAGTTCGGCCGTGCGGACCGCGCTGTCGCGCCAGAACTGGAACGAGTTGATGCGGCTGAGCTCGAGAATGGCGATCGCGACCGCAGCCAGGAAGGGCAGGCTTTGCAGCACCAGCACGCCGGCGAAGATGTAGATCTCGGTGATCTGCCGAAAGCTGTTGGAGGCGATCAGGACGCCGGATCCGATCAGCAGCAGGGCGCCGATGACGGCCTCCCAGAACGCCTGGAACTCGATCGACATCCTGGACAGGCCGCCCTTGGAGGTGCGCGCGAATGCAATGTGCTCGGTGATCAATCCTTGCGCGACTGCGCGCGACACCGTCCACTGCACGCTCATTGCGGCGATCATGGCGCCCAGCATCTGGCCGGGTTTGATCGCGACGCGCAGCCGGTACATCGACAGGAAGTGCGCGAGCGAGACGATGAAGGCGCCGATGATCGGCAGCGTCAAAATCTTGTCGGGGATGGCGATGTCGGCAAAGGCGACGATCGGCACCCAAATGAGATTGAGCAGCGCCACCACCACGCCGAGGCTTTCGGCGCCAAGCCAGTTCAGCCAGCCGAGACCATATTCGCGCTTCTGGTCGGGCGTCAGCCGGCTCGCGCCCGGCAGGAAGCGACGCCAATGCTTCTTCACGATCTGGAGGCCGCCATAGGCCCAGCGGTGACGCTGCTTCTTGAAGGCCTCGTAGGTGTCCGGGAGCAGGCCCTGGCCATAGCGGTGATTGGTGTAGTGGGTGGTCCAGCCGAGCTCCTGGATCGCAAGGCCGAGATCGCTGTCCTCGCAGATCGTGTCGCTTGACCAGCCGCCGGCCATGTCCATCGCGGCGCGGCGGATCAGACACATCGTGCCGTGCACGATGATGCCGTTGGTCTCGTTGCGCTGGACCATGCCGATGTCGAAGAAGCCGGCATATTCGCCGTTCATGATGTAGTGCATGATCGACAGGTCGCCGTCGCGATGCTCCTGCGGCGCCTGCACGAGGCCGACGTGCGGGTCGGCGAAAGCCGGCACGAGGTCCTTCAGCCAGTCGGGATCGACGACATAGTCGGCATCGAGGATGCCGATGATCTCGGCATCCGCGGCGGTACGCTCCATCGCGATGCGCAGCGCGCCGGCCTTGAAGCCCTGCACCTTCTCGGCATTGATGAACTTGAAGCGTTCACCGAGCGCGCGGCAATGGTCCTGGATCGGCTGCCAGAACGCGGGGTCCGGCGTGTTGTTGATGATGACGACGCATTCGTAGTTCGGATAGTTTAGCCGCGACAGCGCATCGAGCGTCTGCTTCAGCATCTCGACCGGCTCGAAATAGGCGGGGATGTGGATCGAGACCTTCGGGTAGTAATTCTCGGGCACGTTCTCGACCGGCTTGCTCTTGGAGAGCAGCCGCTGCGGCGGCCGGCCCAAAGCCACCGCCGCGATCTCGTCGATGCGCGCCATCGCGATGAGGACGAGGGGAACAAGCAGGATCATGCCGAGCGTCAGCGCGAAGGCCGAGCCGAAGATGAAATAGTGTCCGTTCCAGAATGCGAACACGGTCGCGGCCCAGGCGCCGACGCCATTGGCGGTCGCCGACAGCAGGAACGCCTGCCTGGCGGTCGGCTGCTCCAGCCGCAGGATCGGCAGCGACAACAGGATGCCGACCAGCAGCGCAACTCCCATCAGCTTCCAGTAGTCGGGGTTTTCCACCGGGCCGGTCCAGGCGAATTTCGGCTCGCGACTGGCGTTGAGGATGCCCCAGTACGGGCCGACGCCGCCTTCGAAGAACTTCCAGGGCTGATCGATGGCTTCGACGATGTTGTATTCCATGCCGATGGCTTCGGCGCGGCTGACGAAGTTGCGCAAGGTCAGCGCCTGCTGGAACGGACCGGGCTCGGCGTTGCGCAAATTATAACCCTGGCTCGGCCAGCCGAACTCGGCAATCACGATGCGCTTGCCGGGGAACAGATTGCGCAGGAGATTGTAACGGTCGACGGCCTGGTCGACCGCCTGGTCCGAGCGGAAGTTTTCCCAATAGGGCAGCACGTGGGCGGCGATGAAGTCGACGTTGGAGGCGAGGTCGGGATTGTCGCGCCAGATGTTCCAGATCTCGCCGGTCGTGACGGGCACGCGCACCGCGCCCTTGACCTTCTTGATCATCTCGATGAGGTCTTCGACCTTCTGCTCGCCGCGGTAGATCACCTCGTTGCCGACGACGACGCCGTTGACGTTGCTGTTCTTGCGGGCGAGCTCGATGGCGGCCTTGATCTCGCGCTCGTTGCGGTCCTTGTCCTTGTCGATCCAGGCGCCGACGGTGACCTTGAGGCCGAACTCGGCCGCGATCGGCGGCACCAGCTCGACGCCGCCGGTGGACGAATAGAGACGGATCGCGCGCGTCATGGTCGACAGCGTCTTCAGGTCGGCGCGGATTTTCTCGACAGTCGGAATGTTGTCGATGTCAGGGTGGGCCGCGCCTTCGAACGGCGCGTAGGAGACGCTCGGCAACAGGCCCTTGAAGTCGGGCGCGGGTTCCTTGTCGCGCAGGACTCCCCAGATGCCCGCGTGGAGCGCGGTCACGAGCAACAAAACGGCGGCGACAACGCGCATCGCGGCAAAACCAAAAGGGGCTGAGGTGGCAGGGAAGCGGATCCGACCCCGAAATCCGACCGAGTCCGCGGCAAATGGAGCATACCTCTGCCGCGCGGTTTCACAACTGTCACGGCCTCATGACCTTATGAGGGCATGGCAGTTGTGGAATGTGCGGCAGTGCCAACCGGTTCTATCGCCGATCGTTCCTGAACGGCAGCTGAAACGATCGCGGCTATTTCGAGGGCGCCGGTGTCGGGCTTGCCGCAGGCGAAGGGCTCGCGGCCGGCTGCGGGGCTTGCGAATTGCCTGACGTCGGCGCCGTCGCCTGCGAGGCGCTGGCGGCTGCCTGCTGCGGCTGCGATGCCGGGTTGATCCAACAAGCGTGCACGCGGCTGTCCAGGGTCTCGGCGACCTTGGGATCGATCTGGCCGCCAAAGCGGGTCAGGCAGCGGAAGGCGGCCTGGATGTGGCCGCCGGGGCAGCCGAAGCGATCGTAGAGGTCGAGATGGCGGAACGCGGTATCGAGGTCATCCCGCCACATCAGCCGCACCACGCGCCGGCCGAGCCAGACGCATTCGGGGTTGCCGGCCGGGCCGCTGATGACCTGGGCTGCTTCGGCGAACTCGTCGGTGCGGCGCTGGTTCTGGGCGGCGTCCTTGGCGGCGGCATCGGCGGGCTGGGCGGCTGCCTTGCCCTGGTCCGGGGCGGGCGTGCCGCTCTGGGCGGAGGCGCCACCGAGACCGACCATGACGAGCACGGAGGAGACGGCCAAGGTGGCGGCGAACTGCCGCAGGATCGCATTTCGTAACTCGAACACCCGTTGCCGCATGAATTCCCCAATGATCAGCTGACCGTCCGCGTCAGGACCTCGCGGACCCGCCGGTGATGGCGTCCAAATGGGTCTCCAATGCGGCGGAAAAGTCCTCCCGAGTCCATGACCTGAATTTCAAATTTTGTCCAGCAAAGTCACGATCCTAGGCCACTGTCGAACGGCCGCAGGTAAATTCCTCAGGGGAGGGAGGGATCCATTCCGGACACCCCCCTTGGCAGACGGCTTGCGAGCAGGTAATCGACGGCCCTTCGCGGAGGACGGAACCAATTTCTCTTCGTACGCCACTGGCGCTTCTGCTCGTTTCATTGGGTGCGATTGCTGCCGTGTGGTGGTGGCTGGCCACGCCGATCACGCTTGCGCGCGCGCCTATCGATCCGAGCGACAAAGTTCAATGCGTCTCCTACGCGCCGTTCCGCGGCGAGCAGACGCCGCTGAACGCTTGGACCCATATCGAGGCCGACCAGATCGAGCAGGACCTGCGCCAGCTCAAGGAGATCACCGACTGCGTCCGCACCTATTCGATGGAGAACGGGCTCGACCAGGTGCCGGCGATCGCCGCCAAGGTCGGCGGGCTGAAGGTGCTCCAGGGCATCTGGCTCTCCAGCAACCGCACCAAGAATTTCGAACAGGTCGCGCTCGCCGTCCGCCTCACCAAGGATTTCCCCGGCATCATCACCACGCTTGTCGTCGGCAACGAGGTGCTGCTGCGCGGCGAGATGACGACGGCGGACCTCGTCTCCATCATCCGTTCGGTGAAGGCGCAGGTCAGCGTGCCCGTCACCTATGCCGACGTCTGGGAGTTCTGGCTCAGGCATCGCGAGGTCTATGACGCCGTCGACTTCGTCACGATCCACATCCTGCCCTATTGGGAAGACGTTCCGGTCCGCGCGAAATTCGCAGCAAGCCATGTCGAGGCGATCCGTGAGCGCATGGCGGTGGCGTTTCCGGGCAAGGAAATTCTGATCGGCGAAACCGGCTGGCCCAGCGAAGGGCGCATGCGCGAGGGCGCGCTGCCGTCGCGCACCAACCAGGCGCGCGTCGTCTCGGAAATCCTGAGCCTGGCGAAGGCGCAGAAGTTCCGCGTCAATTTGATCGAGTCCTACGACCAGCCCTGGAAGCGCAAGCTGGAAGGCACCGTCGGCGGCTATTGGGGACTCTATGACTCGGTGCGCCGGAGCCTGAAATATCCGCCGGGCGAGCCGATCAGCAATTTCCCGTACTGGAAATGGTACATGGGCGCGGGCATGGGCCTCTGCGTGCTGGTGTTCGCGGTCGCCGGCCTCACGCTGCGTCGGCGGCCGTGGACGCCGCGCTTCTCGGCCTGGCTCGGCGTCGGTATCTCGGCGACCTCAGCAGGCATCCTGCTCGGGATCGGCGCCGACAAGATGTACTATGAGAGCTACGGCGTGGCCGGCTGGCTGCACTGGGGCGCGCTGCTTCTGGCCGGTATCCTGTCGCCGATCTTCTGCGCGCAGGCGATAGTGATCGGCCGCAGCCTTCCGACATTCCTCGATCTGCTCGGCCCGAGCGAGGGACGGAAATGGTCAAAACTCACGGCCGTGCTCGGCCTGACGCTGGCGGTGACCGCGGTGATCGCGGCGCAGACCGCGCTCGGCTTCGTGTTCGATCCGCGCTACCACGATTTCCCCTACGCCTCGCTGACGATGGCGGTGGTGCCGTTCGCGATCCTGATGCTGAACCGGCCGCAGATCGGCCAGCGTCCGATTGCAGAGGCCGTGTTCGCAGGTGTTCTCGCGCTGGCGGCGGCGTATATTCTTATCAGCGAAGGTCGCGAGAACTGGCAGTCGCTGTGGACCTGCGCGATCTACCTGTTGTTTGCGCTCACGCTGTGGCGGGCGCGGGCCGAGCAAATCCAAGGATGAGCAGACCGATCGCCAGCCCCGACAGCACGACATTGTAGAGCACGATGCCGAGGCCGGCGGCGACGATGCCGACGGTGAGCAGCACGATCGACGGTCGCATCAGATTCAGCGTCGCCACCACCAGCGCGACGATTCCGAACACCGAATTCTTGAACAGCACCGTCGAGACCGAGCGCGCCTTGCAGATCAGGGTCTGAAGCCCGGCATCGCAGGCGAGCCCGACAGTCGAGTTTTCGATGCCGAGATAGCGCAGATAGAGCGCATAGCCGACGCTGGCGAAGCCGACGACGATCAGGAACTGCACCTGGTAGGGCGTGAGGCGGAAGGGCTTTTTTGTCATGGGCGCAATATGGTCGGGAAGGCGCGGGCGGGCAACAGGGGAGGCAGATTTTTCTGTTCCCGCGCGCCCGCCGCCAAGCAAAGCGCGCTCCACCATTTTCTCGGGAACGTGCGAGGATTCAACCGGTTCTGCACCTCGTCAGCTGTTGCATTTCAAGGAGACGAAAATGGAGAAACCAACGCAGGCGCAACTGGACGAACTCAAGAGGCTGAGCAAGGAAGCGCGGGTCGACGATTGGTCGGAACTCGTCCAGTCGAAGGACGAGGCCGAGACGCGCATCCGGGACCTCAGGGAAAAAGCACGGATCGAGTAGGTGATTGCCTGCCCGAAGAACCCCATCGATGGGCGAGGCCACAGCCCTATCGTCTGAAGAACGACGACAGCGTCGATCCCGTGGACGCCGTCTCAGGCTTCGCCGGTTGCGCCGCAGGTGCAGGCGCGGGCGTGGGCGCGGGCTCCTCGCGCTTTGACGAGCGCTTTGAGGAGTAGCTGCGGCGGTGCTTGTCCGGCTTGGCAGCAGGCGCGGGCGCCGGGGTGCTCTCGGCCTGCGGCACCGAGTCCTGGTTCTTCTCGGCGTTCTTCTCCTGAACCCTGTCCTGAGTCTTTTCCTGCCCCTTGTCCGGGCCGCCGCGCAGCGACAGGCGCTGGCCGTCGAACACGGTGGTTTCGCAATGGCGGTCGTTCTCGGCAAGGCCCGCGCAGAGCTTTGCGGCGGCGGCAGCGTTGATCAGGGGGCCGGCACCTAAGCGGAGCTGCATGCCGAGGCCGATATTGCCTTCCTTGATCATGATGATCGGGCGGAGCGCTGCAACTTCCGGATTGGACTTGATCAGGCCGCGCCAGAGCGCGCGCAGGCCGTCGATCGAGTTGGCACCGCCGACCTCGATCGCAAAGCGCGTCTGCTGAACCGCGATCGCAGGTGATTCACTTTCGGGCGCCTCAGGCTTGGCTGCTGCCGCGGCGACTTCGGTCGGCGCTGGCGTCGGCTCGGGCTTCTTCTCGGCGGCCTTCTCGGTTGCCTCGGGCTGAATCAGTTTCGATGCGGCCGGATCGGGCGGCGCCATGATCGACTTGGAGGGCACCAGCGGAAGCATCGGCAGTGCCGAAATCATCGCGGGCGACTGCTGCACGAGCGAGGCGGCGGCCGCGGTCTGCGGTGGCGGACTTGCCTGCTCCTTTGCAGATTCCTTCGGCGCGTCCTTCGAAGAGTCCTTGGTGGCCTCCGTGCGCGGCTTGTCGCCGCTGGAGGCCGGCGTCGAGGCGACCGGCGCGACGCTGGGGGCCACGGGCCCGGCATCCTGCGGCTTCGCGGCCGGCGGCGCGCTCTGCTTGGCGATGGCCCCCGTGACGGAATCGAAGCCTTGCTCCAGCACGGTGACGCGCGAATAGAGCCGGTCGCGATCGGTGTTCAGCGTCTCGATGGCGGAGGCGAGGCGGCGGGCCTCGTTCTGGCTTTCCTTGCTCAGCACCTGGAGCCGGTCGGCCTGGCGCGACAGATCGGCCGACGCAACCTGGTCACGATGCCAGCCGAGCTGGGCCTGATTGGCCATCACGGCCAGCACGACAGCCGCGACGGCGGCCACGCCCCACGAGCCCAGCCGCCACATCATGCGGCGGTCGACTGCGCTTTCCTCGGCCAAAAGTCCGGAGAACAGCCCGCCGGTCTCGTTGGTCCCGAAGGCGTCCGCCAGTGGGTCGGAATCCTTTGCCATGAACGTTAAGTGCCCAGCCCCTGTCCGGCTTCCCCGAATCAATCAGGGAACATTAACAGGAAAAGTGTGTCACACTTGAATTCCGGGCGTTTGCGGGGGTAGCAAGGCGAGAGCTTATGAGGGCGGCTCGCTGCCCATCGCGCCAATTGATTCGGCCGTAGTTGACAGGATTTCGATGACCGCCCGCTCCAGCCTCACGATCGTGCTCGCCGCCGGCGAAGGCACGCGCATGCGATCGAACCTGCCGAAAGTGCTGCATCCGGTCGCGAGCCAGAGCCTGCTGGCACACGTGCTCGCCGCCGCCCCGAAGGGAACCGGCACCGCGCTCGCCGTCGTGATCGGCCCCGACCATCAGGCGGTCGCCGACGAGGCGAGGCGCATTCGTCCCGATGCGCTCACCTTCGTGCAGGCAGAACGGCTCGGCACTGCGCACGCGGTGCTGGCGGCGCGCGAGGCGATTGCGCCGGGCGTCGACGATCTCTTGATTGCCTTCGGCGACACGCCACTGATCTCGGCCGAGACCTTTGCGCGGCTGCGTGCGCCGCTCGCGAAGGGCGCTGCGATCGCCGCGCTCGGCTTTCGCGCCGCCGACCCCACCGGCTATGGCCGCTTCATCGTCGAGGCCGACCGCCTGGTCGCGATCCGCGAGCAGACCGATGCCAGCGCAGAAGAGCGCAAGATCGATCTGTGCAATGCCGGCGTGATGGCGATCGACGGGCGCCGTGCACTCGCCATCCTCGACAAGATCGGCAATGCGAATTCCAAAGGCGAATATTATCTGACGGATGCGGTCGGCATCGTCCGCGAACAGGGATGGGAGGCCGTGGTGATCGAGACCAGCGAGGACGAAGTGCGCGGCATCAACACCAAGGCGCAGCTCGCCGAGGCAGAAGGCGTGATGCAGGCGCGCTTGCGGAAAGCGGCGATGGAAGCCGGCGTCACGCTGATCGCGCCCGAGACCGTTTATCTGTCCGCCGACACCGTGTTCGGCAAGGACGTGACGATCGAGCCGTTCGTGGTGCTCGGTCCGGGCGTGTCGATCGCCGACGGCACGGTGATCCATTCCTTTTCGCATATCGTGCAGACCACGCTCGGCAAGAACGTCTCGATCGGCCCCTATGCGCGGCTGCGACCCGGCACTTCGCTTGGCGATGGCGCGAAGATCGGCAATTTCGTAGAGACCAAGGCTGCGACGCTGGAAGCCGGGGTCAAGGTCAACCATCTCTCCTATATCGGAGACACGACAATCGGTGCCAATTCCAACATCGGCGCCGGCACCATCACCTGCAACTACGATGGCTTCAAGAAGCACAAGACGGTGATCGGGCAGGGCGCCTTCGTCGGCACCAACTCCTCGCTGGTCGCACCCGTGAAGATCGGCAACGGCGCCTATATCGGCTCGGGTTCGGTGATCACCCGCGACGTGCCCGATGATGCGATGGCGCTGGAGCGTAGCCCGCAGACCATCAGGGAAGGCGGCGCTACGCGTTATCGCGAGATGAAGACAAGCGGCAAGAAGGTCGAGAAGAAGCCGGAGAACTGACCGGCGCTATTCATCGTCGGAGAATTCCGAAAAGATCGCACGCGTCAGGCGCCAGCCGCGCGGCTTGGCGCGTTTCGCAGGTTCTCCGGCGATGTGCTTGACGAAAACGGGCTTGCTTTCCTTGCCGCGCTGGGGCGGTGGCCAATGCGCAAGGTGCGTGCCGGTGGTCTCGCTGGCGTGCGCGGACATCGATGACAGACTTTTGCGGTCGGACGAGCTCTTCATGGCCTTACGCTCCTGGCCTGGAATCGTTGGCCAAACTTATTGACAACAAGTTAATGCGCGCGGTTTAAGGCCGGCCAATTCGACGCAGTCGAAGCCGGAAGCGGACCGGCGCTGTCTCAATCGGCAATAATTATTGAGTAACTGGTTCCTTAGGAACTTCGCTAGAAACTACACGCGTCGTTTTGATGATTTTTCGACGGTTTGGGGGATATTGATCCGCATGTGCGGGATTGTCGGCATTCTCGGGCGCGAGCCGGTTGCAGAGCAATTGGTGGATTCGCTCAAACGTCTTGAATATCGCGGCTACGACTCCGCGGGCGTCGCCACGCTCGAAGGCGAGCAGATCGAGCGCCGCCGCGCCGAGGGCAAGCTGAAGAATCTGGAGAAGCGGCTGGAAGCCGAGCCGCTCAAGGGCACGACCGGCATCGGTCACACCCGCTGGGCCACTCACGGCAAGCCGACCGTGAACAATGCGCATCCGCACGCGACCGAGCGCGTCGCCGTCGTTCACAACGGCATCATCGAGAATTTCCGCGAACTGCGCGAGGAGCTCGAGAAGAAAGGCACGGTGTTCCACACCCAGACCGACACCGAGATCGTGCTGCATGTCGTCGACGATCTGCTCACGCGCGGCAACAAGCCCGTGGAAGCGGTGAAATTGACGCTGGCGCGGCTGCGCGGCGCGTTCGCGCTCGGCTTCATCTTTGCCGGCGAGGACGACCTGATGATCGGCGCCCGCAACGGCCCGCCGCTCGCAATCGGCTATGGTGACGGCGAGATGTATCTCGGCTCCGACGCCATCGCGCTCGGCCCGTTCACCGACACGATCAGCTATCTCGAGGACGGCGACTGGGTCGTGCTAACGCGCAAGAGCGCGACGATCTTCGACAAGGACGGCCACGCGGTCCAGCGCGACAAGATCAGGCATGCCGCCTCGACCTCGCTGGTCGACAAAGCCAATTACCGCCACTTCATGGCGAAGGAGATCCACGAGCAGCCGGAAGTGGTCGGCCACACGCTGGCGCGCTATGTCGACATGGCGACCGAGCGCGTCTTGCTGCCGGTCAAGCTTCCGTTCGACTTCAAGAACATCCAGCGCATCAACATCGCCGCTTGCGGCACCGCGAGCTATGCCGGCTTCGTCGCCAAATACTGGTTCGAGCGTTTTGCACGCGTGCCGGTCGAGGTCGATGTCGCCTCCGAGTTCCGCTACCGCGAGGCGCCCTTGCGCAAGGGCGATCTCGCCATCTTCATCTCGCAATCGGGCGAGACCGCCGACACGCTGGCGGCGCTGCGCTATGCCAAGGCCGAGGGCGTGCACACGGTGGCCGTCGTCAACGTGCCGACCTCGACGATCGCGCGCGAGAGCGAGACCGTGCTGCAAACACTCGCCGGCCCCGAGATCGGCGTCGCCTCGACCAAGGCCTTCACCTGCCAGCTCATGGTGCTGGCTAACCTTGCGATTGCGGCCGGCAAGGCCCGCGGCCAACTGTCCGACGAGGACGAGACCAGGCTCGTCCATGGCCTCATCGAGATTCCGCGCCTGATGGCGGACGCGCTCACCACCGAGCCCCAGATCGAGAAGCTCGCGCGCGAGATCGCCAAATCGCGCGACGTGCTTTATCTCGGCCGCGGCACCAGCTTTCCGCTTGCGCTCGAAGGCGCGCTGAAGCTGAAGGAAATCTCCTACATCCACGCCGAGGGCTATGCCGCCGGCGAGCTCAAGCACGGGCCGATCGCGCTGATCGACGAGACCATGCCGGTCGTCGTGATCGCGCCCTACGACCGTGTGTTCGAAAAGACCGTCTCCAACATGCAGGAGGTCGCCGCCCGCGGCGGCAGGATCATCCTGATGACGGACGCCAAGGGCGCGGCGGAGGCGACCGTCGAGTCCCTCGTCACCATCGTGATGCCTGATATGGCGGCGGCGTTCACGCCGATGGTCTATGCGGTCCCGGTGCAACTGCTCGCCTATCATGCGGCGGTCATCATGGGCACCGACGTCGACCAGCCGCGCAACCTCGCCAAGTCGGTGACGGTGGAATAGGCAGAAGGGATATCGGTCGGTCGCTTCGTGGTCTTCCAAAACCTGCTAGAAGACCCTAGCTTGTGTGCTGCGACCGATCTGGAACCCGAATGACCCCCCGCGACGACGCGCCTGCGCCTCTCGATCCCCTCCCGGAACCGCATACCGGCCTGATGGGCCGCTTCCGCAATTATTTCCTCACCGGCCTCGTCGTGACCGGGCCGATTGCGATCACGCTGTATCTGGTCTGGTGGTTCGTCACCTGGGTCGATGGCGTGGTGCGGCCGTTCGTGCCGCTGGCCTACCGGCCGGAAACGTACATGCCCTACGTCGTTCCCGGCTGGGGACTGATTGTCGCAGTCTTCACCCTGACGCTCCTGGGCTTTCTGACCGCCAATCTGATCGGCCGCACGTTGGTCGATCTCGGCGAGACCTTCGTCGGCCGCATCCCGGCGGTGCGCGCCATCTATCGCGGTCTGAAGCAAGTGTTCGAGACGCTGTTCTCGGGCAAGGGCTCGAGCTTTCGGAAAGTAGGCCTGGTCGAGTTTCCCTCGCCCGGCATGTGGTCAATCGTGCTGATCTCGCAGGCACCGAATGAAGAGGTCGCGCGCAGCCTGCCGGGGCAGGAAGAGCACGTCTCGGTATTCCTGCCGTGCTCGCCGAACCCGACCACCGGTTTCTTCTTCTACGTGCCAAAGAGCAAGATCATCGAGGTCGACATGAGCACCGAGGATGCCGCGACGCTGATCATGTCAGCCGGCGTCGTGCAACCGGGCTCGGCACCAGATTCGAAGAAGGCCGCAGCGCTTGCGGGCATGGCGAACGCCGCGCGCATTGCCAACGCCTCAGCGATCCAGCCTCAGCCTGCAAAGGTGGAGTAGGGCCATTCCTCCGCGGGATGACCGTCGATCACGCGGGGTTTGCCTCTTCTGCTATTCTCCGGCTGATCTGAGCGCCTCGCTCGGAATTCGACCTGGAGTGTGCACGATGACCAAAATTTTGGCGTCAAAGACCATTGCGATCCTCGCCCCCGGCGCCATGGGCAGCGCCGTGGCCCGCCGCCTCAGCGAGAACGGTGCACGCGTGCTGACGTCGTTGCAGGGGCGCAGCGAGGCGACGCTGAAGCGCGCGGCGGACGCCGGCATGATCGGCGCCGAGGACGATGCGATCGCGGAGGCCGACATCATCCTTTCGATCGTGCCGCCGGGCGAAGCGGTAGCGCTGGCTGAGCGGCTGGCGGCGCTGATCGTCAGGCGCGAGAAGAAGCCGGTCGTCGTCGACTGCAACGCGGTCAATGTCGATACCGTGCGAAGAATCGAGGAGATCATCGGCTCGGCGCAAGCGCCGTTCGTCGATGGCGGCATCATCGGTTTCCCGCCGCAGCCCGGCAGCAAGAGCCCGGCTTTCTACATGTCCGGCGAGCACGCCAAGGACGTCGCGGTGCTGAAGGATCTCGGGCTCGACATGCGGGTTGTCGAGGGACCCGTCGGCGCAGCCTCCGCGCTGAAGATGTCCTATGCCGGCATCGTCAAGGGCCTCGCCGGCATCGGCTCGGCGATGGTGGTCGCGGCAACGAAAGCGGGCGCGGCCGACGCGCTGCGCGACGAACTCGCAATGAGCCAACCCGCGTTGCTGGCCCGGCTCGAGATCGCGCTGCCGGACATGATCCCAAAGGCCTATCGCTGGGTCGCGGAGATGCGGGAGATTTCAGGATTCCTCGGGCCAGATCATCCGGCGAGCCAGATCTACGAAGGCTTTGCGCGCTGGTTTGAGCATCTCGCCGCGGATGCCAATGGCGAGGCGGCGGATGCCGAGCTGATGAAGGCGTTCGCTGCGCGTATCGCGCAGAAGAAGGCCTAGCCGTCCAGTCTGAAGTCACGGCAAAGGATCACTCGCCGTGCACCGAAACGGAATCCAGAAAACCCTGGATGTCCCGGTCGCGTCTCAAGCGCACGACCGGGACGTCCGCGCCATGTTGGATGCGCTCGGCCTCGATGACCGGTGAGCGCTCGGTGTCGTAACGCCACGCTTCCCGCATCAATTTCCAGTCGAACTGTTCCGGACACCCCTCTGGCAAATCGGATCGCCTGTTGTCGCGATCGAAGGCTGAACGCAAGAGAATGCGCCACTGACAGAGCCAGCGCGGGCGCTCGATGACGACCAGGGTGTCGGCACGCGCAAGTGACAGATCGAAGGCCAGCCCCGAGAAGCTGCCGTCGACAACCCATTCGTCGCCGGCGATCGCATCGGCGACACGTGTCCGGAAGCTCGGCTTGTCGGAGGGCTTCCAGCCCGGCCGCCAATAGAGCACGTCGAGATGCACCACCGGCAATCCAAGCTTTCGCCCGAGCTTGAGGGCGAGGCTTGTCTTTCCGCTTCCCTGAGAGCCGACGACGATGATCCGGCGCATGGCCGCAAGGTGTCACGAAATCGGCCTGGGGAAAAGGTTGCGCTTTCGTCGCCTTTCTCCGCGAGTCGAACTGGTCGACATGTGCAGAGCTTGTCCAAATCAGGAGGAGACGACACGAAACCATTCGTCACTATCTTTGCGGCCGCAGCAGCCGGCTACGCCTAACCCGCCCCGATCAGCGGGATCGCCTCGTCCCTTTCGTACAGATACAGTAGGCACCTGAGCGCCTCGCCGCGCTCGCCTTTCAACTTCGGATCGTCCTTCAGGATGCGCAGTGCCTCGTCGCGGGCTTGCGTGATGAGCTGGCCGTGCACTTCCGAACGCGCGATGCGGTAGCCGGGCAGGCCGCTCTGGCGCACGCCGAGCACGTCGCCTTCGCCGCGCAACTTCAAATCCTCCTCGGCGATGCGAAAACCGTCGGTGGTCTCGCGGATCACCTTCAGCCGCGCCTTCGACATCTCGCCGAGCGGCTCCGAGTAGAGCAGCAGGCAGGTCGAGGCTTCCGAGCCGCGCCCGATGCGGCCGCGCAGCTGATGCAACTGGGCCAATCCAAATCGTTCGGCGTTCTCGATCACCATGATGGTCGCAGCCGGCACGTCGACGCCGACCTCGACCACGGTGGTCGCAACCAGAAGGCCGATCTCATGGGCGGCGAACTGGCCCATTACGCGGTCCTTCTCGGTGCCCTTCATCTGGCCGTGAACCAGGCCGACGCGGTCGCCGAAACGTTTTTGCAGGCTCTCGAAGCGTTTGGTCGCGTTCGTGAGGTGCTCGGTGCCTTCGGCCTCGGATTCATCGACCAACGGGCAGATCCAGTAGACCAGCTTGCCGGACTGGAGTGCGCGGCCGATGCTATCGGTGACTTCGTCGAGGCGGCTCATCGATATGGTGCGGGTCTCGATCGGCTGGCGCCCGGCGGGCTTTTCGCGCAACTCGGAGATGTCCATGTCGCCGAAATAGGTCAGCACCAGCGTGCGCGGGATCGGGGTCGCGCTCAGCACCAGCACGTCGACGGCCTTGCCCTTCGAGGTCAGCGCGAGGCGTTCGCGCACGCCGAAACGATGCTGCTCGTCGACGACGGCCAGGGCGAGATCGTTGAAGATCACGTCGTCCTGGATCAGCGCATGGGTGCCGACGAGGAGATTGATTTCGCCCGCTTCAAGTTGCGCCAACAGCTCGCGCCGCTCCTTGCCTTTCTCGCGGCTGGTGAGGATGGCCACCCTTAGCCCTGCGCGCTCCGCGAGCGGGGCGATGGTCTTGATGTGCTGCCGCGCCAGGATTTCCGTCGGCGCCATCAGCGCGGACTGCTTGCCGACTTCGGCGACGGCGGCGGCAGCCAGCAGCGCCACGACGGTCTTGCCCGAGCCGACATCGCCCTGAAGCAGGCGCAGCATGCGCACGGGCTGTTTCAGATCCTCGGCGATGGCGGCCGCGGCGCTGCGCTGGGATGAGGTCAGGGCATAGGGCAGGGCGTCGATGATCTCATTGCGCAAGTGACCATCGCCGGCATTGCGGACACCGGCCGGGCGGCGCAGCTGCGCGCGGATCAGGGCGAGCGCGAGTTGGCCCGCAAGCAATTCGTCGAAGGCGAGGCGCGACCAGTAGGGCTTTTCAGGCAGGATGTCCGTGAGCTCGACCGGCTGATGCACCCGGCTGAGCGCTTCGGCGATCGG
Organism: Bradyrhizobium sp. 139; assembly: GCF_023074175.1. Lineage (GTDB taxonomy): Bacteria > Pseudomonadota > Alphaproteobacteria > Rhizobiales > Xanthobacteraceae > Bradyrhizobium. The sequence goes on from NZ_JADPKS010000069.1 coordinate 31,755, forward strand.
CGGAAAACTGCAGCGCCGCAGCACCTCGGGGCTGATCCATTCCGGCAAGGCGGGAAGCTTTTGCAGTGCCTGTGCGACCGCGCGGCGGAGCGAACCGAGCGCCAGTCCTTCGGTCAAGGGATAGACGGGGTCGATGCCGGAGAGTTTTGCGATCGCCTCCTCGTCGAGCACGCGGTCGGGATGCACGATCTGCGGGATGCCGTCATACATCTGGAGTGTGCCCGAGACGTAGCGCCTCTCGCCCATCGGCAGCAGTTTTTCGACATAGCCGGGTTTTGCGCGGAAGAAGGTCAGCACGACATCGCCGGTCTCGTCGCTGGCATAAACGAGATACGGCGCGCGCGCATTGCGCGGCGGGGGCGGGCGATGGCGATCAACGGTGACCTCCAGCGTCACCATGGTTCCCTGGACGGCGTCGCGGATCTTCGGCCGCGCGCGGCGGTCGATGACCTGGCTCGGCAAGTGCAGCAGCAGGTCAACCAGGCGCGGCGTCTCATTGCGGCTGAGCAGATACTGCAGCAGCTTGTCCTGCTTCGGACCGACGCCGGGCAGGCTGGTCACGGGAGCAAACAGCGGATTGAGCAGGCTGGGGCGCATGAGACGAATCTAGGATCGTTTTAGCTCCTCTTGCCCGGCTTTATGGCGGGCATCCACGTCTTTTTTGCAGGGACTGCCGTGTGGCGAGCCATGCCAAATCGAGGGCTGACACCGGCGGTCCGAATGGCTATATCACCCCGGCCCGGCACGTCCGGGCTTTTGGCGTTTGACTGGATTTGAGACATGACGGGAACGACACGATCGAGCAACGGGCTGGACGACCGTCGCAAGCGGCTTCTGTTCCGCTGCTGGCACCGCGGCACGCGCGAGATGGACCTGATTCTCGGCCGCTTCGCGGATGCCGAGATCGGCAATCTGTCCGACGCCGAGCTGACTGAGCTCGAGCGCCTGCTCGAGGTCAACGATCCCGATCTCTATGCCGCCGTCATCGGCGACAAGGTGCTGCCGGCTGACGTCACCGGCGGTTTGTTTGCCCGCGTCAAGGCGTTTCCGCTCGCGGATCGTGACGCATGAAGCAGGGCTCGAAATCTCCGGCCGAGCTGCTCACGCCCGGCCGCGCGCTGACGCTCGCCAATGTCGCCGAAGGCGCCGAAGGCCTCGTCATCTCCGATCTCGCCCGTGCCATCGCGGCCCGGCCGAAGAAGCCGGCCGTCAGCCTTGCCGTGGTCTGCCGCGACGGTGCGCGGATGCAGCAGCTCGAGCGGGCTCTGCAATTCTTCGCGCCCGATTTGCCCGTGCTGACCTTTCCGGCCTGGGACTGCCAGCCGTATGATCGCGTCTCGCCGCATGGCGGCGTCCTGGCGCAGCGCCTGACCACGCTGGCGCGGCTCGCCTCGCTCACCGGTAGCGACAAGCCGCTGATCGCGCTGACGACGGTGAACGCCGTCGTGCAGCGCGTGCCCTCGCGCGACCTCGTCGCGGCGCAGGCGCTGTCGGTTGCGCCCGGCAACGTCGTGCCGATGGACACCATCGTCGCCTGGCTCGAGCACAACGGCTACAATCGCTCCTCGACCGTGCGCGAGCCGGGCGAATATGCCGTGCGCGGCGGCATCTTGGACCTGTTTCCGGCCGGCCTCGACCAGCCGGTCCGTTTCGACTTCTTCGGCGACAGCCTCGAATCGATCCGCACCTTCGACGCCGAGACCCAGCGCACGCTGCTCGACATGCGCGCGCTCGACCTGGTGCCGATCTCCGAATTCCAGCTCGTCACCGACACCATCCGCCGTTTCCGCATGGGCTATGTCGCCGAGTTCGGCGCACCTGAGCGCGACGATGCGCTGTACGAGGCCGTCAGCGAGGGCCGCCGCCATCCCGGCATGGAGCACTGGCTGCCGCTGTTCCAGGACCGGATGGACACGCTGTTCGACTATCTGCAGGGCGCAGCCGTCGCGATCGAGCCGCAGGCCGAGGACGCCATCCGTGAGCGCTTCAAGCAGATACTGGACTACTATCAGGCCCGCCGCGACGCGATGGAGCATCCGGGCGGCGGTGCCATCTACAAGCCGCTGCCGCCGGACAGGCTCTATCTGACCGACGAGGAATGGACCAGGCGCGAGAGCGAGATGCCGCTGGTGCGGCTGACGCAGTTTTCGGTTCCGGCCGATGGCACGAGTGTCGTCGATGCCGGGGCACGCAAGGGCCGTGACTTTGCGCCCGAACGCAACGACGCCACCGTCAACGTGTTCGAATCCGTCGTCGCCCACGTGATGGCGCTGCACGCCCAGCGCAAGAAGGTCGTGGTCGCGCTCTGGAGCGAAGGCTCGCGCGACCGCATGATTTCGATGCTGCGCGACCACAAGCTGACCCACACCACCAGCGTCAACAGCTGGCGGACGGTGCAGGCGACCCCACGCAACGAGACCATGCTGGCCGTGCTCGGCCTCGAAAGCGGTTTCGAGACCGACGAGATTGCGCTCATCAGCGAGCAGGACATCCTCGGCGATCGCCTGGTGCGGCCGCGCAAGGCGAGCCGCAAGCTCGACAATTTCATCTCGGAGATCACGAGTCTGGCGGCCGGCGACATCGTCGTTCACGTCGATCACGGCATCGGCCGCTTCATAGGGCTCCAGACCCTCGACGTCGCCGGCGCACCGCATGACTGCCTCGAGCTGCATTATGCCGCCGAGACCAAGCTGTTCCTTCCCGTCGAGAACATCGAGCTGCTGTCGCGCTACGGCTCCGACCAGACCACGGTCGAGCTCGACCGCCTCGGCGGCTCGGGCTGGCAGACGCGCAAGGCCAAGCTGAAGAACCGCATCCGCGAGATCGCGGGCGAGCTGATCAAGATCGCCGCCGCGCGCCATTTGCACGAGGCGCCGAAGCTGCCGGTGCAGTCGGGCCTTTACGACGAGTTCTGTGCGCGCTTTCCCTATGACGAGACCGAAGACCAACTCGGCGCCATCGAATCAACGCTGAAGGACCTCGAACTCGGCCGTCCCATGGACCGGCTGATCTGCGGCGACGTCGGCTTCGGCAAGACCGAGGTAGCCTTGCGCGCGGCCTTTGCCGTCGCGCTCGAAGGCAAGCAGGTCGCGGTTGTGGTGCCGACCACGCTGCTGGCGCGCCAGCACGCAAGAACCTTCGCCGAGCGATTCAAGGGCTTCCCGGTGAACGTGGCGCAGGCCTCGCGCCTGATTCCGGCCAAGCAGCTCAACGAGGTCAAGAAGGGGCTGGCCGACGGCTCCGTCGACATCGTCATCGGCACCCACGCGCTGCTCGGCAAGGCGATCAAGTTCCGCGATCTCGGTCTCGTCATCGTCGACGAGGAGCAGCATTTTGGCGTCACCCACAAGGAGCGGCTGAAGGCGCTTCGTGCCGAGGTGCACGTGCTGACGCTGTCGGCGACGCCGATCCCGCGCACGTTGCAGCTCGCACTGACCGGCGTGCGCGAGCTCTCGATCATTGCCTCGCCCCCGGTCGATCGCCTCGCGGTGCGCACCTTCGTTGCGCCGCACGATTCCCTGATGATCCGCGAGGCGCTGCTGCGCGAGCGCTATCGCGGCGGCCAGGCATTCTACGTGGTGCCGCGCATCGACGACCTCGCCGAAGTCAAGGACTTCCTCGACAAGAACGTGCCGGAGATGAAGGTCGCGGTCGCGCACGGGCAGATGCCGCCCGCGGTGATCGAGGACATCATGACAGCGTTCTACGACGGCAAGTTCGACATCCTGCTGTCGACCACCATCGTGGAATCCGGCCTCGACATTCCCAACGCCAACACGCTGATCGTGCACCGTGCCGACATGTTCGGCCTCGCGCAGCTGTATCAGCTGCGCGGCCGCGTCGGCCGCTCAAAGCTGCGCGCCTATGCGCTGTTCACGCTGCCGGCGCAGCAGAAGATCACGGCGCAGGCCGAGCGCCGGCTCACCGTGCTGCAATCGCTGGAGACGCTGGGCGCAGGCTTCCAGCTCGCCTCGCACGACCTCGACATTCGCGGCGCCGGCAATATCCTCGGCGAGCAGCAATCCGGCCACATCAAGGAGGTTGGCTTCGAGCTCTACCAGTCGATGCTGGAGGAGGCGATCGTCAACCTCAAGGCCGGTGTGTCTGAGCCCGCCGCCGACCGCTGGTCGCCGTCGATCACCATCGGCATGCCCGTGCTCATTCCGGAAGACTATGTCGGCGACCTCTCGGTGCGGCTGTCGCTGTACCGCCGGCTGGCTGATCTCGACACCGAAGAGGAGATCGAGAACTTTGGCGCGGAGATGCGCGACCGCTTTGGCGTGCTGCCGGACGAGGTGCGCTATCTGTTCAAGGTCGCCGCGATCAAGGCGTTCTGCCGTCAGGCCAATGTCGGGAAGATCGATGCCGGTCCGAAGGGCGCCGTCATCGCGTTCCGCGATAATTCGTTCGCCTATCCCGACCGCCTGGTATCGTTCATCCGCAGCTACGGCCAGGCCGCCAAGGTGCGGCCCGACATGAAGGTGGTGTTCCTCCAGGACTGGGAGACGCCGGAAGAGCGTCTCGTCGGCACCACCGAGATCATGCGCCAGCTGGCGCACCTTGCGCACAGCAAGAAGGCGGCGTAGCGGGTATCGTGTTCCAGGAGACGGCGCGGCGCGAAACGGTGCCCATTTGGCTCCGAAAACAGCGACACATGCCACTTGCGGAATGCCCGAACAGTAGTCATATTGGGGTCATCGAGTTTCGGCCGAACGACTTGGCCTCGCCGCTGATAGCGTGCCTGACTGACGACCCTCCCTCCAGATCTCGAATTCGCCGACTGCGCTCCTGAGCGCAGTTCTAAAGCCTTATCTATCTTAAAGGACGACCCCCATGACTACGGGAACTGTGAAGTGGTTTAACAGCCAAAAGGGTTTCGGTTTCATTCAGCCGGACCAGGGAAGCCAGGACGTTTTCGTTCATATCAGCGCCGTTGAACGCGCCGGCATGAGCACCCTCAACGAGGGGCAGAAGGTTTCCTTCGAAATCGTCGCAGACCGCCGGACCGGCAAGTCTGCTGCGGAAAATCTGCGCGCCGAATAGGCTGCCGCAATCGCGACTACGTTGCTTTGGCCACGGATGTACTGGCAAAGCTTCTGGTTCGTACGACCCGCGACTGGTTTACCGGCCGCGGGTTTTTTTACACCGATTGCGGGTTGGCCCGCCCATCGGAACTGCTGAGGTCGCGAGCGTGTCTATCGGAATCGATTCAGGCCAGGAACACAATGACGAACACGACGACGTCATGTATCCGCAGGTCCTGCCGTTCATATTGGTCCACCTGGGATGCGTCGCGGCGATCTGGTCGGGCGTCTCGTGGCAGGCCGTTGCCATTTGCGCGGTTCTGTACTGGTTGCGCATGTTTGCGATCACTGCCGGGTATCATCGATATTTCTCGCATCGGGCTTACGCGACCAGCCGGGTGTTTCAGTTCATCCTGGCCTTTCTTGCCCAGAGCAGCGCTCAGAAAAGCGTCCTCTGGTGGGCTGCCAAACATCGCCATCATCATCTTCACTCGGATACGGCGCAGGATGTGCATTCACCCCGGCACAAGGGTTTCCTCTACAGTCATCTCGGCTGGATCTTCTACCGGCAGCACGACACAACCGACTTGGTGAAAGTGTCGGATCTGGCGTCGTATCCCGAGTTGATGTGGCTGCACAGACTGGAACTCCTGCCGGCAGTCGTGCTCGCGGGTCTGTGCTTCCTCGTTGCCGGGTGGTCAGGACTCGTGGTCGGCTTCCTCTGGAGCACCGTGCTTGTGTATCACGCCACGTTCTGCATCAACTCCCTCGCACATGTCCACGGCCGCAGGCGGTATGTGACTGGTGATGATTCCCGCAACAATTGGCTGCTCGCTCTCTTCACGATGGGCGAGGGGTGGCACAACAATCACCACGCCTATCAGGCCAGTGCTCGACAGGGCTTCTACTGGTATGAGATTGATCTGACCTATTATGCCCTGGTGGCCTTGTCCTGGCTCGGGATCGTCCGGGATTTGAAGATGCCGCCCAAGCAGGTTCTGCGCAATGAGCATCGGTTGGGCTCGCGCGTGGTAAGACAAGCGGCTGAGCAGCTCGCTGCTCGCTTCAATCCTGAACACATCGCGCTGGCGATCAAGACGTCGATCCATGAGACCGAATTGTCGGTCCGGGACGCGCTCGTTCTGTTGCAGCACCGTGCCGACCTGCGTCTGTCCAGCATGCCGGCTCGCGACCAGTTGCTGACTGAAGCGCAGCGCATGTTCGCCAAAACCATATCGCTGGACGACATTGTCGACCGGGCCTACGAACTCTTGCATGACTCCGTCGGGTTTCTTCTGGCCAGTCCCGGTCTCGCCGCCAACGCGAAAGCGAATGGTGGCATTTAGCGCGAGCATCCCCATATAGGGGTATGACCAATTGGCAGAAGTCGAGTCCGCGGCAAGCACCCAAGACCAAAACTGAGCTCCGCGAGATGCTGACCGAGGCGGTCCGCAACACGCAGCCCAGCCTTGAGTCGAAACGCCTGGCGAAAGCCAGGAAGACCGCGGCTGGGGCGGCTCCCGCCGAACAAGCGCCCGAAGTCATCCCACCGGTTCGCTGAGCCCTGAGCTGCCGAGCAGCGTCATTCAAGCGTTTCATGAAGGAGCAGCATGCGCAAGTTTCCCCAGCCCACCAAACAAGAGCTTGCAGAGGACCCCCAGGCAGTCTCCTTTCAGATTGCGAATGGAAACGCGCGGCAGAGCTGTATTTTACAGACCACCTTCCCGACGAAAGTACAGGCGCAGAGATACCTTCTCACGAATTGGCCGGCCGTCGAAAAGATGGCGCGCGACGCGCTCGCGATGGGAACCGCTGAGGACGGCCAGATCAAGCTTATGATGGCGTAAACGGCCAAGGCGATCCCTCATGAAACTGCAGGTCGTCGCATTGCTTTCGCTGATGGCCATGCCATCGGCCCGCACGGAGGAGACTGCCGCGCCGAGCGCGGCATCTATCATGCCGCCAAGCACGGAATCCTTGGGTTCACCAAGAATCCTTGGGTTCACCAAGAGTGCGGCTCTCGAATATGCGGCACGCGGCATCCGTATCAATGCCATATGCCCTGGGCTTGTCTGGACACCGATGGCCGACCAGATGGTTGCCGCCGGCCAGGGCGATGCTCTCAGGGCAATGGAGAAGAGCGTGCCGATGGGACGGGTCGGCCGCCCTGAGGAAATTGCGAATGCGGTGTTGTGGCTCTGCAGCGGCGCAGCGAGCTACGTAACCGGCCAATCCATCTCGGTGGACGGCGGCTTTATCATGCGCTGAAGAGGATGCCTAAGACGCCGCGCGCGATGCTTCGGCGGACAGCCGGCCGAGCAGCGACCGTGCCGTATCCGATGGCGATAGCGAGTCGACGCTGACCACGGGATCGCTGCGCATCTCGTTCTTGCCGTTGGAGGTGTGCCGCATCACCGCGGAGAGACGACGCGCGATCATATGCGCGGTGCGGAAGTCGGTCTCCGCGAACGCGACGATGACAGAGCCGTCCTTCTGCGCCGAGCCAAAATCCATCTGCCGCATCAGGCGGCTCAGGATCCGTGCGGCATCGAGCTGGGCGCGGGGATTGCCGGGATCGAAGGCAAAGCGCGCCACGGAGAGGCCGCCGCCGCGGGCGAGCGTCTGCTCCACCGCCTTGGAAAAGTCGCTGGCAAAAGCTTCCACCGTGAGCAGGCCGCTGCGCGGATCGAGCCAGCCGCCGGCATCGATCGAGCGCAGCGTGCGGCTCAGTTGAGCCTCCATCGCGTGCTGGCGGATCAGCGGCAGCGCGTTGGCGGCGACCTTCGCCGGCTCGCCCGGAATCAGCTCGAGATTGGGCAGGTCGTAGCTTTGTGTGAGCTGGTGGGCGGTCAGGATCACGGGCAGGCTGCGGAAGCGGGTGTCCTCGGCGAGCACCGTGAGAAAGGCGTCGGCGACGCGCGGGGTAAAACCTTCCGCGAGCACGACGCCGTCGATATCACGGGTGTTGAGATGCTTGGCCGCGGCCTCGATCGAGAGCGCGCCGATGACGCCGACGCGTTCGCCGAGCGCCACGGAGAGTGCAGGATAAGCCACGCCGCGGCCGATCAGGAGCACGGTAGCATCGCGCACGGGATCGGCCTCCGGCAGCGCTACTTTCACCTCCGGCAGCCGGCGCAGCACCGTGGCATGGAGGGTGCGCACGCGTAGCGCGGCGCGGAGCCGCGCGACGAGGCGGTCGGAATTGCCGCCGTGCGAGGAGAAGGGCAGGGCGTTCTGCGGCAGTGTGCCCGCAGCATCAAGCGCCACGAAGGGCAGGTAGGGCGATTGCTCGGCGATCGTCCTGGCGAGCGTCGCCAGATGGGCCTCATGCCCGACATGCATCGCGGCGAGAACCGCGGCCGGCTGCACCTCTCCGACCGCGCGCGCCGCGCTGGCCCAGTCGGTATCGACGACGGGAAAGAGACGGGCCTCGTCCAGTGCCGCGATGAAGGGCGGCCGCTGGGCGTTGGACACAAACAGGATCGGGCCCGCCTGGGACATCACAAACTCTGATCACGCGACAGATGCTGCGCAATCTAGTCCGGTCGCCTTAATGCAGCGTCAATGGATAGCTCGAAACTGCGCTTAAACCGGCCCGGAGCGGTCGCGAAAAGCCTCGACCATCAGGGGGTTAAGCCCGAGTTCGTTGAGCGCTTCGCGGGCCCGGGCATTGTCTTGCGCCCGTCCCGCGAGCCGGTGGCCCGAGAGCCGGTCGGGCAGCGCCGTGAGCAGGGCGCCCTGGCCGAGCCGGCGCGCCCATTCCTGGAGGTCGTTGGACAGGAAGCGGTAGCCGCCGACGGCCATGATGCCGGAGGGCGGCGCGGTGATGCAGATCGCGCCGCTCGGGCGGTCGATCCGCGCGGCATAGCCGGTGTCGACATAGTCGCGCGGCGGCTGCGCCGTCAGGGTGTCACCGACCGGCTGCGGCGGGGCGTAGGCCGCGATCGGCACCATTGCTCCGCGCAGGCCGAGCGTTCCCTTCGGCGTCAGCAGGATCTCGCCGGCGATGGAGGAGCCGGACTGCTCGCGTGGGGCGCCGTGCGGTCCGGGCATCACCGTAACAGGCATGCCGTTCTCGCCGCGGCGGGCGCCGAACAGCCCGGCCTCGCCGAACAGATAGACGTCGGTCAGCGGTGCATGCGGCGCGATCCAGGCCTCGCTCGCCGCAACCTGCTCGGGCGCGCGCCACAGGCCGATGACGTTGCGCAAGCTCGGCATCCGCGCCGCGAGGTCGGAATTGCCGAGCCGCAAGGCGAGCTGTGCGGGGGCGATCAGCACCTCGCATTCATGCTCGTTGATCTGCTGCTCCAGCACGTCATTCTCGAAGGGGTGATGCAGCGCCAGCGCGCCGCCGCAGAGCAGCCACACCGCGAGCGAGGACGCGAGGCCCGCGAACGACATCGGCATGAACGCCGCCATCACGGTCGCGCCCTGCTTGATGTCAGCCTCCAGCGACATCGCGAGGCCACCGGCGATCAGGCTGAAATGCGGCCGTGGCACCGGGCGAAAGCCTTCCGCGGTGACGTCGAAGGAGATCATCGCCGCCTTGCGGCCATCCTGGATCACGGCGCGCGTGGTGCCGGGCGGGCGGGCGAGCACGTCGTCGAGCGAGGCCATGCCCTCGGGCAGGTCGGTGCCGAAACCGCAGACGTATCGGATCGAGAAGGCCTCTGCGGCGGCATGCATCGCGAGATCGGAATAGCTGACGCCGTCGACCTTGCTCATGGTGACGATGGCGCGCGCCGCCGTGCGGTTCAGCGCGGCGGTGAGTTCCGCATGACGCCACAGCAGCGGCAGCACGGCGACGACGAGCCCGGCGCGATGGGCGGCGAGCACCGTCAGCACGAACTCGACCGTCGCAGGCAGCTGGATTGCGATGACGGAATTGGCGGGCAGGCCCGATTCGACGAAATGCGCCGACAGGGCCTCGATGGCAGTGTCGGCCTCGGCGTAGGTCATCCGCCGCGGCTGGTGGCCGGTCACGCGGGCCTTGTTGAAGGGATCGAATAGAGCGGGCGCGTGCGGTTGCCGCGTCAGCGTGCGCTGAAACAACGTGTCGAGCGTCGGCGATACGGGTGGCTGATTCACGGCGTCACTTTGCTTGAGTAGCTTGCGGCTGCCCCTTCGACCACCAGGTCTCCGGCAGATAGCCGGACAGCGAGATGGCCTTTGGCCGTTCTATCCGATTCCAGCGCGCGATCCATTGCTCGGATACGTTAAACAGCGGGATTGTGTAGAAACCGGCGATCAAGGCGCGATCGAGTGCCCGCACCGCCGAGACGAAGGCCGTATGATCACGGGCCTCGAGCAGAGCGCCGATCATGGCATCGACGGCGGGATCTTTGGCGCCCATGTAGTTGCGGGTGCCCGGATTGTCGGCGGCAGCGCTCCCCCAATAGAAATATTGCTCGTTGCCGGGCGACAGCGACTGGTCCCAGCGGTTCTGGATCATGTCGAACTCGTAGCCGAGCCTGCGCTGGTCGAACTGCACCGGATCGACCGCGCGAACGCTCGGCTCGATGCCGGCGCGCTTGAGGTCGCGCTGGAAGGCGAGCGCGATGCGCTCCTGGTCGCGGGTCGTCACCAGCATCTCGAAGGTGAAGGGGGCTTTTGTCGCGCGGTTGCGCAGTACGGTGCCATCGAGATCGTAGCCTGCGTCCGACAGGAGCTTGAGTGCCGCGCGCAACGTCGTCCGATCGCGCCCCGAGCCGTCGGTGACGGGCAGGCGGTAGCTGCCGTCCATGAGGTCGGGCGGAATCTGCGCGGCAAAGGGGTTCAGCAGCTCGTGCTCGCGCGCATCGGCAGGGCGGCCATAAGCCGACAGGTCCGAGCCGGCGAAATAGCCGGCAACGCGCGAATAGAGTCCGAAGAAGTAGTTGCGGTTGACCAGCTCGAAATCGAACAGCAGCGTCAAGGCCTGGCGCACGCGGATGTCGGCGAAGACCGAACGCCTTGTGTTGAACACGAGGAATTCCGAGGGCTGCGGCACGCCGGGCTTGATGGTGTCGCGGATCACTTCGCCGCCTTTGGCGGCCGGAAAGTCGTAACCGTCGTGCCAGCGCAGCGGCTCGTGCTCGACGCGGAAATCATAGAGGCCGCGCTTGAAGGCTTCGAACTGGCCGTTGGCCTCGCGAAAATAGTCGAGCCTGATCTCGTCGAAATTGTAGAGCCCGCGATTGATGGGCAGGTCGCGGCCCCAATAGTCGGGATTGCGGGTCAAGGTCACGCTGGCGCCGGGCTTCACCGCCGTGATCCGATACGGGCCCGAGCCGATCGGGCCCGTCAGCGTCGTCTCCTCGAAGGTCGCAACATCCACGGCATGCTTCGGCAGGATCGGCATCAGGCCGAGGATCAGCGGCAACTCGCGGTCGTTGGCCCCAGCCAGGTCGAAGCGGACGGTGAGGGGATCGGGCGCCTCGGCCTTGGCGACCTTGGCATAATATTGCCGATGGTTGGGGCGGCCGTGATCGCGCAGCAGTTGCCACGAGAACAGCACGTCCTCAGCCAGTACCGCCTTGCCGTCGGAGAAGCGGGCGCGGGGATCGAGGCGGAACGTGACAAAGCTCCGCTCGTCATCGGTCTCGACCGATCTGGCGAGCAGGCCGTAGAGCGTGAACGGCTCGTCGTTGCCGCGCGCGAGCAGGCTCTCGACCACGTAGCTCCGCACCTGCTGCACGGCCAATCCCTTGACGATGAAGGGATTGAGGCTGTCGAAGGTGCCGAGAACGCCCCAGGTCAGCCGGCCACCCTTGGGGGCATCAGAATTGATGTAGGGCATGTGGGTGAAATCGGCCGGCATCGCCGGCTTGCCGTGCATGGCGATGGCGTGGGCTTCCTCTGCCCGTGCGGCGTCTGCCGACAGCCCGTAGGCGAGGCCAAAGGCAAGGACGCAGAGGCGGACGCCAAGGCCTTGAAAACGACCCTCGAAAAGGTGCTGGAACATGAACATCGGCACAGGTTGATTCGAGGACAGGGCGGGTCTGAATCCTATCACAGGGAATTTCACCGACCGCAGGGTCGGATGCGGTCAAAGATGGTTGTCGGCATTGATCTTTTCGTCGGCCACGCTAAGAAGACGGGCAATCGCGCAACAGCGCCGAGCCCGTCACTTATCCGCCTCATTTGGTGGGGAGAGAGCCGCGCCCAAGGCGGCAGGTTCGGCGCTTCGGAGCGGTTCGGGCACTTCCCGTTCAGAAAGGGTTTTCCGCAATGAATTTCCGTTACTTGGCCGCGTGCGTCCGGCCGCGCGGGCGACTTCTCGCCTTGTTGACGGCGACGGCGTTGGCCGTTCCGTTTGCCGCCGAAGCCCAAACTCCTGCGCCCGCCCCGGGCGCGCCCGCGCCCAAGGCGGCGCCGAAAGCTGCTCCGAAGGCTGCGCCCAAGGCTCCGGCGCCGGCCGCCCAGGCTCCCGCCCAGCAGGCTCCCGCGCAGGGCGCTCCGGCGCAGCAGGGTGCGGCCCAGCCGGCTGATCAGCAGATCCAGCTGATCTACGCCCCCTGGACCAAGTTCTGCCTCAAGGGCCAGGACGCCAATGCCAAGCAGGTCTGCTTCACCGGCAAGGACGGCCGTATCGAGTCGGGCCAGCCGGTCATCGCCGCCGTGATCATCGAGCCGGAAGGCGAGCCCAAGAAGATCCTGCGCGTGACGCTGCCGCTCGGCATGCAGCTCGTGCACGGCACCCGCATCATCGTGGACAACAATCCGCCGTTGCAGAGCCCGTATGTGATCTGCTTCCAGAACGGCTGCATGTCCGACTACGAGGCCACGCCCGAGTTCATCAACAACATGAAGAAGGGCCAGAACCTCGTCGTTCAGGCGATCAATGCCAACGGCGCGCCGCTGACCCTTCCGCTGCCGCTCGCCGGCGAATTCCAGAAGGCCTATGACGGTCCGCCGACCGATCCGAAGGTGTTCGAGGAAACCCAGAAGAAGCTCCAGGAAGAGCTTCAGAAGAAGGCCGACGAGCAGCGCAAGAAGCTCGAGCAGCAGGGCGGTGCGCCCGGCGCACCTCCGACCGCTCAGAAGTAATCGGGCGACGGACGTCCGGACATGAAAAAGGCGCTCACTTCGAGCGCCTTTTTTGCTGGCCGCGTGCCGGCGGCGAAACTTCAGAGCGTTTTCGAGCGAAGTGGATACCGGTTCGCGTAAAGAAAACGCGTCAAACCAGAATCTAGTTCAGCGACGGATTCCGCGGGCGATAGCCGCCGCCCTTGTCCTTGATGAAGATCTCGGCGACCTGCGAATGGCGGATCGGTTCGCCGGAATCGTCCGGCACCAGGTTCTGCTCGGAGACATAGGCGACGTACTCCGACTCCGCGTTCTCCGCGAGCAGGTGATAGAAGGGCTGGTCCTTGTGGGGCCGCACCTCCTCGGGAATCGACAGCCACCATTCCTCGGTGTTGTTGAATTCCGGATCGATGTCGAAGATGACGCCCCGGAACGAGAAGATCCGGTGGCGAACGACCTGTCCGATCTGGAACTTCGCGGTCCGCGCTTTAATCATTCTCCGTCGATAGACCAGGATTGTGGCCGATGCTAGTGCCCTCATTTGGAATTTCCCTTCGCCTCAGGGGCGGATAGGCCCCAACTCTTCAGAAAACACTTCATCAATGGTCGATATCCTCAATCTGGCTCTCCCTTATTTTGGCCTGATCTTCGTCGGTTTCGCCTGCGGCAAGGCCAAATCGCTGCCGGAATCGGGGCTCGCCTGGATGAACTTCTTCCTGCTCTACGTGTCGCTGCCGGCGCTGCTGTTTGCGATCATGTCGAAGACGCCGTTTTCGGAGCTGAACAACCCGCCATTCCTGATCGCGACCACGCTGTCGACAATTGCCGCGTTCACAATTGCGCTCGTCGTCGGCAAGCTCCTCGGCCGGCTATCGTTGCGCGAGGCGACGCTCGCGGGCCTTTCCGGCGGCTACGGCAATATCGGCTACATGGGACCGGGGCTGGCGCTCGCCGTACTCGGAACGACGGCATCGGCACCGACCGCGCTGATCTTCTGCTGCGACAGCATCTTCCTGTTCACGATCGTGCCGCTGCTCATCGAGCTCTCCGACCGCGACCATCCCTCGCTGGTCCATGCCTTCGGCGTCGTGCTGAAGCAGATCGTGCTCAACCCGCTGATCATGTCGGCCTGTTTTGGCGCGGCGGTGGCGGCGCTTCATATCGAGCTGCCGGTTGCACTCGATCGCACCATCACCTTTCTCCAGAACGCAGCCGCACCGACCGCGCTGTTCGTGCTCGGCGTGACAGTTGCGCTCCGCCCGTTCGATCGCGTGCCCTGGGAAGTGCCGGGCGTGATCGCCGTCAAGCTCCTGATCCATCCGCTCGCAGCATTCGGGCTGATGCTGGCGTTCGGCCCGTTTGCGCAGCCATGGGCCGCCACGGCCGTGCTGATGGCCTCGCTGCCGCCGGCACTCAACGTGTTCGTGATCGCCCGGCAGAACGACGCCTGGATCGAGTCCGCTTCCGTCGCCGTGCTGCTCGGGACCTTCGCGTCCGTGGTCACGCTGACGACCGTGATGTGGGCGATCCAGACCGGCCGCCTCGCGTTTCCCTGAGCGGGCCTACCGCCGCCAAATCTACCTGCGCCAAATCTACCTGCGCCAAATCTACCTGCGCCACGTCGGCGTCAGCCCCTCGCGCATCGCAAACCGCCGGAGCGGGCCAATGGCGCCGAGCAGGTGCATGCCGACCGCGCGAATCGGCTGGAGCGGCAGGAAATCGTTGAGCAGGGAGCGGTTGGCGATATCGATCGCAAACGTGCGGCTCAGAATATCCGGACGTCGCGCCCGGTCGTAGCGCTTGAGCAGGTCGGGTGCGCCGGGATCCTGGCCCGCGGCGATGGCTTCGCCCGCGAGCCTGGCGATGTCGGCGGCATCGCGGAGGCCGAGATTGAGACCCTGGGCGCCGATCGGCGGAACCACATGGGCGGCTTCGCCGACCAGCGCGATGCGGTCGCGGCCGAAGGATTTTGGCCGTTCGATCGCAAGCGGGAACAGGTTGCGGCCCGGTTCGACCGTCATGCGTCCCAACATCGAATGCGACTGCTTCTCGATCGCGGCGGACAGCTCCTCATCGCTCAATCCGCGAAGCCGCTCGGCTTCCGCGGGTGCCGAGACCCAGACGGTGCTGGAGCGGTCGCCGGGCAGGGGCACGAACACGCAGGGCCCGTGCGGAGTGTGGAACTCGGTCGAGACGTTGCGATGCGGGCGCGCGTGGCCGACATTAAAGGTCAGCGCGGTCTGCGTCAGGTCGCGCCGCGTCACCGCGATGCCGACGGCCTCCCGGCATAGCGAGTGCCGGCCGTCGGCACCGACCACGAGCCGGGCCGAGAGGAATTGCGCGGACGCGGTGCGGATCGCGACGTCGTCGGCTTCGATCAGAACGCTTTCGGCCTCGTCATCGAAACGGGCGAGGTTGGGCAACTCGGCCGCACGTTCTTCCAGCGCCAGCATCAGCGAGCGGTTGTCGATGTTGTAGCCGAAGGCATCGAGCGCGATTTCGTGACACGAGAATCGGACCTCCGGCGCGCGGAACAGCCGGTCGGTGTCGTCGACGAGGCGCATGATTTCGAGCGCGGCCGCCTTGTCCTTGCAGCGCGGCCAGACGTCGAGCCCCTCCAGGAGATCGACGGAGGCGCCGAGCAGCGCGGTGGTGCGGTTGTCGGCATAGGGCACACGCCGCGCCACCAGCGCGGTCCTTGCACCCGCCTGCGCCAGTGCGATGGCGGCCGCCAGTCCCGCCGGTCCGCCGCCGATCACGGCCGCGTCATGGAGTGTCGATGCGTCTGTCATGGAACGACATTTGACACGCCCCGCGGCAAATTCAAGCTTAAGTCTCCGTCGTCCTTTCGGGGCGCGCCTCTTGGCGCGAGTCCGGAATCCATCACGCCGCACAGATGGCTGTGAAATGGATTCCGGGCTCGACGCTGCGCGCCGCCCCGGCATGACGATACGGAGACAATCAACTCGCCGCCCACTGATTTTGCCTGCTTTTATGGCGAATTGTGCGACCGTGCGCCGCAATGGCGGATGTGCAAACCGGCCTCATTCTGATAGCAGAAGCCATGGATACCCAGCAGGATTCCCTGAAGCCGAAACCGGCGATCCGCGCCGCGGCCTTTTCGGTGCACATCTTCACCGCCTTCGGCGCGGCCATCGCGCTGCTGGCGATGTTGGAGGCCGTGCGCGAGCACTGGGCGGGGATGTTTCAGTGGCTGGGTGTAGCCCTGATCATCGATGCGATCGACGGGCCGATCGCCCGCCGGCTCAACGTCAAGGGTGTGCAGCCGAACTGGTCGGGCGACGTGCTCGATCTCGTGGTCGATTTCGTCACCTATGTCTTCGTGCCGGCCTATGCGATCGTGGCGAGCGGGCTGTTGCTGCCGGTTGCGGCGCCGCTGCTCGGCATCGCCATCATCGTCACCAGCGCATTATATTTCGCCGATCTGCGCATGAAGGCCGACGACAATCATTTTCGCGGGTTTCCGGCGCTGTGGAACGCGGCTGCGTTCTATCTATTCCTGCTGCACTGGCCGCCGCTGGCATCGACGCTGCTGGTCGCGGCCCTGGTGGTGCTGACCTTCGTGCCGTTCCACGTGCTGCATCCGCTCCGGGTCGTGCGGCTGCGCTGGCTGACGATGTCGCTGATCGCGATCTGGGCGCTGCTCGGGCTCTACACGCTGCAGATGGATTTTCGCGTCGGCGCCGGCGTAACCGTCGCTCTCTGTGCGATCGCACTCTGGATCGTCTTCAGTGACGCATTGATCCGGCTCGCAAGATCCTTCGCATGATGCACCTGCTCACCAGCCCCGAAGCCTGGGCCGCGCTGCTCACTTTGACCTCGCTCGAGATCGTGCTCGGCATCGACAACGTCATCTTCCTGTCGGTGATGGTCTCGCGCATCCCCGAGAAGCAGGCGCACCGCGCCCGCCAGATCGGGCTGGCGCTGGCGCTGGTCTTCCGCATCATCCTGCTCAGCCTGCTGGTCTGGTTGATCGGCCTGACCGCGCCGGTGTTTTCGTTGTCAGGTTACGATTTCTCGTGGCGCGACCTCATCCTGATCGGCGGCGGCCTGTTCCTGATCGCGAAGGCGACGCACGAGATCCACGCCGAGGTCGAAGCCGATGACGGCGAGGGCGACCGGGAGTCGGGTGGCCGCGCCTTCTTCTGGGTAATCGTCCAGATCATCGTCATCGACATCGTGTTTTCGCTGGACTCGATCATCACCGCGATCGGCATGGCGCAGGACATCGAGATCATGATCGCGGCCGTCGTGATCGCCTGCCTGATCATGTACATTTCGTCGGGGCCGGTGTCGCGATTCGTCGCGGAGCATCCGACCACCAAGATGCTGGCGTTGGCGTTCCTGGTGCTGATCGGCGTCGCGCTGGTCGCGGACGGATTCCAATTTCACATTCCGCGCGGTTACATCTATTTCGCTATTGCGTTCTCGGCCGCAGTGGAATTCTTCAACGTGCTGGCGAAGCGCAACCGCAGGAAAGCCCGCAACCCGTCGGGTTAACCGTTCCAGGCAGCGTCGAGTTGACAAGGCCGGCGCGATGTCTTTCGCTGAGAGCGTTTTCGAGCGAAGTGGATACCGGTTCGCGTAAGGAAAACGCGTCAAAACAAGAATCTAGAGCCCCGTTCCAATTTCATTGGAACGGGAATGGCTCTAGCCGCGAGAAGAGGAGGTCAGGTGATGACCAAAGCCGTCCGTGTGCACAAGGTCGGAGGCCCCGAAGTCCTGGTCTATGAGAGCGTCGATGTTCCGGCGCCGGCTACCGGCGAGGTGCGCATCCGCCAGCATGCGGTCGGGCTGAACTTCATCGACGTCTATTATCGCACCGGCCTCTATAAGGCGCCGGGACTGCCCTTCATCGCGGGCAACGAGGCCTCGGGCGAGGTCGTCGCGGTCGGGCCGGGCGTGACCAATTTCCACCCCGGCGACCGCGTCGCCTACTACCACAATCTCGGCGCCTATACCGGTGAGCGCAATATCTCCTGGGAGAAGCTGGTCAAGCTGCCCGACCACATCACCCACGAGCAGGGCGCGGTGCTGATGCTGAAGGGGCTCACGGTCTGGTACCTCCTGCACAAGACCTTCAAGGTCGAGCCGCATCACCGCGTGCTGATCCATGCCGCAGCCGGCGGCATCGGCCTTCTGGCTTGCCAATGGGCGAGCGCGATGGGCGCCCATGTCATCGGCACCGTCGGTTCGCGTGAGAAGGCCGAGCTCGCCGAAGCCAATGGCTGCGACCACGTCATCCTCTACAATGAAGAAGACTTCGTCGCGCGCGTCAAACAGATCAGCCGCAACGAAGGCTGCGACGTCGTCTATGACGGCGTCGGCAAGGCGACGTTCCCGGGCTCGCTGTCGTGTCTCAAGCCGCGCGGCATGTTCGTCTCGTTCGGCAATGCCTCAGGTCCGGTGCCGCCGTTCTCGATCGCCGAGCTCAACACTCACGGCTCGCTGTTTGCGACGAGGCCGAAGCTGAATGATTACATCGGCACGCGCAAGGAGTTGCTGGAAGGTGCCGACACGCTGTTTGCCGCCGTCATCAACGGCAAGCTGCACGTCCCGATCAACCACGCCTACGCGCTGAAAGACGCTGCGAAAGCGCATATCGATCTCGAAAGCCGCAAGACCACAGGCGCGTCGATCCTGAAGCCGTAATCATTGTGCCCGCGAGGAACGGCATGCCCGGGCTTGTCCCGGGCATCCACGTTCTTCGCGCCCTGCGTCTAGGCGTGGACGGCCGGGACAAGCCCGGCCGTGACGGAGAGAGAGCGGCAACTTACGCCACGCACCGCGCCGCGCCGGCCCTGGTCAAGATCCCGTCGAGACAATCGATCATCTCGGCGATCTCGGCCCGCGTGACGTTGAGCGCCGGCATGAAGCGCAGTGCATCGACCTGCGGCGCGTTGAGGAGCACGCCGGCTTCGAACGCTTGCACGACGATGCCGGGCGCGATCGGCAGCTTGAGGTCGAGCGCCAGCAACAGGCCGCGTCCCCGCACCCCGCCGAGACCATGCCGCGCCGAGACCTTCTGCAACTCGCTTTCGAGCAGCAGGCCGGTCTCGGTCACCGCCTTCAGGAAGTCGGGCTTGCCGATCTCTTCCAGCACCGCGAGCCCCGCCGCGCACATGATCGGGTTGCCGTTGAAGGTGCCGCCCTGATCGCCGTGCTCGAAACAGGATGCGCGTTCGGTCGCGAGCAGCGCCGCGAGCGGCACGCCGCCGCCGATGCCCTTGCCGAGCGTCATGATGTCGGGCGCAATCCCAGCGTGCTCGTAGTGGAACAGCTTTCCGGTCCGGCCCATGCCGGTCTGGATCTCGTCGAAGATCAGCAGCAGGCCGTGCGCGTCGGTGAGGGCGCGCAGCTCCTGCAAGAACTGATCGGTCGCAGGCCACACGCCGGACTCGCCCTGGATCGGCTCCAGCATCACCGCGACCGTGTTGTCGTTGATCAGCTTTTCGACCGAGGCGATGTCATTCAGCTTCGCCTTCTTGAAGCCGGCAATTTTCGGCTCGAACAGCGGCTCGAACGCCTTCTTGCCCGAGGCTGACATCGTCGCCAGCGTCCGGCCGTGGAAGCCGCCCTCGAAGCTGATGATCTCGAACGCGCCGCCTCTGTGCAGGCTGCCGTATTTGCGCGCGAGCTTGATCGCGCCCTCGTTGGCCTCCGCGCCGGAATTGGCGAAGAATACCTGGTCGAAGGCGCTGTTTGCGACCAGCGCCTCGGCGAGCTTCAGGCTCGGCTCGTTGTAGAAGGCCGGGCTCGGCGTCAGCAGCCGCTTGGCCTGCGCGGCGAGGGCGTCGGCGATCGCGGGCGGCGAGTGCCCGAGGCAATTGACGGCCCAGCCCTGCACGAAATCGAGATAGCGCTTGCGGCTGTCGTCCCAGAGGTAGGAGCCGGCGCCGCGGACGAACACGGCGTTGGGCCGTGCGGTGATGTCCATCAGCGCGTCATACGGATGGGTGGCGTTGGTCATGTCGAACTCCTCTGGAGGCGGGTGGAAAGGGCGCGCGAAAAGCAAAAAGGCCGCACCTTGCGGGTGCGGCCTTCTCGAAAACTCGGCTGAATTCAGTGGTTCAGCGGCGTCGTCGGACATGGCGCACCCTCTCATCGTCGCGGAAGCGACGACGGAGCATTTCGGTGCGCTGATGGGTCCGAGCGTTGATCATGGGCCGCGGCAATACAGGCGAATGGCAGGGCTTGTCAAGCGGGCGTCTTGGAAGTTGCTCGCCGAGCGTGCATCGGTCAGATCGGATGCGCGGCTTTCTCGGCGTATTCCGGTTGTGACATCGGGGGTGACGAAGAGGTGCAGGGTCCGTGCGGTTGCGCGCGGCGCGATGCACTGGATATCGCGCGTTCGGTTGAATTTCACCGATTGTCCGCCTAGAAACCATCACGCCTCTGGCGCGTTTGTGATCGATGAGCGCCAATTGGTTCGAACCGAAGCTACCGCGGCTCAGACCAAGAGGGGCGGGACCAACCAGACAGTTTTCAGCCTTGTCAGATACGCTCTACTCGATCGACCTCGACAGCATTCGCAGCGCGTTTCCGCCGGGTATCGAAGCGCCATCCCTCCTGGTCGACTTCGCCAGCTGGCTGAAGGGGCGCCCCTGGGGCAGTGTTGGCTGCTTCTCGCTGCAAGGCCAGTTCTCGGATCACACACCGATCATCAACGGCAGTTTCTTGCGTGACAGGTTTTCACTGTTCATGCGGCTGCCGGACGGCTCGGCCGTCGGCGGCTGGTATGGCGCGGGTCTGGATCGCGACAATCCGCCGATGGTGGGGCTGGGGTCGGAGGGCGACTACGAGTTGCTGGCGCCGAGCCTCGACGGGTTGCTCGCAAAACTGACATCGCAGCAATTCGACAAGGCCTGGAGCGATCTGCGGCCGCATGACGAGGTCGAGTGCCAGACGGTCGAGCTTGCACAATGGCTGGCCGGACGGCCGACCGGCGAGACGATGGCGCCCGACGAAACATCGTCGGAGCTGCCCGACTTTCGCGGCTTTGTCGAAAAATGGAGCCGGGATCGCGAAGACTACTGGGCCAATCACCGCTTGATGGCCGAACTCGGCTGGCGCCTTGCCGCCCATCTGCCGAAGGGCAAGAATCCCTGGGACAAGACGCATTTCGAAGTCGCGATCGTCGGCAAGCAATACGAAGCCCGCGTCCTGACCCGTGGACCGCAGCCGTTCGAGGAAGCCGCCTCGATCGAGTCCCTGCTGCGCGACTTGCGCGAGGAGATGCGCCGCGCGCAGCCCGAGCTCGGGTTGTGGCACGCGATGACCTTCGGGCTCTATGCCGACGGCCGGGTCATGCCGAATTTCGAATACGATGTGCGCCCGACCATCTATGGCGAGCCTGCAAAACTGTCCGAAGCGCAGGCCGATCTCGCCCGCGCCCCGCGCCCCGAGCGCTGGGTGCCGAAATGGCTGGTGGCGTGGTAAGTTCTCAGAACCCCGCGACGCTGCCGTGCAGATCGTATTGATCGGCGTGCTCGATCTTCGCGGTGACGATCTCGCCGACGCGCAGAGGACGGCGGCTGGAGAGATAGACCGCGCCGTCGATCTCCGGCGCATCGGCCTTGGAGCGGCCCTTGGCGACCGTCGGGCCCACCTCGTCGATGATGATCTGCTGGCGCGTGCCGACCTTGCGCTTCATCCGGCGCGCGGAGATTTTCTGCTGGCGGGCCATCAGCGCGTTGTAGCGCTCCTGCTTGATGTCTTCCGCGACCGGGTTCTCGATCGCATTCGACGTCGCACCCGCAACCGGCTCGTATTTGAAGCAGCCGAGGCGATCAATCTCGGCTTCATCCAGCCAGTCGAGCAGATAGGCGAAGTCGGCATCGGTCTCGCCGGGGAAGCCGACGATGAAGGTCGAGCGCAAGGCCAGATCGGGACATTCCTCGCGCCAGCGCTTGATCCGCGCCAGCGTCTTGTCCTGCGCCGCCGGGCGCTTCATCGCCTTCAGCACCTCGGGGCTCGCGTGCTGGAAGGGGATATCGAGATACGGCAGCACCTTGCCCTCGTTCATCAACGCGATGACCTCATCGACATGCGGGTAGGGGTAGACATATTGCAGCCGCACCCAGGCGCCGAGCTCGCCGAGCTCGCGCGCGAGGTCGAGGAATCTGGCGCGGACCTGACGATCCTTCCACGGGCTCTCGGCGTATTTGAGATCGACGCCATAGGCCGAGGTGTCCTGCGAGATCACCAGCAATTCCTTGACGCCGGCACCGACCAGACGCTCGGCCTCGCGTAGCACGTCGCCCGCCGGACGCGAGACGAGATCGCCGCGCAGTTTCGGGATGATGCAGAAGGTGCAGCGGTTGTTGCAGCCCTCGGAAATCTTCAAATAGGCGTAGTGGCGCGGCGTCAGCTTGATGCCCTGCGGCGGCACCAGGTCGAGATGCGGATTGTGCGCCGGTGGCAGCGCGCGGTGCACGGCATCCAGCACGCTCTCATATTGCTGCGGGCCGGTGATGGAGAGCACGCCGGGATAGGCCTGCTCGATCTGCTCGGGTTCCGCGCCCATGCAACCGGTCACGATCACCTTGCCGTTCTCGGCCATGGCCTCGCCGATCGCCGAGAGGGATTCCTGCTTGGCGCTGTCGAGGAAGCCACACGTATTAACGATGACGATGTCGGCCCCGTCATGCTTTCGGGCGAGCTCGTAGCCCTCAGCGCGCAGGCGCGTGATGATGCGCTCGGAATCCACCAATGCCTTGGGACACCCGAGCGACACGAAGCTGACCTTGGGCGCAGCCGTCTGATCCATATCTGATCTGCCTGATTGACCGGCCTGAGCTAGTCCCAATTGCCCATAATTACAACCCTTTGCATCGCCCGCGGGCATGCTATGGATGAATCACTGGTGGTGAGTGAGCTATGAGCGCCGAGCAGTCGCCCAAAATCGTGATCGTCGACGAAAGCCCGATCCGGGCTGCGATCCTCGAGGAAGGGTTGCGGGAATCCGGCTTCACGCAGGTCGTCCATATCCGCGAGATGCAGAGCCTGCTCGCCCGTATTTATGCGGTAGACCCCGACATCATCCTGATCGATCTGGAAAACCCCAGCCGCGACGTGCTGGAAGCGATGTTCCAGGTCAGCCGCGCCGTGAAACGGCCGATCGCGATGTTCGTCGACCAGAGCGATTCAGCCTCGATCCAGGCGTCCGTGGAGGCGGGAGTATCCGCCTACATCGTCGACGGGCTGAAGAAGGAGCGCATCAAGCCGATCCTCGACCTCTGCGTGTCGCGCTTCAACGCCTTCGCCAAGCTTCAGGAGGAGCTCGAGCGCACCAAGTCGCAGCTCGAGGACCGCAAGATCATCGAACGCGCCAAGGGCATCTTGATGAAGGTGAAGGGCCTCAACGAGGACGAGGCCTATGTGCTGCTGCGCTCCACCGCCATGCGCGAGAAGAAGAAAATCGGCGAGATCGCGCAGTCGATCATCACCGCGTCGGAGATGCTGAAATGACTGCCCCCCTCCGCATCGGGTTCATTCCGCTGGTCGATGCTGCCGCTCTCATCGTCGCCGTCGACAAGGGCTTTGCCGCCGCCGAAGGGCTCGAGATCGAGCTGGTGCGCGAGGTCTCCTGGTCCAACGTCCGCGACAAGCTCAATATCGGCCTGTTCGACGCCGCGCATCTGCTGGCGCCGGTGGCGATCGCGTCCTCTCTCGGGCTCGGCCACGTCAAGGTGCCGATCGCCGCGCCCTTCAACCTCGGCATCAACGGCAACGCGATCACGGTCTCGCCGGCGCTTCATGCCGCGCTGATGGAAGAGATCGACGGCGACCGCTTTGATCCGCTTGTCACGGCGAAAGCGCTGGCGCGCGTGGTCGCCAAGCGGCGCAAGGCAGGGGCTGAGCCGCTGACATTCGGCATGACTTTCCCGTTCTCGACCCACAATTACCAGCTGCGGTTCTGGATGGCGGCAGCCGGCGTCGATCCGGACGAGGATGTGCGCCTCGTGGTGCTGCCGCCGCCCTACATGGTCGACAGCCTCGCGAACGGCCATGTCGATGCGTTCTGTGTCGGCGCGCCCTGGAATTCTGTCGCGGTCGATCTCGGCATCGGCCACATCCTGCATTTCGTCGCCGACATTCTCGTGCGGGCGGCGGAGAAAGTCTTGGCCGTCCGCCAGACCTGGTCCGACAAGAATCCGGATGTGGTCGCTGCCCTGGTACGTGCGGCGGTGAAGGGCGCCGCGTTCATCGAGGACCCCGCGAACCTGACTGAGGCAGCGCGGATCCTGGCGCAGCCGGAACGGATCGGCGTCGATGCCGAAGTCATTCAGCGAACCCTCACTGGGCGCCTGAAGATTTCGCCTGACGGCACCTTCCGCGAGAGTGGTCGCTATCTCCTGGTCGGACGCGAAGGGGCAGGGCGCCCCGATCCGGTGCAGGCTGCGTGGCTCTACGCGCAGATGGTGCGTTGGGGGCAGACTGCGCTGACGCCGGATGGCGTCAAGACGGCGATGGCCGTGTTCAGGCCCGACCTTTACGACGCAGCCCTTGGTCACCAGCCGCCCACCGAAGCCCCCGCAGCGTTCGGGGCATTCGCCGGCCCCGCCTTCGATCCCGCCAACATCCGTGGTCATCTGGAGGCCTTCGAGGTCGGGCGCTGGCGGACCTGATTCGGTCCTGCACCATTTTTGAGCGGAAGAAATCATCGTCTAAATTTTGAGCTAGCTGCTCGAATTTCATCAGAGTTCCGGGACCGGGATCTTCCGGGGCCGTCTCTAATCAACTGAAATCGAACATTTTTCTATTTCACCAAAGCTGGCACGCAACTTGAATGTTGCACTGCGGCCAGCTTGACACAGATGCCTGCTGAGCCAAGTCCCGCAGCAACGAAGCTGATCGGACCGTGGGTGGCGAAGCCGGCTCTTGAGCCAGCCGAGTTCCTCGCGGGTCGTGCCGTCGATGCCACTGAGGTGGCCGCAGGAGCTTCGTTGCTGACCATGAAAATCGATACGCTTTCAGTCGACTTTACCGAGGAGCAGAAGCGCTATCTCGAAGGCTTCACGACCGGTCTGCAGATCAGCCGGGTCGGTCGCGGTCTCGGCGGCAGCGCGGGCAAGGCCAATGCCGAGCCGACCGGTCCCGACGCCGTCCACATCAAGGCGCAGGACAAGGTCATCGCGTCCGGCAAGAAACTCGCCGATCAGGAGAAATTCAAGCGCGACGAGCATCCGTTCGATGCCTATCCGCGTCTGCGCCAGCAGGCGCTCGACAACACGCCGCCGAGCCCGGCCGACAATTTCCGCTGGCGCTATTTCGGCATCTTCTACGTTGCGCCGACGCAGGACTCCTACATGAGCCGTCTGCGTATTCCGAACGGCATCATGAAGCACTGGCAGCTGTCCGGCCTGGCCGACCTCGCCGACGATCTGTGTGGGCCGTACAGCCACGTCACGACGCGCGCCAATCTCCAGCTCCGCGAAATTCCGCCGAAGAACGCCGTGAAGCTGATCGAGGGCATTCAGGACCTCGGCCTGTGCTCGCGCGGCTCCGGTGCCGACAACATCCGCAACGTCACGGGAACGCCGACGGCGGGGATCGATCCGCAGGAGCTGATCGATACGCGGCCCTATGCGCGGGAGTGGCACTACCACATCCTCAACGATCGCTCGCTCTACGGACTGCCGCGCAAGTTCAACGTCGCCTTCGACGGCGCGGGCAGGATCGCGGTGCTGGAGGAAACCAACGATATCGCCTTCACGGCGTTCGAGGTCAGGGACGGCTTCGGCGTCGAGCCCGGTGTCTGGTTCCGTCTTGGCCTTGGCGGCATCACCGGACACAAGGATTTCGCAAAATACTCCGGCATCATCGTCAAGCCGGAGGAAGCGACCGCCGTTGCGGACGCGATCGTGCGCGTGTTCATCGAGCACGGTGACCGCACCAACCGCAACAAGGCGCGGCTGAAATACGTGCTCGATGCCATGGGCCATGACGGATTCCTTGGGCATGTCGAGGAGCGGCTGAAGACGCCGTTTACCCGCGTGCCGGACGAGGCGTTTGTGCCGCGGCCTGCGTCGGACCGCATGGCGCATGTCGGCGTGCACAAGCAGAAGCAGGACGGCTTGAACTGGATCGGCGTGTCGCTGCCGCTCGGCAAGATTACCTGCGATCAGATGCGCGGCCTCGCCAAGGTCGCGTGCGACCTCGGCGACGGCGAGATCCGCCTGACCGTCTGGCAAAACCTGCTGATATCAGGCGTGCGCGACGAGAATGTCGAGCTTGCAATTGCAGCGATCAAGCAGATCGGGCTTGCGGTCGAGGCTTCGCATATCCGCGCCGGTTTGATTGCCTGCACCGGCAATGCCGGCTGCCGCTTCGCCGCCTCGAATACCAAGCGCCACGCCGCCGAGATCGGCGACTGGTGCGAGCCGCGTGTCGACATGGACAAGCCGGTCAACATCCACGTCACCGGCTGTCATCATTCCTGCGCGCAGCACTACATCAGCGACATCGGCCTGATAGGGGCACGCGTGCCTGTGAGCGAGGAGGACACGGTGGAGGGCTATCACCTCTTCACCGGCGGCGGGTTCGGACCCGATGCCGATGTCGGGCAGGAGGTCTATCACGACCTCAAGGCCGAGGATGCGCCGAAGACGGTCGAGGGACTGCTCAAGGCCTACATCGCCCATCGCTCGTCATCTGACGAAAGCTTCCTTTCCTTTGCGCGCCGCCATGACGGCGAGACGCTGCGCAAGCTTGCCGATGCAGAGGTGTCCTCATGAACCAGATCAGCCCTCCGCCCAGACTCGATATCATTCCCGCCAGCGCACCGTTCTCCGACGCGCAGCGCTCCTGGCTCAACGGTTTCTTTGCCGGGCTGCTGTCGCCTGACGCGGCCACGCCGCTGTCGGCGGAGCAGGGCGCCGCCGTCATGCAAGCCGGCGACGGCGACGACGGTGAAGCGCCATGGCACGACCAGACCATGCCGATTGCCGATCGGATGAAGCTCGCCGAAGGCCGTCCCGTGCGCCGCAAGATGATGGCGGCGATGGCACAGCAGGATTGCGGCCAGTGCGGCTACAATTGCCACGACTATTCCGAGGCGATCGCCGGCCGCAGCGAAGCGCGGCTCAACCTGTGCGTCCCCGGCGGCAAGGAAACCGCGCGGATGCTCAAGGCGCTGCACGAAGAGCTGGACAAGACGCCGACGGCCAAGACGGCTAACAAGGCGGCTGACAAGAAAGACGCGGTGGCAGCGCCAGCCGTGACGGTGACGATCGCCGAGCCCGGCCGCTCGCGCGACAATCCTGTCGCCGCGACGTTCCTGTCGCGGCGCCTTCTCAACAAGGGCGCCTCGGAGAAGGAAACCTATCACGTCGAGTTCGATCTCTCCGACAACAAGCTCGACTACGTCGTCGGCGACAGCTTCGGCGTGTTTGCGCGCAACGAGGTCGGCCTGGTCGACCAGATCATCGCGCTGCTCGGCGCCTCCCACACCACCAAGGTCAACGGCAAGACGCTGCGCGAGGTGCTGATCGACGACGTCTCGCTGTCGCCGGCACCCGACACGCTGTTCGAGCTGATCTCCTTCATCACCGGCGGGGCGCAGCGCGAGAAGGCACGGGCGCTGGCGCAGGGCGAGGATCCCGATGGCGACGCCGCCACGCTCGACGTGATGGCGGCGCTCCAGAAATTTTCGGGCACACGGCCGCATCCCGAGGCCTTCGTCGAGGCGCTGGAGCCGCTCCAGCCGCGGCTCTATTCGATCTCCTCCTCGCACAATGCGACGCCCGGAAAGCTGTCGCTGACGGTGGACTCCGTGCGTTACGTCGTCGGCAAGCGCAAGCGCACCGGTGTCGCCTCGACCTTCCTCGGCGAGCGCATCACCGAGGGCGAGAAGCTGAAGGTCTATGTGCAGAAAGCGCACGGATTCGGCCTGCCGCAGGATCCGAAGACGCCGATCATCATGATCGGCCCCGGCACCGGCATCGCGCCGTTCCGCGCCTTCCTGTTCGACCGCAAGGCGACCGGCGCGCCCGGCAAGAACTGGCTGTTCTTCGGCCACCAGCGCAGCGATTGCGACTTCTTCTACCAGGACGAACTCAACGCAATGAAGACCTCGGGCCTACTGACGCGACTGTCGCTGGCCTGGTCGCGCGACGGCGAGAAGAAGTTTTATGTGCAGGACCGCATGCGCGAGGTCGGCCGCGAGGTGTGGACCTGGCTTGCCGAGGGCGCGCATCTCTACATCTGCGGCGATGCCAAGCGCATGGCCAAGGACGTCGAGCGCGCGCTGGTCGACATCGTCGCTCAGTTCGGGGCGCGTTCGACCGACGAAGCCGTGAGTTTTGTCGCCGAGCTCAAGAAGACGGGACGCTTCCAGGCTGACGTCTACTAAGGCGCGGCCGGAGCATAGGCGGGCCGGGCAGTTCCAACCGGCTCGGACTTTAACGAATAAGATGCTCGGAACTCGCTGGCGAGGAGAATTTGCATCTGCGAGGAGGTACGTTCAGAGAACCCTCATCGCTATTTCGGCGGCCGTCTTGCCTCCCGCCCCGGTTGATCCTTCATACTCCCGCAAATGGGGCGTTGGAGATCGACCATGCGCGAGCTATCGGCGGAAGCCAGACTGCACTTCTATGCGCGCTCGCTCTCGCGGCGCACTGCGGCGAGCCTCAACCATGTCGCGCTCTACAGCGCCTTCGCGCTCATCGCGGCGATCGTGTTCGGCACCCTCTCGGTGCACCCGTTCTAAAGGGGCTTCGCAGATCTCGTAGGCTGGGCAAAGGCGCGCTCTTCACGCGCCGTGCCCACCATCCTTCAACACACGAGATCGAGGTGGTGGGCACGTTTCGCTTTGCCCAACCTACGGCACCTGTACCTCACGCCCCGCGCTTGAACGGCGCGACCTCGATTCCCGCATCCTTCAACGCCTGACGCAGGCCTCGCGCGATGTCGACCGCGCCGGGCGTGTCGCCATGGATGCAAACCGTGTCCGTGCGCATCTTGATCACCTTGCCTGTCACCGAAACCACTGCGCCGTCCTGGACCATCCGCACCACGCGGTCGGCAATCGCCTTGGCGTCGTGCAGCACCGCACCGGGCTTCTTGCGCGAGACCAGATTGCCGTCGTCCTCATAGGCGCGGTCGGCGAACACCTCGTGCACCATCGGCAGGTTGGCGTCCTCGCCGGCCTTCACCAGTTTCGAGTTGGCAAGCACGACGAAGATCAGGCTCGGGTCGACTGCCTTGATGCCGGCGGCGATCGCCTTGGCGGTCATGTCGTCCTCGCAGGCGACGTTGGAGAGCGCACCATGCGCCTTTACATGCGTGACCTTGTGGCCAGCCGCGGTCGCGATCGCCTGCAACGCGCCGATCTGGTAGGCGACGAGGTTCTCGATCTCGGAAGCCTTCAGGCCCGCGATCGGATGCCGGCCGAACCCGTGCAGGTCGCGATAGCCGGGATGGGCGCCGACCGAGACGCCGCGCGCCTTCGCCAACTCGACCGTCCGGCGCATGATGTCGGGGTCGCCGGCGTGGAAGCCGCAGGCGACGTTGACCGAGCTCGCCAGCTCGATCATCGCGGCATCGTTGCCCATCTCCCACGCGCCAAAACCTTCGCCGAGGTCGCAGTTGAGATCGATTGTCTTCATGGTGCTCTCCGCCTCTGATCGTCCTGTCGCTTACGGCTCCGCCGCGACCTGCCAGGTTCCGGCATCCACGGCACTTACCGCATAGCCCGCGACATTAGCATCGTTGAGCGCCTCGACATTGAGCGCGACGGTGTCGGCGGAGCGCAGGCGATCGGATAGGTTGCGAATGAGTTGCGCGAACTTGCGCGCCTCGTCCTGCGCCTCGGCCATCGTGAGCTCAAGGAAGCGGAACGCGGTTCCCGCCGAAGTCTGCGCGAGGCGGCCGACATCGGCCGTGATCACGGTTGCGATCTTCGGATAGCCGCCGGAAGTGCCGCGATCCATCATCAGCGCGATCGGTGCGCCGTTGCCGGGCACCTGGATGCTGCCGTTGACGGTGCCGTCGGAGACAATGTTGTGGCCATGCAGATGTTTGATCGGTGGTCCTTCGAGCCAGTAGCCCATGCGGTCGGAGGTCGCCGAGATCTTCCACTCGCTGCCCAGGAACAGCGCCTTGTTGGCGTCGTCGAACTCGTCGTCCTGCGGCCCCAGCACGACGCGGATCGGACCGCTCGACGGCTTCGGCAGTTCGATCCGCAATTCTGGCGCGCCGCTCGCGGCATCAACTGTGAATTCGTCGCCGGCCTGGAGCGGGCGCGGGTAGGGGCTGCCGAGGCCAGCTCGCGCATTCACCGCAAGACTGCCGAACACCGGCTCGCCTTTGATCCCGCCTTCGATCGCGAGATAGGTGAAGGCGCCGCCGCGGGCAAAGCCCAGCGTCAGCGTCTCACCGTCCTTCAGCGTCACGGATGCATCCATGGCGACCGTCCGCCCGGCAATATCGGCATTGCGCGGCGCCCCCGCGATCGCGACGCGCACGGCGCCGTCCCGCGCGGTGAACGTGGCGCCGAACGGGCCGATCTCGACGGCGGCTGCGAACGGCTCGTTGCTAACGAGGATGTTAGCCGCCGCCAGCGCCAGTCGGTCCATCGCGCCGCTCGGCGTAAGTCCATAGCGCTGCGCGCCCGGGCGCCCGCCATCCTGGACGGAGCTTGCAGGCCCGATGCTGGCGACGACGAGCCGGTTCATGCGACCTCCTGCTCGGCGATGATCTCGCCGGCCTCAGCGGCGCGGTCCTGTTCCTCGAAGGTCTTGTGGTCGATGGCGAAAAACGTCACGCGATCACCGGGTTCGGTGAGAAAGGTCGGATTCCGGTGGAGCTGATAGGTCCGCACCGGGGTGCGGCCGAGCAAGTGCCAGCCGCTCGGGGCAGCCAGGCACTGGATTCCGGCCTGGATGCCGCCGATCGAAATCGTGCCGGCAGGTGTCAGCAGCCGCGGGCTCTGCCGCCGCGACATGTGCAGGGATTTGTCGAGGCCGCTGAGATAGGACCAGCCCGGCGTGAAGCCGATCATGGCGACGCGATAATCGCCGGCGACGTGGCGGGCTACGATGTCGTCGGGCGTGGTGTTCAGCGCTTTTGCGACATCCTCGATATCGATGCCGTGCTCGCCGCCATAGGCCACGGGAATGCGCCAGCGCCGCGCTTTCGTGGCCGGCGGCAGTGGTTGGCTGGTGAGCACAAGCAGCTTTTCGCCGAGCTCGTCGAAGCCGATCATGCCGGGATCGTAATGCACCAGCAGCGAGCGATAGGTCGGCACGGATTCGGTGATGCCGTCGATGGGGCTTGCCGCGAGCGCCTTGTCGAGCGCGAGCACGCGCTCGTTGGCGGCATCGTCGATGGTGCGGCTGAATTCGACCGTGACGGCGCTGTCGCCACTGGGCAGAAGGCGGGGCGGGGGAAGCGTCGCGGCCATGGGCTGTCGAAATCGGGCTTCTGGAGAAACGCGGGCTCATCCTTGAGTTCCGCGCTGTCCTGCTTCGCGTAAATGCGCCCGCAAGTCCAATAAATTAATGCAAGGCCAGGCGATAAGGTCTTGTTATCGCGTCGCATAACAGCCCTGCAGGCCGCGTTCATGGCCCTTGACGGATGCCTTGCGCCTCGCAAGATGCGCGGCGTCCTTTCCCGCCCATCCGGAGCTCGTTGCCGTCCATGTCGCTGTCCCCCGAAGCCCGCAAGACCCTCGCCGGCATCACCACTGCCACGATCACCACGGTCCTGCTGAAGAAGGGCCTGCGCAATGTGTGGATGCGCGGCGCGCGGCCACTGCGCCCGGGCCTGCCGCGCCTGGTGGGGCCGGCCTTCACGCTGCGCTTCGTGCCGGCGCGCGAGGATCTGGCGACGCCGGAATCCTGGTCGTCGCCGATCTCGACCCGCACCGCGATCGAGGCGATGCCGGACGGCTGCATCGCCGTGGTCGACGCCATGGGCATCACCGATGCCGGCATCTTCGGCGACATCCTCTGCGCGCGCATGATGAAGCGCGGCGTCACCGCGCTCGTCACCGACGGCGTAGTGCGTGACGTCGAGGGCGTGCTCGGCACCAATCTTCCGGTCTGGTGCGACGGCTATGCCGCGCCGCCGTCGGTTGCAGGCCTGACCTTCGTCGGCTGGGGCGAGCCGATCGGCTGCGGCGGCGTTGCGGTGTTCCCGAACGACATCGTGGTCGCCGACCAGGACGGCTGCGTGTTGATCCCGCAGGCGATGCTCGATCACGTGCTCAATGAGGGCGTCGAGCAGGAACGGATGGAAGCCTGGATCGTCAACGAGGTGAACAACGGCGCCGCGCTGCCGGGCCTCTATCCCATGAACGCCGAGACCAAGGCGCGCTACGCCGCCAGCAAGAAGTAATCAGAACAGAAGCGAGGACGACCCCATGGAGATCACCGTCGCAGGCACGCGGCCGACCCGCCGCGCGCCGAAGGAAAACTTCACCGGCACCGTGTTGCAGGACCCTGTGATCATGGCGCCCGCGCCAGCACGGCTGAACTGCTCGCGCGTGTCGTTCGAACCGGGCGCCCGCACCAACTGGCATCACCATCCGCTCGGGCAGACGCTCTACGTCATCTCCGGAGTCGGTCGCGTGCAGGCCAAAGGCGGTCCGATCCGCGAGATCCGTCCCGGCGACACCGTCTGGATCCCGCCAGGTGAACTGCACTGGCACGGCGCCTCGCCGAACAACAGCATGTGCCATATCGCCATGCAGGAAGCGCTCGACGGCGTATTCTCGACCTGGCTGGAATCGGTCACGGACGCGGAATACGGGGCGGCGGTCGGCTAGCTCTTGTGCCCCGGACCAAGACGCATCGCCCTACGGCGATGCGTCGCCGATCCGGGCTCAGATTTACTGCCGCTCCGCCGTCCACGTGCCCGTGCACAAGGCGCCGCGCCAGGTGCCGGAGCCGGACGTGCCGCTGAGCCGGCCGAACCCGACGGCGCGCGTGATGCCGGTGCTCAAGTTGACATTGATGCTGCCGGCATCGACGACGCGTCCGGTTGCTGACACCACAGCGCTGCTCGACGCGATCTGGCCGTTGTTGATGCCGATCGCGACGGTTGCGCCGTTGCCGCAAGTCTCGCTCGATGATGAGATGCGGACATTCCATGCGCCGTCGAAGGTGGAGGTCGCCGCGCCTGCCTGCGTCAGCGGGAAGGCGATGGCGACAATGCTGGCAAAGAGACCTTTGCGAAATCCGTTCATGACACGCCCCTTGGGGTGACCATGCGGGAATCGTGGCATGGGCGTGGGGCCGGCGATGTGAGGGCAGTCACGCGCGCACCAGGCTGTGTGAGGTGGCGCACCCGCGATGCGGGCAAAAGCAAACAGGCCCGCATCGCGGGCCTGTTGTTTCCGTCAGAACGTCATACCCGCAGTCAGTTCACCCGCGTCCAGGTCTGGCCGCCGCAGAACATGCCGCCGAAGGCGCAACCCTGCACGCGCAGGCGATCGGTGCCCTTCAGCGCGATCGTGGAATCGTAGGTCGAGCCGGTGTTGGGATCGAGGATGCGGCCGGACCATTTCTGATCCTTGCCGGGTTTCATGTTGATCAGGACCTGCTCGCCGTTCTGGTTCGATTTGCTGTCGACCGAATAGCCGCAGAGATTGCTGCCGCATTGCTCGATGCGGACCTTGCCTTCCTTCTCCTCTGTCAGCCAGATGCCGAGCGGCAAATTGAGATCGCGCGCAGGCGCGGACGCGGGAGCGGGCGGGGCGACGGCGGCGGCCTGAACGGGGGCGGGAGCCGGCGGCGGCGCCAAGGCGGGCACCGGAGGCGGTGCGGGCGGCGGCGGCACAGCCGTTTCGGGCGGAGCATTGTTCGCGGTCGTCGTCGGAGGTGGAGCCGCTGGAGCGGGAGGAGCCGCTGCGGCGGCCGGAGCGGGTGCCGGCGCTTGTTCTGCTGCGGGCGGCGCCGCGATAGGTGCTGGGGCTGGCGCCGGAGCGGCGGGCGCTTGCGGATCGGCTTTGGCCTGCTGCGGCGCCTGCTGGCCCGGGCTCGTTTCGTTCTTCTTGGCCTTCTTCGCCTTGCCCTGGCCGGTGTTGTCGTAGACGCCGGGTATCGACACCGTGCCGCGATCGGGATCGATGCGGATGGTGCGCCCGCCATAGTCGAAAGTGTACTGCGCCTGCGCAGCGGTGTTCGCCAAAAGGAATGCGGCCGTGACCAACAGCTTCCTCATTTCCGTCTCCTGAACAGATGGTCCCAGTACCCACGCTTACGCGCCGGTTCGATCGCAAAAAGTGATCTAGATCACTGTCACCGTATGAGTCGTCCTCCGGCGGTTCCGGGTTCAATAACACCGAAGTCGGTCCAGAGTTGGACGGCGGCAGTACGAATACGACCAGCCGCGAAGGAGCGGTTCGCCCGGTTACCTCTCCGGGCAGCGTGAATCCGCTGCCTGCTCGGCGCGGGCGAGGGCGGCCTCGTTCGCCTTGTCGGTGTGGATATCGATCGCACCAAAGAGGCAGGTCTTCTCGCCATTGATCGCGAACACGGAGAGTTCCGGGATCTCGCCGTCATCGTCGGCGTCGGGCCGGCGCCAGGTCCGGACCACGGCGGCCTTGGGCACGCCGGCGCGCATGATCCATTGCATCTTGTCGCCAAGCACCTTGCCGGCGCCGCGCCATTGCGCCGTCGGTCCCTGTCGCTTCTCGATCGAGCGCTTCGGCGCGATTGTAAGCGAGACGATGTTGCCTTCGTCGGCGAAGCGCACGGCGTAGCCGGCCGGACCGGGGCAGGTCCATAGCCCGAGCCCGTCCTTGGATTCGTCCTTGCAACCGGAGCCGGTCGCCGGTGTGAACTGTGTCTGCCCGAACGCGCTGCCAGCCCCGGCCGCCGCAAGTGCGGTCGCGAGCACCACCAATCGTCGCATGATCCTCTGCATTCCCTGTTGCTGGCGCGAGTCGCGTCAGTCGAACCAGGCGGCGTAGATCTTCCTGTAGCTGCCGTCCTCCACCGCGATATGCAGCCACTGGTCGACGAAGGCCTTCAGCGCCATGTCGCGCTGGAGCCAGTAGGCCTTCTCAGAGAAGTCGAACGGTTTTTCGGGATGCACCGCGCAGAGCACGCCGGCATGCTGCTTCTGCTGGTAGCGGGTCTCGGAGGCGTCCGTCATCATCAAATCGGCGTTGCCCTTGGCGATCTCGTCGAAGATCACGGTATTGTCCGGGAAGACGTTGATCTCGGCGTCCTTGATGTTGGCACGCGCAAAGCGCTCATTGGTGCCGCCGGGATTGACGATGACGCGGGTGCCTTTCTTGTCGATGTCGGGAAGCGTCTGGTACTTGCCGACGTCGGCGCAGCGCGCGATCGGCGTCTTGCCCTCGCGCATGATCGGGGTGGAGAAGTAGCCCTTCTTCTGCCGGTCGAGCGTGACCGAGACGCCGCCCATCGCGATGTCGAACTGGTCGGCCTCGAAGTCCTTCATCAGCTTCGGCCAGGCCGTCGGCACGAATTCGACCTTGACGCCGAGCGCCTTGCCAAGCGCTTCGGCCATGTCGACGTCGAAACCGCTGAATTGCTGCGTGGTCTTGTCCAGATGGGTGAAGGGCTTGTAGTCGCCGGTCATGCCGACGCGCAAGGCGCCGCGCTTGACGATCTCGTCGAGGCGCGAGGGTGCCGGCTGTTGCGCATGAGCCGAAAGATTTGCCAGCAACGCCACGGCCAAAGCCGCCACGATTCGAACGAACATGTCTTTTCCACCTCTGCGTGAGCTGTCATTGTGCAGCTCTTGAGGTTGGATTTAGACCAGATGCCAGTCGCTGGCGAGACGGAATTGAAGGGAATTTTGAAGTGACGATCTCGATGTACGAGGCCTCGGTCGGCCTCTTCGTGCCCTACCTGCGCAATCTGTCCGCACTGCTCGACAAGGGCGTCGCCTATGCGGAGGCTCGCAAGTTCAGTCGTGACGTTCTGCTTGGCATGCGGCTATCGCCGAACATGTACGATCTGGCCCAGCAGATCGGCGAAGCCTGCCGCCACGCCACGGTCGCGCCGGCCTTGCTGGCGCAGCGCGAGGCGGTGGCGCTGCCGGTGCTGGAGCATGACATGGCCGGACTTCAGGCCCGCATTGCGACGTCAATCGAGTTCATCGAGAGCCTGCCGCGCGCCGAGATCGATGCCGCGGCGGAGCAGAATGTCTTTTTCAGGCTGAAGAACGGGACCGAACTGCCCTTCACAGGGCGGACGCTGCTGCTAACCTTCAGCGTCCCGCAGTTCTTCTTTCACGTCACGACGGCCTACGACCTGTTGCGGCACGCTGGCGTCGAGCTCGTCAAGAAAGATTATCTCGGGCGGAAGTGATTAAGCTTCGCCCTTGCGCTCGTAATCGGCCAGCGAGCTGCGGCCGGCGATCTCGCTGCGCAGCTCTTCGAAGCGCCGATGCGCCTCGTCCTCGTGCGCGTCGACGAAATGCACCGCGGCTTCGCTCGTCATCGGGCCGCTGATCACGGGCACGGACTGTTCGCCAATGGTCTCGTGGACGTAGAACTGGCCGTCGTCGCCGCGATGGACCGTCCATTTGAGGCGGATCGCCACCATCGGCCCCGGACCGACCTTGCTATAGCCGTCGGCGTCGGCGTGCTCCGGCACCAGCGGTTGCTCCTCGACCACCGGATGCTCATCGACAATCGGGGGCTCGTCGGCGGCTACGTGCTCACCAGCAACCACCATTTCTGTCACGGTCACGGTCTCGGTCTCGCGGACGACGAGGACCGGTTCGGGGTGCTCCAAGATGCTGGCGATGGTCGCCAGCGCGTGGTCGGTCGGGTCGATCTCTGACAAGGGTCCATCCTCCAGCTCGACGCGTCCGGCAAGTCTGTCCCACTGCCGCCGCGGCCGGACTTATTACACAGGTTTGATTAAGGCCGAGTTGGGGCTCGATCTGCGCCAAAATGGGACGCATTCTGGCGTTCCGAAGGCGGGCGGATTGGCCGCCCGTCCTTGGCTTGGTTCAGCCCAGCACGTCCTGATTGATGATGTTCTGCCGGATCGGATCGCCGTCCAGCACACTCAGGATATTGCGCGCGGTCTGCTCGCTCATGCGGCTCACGGCCTCGACCGTGACGCCGGCCACATGCGGGGCCATGATGACGTTGGGCAACGCGAACAGCGCATTGCCGATCGGCGGCGGCTCCACCTCGAACACGTCGATGCCGGCGCCGGCAATCTTGCCGGAGACGAGGGCGTCGTACAGCGCCGTCTCCTTCACGATCCCGCCGCGCGCGGTGTTGATGAGATAGGATTTCGGCTTCATCCGGCCGATCCGCGCCGCATCGAACAGGCCAACGGTTTCCGGCGTCTTCGGGCAGTGGATGCTGACGAAGTCGGCGTGAGGCAGCGCGGCATCGAGATCGGCGACCGGCTCGCAGCCTGCCGCTTTGATATCTGCGGCGGGCTTGTAGGGGTCGTAGACCTGCACATTCATGTCCATCGCCAGGCAGCGCTTGGCGGTGCGGGTGCCGATGCGGCCGAAGCCGATGACGAGGACGGTCTTGCCGTAGAGATCGAACGGCAGCATGCCGAGCCGGCCAGCCCATTGGCCGTCCTTGACGCAGGCATGCAGCTCCTGCGCGCGCTTGGCCAGCGTCAGCATCATGAACAGCGCCGCTTCCGCGACCGAGGGCGAGTTCGCGCTGCCCGCGACCATCAGCGGCACCTTGCGGCGGGAGAGGGCGGGCACGTCGACGGCATCGTAGCCGACGCCAATCCGCGTCACCACTTTCATATCTTGCGACGCTTCGAGTTCGGTCTCGCCGAAGGCGGTGGCGCCGAGCGCCACGCCATGAACCGGCGCATGGCTCTTCAGAAGTGCCTCGAAGTCTATCGCCGAGATCAGGTTCGGAAACTCGACGAGCTCGATATCGTCCCGCTGGTTGAGGAGGGCGCGTGCCCCTTGCGACAAAGTTTGCGTAACGAAAATCTTCTTCTTGTTGGTCGCCATCGTCCCCTGCCTGCGCGAGTTTCTTGTCCGGCCGTCACAATACGGCGCCGGTCGCCTCGTTTAGCAGGTGCATATTGTTGAGGTCCATCGCCAAACGCATGGGTGCCCCGTCCTTGGCGCCCGCATTGGGATCGACACGGCCGCAGATCGGCGCGCCTTCGAGCCCGAAATAGACCAGCGTCTCCATCCCCATCGGCTCGGTGACATCAAGCACGGTGTCGAAGGTCTCGACGCCCGGCTCCAGATGCGCATGCGATTCCGTGAGATGTTCGGGACGGATGCCGAGCAACAGGTTTTCGGTTCGGGGCAGCGCGGTATAGCGGGCGGCGCGGGCCGGCGGCAGTGGGAAGGAGATGCGGTCGGTCAGGCGGATGTTCAGCTTGCCGCCGGCATCCTCCAGCCGGCACGGGATGAAGTTCATGGCCGGCGAGCCGATGAAGCCCGCGACGAAGCGCGTCGCAGGCTTGTGGTAGAGTTCGTTCGGCGTGCCGATCTGCTCGATGCGCCCCTTGTTCATCACCACCACGCGATCGGCCAGCGTCATCGCCTCGACCTGGTCGTGGGTGACGTAGACCGTGGTGGTGCGGACCTTCTGGTGCACTTTCTTGATCTCGATCCGCATCTGCACGCGCAGCTTGGCGTCGAGATTGGACAGCGGCTCGTCGAACAGGAAGACCTTTGGGTTGCGCACGATGGCGCGGCCCATTGCCACGCGCTGGCGCTGGCCGCCGGAGAGCTGCTTCGGCTTGCGATCGATCAGGTCGGTGATGTCCAGAAGCCGGGCAGCCTCCGTGACCCGCGCCTTGATCTCGGCCTTGGGATAGTGCTTGAGACGCAGCCCGAACGACATGTTCTCCGCGACCGTCATGTGCGGATAGAGCGCGTAATTCTGGAATACCATCGCGATGTCGCGGTCCTTCGGCGGCACGTCATTGACGACGTCGCCGCCGATCATGATGTCACCGTCGGTGATGTCCTCGAGACCCGCTATCATCCGCAGCGTCGTCGACTTGCCGCAACCCGACGGACCAACCAGCACGATAAACTCGTGATCGGAGATGTCGAGATCGATGCCGCGCACCGCCTCGACGTCATCGTAACGCTTGACCACTTTCCGCAAAGCAACGTCGGCCATAAGATCTCAACCCTTTGTCGCGCCGGCGGTCAGGCCGGCAATATAGTAGTCCATGAGGAACGCATAGATGATCAGCGGCGGGGCGGCACCCAGCAGCGCGCCGGTCATGATCTGCCCCCAGTTGAACACGTCGCCCTTGATGAGCGTGGTGGTGATACCGACCGGCAGCACGAGCTGGTCTATGGATGTGGTGAACACCAGGGGATAGAGGAACTGGGCCCAGGAGACCGTGAACGCGAAGATCGTCGCCGCAATCAGCCCGGGCAGCGCCACCGGAATGAAGATCCGGGTCAGCGTCTGCAGCCATGAGGCACCGTCGATGAGAGCGGCCTCATCCAGCTCCTTCGGGATCGAGGCGAAATAGCCAATCATGATCCAGGTGCAGAACGGCACCGTCAGCGTCGGATAGATGAACAGCAGAACGTACCAGCGGTTGAGTAGCGTGATGCCGGTGAGGTCCTGAAGCACCGCGAGCATCTTGAACAGCGGAATGAACAGCAGGCTGTCCGGAATCAGGTAGGTAAGAAAGACGCCGGTCGCGAGCGTCGTCGAGCCCCAGAACTTCATCCTCGCCAGCGCGAACGCCGCAGGAATGCTGATCAGCATGGTGACGAACACAACGACGATGGAGACGATCGCCGAATTCCAGAAGAAGCGCAAAAACTGGTTCGACGTCAAAAGCTCAACGTAGTTGGCCAGGGTGGGATGGAACACCCACCAGGGATTGGTCGCCGCCGAGATCTCCGCGCTGCTCTTGAGGGAAGTGATCAGCATGTAGATCGGCGGGATGAGCGAGAATATCGCGAACAGCACCAGGAAGAAGTAGGACCAGCGCAGCGCCCAGGTACGATCCCGGCTCATGCTCCGGTACTTGATCTTGCGCGTGGGACCGCCCTTGTCGATTGCAAGCGTGCTCATCAGGCTTCGTTCCCACGTTTGTTGACATCGCGCAGGATGAAGATCGCCGCGACTGCGAGGATCGGCACCATGAACAGCGAGACGCAGGCGCCGAGCGGAATATCGCTGCTCTGGATCCCGACCTGGAAGGCCCAGGTGGCAAACAGATGCGTCGAATCCAACGGACCGCCCGAGGTCAGGATGCGCACGATGTCGAAATTGGCGAAGGTGACGATCAACGAGAACAGCGTCGTGATCGCGATGATGTTGCGCATCATCGGCAGGGTCACGTACCAGATCCGCTGCCACCAATTGGCACCGTCAATGGCGGCCGCCTCGTAGAGCTGGTCCGGCACCGATTTAAGCGCGGCCAGGTACATGATCATGAAGAACGGCGCGCCGTACCAGACGTTAACGAGAATGACGGAGAAACGCGCCCAGAAGGTGTCGCCAAGCCAGGGGATCGGGCCGACGCCGAAGAACGACAGCGTGTAGTTGAAGGCGCTGTAGGAGGGATCGAACAGCCACAGCCAGGCCAGCGTGCTCATCGCCGGCGGGATCACCCAGGGCACCAGCAGCATGCCGCGCCACTTGCGCTGGCCCTTGGCCGGAAGGTTGTGGACGAAATGAGCGACAATGAAGCCCATCAACGCCTTGAAGAACACCGCGGTGATGGCGAAGATGCAGGACTGCCTCACCACCATCCAGAACGTGTCGCGCTTGAACAGGAAAGTGAAATTGCCCAAGCCGACGAACTTCTGCATCGACTTGTTCAGCGTGGCGAGATGCATCGAGTAGAAGGCAGGATAGAGCACGAACAGCGCGATCAGGAGAATCAGCGGCAGCGTCAGGAAGAACGCCATCGTCGACTTCCGCCTGAGTGCATTGTGAAGGCTGGCCCGTTTGCGCGGGCTCGTGGCACGGACGGAGCGACCTTGCTCAACGACGACATCGGCCATGGTCAAACTTTCTTGCGGAAGATTCAACGGGGAAGCCGGCCGCATCGGTCGGCTTCGTTCGAGGGGGATGGAACGGGCGGAGTCGTGGGCGGCTCACGTGTGAACGCGTGAGCCGCCATGGCGCACCCGGCATCAGCTCCGCATGAAGCCTTCGCACTCACCCTCGGCCCAGGCGAGCGCCTGCTCTATCGTCTCACCCCGTGCGTAACGCAGCGCCAGTTTGGTCAGCGTCGCCTGGGAGTAGATCTGCTGCGCGATCTTCGGCGGTGCCGGAGACGCCGCGATCGACATCGTCTGGTGTTTGTACGGGTCCGGATAGTGAAAGAGCGTGCCCTTCGGCGGCCCTTCCTCGGCCCAGGTCTTCAGTTTCGTCATGTTCGCGAAAGCCGGGAGATCGTAGCCGCCGCTTACCGCGACGAATTTTTCGATCGATGACGGCTGCGACAGGTGGGTAAGCAGGCTCTTGGCCGCTTCCTTATTTTTGCCAAAGCTCCAGACGCCCCAGAAGTATGGCAGGAAGGGCGCGAAACGCCCCTTCGGTCCCGCCGGGAAGCCGTGAGTCCAGCATTGCTCGGCAACCTGCGGTGCGTCGCGCTTGGCGACGGCCCAGGAGCTCGGTGGGTTCAGGATCATCGCGCCGCGGCCCGAGATCAGCCATTTGTTGTTGGACGCATCGTCCCAGGACGCCGCGTCAGCCGGGAGCACGGCAATCAACCGCTTGTAGAACTCGAGCGCCTGACGAACTGCGTCGGTCTTCACCGTGACGTCGCCCTTGGCGTTGACGAGGTCCGCGCCGAACGATTGAAAGATTGCGCCGGCCGTATCGACGCTGTCGGTGGTCTCGCCGAGACCGATGCCGAACGCAAAGCCGGCCTTATGGCAGGCCTCGGCAGCCTTCAGGAAAGTCTCCATTGTCCAGTTGTCCACTTTGGGCGGACCGCCGACCGGATACATCTCCTGCACGTCGATGCCGGCATGCTTCTTCATCAGGTCGATGCGTGAGCATGGGCCCTTGATCTGGCTGCCGACGGTGGCGGGGACGGCGAGCCATTTGCCACCGGCCTGGCCCAGATATTTGACCGTGTCGTTGACGTCGCCGTTCTGCTTGATGATCGGCTCCATGATGTCGTTGACGGGCTCGAGGTTATCCGCATAGGCGTGCGGCCACCAGGTCGGCATCTGGAGAATATCGTGACCGGATTTCGCCTGCGCTTCGGCGGCGACGGTCAATTCGAGCTTCTTATTGTTGCTGGTGATGTAGTCGATCGAGACCTCGACCTTCTCCTTCGCCGCCCATTCGTTGACGAGGTCGGTGGAGGCCTTGTTGGCGCCCGGCACCCAATGGTCCCAGAAGCCGATCGAGAGCTTGCCGGCGGCGTACGCGCCCCGGACATAGGGCGCCGTGATCAGCGCCGCGGAGGACATTGCAGTGGTCGCAACAAATTGACGTCGCGTCAGTGTCTTGCGTGACATCTCGTTTCCTCACTTGGGTGTTTTATTGTTCTGGTGTTTCCTCTGGCATTCCGAGTTTTGTTTTTATTTTTTGTTCGAGTTTCTTCTTGATGCTACCGCCTCGCCGCCAAATCGCGCGAAGCGCGGCAGATTGGTAGCGCGATCAGATCATGATTGGTCGCGTCTGTCGAGGAAGCCGAACGGCTCGCCGTCTAGAACTAACGTTGCGTCCGGGAACGCGGCAGCGCCGTCCCGCAACGCGCGCGCATTTTGCGACGCACACTTCGGGCAAGGAGCGCGGGACATCTCGTGCGCAATTACGCCGCAGTTTCGAATAAGCCTTGATAACCGCTTCGCGCCAAACACTTTTCGGGCGTGGACAGCAATTGGCTGCGTCTGGACCTCGAAGCGGCGAAAACGATAGAGTTGCAACCGGCGGGTGGCTCCCATCCGGACAGGACGATCGAATCGACGATGGAGACCAAAATGATCAACACGGCGCCGCCCGCGCGGCTTCACCTGCGGCGATGGTTCGCGCTGGGCTCCGTGCTCGCGTTGCTGCTCGGCGCAGCCGCGGTTGCGCATGCACAAGGCTTGGTCAAAGGCGTTCAGGATGGGGCCGCGGCCGGCAACAAGGCGGCCGGTCCCGTTGGCGGCGTGCTGGGCGGTGCAATCGGCGGCGTGGTCGGTGTCTTCACCGGCGTGCTCGGCGTCAATAACAACAACCAGCCGGCTCCGGCTGCCAAGGACGCCGGCAAGGATGCCAGCAAGGACGCCAAGCAGCCGGGCACCGGCAAGGACAAGGATGCCAAGAGCGCCAAGGCGGGCAAGGGCGCCAAGGCGAGCAAGGAAGCCAGGAATGCGCCGCAGGACAACAAGGACAACGTCACCGTCCTCACCCAGACCGGCGCGCCGCAACAGACCGCCGAGCAGATCGTCGCCAACAGCGATTCCTATATCGAGCGGATCAAGACCGAGTTGAACCTGACGCCCGATCAGGAGAAGCACTGGTTCGGCTTCTCGAGCGCCATGCACTACCTGGGACATAATGGCGCGGAGCGGCTCAACCTGCGGATTGCCCGCGCCAAGCGGGATCCGCCTGACGACATTATCGAGCAGATGCGCAACGAGTCGCAATTCCTGA
Organism: Bradyrhizobium sp. 139; assembly: GCF_023074175.1. Lineage (GTDB taxonomy): Bacteria > Pseudomonadota > Alphaproteobacteria > Rhizobiales > Xanthobacteraceae > Bradyrhizobium. Next base: position 75,324 of record NZ_JADPKS010000069.1, read on the forward strand.
TCGACCGCGCCGCCGACCAGCGCACCGTCGCCGACGCCGCCGAGCCGCTTTATTCGAGCCTCGACGACAAGCAGAAGCAGGTCTTCATCCAGGAGATGGTGCGCCTCAGCCACGAGCGCGGGCTGGATTGATCAAGTTGAATCCGATTGCGGGTGTCCGAATTAACAGCGCCCGCCACGAATTCGTGAATCTTCTTCGCAACTCGGTTATGATTAGCTTCGCAAGCTGACTGCGGGGTTGATATGGCGGACGGACTCTCCGTTTTCCTGGTCGAAGACGAGGCGTTGATCCGGATGATGATCGCCGACATGGTGGAGGAACTCGGCCACCATGTCGTCGCGGAAGCGGACAACGTCCGGGATGCGAGCGCCTTTGCGATGACCGCGCAATACGATTTCGCCATCCTCGACATCAATCTGAAGGGCCTCTACGTCGATCCCGTCGCCGACCTGATCGAGCGCCGCGGAAAGCCGTTTCTGTTCGCCACCGGCTACGGGCCTGAACTGCTGCCGTCCTTGCTCCGGCGGCGGCCGATCCTGCGCAAGCCGATTTCCATCGATCAGCTCAAGGCGATGATCGAGTCGTTGTTTCCGGACGCGCCCCCCAGGGCGCCGCACTGAGCGACGGCGAAGGCGGGATCGTTAACGGAATCGCAACCGCCCGCGTGTTTGCGCGAGCAGCAAGTGGTCCCGCAAGTCTCAGTTGCGGCCGTTCTTCAGCACGGTGGCAATGGTATGGGCCGTCATGGCGGCGCGATCAGAGGCGCGCTGCGCGGCCAGCCGGTCGCGCGCCCTTTCCTCGATCAGGATCTCGATCAGCGCCAGCCGCTTGTCATCGTCGTCCGCCTCAGTCAGCAGGCGGTGATAGCGGTGATAGTCGAAACCCAGGTCCTGCTTACGCATGTCACGCCCCCGCAACTACGCCACGCACTCCCGCGGATTGTTGCTCATCGAACACACGCCGGCAAGCAAGATCCTGCGTGGAACTGCGGGCATGCTGCAATCAGCTGTGAATTACTGGAACCGGCGCGCGAGGAGGGCGATCGCGTCTCAATCCGGATTGTGGTCGGCGAACATCTTCAGGCCGACGAAGCTCGCATCAGGCTTCGTGACGAGATTGGTCGGGATGTTGCGCAAGTAGTCCTGGAAGCGCCCCTTGGCTTCGAAGCGCGCCCGGAACGCGGAAGCGGCAATGAATTCCGGAAAGCGCGGCACGATGCCGCCGGCGATATAGACGCCGCCGCGGGCGCCGAAGGTCACCGCGAGATTGCCCGCGACCGAGCCGAGGATGGCGCAAAACATCTCCAGCGTCGCGCGGCTGACTTCGCAACTGCCCTCCAGGGCCGCCTTGGTGATGGCGGCGGCGTCGCGGTGTGGCACCTGGGCGCCGTCCACTTCCGCCAGCGCCTCGTAGAGGCTTTGCAGACCGGAGCCCGATAGCGCGCCGCGCTCGATGGAGACATGGCCGAGACGCCGGCGCAGGCAGGCGATCACGCGCTCTTCGCGCTCGTTCTCCGCCGGCAAAGTCGCGTGCCCGGCCTCGGTGACGACCGCCAGCCGGGCGCCATGGCGCTCGACCAGACAGGAGACGCCAAAGCCGGTTCCGGGGCCAACCACCAGCAGCGGCTCTCCAGGGAGGCCGTCCTGTCCCCCGAGCGGGATCAAATCGGCAGGCCCCAGCGCGGGCAGGGACCAGGCCACCACCTCGAAATCGTTGAGCACGTGCACGCTCTCGAAGCCGAGAGCCGGCTGGAGCTCGTTGCCGTCGATGACCCATGGACTGTTGGTCATGACGCAGCGGTTGTTGGTCACGGGACCTGCGACGGCCAGCACGGCTCTTTTGGGCTGCTCGCTGCCGGACCGGCGCGTGAGGACATTGGCAATGGCTTCCCGGACGGTCGGAAAGTCAGCGACCTTCACATAGTCGATGGAGCCGGTCTGGTCGCCGCTGTTCGATTCACTTTGGCCCAGCGCAAAGCGCGCATTGGTGCCGCCGATATCGGCGAGAAGAATCTGTCCGGACTTGCCGATATTCATGACCATGTGGCTGCCGCGCTGTGCAGGTTCGCGGGAACCGTTTCCTCCGCTCTCCATCCGATCCGCAATTTGCGAACGTCTTTAGAAAGAATCCGCCCTTGGGCGAGCCTAGTCAACTCGGATAGCGCCAAACCGTTGCATCCCAGGTACGACGGGCGCGATATCGCCGCACGGTCGGTGGTTGCGAAGCCGCGCGGGAAGTTCGACATTGGATGGAGCGTTCGGCGCCCGTCGCGCCGGACGGCTGGAAGGGGACCTTGCGATGAAGATTTCCGACCGCGACGTGCTGCTGGTGGTCGACGTGCAGAACGACTTTTGCACTGGCGGAGCGCTCGCCGTTCCCGGCGGCGAGAAGGTTGTCCCGGCCATCAATCGAATCGCCCAAAAATTCACCAATATGGTGCTGACCCAGGACTGGCATCCGGGCGACCACGTCTCGTTCGCGCCGAACCATGCGGGCAAGCAGCCGTTCCAGGCCATCGAGCTCGACTACGGCACCCAGGTGCTCTGGCCGTCACACTGCGTGCAAGGCACGCCCGGCGCTGAATTCCATGGGGAGCTCGACGTCACCCGCGCAAACCTCGTGGTGCGCAAAGGTTTTCGTCGCGGCATCGATTCGTATTCGGCGCTGTTCGAGAACGACCACCGGACGCCGACCGGCCTGCTCGGCTATTTGCGTGAGCGCGAGCTGAAGACCGTCTTCGTCGCAGGTTTGGCGCTGGACTTCTGTGTCCGCTTCTCGGCGGAAGATGCCCGCAACGCGGGGTTCGAGGTCGCCGTCATCGAGGATGCATGTCGCGGCATCGATCTCGACGGCTCTGTGGCCGCGACCCATCAGAGTTTTCGCGAGCGCAGTATTTCGATCGTCAGCCTGGAGGCCTTCCTGTGAATGCCTTGAGATAGTCATGGTGGAGAAGAGCGGCAAACCGCTGGGCGGACCGGAACGTCCTCCGGATGATCCGCGGCTATGGCCGTTCGCGGCGGCGCGGCTCGCGATGGACGCCTGCCTCTGGTGGCTGGAGCGCGGTCCGCCGGAACAGGACGAGAGCAATCTGCCGTGGACGACGCCCAACACGGTCGCCCTGGAGCTTGCGACCATGCGCCTGCGCGATGGCACGCGGGCGCGGCCCGGACAGCCGGCGCTGGTCTGTGCGCCCTATGCGCTGCATCGGGCCTTGATCGCGGACTTTGCGCCCGGCCGCAGTGTGGTGCAGTCCCTGCAAGATGGCGGCATCGACCGGATCTATCTCACCGATTGGCGCTCGGCCACGCCGGACATGCGCTATCTCTCGATCGACAGCTATCTCGGCGATCTCAACGTTGCCATCGACGAGATCGGCGCGCCGGTCGACCTCGTCGGCCTGTGCCAGGGCGGCTGGCTGTCGCTGCTCTATGCGGCGCGGTTTCCCGCCAAGGTGCGGCGGCTGGTGCTGGTGGGTGCGCCCGTTGATCTTTCGATCGACTCCGCGCTGTCCCGGCTCGTTCGCAATGCGCCTGAGGCGCTCTACGATCAGCTCGTGGCGCGCGGCGGCGGGAATGTCAGCGGCGACGAGATGCTGCGCTTCTGGTCGAAGGCGCCCAGCCGCGACGACATTGCAGCGGCATTGCAGAAGGACCTCTCGGACGAGGAGGGCGCGGCGCTGCTCGCGCGTTTCGACCGCTGGAATACGGAGACGCTCAACCTGCCCGGCACTTATTATCTGGAGATCGTCAACTGGATATTCCGCGAGAACCGGATTGCCGGTGGCAAGTTCACGGCGCTCGGCCGCAAGGTTGATCTGAAGGACGTCAAGGCGCCGGTCTTCCTGCTGGCCGGGCTCGATGACGACGTCGTGCCGGCCAGACAGGCGCTTGCGACCGCCGGTCTGCTGGGAACGCCGCCCGCCTTCATCACGGCGGTCTCCGAGCCCAGCAATCATCTCGGCCTGTTCATGGGCGCCCGCACCCACGCCCATGCCTGGCCCCGGATTGCCGAGTGGCTGCGCGACGACCTTCCCGGCGTGCTCGCCCGCAGTGCCTGACTTCGCCAGACCGGGGCGGGCGAACATGCAAATCCGTTATGCATGACGGCGGATGGCCTGCACGGGGCCCGGTCGATGGGATACTATGATCCGGAACTGACGGCCGCGGCCGCGACAAGATCAAGGGTACTGCGCTCCAAGGATACTGCGCTCAATGAGTTTTCACTCGATCTACGCCCACGGATTTGCGCGCGTGGCGGCCTGTGTCACCACCTCTCATGTCGCCGATCCCTCGGCCAATGCGAAGGCGATCCTGGCGGCGGCCAATGCCTGTCACGAGCAGTCGGTGGCGGTCGCCGTATTTCCCGAGCTGTGCCTGTCCGGCTATGCGATCGAAGACCTCGTGAAGCAGGATCCGCTGCTCGATGCGGTCGAGCGCGGGCTCGCCGCGATCGTCGAGGCCTCATCGGCTCTGATGACCGTCTTGATCGTCGGCGCGCCGGTGCGCTTCGGCCATCGCATCTACAATTGCGCCGTCGTCATTCATCGCGGCAACGTCCTTGGCGTCGTGCCCAAGAGTTACCTGCCGACCTATCGCGAATTCTACGAGGGACGGCATTTTGCCTCCGGCGCCGGCATCGCCGGAGAGACGATCGCGTTTGGCGGGCTGCACGCACCGTTCGGCGTTGACCTCCTATTCGCGGCCGAGGATGTTCCAGGCCTGACCATCGGCGTCGAGATCTGCGAGGACATGTGGATTCCGGTGACGCCGGCTTCCGAACTCGCGCTCGCGGGCGCCAGCGTACTGATCAATCTATCCGGCAGCCCGATCACGATCGGAAGGGCGCGCTCGCGCGCGCTGCTGTGTCAATCGACGTCGGCGCGTTGCCTTGCGGCCTACGTCTATTCCGCCGCCGGAGCAGGGGAATCGACCACGGATCTGGCCTGGGACGGCCAGACCTCGATCTATGAGAACGGCGTGCTGCTGGCCGAGGGCGAGCGGTTCCGCCAAGGCGGCCAGATCACGCCGGCCGACGTCGATCTCGACCTGCTCAGGCAGGAACGCGCACTGATGGGTACGTTCGACGACAATCGCCGGCAACGCGAAGGCTTTTTCCGGAGGATCACCTTTGCCCTGAAGCCGCCGGCCGCCGACATCGGCTTCCTGCGCAAGATCGAGCGCTTCCCGTTCGTGCCGAGCGACCAAGCCCTGCTCGAGCAGGATTGCTACGAGGCCTACAACATCCAGGTCGCCGGCCTCGTGCAACGCATGCGCGCGACCGGCACCAAGCGCGTGGTGATCGGCGTCTCGGGCGGGCTCGATTCCACCCACGCCCTGATCGTCGCCGCCAAGGCGGTCGACCTGCTCGGCCTGCCGCGCAGCAACATCCTGGCCTACACGATGCCGGGCTTTGCCACCGGCAGCGAGAGCAAGACCAATGCACTGGCGCTGATGAAGGCGTTGCAGGCGGATTGGCAGGAGCTCGACATCCGCACCACGGCCACGCAGATGCTGAAGGACATCGGTCATCCCTTCGGCAAGGGCGAGCCGGTCTACGACATCACCTTCGAGAACGTGCAGGCGGGCCTGCGCACCGACTATCTGTTCCGGCTCGCCAACCATCATGGCGGCATCGTTATCGGGACCGGCGATCTCTCGGAGCTCGCGCTCGGCTGGTGTACCTACGGCGTCGGCGACCAGATGGCGCATTACAATGTCAACGCCGGGGTGCCGAAGACGCTGATTCAGCACCTGATCCGCTGGGTGATCGCCTCAAAACAATTCAGCGACGACGTCAACCGGACGCTTGCGTCGATCCTGTCAGCCGAAATCTCGCCCGAGCTCGTTCCAGTCAGGCCCGGCGAGAAGCCGCAGAGCACGGAAGCTTCCGTTGGTCCCTACGAACTCCAGGATTTCAACCTGTTCTACACGCTGCGGTTCGGCATGCGGCCGTCCAAGATCGCCTTCATGGCGCTGCATGCCTGGAACGATGTCGCCAAGGGCGAATGGCTGCCGGCATTCCCGACTGACCGGCGCAAGGCCTACGATCTTCCGGAGATACGCCGCTGGCTCGAGGTGTTCCTGCGCCGCTTCTTCGCTTTCAGCCAGTTCAAGCGCTCGGCGATGCCGAACGGTCCGAAGGTCTCGGCGGGCGGGTCGTTGTCGCCGCGGGGCGACTGGCGTGCGCCGTCGGATTCGAGCGCAGCGGCATGGCTCGAGGACCTGGAACGGAACGTGCCGGTTTGAGCGGGAGATGAGCTATGTCGGCCGGCGATGGGCCCGAGCAGAGCGGCGACCAAAACAAGGTCCCCAACGGCCTCTACATCTTTGAGATTAAGATGCGCGACGGCAAGCGCGGCCAGGCCAAAGGTGTCGTCGTGCTCTGCGACGGCCACATCATGGGCGGCGACAGCTATTTCTACTACAGCGGCAGCTACACCTTCCGGAACGGGAAATGGCGCGGTGATATGATCGTCAATCAGCACACCGAGGCCATTGGCAAGCCACTCGCGTTCGGCGGCAGGGAAGTGACCTGCGGCTTTTCGGGCGACTACTCCGCCGATGGCGCCAAGATCGAAGGCATGGCGCTGGTCGGCAAGACCAGCGTGACATTCACGGCGCGGCTCACGCTGAAGGACCCCATGCGCTAAAAGGACCCATGTGAGCTCGACCTGATCTTGCACGCCCGGTGAGGTGCACGGCCGCAGTTCCCCTCAGGAACCTTCGCGCCAACGCGACGTTCGCGTCGGTTGGCAAGTTTATGAGGAGACGGAGATGCGCAAGCACTTGATGTTGTCGACTGCTGCCGCCGGGCTGATGCTCGCATCGGGTTTTGCCTACGCTCAAACGCCTGGTGAGCGGAGAGACGAACCAAAACGAACCGAGGAGCCGGCAAGAGGCGCCGCGCAGCAGCACGATCGTGGATCGGCTCAGGAACGGGCTCAAGAACGCGGTCCGGAGCGAGCGAAAGGCAGCCAGGAGAGAATGCAGGGCGTCGGGCGGGAGGAAAAGGGCGGCCACAATCGCCGGGCCAACGAAGAGAAGAACCGACCCGCGGCGGCTGCCGAGCGCAACCAACGGAATGCGAAAGAGCAGGCGCAAGAATCCCGCAATCCGGCGCGAGATCGCAACCGTGAGGCGGAGAGCGCCAAGCAAGGTCGCGAGGGTGGCAAGAGCAGCGCAGAGACGAAGCAGGACAAGTCCGCGCCGCAGAAGTCGACGGCCGAGTCCGAAAAATCGAGGAGCGGTCCGGCTGGCCAGCAGGATGACCGCGCCGGCACGGCGGCCAACCAGAACGAGCGCAATCAGAACCAGCCACCGCGCAATGCGGAACAGCAGCCTCCAGCGCAACAGGGCAATCGTCCGGCAACGGCAACCGATTCGAGCCGGCCGGCTCCGGCCAACAACGCACAAAGCGCCCCGTCTCAAACCGGCACGCAGACCAATCAAGCCGATCAGACAACCCGAACCAATACGCAGGTCAATCAGCAGACCCGCGTGACCTCCGAGAAACAAATGCGCATCTCCGAAACGCTGAGCCGCGGGCGGTTGGCGGAGCCGGAGCGCAATTTGAACATCGCGGTCCGGGTTGGCGAGACGATTCCCCCGCGCCTGCGGCTTCATCGTCTGCCGCCCGAGATCGTATCGATCGAGCCCGAATATCGGGACTACGAATATTTCGCGACCGATGACGATGTCGTCATCGTTGAGCCGCGCACGCATCGCATCGTCAGCCAGGTGCCGCGCGATCCTTCGCGAGCCCGCGCGCAAATGAGTGGCGGTACGTCATCGAGCATGGCCGCAGCCGGCGGCAGCAATGTGAATTGCCGCGTCATGCGGCGCGATTCCTCCGGTAACGTCGCCGAAGCGGAACCGTCAACGGTCGGCTCAACCGCGCGCACGGATTCGCTGAGCGTGACTGTTCAGTTGCCCGGCGGCGGTTCGTCCGCCCCGATCCCGCTCGGGGCTGCGGCTGGCGATATTGTCGTCGCTACGCAGGGGCAGGGCGATTGCACCGTCACGATCGAGCCGCAGACGCGGTAAGCGCCCGAGCCAACAGGACAGCACACGCGAACGCGCCGCCAGGCTGAAGAGCCGGGCGGCGCGATATCGCGTTCGATGTAGAAAGTACCGAGGTCCGGAGTGCCTAGGAGTCCGGACCTCGTCACCTTGCCCCAGCCTTTGATCCCCCGCCCCATGTGGTCCCCCAACCCCATGGTGCGGGACCAGAGGGTGATGCCCTTGGAAAGCCGCCGATCAATGTGCGCGATGTACGCGAAGCGTGGTTAGGACTCCATTCCGGATCACTACGGACGGAGAGACCGATTGCCCATCACGTATTGGGTCTGCGCGTTATCGGGCGTTGTGATTGGTCGCACCGCAAACCTCTCAGCAGTTTCTCTCCGGCACATTCCTGTCCAAGCTCGATCCGACCCTGCAATAGCCCGCGCCGGGAGCAGGGGAGGCCTGCGCCGGGCCGATCTGGCCCCATCTGGGCCAAGTTCTCGTTGCACGCGCCCATCCCGTGCGCTATCCGGCCGGAAAGGCCTGAGGCGGCTTCTATTTTTCCCCGCCCGGCCGATGCAAACCGAGGACGGAAACCGCCATGCCAGCCTATCGCTCCCGCACCACCACCCACGGCCGCAACATGGCGGGCGCCCGCGGCCTCTGGCGCGCGACGGGCATGAAGGATGGCGATTTCGGCAAGCCGATCATCGCGGTCGTCAACTCCTTCACCCAGTTCGTGCCCGGCCATGTCCACCTCAAGGACCTCGGCCAGCTCGTGGCGCGCGAGATCGAGCAGGCCGGCGGCGTCGCGAAAGAGTTCAACACCATCGCGGTCGACGACGGCATCGCCATGGGCCATGACGGCATGCTCTACAGCCTGCCGTCGCGCGAGCTGATCGCCGACAGCGTCGAGTACATGGTCAACGCGCATTGCGCCGACGGCATGGTCTGCATCTCCAATTGCGACAAGATCACGCCCGGCATGCTGATGGCGGCGCTGCGGCTCAACATTCCCGCCGTGTTCGTTTCGGGCGGCCCGATGGAAGCCGGCAAGGTCACGCTGCAGGGCAAGACCAAGGCGGTTGACCTGATCGATGCCATGGTCGCGGCGGCCGACTCCAAGGTCAGCGACGAGGACGTCAAGGTGATCGAGCGCTCGGCGTGCCCGACCTGCGGCTCGTGCTCGGGCATGTTCACGGCCAATTCGATGAACTGCCTGACCGAGGCGCTTGGCCTCGCGCTGCCCGGCAACGGCACGGTGGTGGCGACCCATGCCGATCGCAGGCGACTGTTCGTGGAAGCGGGCCACACCATCGTCGATATCGTGCGCCGCTACTACGAGCAGGACGATGCCTCGGTGCTGCCGCGCAACGTCGCCAACTTCAAGGCGTTCGAGAACGCGATGACGCTCGACATCGCGATGGGCGGCTCGACCAACACGGTGCTGCATCTGCTCGCTGCCGCCCATGAAGGCGAGGTCGAATTCACCATGCGCGACATCGACCGCCTCTCGCGCCGCGTGCCCGTGCTGTGCAAAGTCGCGCCGTCGGTCGCCGACGTGCATGTCGAGGACGTGCATCGCGCCGGCGGCATCATGGGCATTCTGGGCGAGCTTGACCGCGCCGGCCTGATCGACACCTCGGTCCCGACCGTGCATGCGCCGACCATGAATGATGCGCTGGAGCGCTGGGACATCAAGCGCTCCAAGAGCGAGTCGGTCCGCACATTCTTCCGCGCTTCGCCCGGCGGCATCCCGACGCAGGTCGCGTTCAGCCAGGAGCGCCGTTACGACGAGCTCGATACCGATCGCGAGAAGGGCGTGGTTCGCAATCTCGAACACGCCTTCAGCAAGGACGGCGGCCTCGCCGTGCTCTGCGGCAATCTCGCGCAGGACGGCTGCATCGTGAAGACCGCCGGCGTCGACGCCTCGATCCTGAAATTCTCCGGCCCCGCGCGCGTGTTCGAGAGCCAGGACGCGGCCGTCGAGGGCATTCTGGGCGGCAAGGTCGTCGCCGGCGAGATCGTGGTCATCATCTACGAAGGTCCGCGCGGCGGCCCTGGCATGCAGGAAATGCTGTATCCGACGAGCTATCTGAAATCGATGGGCCTCGGCAAGGCGTGCGCGCTCGTCACCGACGGACGCTTCTCGGGCGGCTCGTCCGGCCTGTCGATCGGGCATCTGTCGCCGGAAGCGGCCGAAGGCGGCAACATCGGTCTGGTGCGGACCGGCGACCGCATCGCCATCGACATTCCGAACCGCAGCATCAGCCTTGAGGTCTCCGACGAGGAGCTCGCCAAGCGCCGTGCAGCGGAAGAGGCGAAGGGCGATGCCGCCTGGCAGGCGACCAACCGCAAGCGCAACGTCTCGACCGCGCTTCAGGCTTATGCAGCGCTCACCACGAGCGCCGCGCGCGGTGCGGTGCGCGAGGTCAAGCGCCGTTCGAGATAGGCGCCTGATCGGCACGCCACACGCTGGATCGATTCTCTCGGGACGACTCGCCGTTCCGCCTTGGCGCGCAGATGCGCCGTTGCAGGACCGAACCGTCGAGGTCGGACGGAGGTCGCCAGGAAACGGCCCTGCCTCCCAGGTGGTGGCGTATTGGGGTTGCACCCGGGAGCCGTTTGCGAGGTGGGCGCCGACGTGGCCCGCCGCGCCAGGCGACCAGCGTACCCGATGCACTTCGCTATTTAATTTCTATTTATTTCTATTTGATTTGCAATTTAATCGTGCAATCTTAAGAACGACTGAAATTCAATTTTTACGAATCCGGCCAAGGGCAAATCGGGTATCCAGATCTGTCCGCAACTGTCCGGATGCCAGTAGCGGAGGAAGCCATGAGTCACTCTCCATCGCTCGTGCCGCATATTACGACAGACCGGGACGTCTATCTCGTGCTCGATGATTTCGGCCGGCGGCTGGGCCGCGCCTGGTGTGAAACGGCCGAGGAGGACGCCAATCGCGCGACCCTGCTCAGACATCTCGTCGACGGGCAATATCTCCATCCCGCACGTATCGTGGCCTTCAATACCGCGGAAGGATGGTCGCGAGATGCCACCGCAGAAATCGCCGACGAGCTGCGCCGCCGCTTTGTCGAATTCGAAGAGACCGATCCCTCGCTGCTGGAGTTTTTGGAAAGAGCAGTGAGGCGTTAAAGCTCGACCCGCCGGACGGGATGAACGCTCCGGAACGGCGCTCGAACGGAGCATCGCGGCGATGTCCGATCGCCGGCGCAGCGATCACGCTCTCGCAAGCCATGGCGACTTCGGAGCAAACGCACATCGCGCGCGTTAATGCGCGTGGTCAATGAGTTCTTACCGGTCGGCCGCAATCGGCCGTTCGCGTTAAGGATGCCCCCACGAAGTTCCGCAAGCCTGGATTTCGCAGCGTATACTGCCGCGACCTTTCGCAAATCCATTTCGGGCAACTGGGGCACCACCACAATGTCTCGTACTCTCGCTGTCGTTTTCTCAACAGTCCTCGCCGCAATTTCCATGACGGGCGCGGCCTCCGCCGGCTGCTACAATTGCTACGCGCCGCCGCCGTGCACGACCTGCTACCAGCAGCAATACGTGCAGCCGCAATACCGCACCGTCGACGAGACCGTGATGGTCTCGCCCGGCGCGACCGTCGCGCACCGCGCGCCGGCGCAGTACCGCACCGTGATGGTGCCGCAGACCGTGATGGTCGCGCCGCCGAGCGTTCAGTACGAGCGCATCCCGCCGCAATACGCGACGCGCCAGCGCGTCGAGATGGTCTCGCCCGGTTATTCCTACTACGCCCCGGTGGCGATGGGCTGCGCCTCCTGCGGCTACTGAGCCAACGCAGCTACGAAGAATTTTGTGCGGCGCTCCTCACGGGGCGCCGTTGTCGTTTGCGGGCAGCAAACGAGGCCCGGCAATGGACGCGAATCCAACCGGGCCTCGCAACCGGCGACGCCCTGGGAGATGTCGCCAATGTCCGGGATTGCCGAGGGAGCTGCCGTTGACCGGCGGCCTGGCCTGTTGCCCAGACTAAGGGACCTGGCTGACGCTCGCCTGACAGATCGCGTGCGGCGGAACGGCTTGGGGAGGCGCCAACTTCGCGTTGCCTTGCGCCGTCGACTACGTTAAGCGACACCCATTCCCAGGCTTGGAAGGGTGGCCGAGTGGTTTAAGGCACCGGTCTTGAAAACCGGCGTGCCCGCAAGGGTACCGTGGGTTCGAATCCCACCCCTTCCGCCAAAATATCAATAAAAACAGTGGCTTACTTTTGGGGCGCGGTGCCCGTTTCTACCCCCGCGCTGACCACCCCGTTTTAGTGGTGGCCGGGCGGCCCGGGGTAGGCTACCCTTAGGGTCACTACCTAAGCGTGTCCTACGGACAGCCTAAGCCCGGCGCGGGCCTGCCTAAGCGGCCGGGTCAGACCGGCCGCTCGCACCAGCGCCGACGACATGTGGGGCGACGCTCAGGTGATGCTTGGACTTGCCAAAGGAGGCAACGACACCTTCGTGTTCAACTTCAACAACGGGCACGACAGGGTTGAAGATTTCGGCCAGGGTCTTTCAAATCTAGGAACCGACCACATCAACGTCTTGGCTCTAGGTGTTGAGAATTTCAACCAGCTCAGTATCTCGGCTTTCGACCCAACAACGCACGAGAGCACGATCACGCTCAGTGCAGGCAACGATGTGGTTGTACATAGCGAGGAAGCACTCAGGCCGCAGGACTTCATATTTGCGCGGCAGTACCACTTATTAGCCTGAACCGGTTAGAGCTCTTGATCCATGACTTGCTCACGGGGCGAAATCATTTGCCCGGTGCAACGGCGGGATCATGGGTTATCGCTATCTCGACCTATCGACCATTCTTCCGGCGTTCGATGCTCGGAAGGGCATATAGCACGGACGACATGGCAGCAGCCCTGCGCGCTGCACTTGGGAGTGATCCATAGGGCCGCCCGATCTCTCGTTCATCCATCATACATCGGACACGGCACAATAATTGCTGCGCAGCGCGGTAGGCGACTGGTGCGTGCGGAGTTGTTCCCAAATGGGACGAAAGGTCAGGGCTTCAAAAAAGCCGAAGCGCGTTAAGCCAGACCTGCTTGTGCTGGCTGTCGAGCTTGAGAAGCTGAAAGGAAGGCGCGCATCGATCCCCGACCTTGAAAAACTATGGGACGAAGTGCAGGCCCTCCGAGAGCAAGTTAGGAAGGCCGAAACCAGACGCCTGCACTGACCCGCTACGTCGCGGCCCGGTCAATACGTAAGTCATCGATCCGTTTTCCGGACCTTAATAGATTTGTTACCCAGCGAGGCCGCTTGCCGCGTCCGGCCCAAGTCTCCGATCCATTTAACGGGTTGCGATACTTTGGAAGGACTTTGGGATAGTGCCGTCGGGCGCGAACAGTGTGCGGCGGCACCGACCCAACGGCGGCACCGAGCTTAGCCAGCCGCTCTTCTAGCTCCTTTTGTTTCGCCGCTAGTTTTCCTGGGAGAATGGCCTGGGTGTGGCGGTAGAAATCCCAAAGCTCATCGATGGACATCTGGTCGAACATATCCTTGGGCTGTTTCATATCGTGCTCCGTTAAGAAGCCCCTCCGAGAATTCAGTTCCGGGATTGGAACTTTTTTAGGGCTTCTTCGAGCCAGATCCTCGTCAAGAAAGTGACTCACTATTAGATTTCGTGTTTGGAACCAACATTATTTATTTAATTCCATTTAATTTAAATTCGTGGCAGCTTTAAACCAGTGGTGCTTACACGGGGAGTTTGCGATGCCCGACCTCGAGGACGATGACCGGCGCGAATTCCTGAAAACCTGCGGGAAGTTTGCGGCCGTGACGCCCCAGCCATGACGCTCCTGCTTTCGACGTCGCTGACGTCGAACGCGATCGCGAGGTCGGGGGCAGTCAACGGCAACAATGGCTTCGGCAACGGGGGCAATGACGGCAGCCCCAACGGCAAACCTGATAATAATCGCTGACAGCCTGAAGGCGGCGTAACGGCAGGCGTGGAACGCTTTGCGAATTGCCGAGTTTTCCCGATGCCCTTCCCCAAGGGCAACCCCGATTGGCCCCAGCTTCAGGACCCATTGCCCCCAGAGCTGGGGCCATTTTTGCGGCAGTTGCCTTAGCTGATCTGATCTGGGGTGTTTAGGATCGGGCGTGCTAGGTCGGGCGGAGCTTCGGCGCGCTTGGCCTTTTCGGCCTTATCGTAATGTTCCATGGCGAGGAGATGGTGAGCCGCAGGTTTCGTTGGCTCTGATGCTGCGAGTGCCAGCCGAGCGGCAAGTTCGGCTTGACGGAGGTGATATTCTGCAGACGGCACGCTGTCGGCTCCCCCTCATCCAGTGACAGAATGCTCATGAAAGCGCTTCTGTTCCGCATTTGGTGCAAAAGTGCACAGAGAGACTTGGTTCCGTGACGCGGCAAAGGTCAGCTGTGGGTCAAATGCGCCAATTTGGCGCTCACCCGCAAACTTCCGGTCTGCCCTATCGGCCAACATCAAGCAGCGTGGCATCAACGGCAGCGATGGGCCAAAACCGGAAATGGAGCCATTCATCGCATCGGCGGCGACAATGAGCGCGCTACTGGTGGGGATCGGCGTCTCTGCGACGCGCGCGCTCGATCAGGTCCTCGACCCGCGGCAAGATGCGCATGACGACCGCTTCGATCCCAGCCGGATTTGGGTGAAGGCCGTCCGCCGCCTTGAGCTGTGCATTGTCCACAAACGCATCGTCGAATGCTGGGTAGAAGAGCACGCTGTACTCGCTGGCGAGATCAGAGAACATCGCGGCAAAAGCCTTCGTTTGTGCGTCATCAAGGTTGGCGTGGGGTCGCGCGCCGCAAAGAAGCACGGGAATATGCCGGGATCTCAGTTTTTGTAGAATTGCCGCCAGTGCGATACGAGTGATATCTGGCTCCCTTCCCCTGATCATGTCATTCGCGCCGAGCTGCAAAATTAGCGCATCGGTATCGTCGGTGATCGATCGGTCTAATCTGGCAAGGCCATTTGCCGCCGAGTCCTGACCCACGCCGGCATTGACGACCGTGACCGATTGACCTTTGGCCTTCAAGGCAAACTCAAGTCTATCAGGAAAATTGCGGCCAACTGGAAGCCACGCCCCGGAAGTGAACCCATCTCCGAGTACGACGATTTTGACCACCCTTTCATCGGCACGAACGTTATGGCTTGTGGCCCACACCAGTACGATGCAAACCGTGGTGATAATGACCGTGACCCGAAGAGTGAGCTTGGTCATAAATACCGCCCTGACGGACGTTCCAAATCTTGGTTTCATCGCGGTGCCTCGTTGTGATCGAAGTGAGCGTGCCGTGCGCACGGCAAGTCCACGGCGAGAGACGGGCAGAAAGGATTGTCGGTTCTGCTGAGAGAGCGATGCCCGCCGACGGCAATTCCCGCTGGTAATTCGTTCGAACGGAGACGTCGGCACGTCCCGTCACGAAAGCAGCTTCTAGAGAAGATTACAGGATGCCCGGCCCATCCAAAAGACATTCACATTTGCCACGGTGTCGCACAAACAATCCGGTCGAGACTAACGGCTCCCATGTCCGGGTGGGGCCAAAAGAGGTCAATTGGACGAGTCGACACAATGCCGCCCTGACCGGCTGGACCAAAGAAGCAGTTGCACTGACCTTAGTTGAATTGTCGTCGTTATTGAACCTTCGCTGCGAACTGCGGGACCCACGTCTGTAGGCGGCGGGGACGAACAGTCCCATAACACAGCATCGGACGATTGTGGCTGTCGTCGCTCATCAGCCGCAGCTGCAACGGACTTGTTTTCTGGGTTGCCAACCTAGACCGCACCAAGCCGGCGGATCGACCAGTGAATATCGCGGAGGCAAAGAGATGTTTCCAGCGAAACTTGCGGCATTGTTGTTTGGCTCAGCGTTGCTACTGACGCCAGCACTCGCACGTGATGATGGCGGATACGACCACTCTCCGCTGAAGTCATGGTTCGAAAGCTTGCAGAGCGAATTTGGAAAGTGCTGTACCGACGCCGACGGATACATAGTCTCCGATGCGGATTGGGAGTCCAGTCGTGGGCGTTACCGCGTCCTCATTGACGACGAATGGGTGATCGTACCTGACGGCGCAGTTATCACACAACCAAACCGCTTCGGCCGCACAATGGTCTGGAGGCACTACATCGATGGCCATCCGCGTGTCCGATGCTTCATGCCTGGCAGCATGACTTGATGCGGTTTAAAATGTAGTCCGCTTCGGGTCAAAAGGCGAAATCCTCGGTGCGGGCAGATGTGGTCCGCTTTTGTCCCGAGAGCATTTGCCATTTGGCTGCGCCCCGGCGCAGAGAACAAGCATAGTCCTTACGCCACCTCCGCCTTGATTCCCGTTAGCGGCCCTCGCGGCAACGGCTCCCGGATCGAGCGGAACTGACCATCATCGATACCGGCTTCGGCTCTTGCCCACCACTCACACTGAGCGGCCCCGCCCAGACGCCGGCAACGGCATGGCCGCTAACGACATCTCGGCGGATTTTCCGAAGATGGCACAGTGCCACTGTTTTGCCCGACGCGTCAACGGGGTCCCATGTCGAGGACAGAAGCGTTGCATTGCAAAGGGTTGGCTACTGTGCATGGGGTTGTTTTTCGAGATTCTGTCGGAGCGGCCTTCGGGTAGGGCGCTCCGCTCGAATTCCCTCTTTGCGGGCCGCCGGGTTTCGGTGTGGCCCAGACGCGCACCTGGTTCGACTTGCGGAACTTCCTTCTCGCGTCTGCGTTGTCTCGCCATGACTGAAGACCTTTCCTTCCGACGCAAACCCCTGACACCCGAACAGCGCCAGGCGCGTGATGCCGTGCGCCGGATCGAGGCCGAAAAGGCCATGCGTGATCATGAACAGGCGCAGAAGGCGTTTTACGCCAACAAGGAGCGTCTGCGGGCCGAGCGGCTCGCGCGCGAAGCGGCGGCGGCGAAGGGCTGACCGACGCCCAGCAATCTTCTGATTCGATCTTTCGACCGAGGACCGGCAGCTAATGCCGGTTCGACATCCCCGTCGCGCTCAAAGCCAGCTTGAGCGCCTGGACGGCGCCTGCGAATGCGCCGCGGGGCGCTTGCGCCTCGATCGCTTCGGCTGCGATGCGACAATCGTCGGCGACCTTGAGCAAGCCGCTTCGTGCGAGGTCCATGGTGGAGAGGGCGGCCTGCTCCAGGCAGACCCGTTCAAGCCGTCGAAACTCCCGCAGCTCTTTGTTCATGCGTCAGCTCTCGATGTCCCCCGGGCCATCCGGCGCCGAGTCTGCTTAACGAATGGTAAACATCTCTGCCTGGCCGGTCTGGCTGGTGCGTGCTGGGCACGCCCGGGCTGCGGCGACCAGCGCGCAGGCTTGACGGCGTCTGGCTTTCGGGAGGAAGATTCAAATGATCCTGAACTGACGAGAACGAGAACCATGGAGACGTTTGCTCCCAGCCAGTCCGATTCCCCTCAGCGAAACGCATTGGAGCTGACCATGACCACGTTCGACAAGCGCGAACAGGGCTTTGAGGCCAAATTCGCCCACGACGAGGAATTCATGTTCAAGGCGACGGCCCGGTCCAACAAGCTGCTCGGGCTCTGGGCCGCAAGCCAACTCGGGCTCAGCGGCGATGCCGCGGCAAGCTACGCAACCGCGCTGGTGACGGACAATCTGGCGAGCCAGACGATCGACGATGTCGTGGGCAAGGTGTCAGCCGATCTTGCCGCCAAAGGCGTCTCGCGCCAACAGGTCGCGCAGAAGCTTCAGGAGTGCCTGCACCAGACGCTGGCGCAACTCGAAGCCGACAAGTAGACAAGGCAGAGCCGCACCTCACTCGGCGTGCCTGCGCTCGCCTGAATCGCTGAGCTTGTTGACGAAGGCAATGCCGATCGCCGAGACCACGAAGGTGAGGTGGATCAGCACCTGCCACATCACGCCAGTCTCGGTAAAGCCGGCGCGGCTTGAGCCGAGATTGCCGGCCTCGATGAAGGTGCGCAGCAGCGCGATCGAGGAGATGCCGATGATGGCCATGGCGAGCTTGATCTTCAGCACGCTCGCATTGACGTGGCCGAGCCATTCCGGCTCGTCGGGATGGCCCTGGAGGTCTAGTCGCGAGACGAACGTCTCATAGCCGCCGACGATGACCATCACGAGCAGATTGGAGATCATCACGACGTCGATCAGCGCCAGCACGCTCATCATGATCTGCTCTTCGGTGAGATCGAGGGCGTGCCAGGAGAGATGCCAGAGCTCCTTGAGGAACAGCGAGATGTAGACGCATTGCGCCACGATCAGTCCGAGATAGAGCGGCAGTTGCAGCCAGCGCGAGCCGAAGATGACCATCGGGAGCAGGCCCAGGCGCGGCGAGGGCGGGCGGGGTTCGGTGCGAAGTTCGGACGTGGATCCAGGCTCAACCGACATTCAGGCGGCATCCTCGCAGCGAGATGATCTCGCTGTCATGTAACCCGACAAGATGGCCGGCGGAAGACGCGAAGCCGTCTGCCGCGGCCGACAGACCGCGCAGTCCTGTGCTACCGTGGCGAACGGCTATCGCGTGGAGACTTGAATCAGGAGACGGGGGTGTCTTTGGGGGTGTCTTGGAGCGGCTTCGGCAAAGGGCTCGGCGGGATCGCAGTCGCAATCCTGGTTGGCGCCGGCAGCGCGGAGGTCTCGGCGACACCGCTGACACCGTTTCGCTACCAGGCGCAGGCGCAACGTCATTGCCCGCACGACCAGGTTGTCTGGCTCGATTTCAGAAAAGGCGTCTACTACGGCAAGGGCCAGAAGCGGTACGGTCAGGGTTTCGACGGCAGCTTCGTCTGCCTGAGCGAGGCCCGCGACAGCTTCTATCGCCGCTCGCTATTGGGCCTGCGCTGAGCAGCGCGTGATGCGGGAAAGTGTTGGTAGTGCTCAGGCGAAGACCAGTGCCACGAGGCTCGAGCAGAGTAGAACGAGGCCGCCGGCGGTCAATGCCAGGAAGCCGTCGGATACGAGGTCATGGTTGCGCATGGGACACCTGCCACTCTCGTTTTCGATGCTCGGTTGGACCGATTAAAATTTGTCCGAACGCCCTGTCTTGAAAGAGGTGATGCTTGCCGTCCGCGCGAATGGCCTCAGGCCCTCGTGCGGTAACCTTCAAACGCATGGGCCAGGAAGATCCCCGCGCTTAACAGACCCATCAGTGCCGAAACCGTCTCGATCATCATCAAATTCCAGTTCGCCCTTGGAGGCGAGAAAACGCGGGCGGCCTTGCACAGTCAAAAGAATTCCGGTGAGCGCCACGACAATGGGGGTGGAGTGAGGATTTGGCGCAACAGAATGCCCGGGAGTGGCACAGAGCAGGGGTACCTGCGCTCCGTAGATGAACGGGGAGAAGCGAACGTCCCGTTTACCATCTCGGCGCGATCGTTGTGGGCTCCCCATTTCCGCCGTGTTCGGGTTGCGATATCGTCACGACTTCCGACGCGGTGGTGGGCCGCCTCGGACTTGAGGACCGGATAGCGCTCCCCGTAGCCAAAGCGGGTTGGGTACGCCTCCGGCGAAATGGTATTTGGGGCGAATGGGGATCCGACGGTCAGATTCGGTTTTGCGGACCGCGCGCGGTGTTGCCGCGGTCGCGACCTGTCTCGCGCTCGCCAATTGCGCCTCCTCGAACAAGTTCGCCAGCCGGGTCGATCCGAAATACGGGGTGTCCTCGAGCCCCCGGGTCGTGGCGCTGGGCGATCCAGTCCCGAAGGGCGGCGGCACCTACCGCGTCGGCAAGCCCTACATGGTGGCCGGCCGGACCTACGTGCCGGAAGAAGACGTCAACTACCGCGCCGAAGGCATGGCGTCCTGGTACGGCGACGATTTCCACGGCCGCCTGACCGCCAATGGCGAAGTGTTCGACATGACCTCGCTGACGGCGGCGCATCCGACCCTGCCGATGCCGTCCTATGCGCGGGTGACCAATGTCTCGAACGGCAAATCGCTGATCGTCCGCGTCAATGACCGCGGGCCCTATCACGGCAACCGGCTCATCGACGTCTCGAACAAGGCCGCCGAACTTCTTGAATTCAAAGGCAATGGTGTCGCCAAGGTCCGCGTCGAATATGTCGGCCGGGCGCCGCTGGAGGGCTCCGACGACCGCCAGTTGATGGCAACCCTGCGCACCGGGATCCCGGCGCCGTCGCCCTCGATGGTTCGGGTCGCGTCGGCAAGGCCGTTCGTGCCGGAGCTGCCATCGTCGAACCGCGGCGCCATTCGCGGCGAGGTTCCGATGCCGGAGGGGCGCCCCTACAATCTCGGCAACACGTCCGCCGACTTGGCTTCACTCAATGCGACCTCAGAGATGTCGGCCTCGAACCGCAGCCGGGGCCGGGCGCTGCAGAACGCGCGCGCGGTGTCCTATGACGAGGATGGTCGCTACGCGACCGAGACCGCTCCGTCATCGGCCGACGGCGCCGCCGAGGCCCGCAACATCCTGAGCGGCCGCGGCCTCTACTAGGCCGCGCTTTCCTTCAAGAACGTCAGCAACGCCGCGTTCACCTCGTCGGGTCGTTCCTGCTGCACCCAATGGCCGGCGCCTTCGATGATCAGCTTGCGCTTGAGATTCGGCAGCACGCGCTCCAGTTCGTTGACGCGCTTGGCCCCGATCAGGCCGGTGATGACCGCGTCTTTGGAGCCGGCAATGAACAGTGAGGGCTGGTGGATCTGCGCATCCTGCCAGGGCGCCGTCAGCTCCCAATTGCGGTCGAGGTTGCGGTACCAGTTCAGCCCGCCGCGGAAGCCGGACTTGCGGAAGGTCTCGGTGAAATAGGCCAAATCAGCCTCGCTCAGCCAGTCCGGCAGCGGCTCCTCGACAGTTGCGTGGCCGAGAAAGCCCTTGCCCTCCTGCACGAACATCGCGGCGGTGGGATCGGCAAGGCCGCGTCCGCCGAGCACAATGCGCATCGTGCGGGCGACGTCACGCTCGAGCTCGGCCTCCGCGACACCGGGCGTCTGGAAATACTGCCAGTAGAAATTGGTGACGCCGCCCTGGCGCAGCAGGTCGAGCGGCTTGCCACGGCCGCGGAATGGTGGCGGCACGCTCAGGCCCGCCACGGCCGTGAAGATGTCGGGCCGGAACAGCGCCGCATGCCAGGCCACCGGCGCGCCCCAGTCGTGGCCGACCACCATCGCCTTGGTTTCGCCGAGCGCGTGCACGAGGCCGACGACGTCGCCGACCGTGTCGAAGATCGAGTAGGCGGCAACGTCTGCCGGCGCTGCGCTCTGGCCGTAGCCGCGCATGTCGGGGGCGACGACGCGAAACCCGGCGCCCGCCAGCGCCGGAATCTGGTGGCGCCACGAATAGGAGAGTTCCGGCCAACCGTGGCACAGCACCACCAGCGGACCTTTGCCGGCTTCGCGGATGAACAGATCGATCCCGTTGGCCTTGATCACGCGGGTGGACAACATCGCTTTTCCGCCTTGTTTCAGGGGTTTGGTCGAGAAATATGAGGTGCCACGATAGGGGCGCAACGAGAATCGTGCAATCTCGGGGTCCCGCGGCCAGCGCCGTGTTGTTCGCACCGGTTCCTGCTGTTAGAACGCCGCTCTCAGGGCTTGGCCATGGCATTTCGTCTTTTTCCGCTCCGCCGCACCCGGTTCTCCGCCGGTGGGCTGGCGCGCGGGCTGATCGCGACAGTTCTGGTGGCGAGCGTCGGTTGGGGCGGGGCACTCTACGCCGCCAACCAGAGCGTCCAAGGCGCCAAGAAAGCGGACGATGCCGGCTTTGACGGCGATGCCCCCACCGCAATCCTGATCGAGGCCTCCAGCGGCAGTGTGCTGTTCGAGAAGAACGCCGACGAGCTGCGCGCGCCCTCCAGCATGATGAAGCTGATGACGGCGGAAGTCGTCTTCAATGCCATCAAGAAGGACGACATCAAGCCGACCGACGAGTACCGGATCAGCGAGAACGCCTGGCGCAAGGGCGGCGCGCCCTCGGGCGGCTCGACCATGTTCGCCGCCATCAACAGCAAGGTCTCGGTCGACGATCTCCTGCATGGTGCGATCATCCAGAGCGGCAACGACGCCTGTATCGCGCTGGCCGAAGGCATGGCCGGCAACGAGAAAATCTTTGCCGCCGACTTCATGACCAAGCGTGCCCGCGAACTCGGCATGACGAAGTCGACTTTCGGCAATTCCAACGGCTTGCCCGACCCCGGCAACAAGATGACCGTGCGCGAGCTCGGCATCCTCGCGCGGCACATCATCCTGGACTTCCCCGAATTCTACAAACTGTTCGGCGAGAAGGAGTTCACCTGGAACAAGATCCGCCAGCCCAACCGCAATCCTCTGCTCAATTCGATGGAAGGCGCTGACGGTCTGAAGACCGGCTACACCAAGGAGGGCGGTTACGGCATGGTCGGCTCTGCGTCGCAGAACGGCACGCGGCTGATCGTCGTCGTCAACGGCCTTGAAGACCCGGAAGATCGCGCCACCGAAGCCAAGAAGATGCTGGAATGGGGCTTTCGCAATTTCGAGACCCGCACGCTGATCGCCGCCGACCAGCAAATCGGCTACGCTAAGGTGTTTGGCGGCGAGAGCCGCTCGGTGAAGCTCGTCGCCAAGACGCCCGTGAAGGTGATGGTGCACAAGAACGGCAGCGACAAGCTGATCGCGCGTGTCGTCTATAGCGGACCGGTGCGCGCCCCGATTGAGGCCGGTCAGAAGGTCGGCGTGGTCAAGGTCTGGCGCAGCGGCAACATCGCGGTGGAGACGCCGGTCTATGCGGCTGAAGCGATCGGCACCGGCTCGACCGTGCGCCGCGCAATCGACGGCGCCAGCGAGCTCGCGATCGGCATGTTCCGCGCAGGCGCCGAGAAGCTCTGATCATGAGTGAGAGCGCGGTACAGCGGCCGTCCGGACGCGGACGCTTCATCACCTTTGAAGGCGGCGAGGGGACGGGCAAGTCGACCCAGATCAAAAAACTCGCCGACCGGCTCAATGCGGCGCGGCTCCGCACGCTCGTCACGCGCGAGCCGGGCGGCTCGCCGGGTGCCGAGATCATCCGGCATCTGCTGCTGTCGGGCATGGGCAAGCTGCTCGGGCCCGAGGCCGAGACACTGCTGTTCGCGGCCGCGCGCGACGACCATGTCCGCACCCTGATCGAGCCCGCGCTCAGTCAGGGCACCTGGGTGCTGTGCGACCGCTTTGCCGACTCGACGCGCGCCTATCAGGGCAGCCTCGGCCGCGTGCCAGCGGGGTTGATCAATGCGATGCAGCGGGTCACGATCGGCGATCTGAAGCCGGACCTCACCATCATCCTCGATCTGCCGGTCGAGATCGGCTTGCAGCGCGCGGCCGTACGCCGTGGCAGCGGCACGCCCGACCGGTTCGAGAGCGAGAAGCTCAGCTTCCATCAGGGCCTGCGCGAGGCCTATCGCAAGATCGCCACGGACGATCCCGCACGGTGCGTGCTGATCGACGCCAATTCCGATCCTGACACGGTCGCCGGGCGCATCTGGACGGCGCTGCGCGATCGTCTTCTCCCAACCCCTGCATCGGTGGTTTCCGCATGAGCCCGCGTCAGGCCGAACGCGATACCGCCATTCCGCATCCGCGCGAGACGAGCCTTCTGTTCGGCCATCGCGAGGCGGAGATGGCGCTGCTCGCGGCCTATCGCAGCGGGCGCATCCCGCACGCTTGGCTGATCGGGGGACCGCAGGGAATCGGCAAGGCGACGCTGGCCTATCGCATGGCGCGCTTCGTGCTCGCTCACGGCCAGCCGCTGGCGCCCGCCGTGCAGCGCGCCGAGACCTTCGCGATCGAGCCTGACAACGCCGTGGCGCGGCAGGTTGCGGCCAGCTCGCATGGCGGGCTGTTGACGCTGGAACGCACCGCCAACGAGCGCGGCGTGATGCGCACCGTGATCACCGTGGATGAGACGCGCGAGACCATCTCGTTCTTCGGCTCCACGGCAGCCGCCGAAGGCTGGCGCGTCTGCATCGTCGACACCGTTGACGAGCTCAATCCGAATGCGGCCAACGCGCTGCTGAAAATCCTCGAGGAGCCGCCGCAGCGATCGCTATTCCTCTTGGTAAGCCACGCGCCGGCGCGGGTGCTGGCGACGATCCAGTCGCGCTGCCGCAAGCTGCGCCTGCGCCCGCTCGGCACGGATGATGTGATCGGCGCCGCAGCTTCGGCGGCTGACCTCGATCCGAACGATCCGGCGCTGCGTGAGGCAGCGGAGGCCTCCGAGGGCAGCGTCGCGCGGGCGCTGACGCTGCTCGGCGGCGACGCCCTGAAACTCCAGCAGCGCACGGCAGCGCTGCTCGCGAAACTTCCATTGGTCGATCCGCGCGAATTGCACACGCTCGGCGATTCGCTTCCCACCAACGACCGCGTCGCGCTTGCAGCCTTCATCGACGGCATCGATCGCTGGATCGCGGAGCGACTGCATGCCGACGAAGCAAACGCCAACCAGAACCTGCCGCGCCTTGCGCGCCTTAGCGAGGTATGGGAAAAGATCGTCCGCGCCGCGCGCGACACCGAAACCTACAATCTGGAGCGAAAGCCCTTGGTTTTCTCGGTGTTCGGCTGGCTGGCGGACGCGACGCGCTAGGCGCAGGTTCGTTTCCAGATTTTAAGAAGCCGGTAAAGGAATTCGTGGTGGCAACGCGAGCTAAGAGAACCGTCAAAGGCAACAGCAGCAAGAAGAAGGCTGCAAAGAAAGCCACCAGGAAGGCGGCAAAGGCGCGCGTGCGCAAGGCTGTCAAGAAGGTGAAGAAGACCAAGAAGGCGGCCACCAGGACGCGCGTGAGGAAGAGCGCAGCGAAGACGGCGAAGACGGCCAGCAAGAAGGCTGCGAAAAAGCAGGGCTCCGCCAAGAAGGTTTCGAAGAACAAGGCGGCCAGGAAGCCAGCCAAGAAGCAAGTCAAGGCTCCAGCGAAGAAGGTGGCCAGGAAGGCGAGGGCGGCTGCGTCCGCCGTGACCGTCGCCCCGGCTCCTGTCGCCACCCCGCCGAAGGTTGTGAAACCGAAGGCGCCGCGCGCGCCGAAGCCCGTCGCAGCTCCGCAAGCCACTGCTCCCGTTGATGCCCCCGCACGCGACAACGTCTTCTACATTACGACCGCCATCGCATATCCCAACGGCAGCCCACATATCGGCCACGCCTATGAGGCGATCGCGACCGATACGCTGGCGCGCTTCGCGCGGCTCGACGGCAAGGACGTTTTCTTCCTGACCGGCACCGACGAGCATGGTCAAAAAATGGTTCAGACGGCGGCCGGTGAAAACATGTCCGTCTCGGCGCTCGCCGCCCGCAACGCCGGCCGCTTCAAGGAGATGGATGAACGCCTCAACGTGTCGTTCGACCGTTTCATCCGCACCACCGAACAGCAGCACCATCGCTCCAGCCAGGAGATCTGGCGGCGCATGGAGGCGAACGGCGACATCTACGCCGATACCTATGCCGGCTGGTACTCCGTGCGCGACGAGGCCTATTACGCCGAGGACGAAACCCGCTTGAATGACGACGGCGTGCGTCTCGGACCACAAGGCACGCCGGTCGAGTGGGTCGAGGAGAAGAGTTATTTCTTCCGCCTCTCGGCCTACCAGGACAAGCTGCTCAAGCTTTATGGGGATCATCCTGAATTCATCGGCCCGGACTCGCGCAAGAACGAGGTGGTGAGCTTCGTGCGAGGCGGCTTGCGCGATCTCTCGATCTCGCGCACCACCTTCGACTGGGGCGTCAAGGTACCCGGCGACGAAGAGCACGTGATGTATGTCTGGGTCGACGCGCTCACCAACTACATCACCGGCGTCGGCTTCCCTGACGAGCGCGACAAGAACTGGGGCTACTGGCCTGCCGATGTGCACATCATCGGCAAGGACATCATCCGCTTCCACGCGGTGTACTGGCCGGCGTTCCTGATGTCGGCCGGCATTCCGCTGCCGAAACGGGTCTATGCCCACGGCTTCCTGTTCAGCAGGGGCGAGAAGATGTCGAAGTCGGTCGGCAACGTGGTCGACCCCTTCAACCTCGCCGACCAGTACGGCGTCGACCAGATGCGCTATTTCTTCTTGCGCGAGGTGCCGTTCGGCCAGGACGGCAACTACAATCACGAGGCCATCGTCGCGCGCATCAACGCCGATCTTGCCAACGATCTCGGCAACCTCGCGCAGCGCTCGCTGTCGATGATCGCCAAACAGCTGGGCGGCGTGCTGCCGGAGCCCGGCGAGTTCAGCGACAACGACAATGCGATGTTGGCGATGGCGGACGGCATGCTCGCCGCTTCACGCGCGGCGATGGCGATGCAGCAGATTCATCACTGGCTCAACGCCGTTTGGGCCGTGGTCGCGGAGGCCAACCGCTATTTCGCGGGCGAGGCGCCGTGGGCGCTCGCCAAGACCGATCCTATCAGGCAGAAGACGGTGCTCTATGTCACCGCCGAAGTCGTGCGCCAGATCGCGATCCTGGCCCAGCCGGCGATGCCGACCGCCTCGGGATTGCTGCTCGACAGCCTCGGCATTCCTGCGGACGAGCGGAACTTCGCGATGCTCGGCGGTGCCAAGCGCATTGCGCCCGGCTCGACGTTGCCAGCGCCGGCGCCGGCGTTCCCGCGCTACATCGAGACGGCAGCCTAAGGCGTACGCGTGATGCTGGTCGACAGCCACTGCCATTTGGATTTTCCGGACTTTGCGGAAGACCTCGACGGGATCGTCTCGCGTGCACGTGCGGCCGGCATCGGCCGTATGGTCACGATCTCGACACGGGTGCGAAAGCTCGATCAGCTTCTGGCTATCGCTGAGCACTACGACGACGTCTACTGCTCGGTCGGCACCCATCCGCACAACGCGGATGAGGAAGACGGCATCTCGCCGGACGAGCTGATCGCGCTGACGCAGCATCCCAAGGTGGTCGCGCTCGGTGAAGCCGGGCTCGACTATTTCTACGACAACGGCGCGCCGGAGGCGCAGGCGAGGGGCTTTCGCGCCCACATCGCTGCTGCCCGCGCCACCGGCCTGCCGCTGGTGATCCACACCCGCGAAGCCGACGAAGATTGCGGCCGCATCTTGGAAGAGGAGGCCGCCAACGGATCGTTTCGCGCCGTGCTGCATTGTTACACGGGCGGGCGCGAGCTGGCGCTGAAGGCGGTGTCGCTCGGGCTCTATATCGGCTTCACGGGCATCCTGACCTTCAAGAAATCGGAGGCCCTGCGCACGCTTGCGGCTGAATTGCCGTCTGACCGTATTCTGGTTGAAACGGACTCGCCCTATCTAGCGCCCGGCAAGTTCCGGGGCAAACGCAACGAGCCGGCCTATGTGGTCGAGGTCGCCAAGGTGCTCGCCGAGGCGCGCGGCGTGTCGTTTGATGAGATCTCACGCCAGACAAGCGAAAACTTCTTCCGCCTGTTCTCCAAGGCGAAAGCTTAGGACTGGGAGCCGCATGACGCTGACGTTGACGATCCTGGGTTGCGGCTCCTCCGCCGGCGTGCCGCGCCCGGCGCTCGGCTGGGGTGCCTGCGATCCCAACAATCCCAAGAACCGCCGCCGCCGCTGCTCGCTGTTGGTCGAGCAGACGTCGAGCCACGGCACCACGCGCATCGTGATCGACACGTCGCCCGATCTGCGAGAGCAACTGCTCTCCACCGACGTCGACCACATCGATGCGGTGTTCCTGACGCATGAGCATGCCGACCAGACCCACGGCATGGACGATCTGCGCTCCGTCGTGCTCCACATGCGCAAGCGCATTCCGGTCTATTTCAACCAGTCGACCGCGAAAGACATCATGGCGCGGTTCTCCTACTGCTTCATCGCGCCCGAGGGCAGCGACTATCCGCCGATCCTGCACCGCCATTCGATCGAGGCGGGCGAGAGCCAGACCATCAACGGCAAGGGCGGGGACGTGACCATGACTGCCTTCCTGGTCGAGCATGGCAAGATCCCCGCGCTTGGCTATCGCATCGGCAACGCCGCTTACACGCCCGATCTCAACGACATTCCGCGCGAGAGCTGGAGCGCGCTGGAAAATCTCGATCTCTGGATCGTCGACGGCTTACGCTACGCCGGCCATTCCAGCCATTTCAGCATCAACGACGCGCTGTCCTGGATCGAGCGATTCAAGCCCAAGCGCGCCGTCATCACCAACATGACGGCCGACGTCGATTACGAGGTGATCCGGCAGTCGCTGCCCGCGGGCGTGGTGCCCGCGTATGACGGGCTGCGGCTGGAGACGCACTGAACCTGCGGTGGGAATTCCGGCATAGGCCGGCATACTCCTTGCTTGCGCCGGACCCATCATGTTGATCTAACGTCTGAAAGACAGGCGCTGGGCAGGGCGATATTCAAGCAGAACCGGCGGCGCCCGATGTGCGGCCGCCAGGCCGGTTGTATCGCCTCGTGTGAGGATGGGGATTGCGTTGGCAGAGGACGTAACGAGCCGGGGACTGGTGCGACGCGCTCTGGATCTCCTTTATCTCGGTGCAGGTTACGCCGCCGGAGTCTTCCTGGTTGCGATCTTTGCAATCATGATGATCATGTCGGTCGGGCGCCAGTTTGCGATCAACATTCCCGCCGGCGATGATTTCGCGTCCTGGTGCATGGCCGCGATGGCGTTCCTCGGTCTCGCTCACACCTTCAAGCGCGGGGAGATGATCCGCGTCGGCATGCTGCTGGAACGTCTGCACGGGCGGGCCAAGCAGGTCGCGGAAATCATGGCGCTCGGTATTGCCACCGCTTTCATTCTCTATTTCACCCGGCATGCCGTGCAGATGACCTACGACTCCTGGCGCTTCAACGATGTGGCGCAGGGCGTCGTCGCGCTTCCACTCTGGATTCCCCAGCTCGGCTTTGCCGCGGGTCTCGTTGTCTTGTCGGTTGCGTTGATCGACGAGATGGTCAGTGTCGTCGGCGGCAACCGGCCGAGCTACGAGAAGGGCTCGCCGGACGAGACGCCGGACGAATTCATCGAGCGCATCTCGCAGGGCGGCGGAGGTTGACCATGGCCAATCTCGGCATGATCGAGCTGTCCTTCATCCTGCTCGGCATCATGATCCTGCTGCTGGGAAGCGGCGTCTGGATCGCGGTCTCGCTCGGACTCGTCGGATTCGTGGCGATGGCGCTGACGACGAGCCTGCCGCTCGGCACCGTGCTTGCCACCACGACATGGAGCGCCAGCTCATCCTGGACACTGGCCGCGCTGCCCCTGTTCATCTGGATGGGGGAGATCCTGTTCCGCACCAAATTGTCGGAAGAAATGTTTCGGGGGCTCTCGCCCTGGGTTCAGTGGCTGCCCGGGCGCCTGACCCATGTCAATGTGATCGGCTGTGGCATCTTTGCGGCGGTGTCGGGCTCCTCGGCGGCGACCTGTGCGACGATCGGCAAGATCGCACTGCCCGAGCTCGACAAGCGCGGCTACGACAAGGGCTTGAGCCTCGGATCGCTCGCCGGCTCCGGCACGCTCGGACTCCTGATCCCGCCCTCGATCCCGATGGTGGTCTACGCGGTCACGGCGAATGTCTCCGTACTCCAGGTGTTCCTCGGCGGCTTCCTGCCGGGGGTGCTCGTGATGGTGCTCTATTCGGGCTACATCATCATCTGGTCGCTGCTGAACCCGAAGAAGATTCCGCCGCGTGATCCCCCGATTCCGTTTCGCCAGAAGCTGCGCGAGTCGGCGAGGCTTGCGCCCTGCCTGTTGCTGATCATGGCGGTCTTCCTCTCGCTCGTGCTCGGCTTCGCGACCGCGACGGAATGCGCCGCCTGGGGCGTCGCCGGTGCGCTGCTGCTGGCGTGGTGGAGCCGCACGCTCACGCGCAAGAATTTTCTCGAGAGCATCATGAGCGCGACGCGCCTGACCTGCATGATCATGCTGATCCTCGCAGGCGCGGCCTACACCACGGCCGCGATGGCCTATACCGGCATCCCGGCCGTACTCGCCACCTGGGTCCAGGGGCAACAACTCACGCCGGGCATGCTCGCGCTGTATCTGAGCATCATGTACATCATCCTGGGCTGCCTGATCGACGGCATCTCGATGATCGTCCTGACCGCCGTCATCGTGCTGCCGATGGTCAGGCAGGCCGGTCTCGACCTGGTCTGGTTCGGTGTCTACCTCATCATCCATGTCGAGATGGCGCAGATCACGCCGCCGGTCGGCTTCAATCTTTTCGTGCTCCAGAACATGAGCGGCCGCGACACCCTTACCGTCGCCAAAGCGGCGTTCCCGTTTTTCGTCTTGCTGCTGGCCGCCGTGTTCATCATCACCGAATATCCGCAGATTGTGCTGTTTCTGCCCAAGCTTGCCTTTCCAGACTGACCACGCCAGGCTTTTCAATTTGACCGGGAGGAGAAGTTCGATGAAGTCTCGTTTAGTCCGTGCAGGCCTGATTGCCGGCGCAATACTGGCCGCAACACCCGCCTTGGCCCAGACCAAGTGGAATCTGCCGGCAGCCTATCCGGCCGACAATCCGCACTCCGAAAATCTGATCGCTTTCGCCAAGGACGTCGAAGCCGCGACGTCCGGCAAACTGCAGATCACGGTTCATCCGGGCGCCTCGCTGTTCAAGGCTCCCGACATCAAACGCGCGGTGGTCACCGGGCAGGCGCAGATGGGCGAAGTGTTGCTGTCGATCCACGAGAACGAGGATCCGGTGTTCGGGATCGATGTCGTGCCGTTTCTGGCGACCAGCTTCCCCGACGCGATGAAGCTCTATCAGGCGTCGAAGCCGTTGATTGCCAAGAAGCTCGATGCGCAGGGTCTCAAGCTGCTGTTCGTCGTGCCGTGGGCGCCGCAGGGCGTCTATGTCAACAAGCCGCTCGCGACGATCGAAGACATGAAGGGCCTGAAATGGCGGGCCTATAATGTTGGAACCGCCCGCATTGGCGAGTTGGTCGGCGCCCAGGCGGTCACGATCCAGGCTGCCGAACTGCCGCAGGCGCTTGCGACCGGCGTGGTGAACTCCTTCATGTCGTCGGGCGGCACAGGCTACGATGCGAAGGCCTGGGAGTCGCTCAAATACTTCTATGACGTACAGGCCTGGATTCCGAAGGACTACACCTTTGTCAACAAGGCCGCGTTCGACGCGCTCGACAAGCCGACGCAGGAGGCCATCCTCAAGGCCGCTGCGACCGCGGAAACCCGCGGCTGGAAGGCTTGGCAGGACAAGAGCGCCTGGTACATCGATCAGCTCAAGGCCAAAGGCATGACGGTCGAGCCGCCGACCCCGGCGCTGAAGGCCGGCTTCCAGAAGATCGGCGAACAGCTCAGCGCCGACTGGCTCAAGAAGGCAGGGCCCGATGGCCAGGCGCTGATTGACGCCTACAAGAAGATGTAAGGACGGAGAGGCCTTTCGCGCTCCCTCGACCGGCGCGGAAGTCTTTCCCTCGATCTTGCGGCAGGGTCACCAGGCGTAACGCAGGATGGCCTTGCCAGTGTAGGAGCGGATCAGGCTCGACAGCTCGCTGTCGAGGTTCGCCGAAGCCGACCAACCGTTCAGGCCCCCCAGCTCGAGCGCTACGCCTGTCAGCGCCGCGTTCGGCGCCAATGCCGTGCCGCCAATGATGAAGCCCTGACCGGAGAGGGACTGGAACGCCGCCGGGATCGACTGCCCCGCGCTGAAATCATGCGACCAGGCGAGCCGTCCGCGAAGGTTCATCATGCTTCCAAACAGCGCAAGGGACGTGCTCGTGCGCAGGCCGAACTCGGCGCGGGTGTCGGTGAAACCATCGCTGCCGGGCACCGCCGGAGACCGATCGACGACGTGGGCCGGCTGCGCCGCATTGGAGGGCGGGCGAAAGGTGGTGATCTGCGCGGCCGCGTAGGGCGTGATGCCCAGCCAGGGCATGGAAAAGCGATACCCGCCTTCGAGACGGCCAGAATAGGCGTCGGCGTTGACCGTTGCGTTAAGGCCGGTGCCGGCCGGCATCACCTGATAGTCCCCGGTAATGGCCTGCCAGCCATAGGCGAGCGCAGTTGCGACATATGCCGATCCGATCGAATGCCTGCCGAAGGTGCCGGCCTGGAACAGATCGGAGCGGCCGCTGGAAAAATTGTTGGCAAAGCCAGTGCCGCCGCCGGCGAGCGCAAAGCCCATCCGCGTCTGCGGCGACAGTGAATAATCGGCGCCGACCACCGTGCCAAAGCTCCGACTGGCAGAGCCGGTGCCGCCGGTCGACACCTGCGATCCGCCGAAGCCGGCGGCCCAGACGTTCCAGTGCGCAGACGCGAGCGAGGGCTTGCCGTACATCGCTCCATAGGCTTCGCGTCCGACACCGCCATGTGTCTGGTCGTTACCGATATCGGCGTAGGCCGCGAGCTCCGCGTCAAACTCTGCCGGGCCGACGCCGCGGCCGTCGATGGCGGGATCGAGCAAGGCTTGCGTGAACTGGGTCATTGCCAGAAACGTGGCCTGCACCGTCTCGGGCCGCGAAGCACCATCGGCGCCGCCGCCAAAGGACTGCCGCATGCCGAACCGCGCTTCGTCGGCACGGCCGGGCGGCTCGCCGTTCCAGCCATAGCCCGGCTGCATGCCGCCGCCACCGCCATTGCCAAACCAGGCGCCGGAGAAAGCTGATGCAGGCGGCCCGCCAAATGCAGCGCCGCCGAACGCAGGATCGGCGAAATTGTTGAAGCCATAGCCCGGCGCATTCGGTCTGGCTGCGCCATAGCCCGGCATCTCCGCGAATGCGCCGAACTCGCGCGTGGTCTGCGCAGCGGCCGCGTTGGGCAGCAGCAGTCCAGCCG
This sequence comes from Bradyrhizobium sp. 139, assembly GCF_023074175.1. Taxonomy (GTDB): domain Bacteria; phylum Pseudomonadota; class Alphaproteobacteria; order Rhizobiales; family Xanthobacteraceae; genus Bradyrhizobium. The sequence goes on from NZ_JADPKS010000069.1 coordinate 108,008, forward strand.
TCAATAGCAGCAGCGACAGACGCGCACGCACGTCCGCGCTCACGACCCCAACCGCATGAAGCGCCCCAACAGCGCCGGTCGCCAGCCGCAGATTGCGCGGCCAATCATCTGGAATCAGCGAATCCGACTGGAGCGAAACGTAAATGCGTCTCTAATGTTTTCCAATCTTTTCCTGCCGTGTCCCGACGTGGTCAAACCTGCACAGTCGGTTTCGGGGCGACGCACGATCGCCGCACTGTCCCGGTCTGTGTTTCCAAATGTTCTGAAGCCGAGACAGGTTCAGGCCGAAATTGCCTTCACTGATCCCACCTCGTTGCGCAGCAGGAATTTCTGGATCTTGCCCGTGGACGTCTTCGGGATCGGTCCGAACACGACCGCCTTCGGCGTCTTGAAGCCGCTCATATGCGAGCGGCAGAAGGCGATGATGTCGGCTTCGCTCGCGTTGGCGCCGTCCTTCAGTTCGACGAAGGCGCAGGGCACCTCGCCCCATTTCGGATCGGGCTTTGCGACGACAGCAGCGAACAGCACGGCCGGATGCTTGTAGAGCACGTCCTCGACCTCGACCGAGGAGATGTTCTCGCCGCCGGAGATGATGATGTCCTTGGAGCGGTCCTTGATGATGACGTAGCCGTGCTCGTCGAGCACGCCGAGGTCGCCGGTGTGAAACCAGCCGCCTTCGAAGGCTTCCTTCGTGGCCTTCTCGTTCTTGAGATAGCCCTTCATCACGATGTTGCCGCGGAACATGACCTCGCCGATGGTCTCGCTGTCGCGCGGCACCTCCTGCATCGTCTGCGGATTGATGACGGTGACGCTTTCCTCGAGCGGGTAGGGCACGCCCTGGCGCCGCTTCATGCCGGCGCGCTCGGCGGCGGGCAGATCGTCCCAGCCGGGTTGCTCGGCGCAAACGGAGGCCGGGCCGTAGACCTCGGTCAGGCCGTAGACGTGCGTGAGCTTGATGCCGATGGTTTCTGCGCCTTCGAGCACCGCGACCGGCGGCGCGGCGCCGGCGATCAGGCCGACGACGCGTCGCGCGGCATTGCCCTTCGGCGCATCGGGCGCGTTGATCAGCGTGTTGTAGACGATCGGCGCGCCGCACATGTGGGTGACGCCGTGCTGTCTGATCAGCTCGAAGATCCTGGTCGGCTCGACCTTGCGCAGGCAGACATTGATGCCGGCGGCGGCCGCGATGGTCCAGGGAAAGCACCAGCCGTTGCAGTGGAACATCGGCAGCGTCCAGAGATAGACCGGATGCTGTCCGAGTTGGCCTGCGAGGATGTTGCTGACGGCATTGAGATAAGCGCCGCGATGATGGGTGACGACGCCCTTGGGATTGCCCGTGGTGCCCGAGGTGTAGCTCAGCGCGATCGCGTCCCATTCGTCGCCCGGCGGGATTGCCGCGAAGTCTGGATCGCCTTGCGCGACCGCGGCCTCATATTCGATCTCGCCGATGCGCTTGCCGGCCTCGAAGGCGGCGTCGTCGACATCGACAACGATCGGTTTTGGGCCGCTCATCTGGGACATCGCGTCGGTGATGACGGCGGAAAATTCGGGATCAACCAGGACGATCTTCGCGCCGCCATGATCGAGCTGAAACGCGATCGAGGACGCATCGAGGCGGATGTTGAGCGCGTTCAATACGGCGCCGGTCATGGGCACCGCGAAATGCACCTCGTTCATCGCCGGAATGTTCGGCAGCATCGCCGCGACGGTGTCGCCGATGCCGATGCCCTTGCCGGCGAGCCAGGACGCAAAGCGTTTGCAGCGCTCATGCGTCTCGCGCCACGTGAAGCTGCGGCCCTCATAAACCGTGCTGACGTGATCGGGATAGACGGCGGCGCTGCGCGCGAGAAAGCTCAGCGGGCTCAGCGGCACGTAGTTGGCGGGCGTCTTGTCGAGGCCGATATTGTACTGGTTCTGCCGTTCACTCATCGACACCCTCCTCAAAAGCGTCTCAAAGGAATCCGATCGATATCCAGGGGAAGATCGCGACGATGATCAATCCCACCAGCAGCGCCAGCAGATAGCCCCAGATCGGCCTGATGCCTTCGGCCGGGTCGACGCGTCCGATGGCGCAGGCGGCATAATAGCCGACGCCGAACGGCGGGGCGAATAATCCGATACCCATGGCGAGAATGATCACCATCGCATAGTGCACCTCGTGCACGCCGACGGCACGGGCGATCGGAAACAGCAGCGGTCCGAACAGCACGATGGCCGGGATGCCCTCCAGCACGCTGCCGAGAATGGTGAAGGCCAGGATCGAGACGGCGATGAAGGTCGCCGGCCCTCCGGGCAATCCGGTCATGGCTGAAGCCAGCGCGCGCGAGAAGCCGGATTGGGTCAGACCCCAGGCCATGCCGGTCGCCGTGCCGATGATCAGCAGGATCGCGCCTGACAGCGCCGCGGTCTCGACCAGCATCGGAAACAGCCGCCGCCAGTCGAAGCGGCGGTAGACGAGGAGGCCGACCAGGGCGCCGTAGACGATGCCGATGGTGGAGACTTCGGTGGCGGTGGCGATGCCCTCGACCACGGCGTAGCGGATCACGAAGGGAAGCGCGAGCGCGGGCAGGGCGATGATGAAGGTCTTGCCGATCTCGGACGCCGTGGCGCGGCGGACATGGCTCATGTCCTCGTGGCGGTAGCGCCACCACACCAGCATGCAGAGCGTGATGGCGAGCACGATGCCGGGCAGGAGGCCGCCGGTGAAGAGGGCGGCGATCGACACGCCTGTCACCGAGCCGATCGTGATCAGCACGAGGCTTGGCGGAATGGTCTCGGTCTGGGCACCCGTCGCCGCAAGCAGCGCCACGAGATCGCCGGGCTTGGCGCCGCGCTGCTTCATTTCCGGGAACAGCACGGGCGCGACCGCCGCCATGTCGGCGGCCTTGGCGCCGGAGATGCCGGAGACCAGATACATGGCGCCGACCAGCACGTAATGCAGGCCGCCGCGGACGTGGCCGAGCAGGCTGGCCAGGAAAGCCACCATGGCGCGCGCCATGCCGGTCATTTCAATCAGAAGTCCCAGGAACACGAACAACGGCACCGAGAGCAGAATGAGGTGGCTCATGCCCTCGTCCATCCGCCCGACCAGCACCATGACCGGTGTGCGCGTGGTCAGCGCCAGATAGCCGAAGATGGCGAGACCGAAGCCGAACGCAATGGGAACGCCGGCAAACACGCAGAAGCCGGCGACGCCGACGAAGAAGATGACGAGGTTGAGATTGCCGAGTGGCCGCAAAGACGGCTCCGCCAGCCAGAACAGGCCGATCACGACGGCGACCGACAGCACGGCGGCCGCGACCATCCGGTAGTCGGCCGCGCGCAGCAGCCGCAGCAGGGCGAACGCCGCCATCAGGCCGATGCCGGCCGGCAGCGCGGCGGCTCGCCAGATGTTCGAGATCTGGAGCGCCGGCGTTGTGATGTAGCTTTCCTCATAGGCGTAGTCGCAGGACGGCCAGACGATCAGCGCCAGAAACGCCAGCGCCGCACAGGTCGCGACCAGATCGAGCCAGGCCCGCATCGCCGGTTTTGCGCTGCCGACCACCGCGGTCATGCGCATGTGCTCGGAGCGGCGGAACGCGACCGCCGCGCCCAGCATCGCGAGCCACAGGAACAGGATCGAGGCGAGTTCGTCGGACCAGATCAGCGGCCGGTGCAAGCCGTAGCGCGCGACCACGCCGGCAAACAGGATCACGATCTCGGCGACGACCAGGATCGCCGCCGGGATTTCAACGATCAGGCCGAGGACGCGCTCGAGCGAGGCCAGCAACGAAGGTCGGCGAGGGGACTGAACCGCCACCTCGCCCGCCACTCCGGTCGCCTCAACCTCGATATGAGCCTCGATATGAGCCATGGCGGCTCCAACGCGTTACGACAGCTTGCCGACGGCCTTTTCCAGGAGGTCCCAGGCCTGATCGCCATACTTGCCCTTCCACTCGGCATAGAAGCCGGCGGCCCGCAGCTTGTCGCGGAACGGGGCAACCGCGGGCTGGTTGAAGGTCAGGCCCTTCACCGCGAGCTCCTGCTGGAGATTGGCATTGAGCTTGGCGGTGTCGGCGCGCTCGTTGACCGCGGCGGCATTGATGTTCTTGGCGACGACGGTGCGCACGTCCTGCGGGAGCTTTTCCCAGGCGCGGCGGTTGGCCAGGAACCAGAAGCCATCCCACATGTGGTTGGTCAGCGAGCAGTACTTCTGCACCTCGTAGAGCTTGGCGGTCGAGATGATCGCCAGCGGGTTCTCCTGGCCCTCGACGATCTTGGTCTGGAGCGCCGAATAGACCTCGCTGAAATTGATCGAGGCGGGCGCCGCGTCGAACGCCTTGAACATCGAGGTCCACAGCGGCGACACCGGCACGCGGATCTTGAAGCCCTTGAGGTCGTCAGGACCGGTGATCGGCTTGCTCGACGACGTGGTCTGGCGGAAGCCGTTATCCCAGATCTTGTCCATGACCTCGAGGCCGGCCTTCTTGATCTCGCCGCGAACATGGGCGCCGAGGTCGCCGTCCATGGCCTTCCAGACCGTGTCGTAGTCCGGGAACGCGAAGCCGATGCCGTTGATGGACGCGGCCGGCACCAGGGTCGACAGGATCAGGCCGGACAGCGTGAAGAACTCGACGCCGCCTGAGCGGATCTGGCTCAGCATGTCGGTGTCGGACCCGAGCTGGTTGTTCGGGAAGATCTGGAGGTCGAACTTGCCGCCTGTCTCGCTCTTGATCGCCGCCGCCATCTCCTTGGCGCGCACGTTCAGCGGATGGGTGTCCGGCAGGTTGTTGGCGTATTTGTAGGTGAATTCGGCGCTCTGGGCACGGGCCACATAGGGCGCACTGACGCCGCCAAAGACGGCGGTCGCGGCGGAGGCCTTGAGAAGCGTGCGTCGGGAAAAGCTCATGGGTCTGCTTCCTCGGAAGTTTGTTCTTGTTGTGAGATGCAAACCTATACGGACGGAAGGCTCGAAGGTCATCTGCGATCTCGCGAAGCTCGCTTATTGCAGCCGGACAACCTCGCGGCAATATCGGCTTTCGGAGAGATGCGCCGGATTCAAAACCTGAAAAACAACCCCATGCACAGTAGCCGTGAAGAACGAGGCGACGGCCGGCGGCCGGATCGAAAACCCGCGCCAAGCGAAAGTGTTATGGCAGGAACCTAGCCTAAATACATGATCCAATTGTAGATAAATATATTCCATAATATACCTTATGCGAATCACGGATATGGCTGCGCAGATCAGATCAGATAAATTCCCACCTACCCAGAACCCCGCTCCCGGCTCACACTTGTCGCCAATAAGCTGCGGGCAAACCGACGCAGCGGTTCAAGGCCACGGCAGCATTGGGAGGTTCGTCATGCAGGAGAACGTCGCCCGCGCGACCGGCCCGCGCGCCATTCCATTCGATGCTGCCAAACTCGACCGTCTCATGGAAGCCGCCGGCCTCGACGTCCTGGTCGCGACCTCCAAGCACAATGTGCAGTACCTGCTGGGCGCCGAGCGCGCGATCTTCTTCGACTGCATGGATGCCCTGGGCGTCAGCCGTTACCTGCCGGTCCTGGTCTATCCCAAGGGCGCGCCCGAGAAAGCGGTCTATGTCGGGCACCGTCTGGAGACCCATCAGCGCACCGTTGCGCCGCCATGGGTGGCGCAGGTCCGGACCGAGTCCAACGGCTCGGTCGACGCAGTCACGCGTGCCGTTGCGTTGATCCGCGATGCCGGCGTGCCCTTGAGGCGGGTCGGGGTCGAGATGGCATTCCTGCCGATGGATGCGGGCCGGGCGCTCAGTGACGCCCTACCCGGCGCCGAGCTCAAGGACGCGCTGGTGGTGCTGGAGCGGCTGCGGGCGGTCAAATCGGCAGACGAGCTCGCAAAGCTCAAGACGGCGTCGGAGCTCGTCATCGCGTCCATGCTGGAAGTGATCGCCGGGCACGGCCCCGGCACGACCAAGCAGCAATTGTCGGACGGCTTGCGCATCGCCGAAGCCAATCGCGGGCTGACCTTCGAGTACTGCCTGCTCGCCTGTGGCAACAGCCATAACCGAGCACCGTCGGCGCAGCGCTGGGAACAAGGCGACGTGCTGTCGCTCGATTCGGGCGGCAATTATCACGGCTATATCGGCGACCTCGCGCGCATGGCCGTGCTCGGCGATCCCGATGCCGAGCTGAAGGACTGTCTGGCCGAGATCGAAGCGGTCCAGCGCGCCGCCTTTGCCGCAGTCCGTCCGGGCGCCATGGGCGGCGACATCTATGTTGCGGCCGAGCGGCAGCTCGCCCAGATCACCCGACGCGACTGCACCGATTTCCTGGCCCACGGCATGGGCCTCGTGAGCCACGAGGCCCCTCGCCTGACCGCCGAGGGTCCGGTTCCCTACGACGACACGGATGCCCGACTGCCGCTCGAGCCCGGCATGGTGGTCTCGATCGAGACCACGATGAAGCATCCCAGCCGCGGCTTCATCAAGCTCGAGGACACCGTCGCGGTGACGCCTGATGGGTACGAGATCTTTGGCGAGGGCGGCCGCGGCTGGAATGTGGGCGGCAGCGCGCTTTAGTTAAGTCGCGCCAGTTTGCGGTACAGGCTTTCGTACTCTCTTGCCATTCGGTGCGCAGAGAAGCGTTCCTCGAAGCGAGAGCGTATCTTTCGTCTGTCGAGCAGGGCCAACTCGTTCACTGCGACGATTGCCTGTTTCTCATTCTCGACGATGAAGCCTGTCACTCCATCCTCGACGACTTCGGGCACGGAGCCGGAGCGGTAGGCGATCACTGGCGTCCCGCACGCCATCGCCTCGATCATGACCAGGCCGAAGGGCTCCGGCCAATCGATCGGAAACAGCAACGCGGCCGCTCCGGCGAGGAATGGCTGCTTCCTCGCTTCGTCAACCTCACCGACGAGCTGGACCTCCTCGCTCTCGATGTGGGGCTCGATATGCTTCTTGAAATAGACGGTCTCGGCGCGCGGGATCTTGGCGGCCATGCGCAGGGGTTTCCTGGCTGCACGTGCGATGCGGATGGCGTCCTCCGGACCTTTCTCAGCCGTAAGGCGTCCGAGAAACGCCAGATACGATCCTTGTTCATAGGACGGACGAAGCAGGCTCGAAGGCAGCCCGTGCTGGATCGTGCCGATCCAGTTTGCGTTCGGAACAGGCAGGCGCTGATGGTCGGAAATCGAGACGAAGCCGGCCTCGGGAAATTCCCGAAACATATCGGAAAGCCCGGGCAAGTCGAGCCGGCCGTGCATGGTGGTGAGAAACGGAACATCGAGGCGACCGAGCAACGGAAGGTGCAGCCAGTCGATATGCACGTGGACCACATCGAAATCCTTCGCCCGTTTTGCAATCGCCTCGAGCAGCAGAGCGCTGGCGGCATTGGGATCAGTGCTCCTCCGCCCGAGGCGCAGCGCGCGCGGCCATACCGGGTGGAGTTTGCCTTTCGTCCGGGAATCGCCGCTCGCAAACAGGGTGACGTCATGACCAAGGTCGACCAGTTCGTCCACCAGCCAGGCCACCACTCGCTCCGTGCCGCCGTATAGCTTCGGCGGAACACTTTCGGCCAAGGGAGCAAGCTGAGCGATGCGCATCGGAGCCATCCGCTACACTGAGAAGCCCGGCCGGAAGACCGGCGCGATGGCCGCGGAAGCGAGCTGCGGCCTGGTGCTTTCGATGACTGTCCGTCGAACGAGGCTCTCCATCCCACTCAACACTCGTCTTCCGGAAGCCGCTCGAGGTAAGCCAGCCCAAGGCACGTGAGTTCCTCGGCATCGCTCGCTTGCGCTTCCCATCTGCCGTGTAGATGGCGCTCGAGCAGGCATCGGCGACTGTCCGCAGCATCGACATCGCGATGCTTCGCCAGGAAGACAGACCAAGCGGTATCGACCGCCGTTCGTAGCGGGACGTCATCGACCATATTCAACTCCGAGGACGCGAGACTCCGTCCGCCAACTCATCCGGTCGGCGGAAGTTTCCGGTTTTCCCCAAAACTCGAAGCCTCACAGCGGCCTTGGTTCGCCTCAGTCCCGCCTGCTGGTCGCCAGGATCGCCATGTCACGTTTGATCCCGGTCATGATGGCGAAACCATCGGAATGGCTCACCAGCATCTTCATCAACCCGATTTGGAAATTCACCCGGCGCCCTCTCCCGACTGTCGCCACATGGTCGGCGCGTCGGCCGGAGTCACTCTTGAACAGCGTGTCGGCGTTCGACTTGCCGTCCGCTGGCAGCCCGCTGATCGCGACCGGTCCGACCAGGCGCACCCCTGCCAGCTCCTTGAGAGCCGCATCGTGCTGCTTGGTGGTCTCGTCGTTCTCCTTGGCTTTCGAGAATTTTGCGATGTGGCGATCGCGCAGATCGAGATAGTGCTGCTCGGGAGCAGCCGCATTTGCGGCGGTGGCGAACACGAACAAGCAGAGCAAGGTAAACCCCTTCATCACGATCCCATGAGGCACGAGCTGTCTCCAATCTTTGTGCCTCTGTTTCGCGTCAAGGTTCATCCGCGCAGAACGGGCGGACCAAGTGCCCTACTCCGCCGCCGTGAGCTGCCGGTTCAGGCGCACCGCCGCCGTCTCGCGGACGCGGACGCGGGCGCGGCGTTTGCGCCACCAGATCACGACGCCGGTGACCGAGAGCGCGGCCACCACCAGCCCCATGATCGAGATCAGGATGCGGCCGAACAGCCCGACGATGCGCCCCGAATGCAGCGGGAATTGCGCCTGCACGAAGACATCGGCGGCGGTGCCGACCCAGGGTAGCCGTTCGCCGATCGGACGGCCGTCCTCGCTGTCGTAATAGAGCTGCGCCGGCCCGACGCCGCCGGCGCCGTGATCGTCGCCGGGATGGAAGAAGGCCGCGGCATAGACGCCATGGGCCGGGCCGTAATTGATCGAGCCGACCGGGGTGGTCCACCCTCGCCCCTTGCCGTCGGCCGCGGCGCGCGCAGCAATGTCGGCAAACGTCACCTTGGGCTCGATGGGATTGTCGAGATCGCGATAGGGCCGCTGCTCGTAGGGCGTCGGCGTGTAGTTCGACACCATCTTCATCATCGGCGAGAACACCTCGAAATAGAGGTTCAGCGAGAACGCCGTGAAGGCGATGATGAACAGCACGCCCCAGGTCCAGAGGCTGAAGGCGCGGTGGATGTCGAAATTGATCCGGTAGGCGCTGCCGGAGGTCTTGACGGTCCAGGCCGGCGCCCAGCGCGCCCAGAAGCCGCGTTCGAGCTGGCGGGTGACGGCAGGCGCCCGCGCCGCCTTGGCGCGCCACCGCGAGGGCAGCGTCAGATAGAATCCGACGAAGCAATCGATGGTCCAGATGATGGCGATCACGCCGAGCACGCGCATGCCCCAGCGATCGCTGCCCCAGAATTCCGGGATGTGCATCGTGTAGTGCAGCTTGTAGAGGAACGAGACGAAATTCTCGCGCGTCACCGGCCACACCGCGCCCCAATAGCGCCGGCCCAGCTCCGCGCCGGTGTTGGGATCGAGGAAGATCTGATTGTACTCGATCGCAAAGCGTTTTCCCGTCGCCGGATCGATCCGCGGCATCACGAAGAACCACAGCGAGTGGCCCTGCTCCGGCGTCATGAAGAGGTAGACGACGCGCGCACGGGGATCGCGCTGCTCGATCATCTTCGCGAGCTCGATCGAGGGGATCGCCGGACCCTTGCTGGCGACATCGAACAGGTGGTGGTTCAGCACGTCGTCGATCTCATGATCCCAGGAGATGATCGCGCCGGTGATGCCGGAGAAGAACAGGAAGCCGGCCGTGAGCAGTCCCGCCCAGCGATGGAATCGACCGAATATCGCTCTCATCGTCCGAATCCCGACTCAGCCTCATGGTTCGAGACGCCCGCTTTGGGTCGGCTCCTCACCATGAGGGACTGCGATCCTGCCGCGAAGAACGACCTCATCCTGAGGAGCCCGCCGACAGCGGGCGTCTCGAAGGATGCGCCGCGAGAAAACCGCCTGCCAAATTGTCTTCCATATGCGTTGCTCTGCCACTTGCCGGGACGTCCTCACATCGCACTCACCAACGATAGGTCAGCTTGCCGATGGCCTTCCGCCCCTCGGCATAGATGCAGCCCGACAGGCTATACCAGGCTGCGACATAGCGCGTGTCGCCGAGATTGGTGACGTTCAGCGACAGGCGCCAATTGTCACGGGTGTAGGCAAGCAGCGCGTCAAGCACGGTCGACGATCCCACCTTGAACGTATTGGCGTCATCGCCCCAGGTCGCGCCGACATAACGGATGCCGCCACCGAACTGGAGACCTGCGAGCGGCCCGTTCTTGAGCGTATAGTCGCTCCACAGCGAGGCGCGGTTGAGCGGCACGGTGACCGGCGCCTTGCCGACATTCACCGGATCCTGCGTGACCATGGCATCGACATAGGCATACGCGGCGCGCAGATTCCAGCCGTCGGCGAGCGACATGGAGCCTTCGAGCTCGATGCCGCGCGATTTCACCTGACCGGTCTGTTCGGCAAGGTAGCTCGGCGGCGGGAACGTGACGACGTTGTCGCGCGTCAGGTCGAAAGCGGCGAAGGTGAACAGGGCGTTCCAGCCGACCGGTTGGTATTTGACGCCGACCTCGTACTGGACGCCGGTCTCGGGATTGAGCAGTTGCCCGCTGGCCGTCGCAAGCACCGGCAGGAACGATTCCGAGTAGCTGAAATACGGCGCGATGCCGTTGTCGAAATTGTACATAACGGCGGCGCGGCCGGTGAAGGCCGAAGCATCCTTCGATACGGACGTGTTGAAGCTGTCGACCTGCGTCGTCACGAAATCCTGGCGGCCGCCGAGCTGGAACGAGAGCCGGCCGAGCTTGATCTGGTCCTGCGCGTAAAGGCCGACCTGCGACTGCTTGACGCCGGTGTTGTCGTTCATGGCGCCGATGGTCCAGTCGTAGCTGTAGACCGGGTTGAAGACGTTGATCTCGGGGGCCGAGGTCGTGACGCCAAAGGCGGTGTCGCGGAAACTGGTGTTGCGATAGTCGATCCCGACCAGGGTGGTATGGCTGAGGATGCCGGTGGTGAACTTGCCCTGGAGCTGGTTGTCCACCGCGAAGGAGTTGATGTGCGAGTTGCTGTAGCTGCCGAAACGCCCCAGCTGCCCCGCCGCCTCGTTGGTGTAGCCGGTACCGTAGAAGGTCTTTTCCTCGTTGTGCTGATAGGCGTAGCGCAGGTTCTGCCGGAAGGTGATGTTGTCGGTGAAGTCGTGCGAGAGCTGGTAGCCGACGGTCGCAATCTCGGTGTTGAACGCGTTGAAGCCCGGCACGCCCGCGAAGAACGAGACCGGGATGGTGCGGCCGTTGTTCGGCCACACCGTGCCCGATGCCGGCAGGAACTGGAGGCCCCACCCTGCCCGGTCGCGCTGATAGTTGGCCAGGAACGTGATGGTCGTATCCTCGTTCGGCTTGATGGTGACGGCGGGCGCGATGAAGACGCGGTTGTCCTTGGTGAAGTCGACCTGGGTCTCGCCGTCGCGAACGACGCCGGTCAGGCGCCACAGCACGGTGCCTTCCTTGTTGACAGGGCCGCCCATGTCGAACTGGCCCTGATAGCGGTTGAAGCTGCCGCCGGAGATCGAGGCCTCGCCGAACTGCTGCGCGGTCGGCAGCTTGGTGACGTAGTTGAGAATGCCGCCGGTTCCGCTGCCGCCATACATCGCCGAGGACGGCCCCTTGAGAACCTCGATGCGCTCGGCGCCGTAGGGATCGAGGCCGTTGAAATGCACGTAGTTGCTGGATGGAATCCGCAACCCGTCGACGTAGAGGCCCGACATGGTCGTGTCGAAGCCGCGGATCTGGAGGGCGCCGAATCGGGTGTCCGAACCGCCATTGACATCGCCGCTGACGCCGGCGGTGTAGCGCAAGGCCTCGCCGATCGAGACCGCACCCTGGTTTCGGGCCTGGTCGGTGGTGATGACGGACACCGACTGCGGCGTTTCGATCAACGGCGTATCGGTCTTGGTGGCGGTGCCGCTCCTTGTGGCAACGAAACCACGCACCGGGCCATTGGCGCGCTCACCCGTGGCGCCTTGCGATGCCGACTGTGGCGGCGCGGCTTGCTGCGCAGGAGCCCGACGATTGGTGCGAGAAGAGCGTGTCGCCGCTGATCTTCGCGACGACGCAACCGCCGCCGGACGGGCACGCTGCGCCGGCGCCTCCACGGTGACAGCGGGAATCTGTGTCTGCGCCTGCACGGAGCCGATGGGAACGAGAAGCGAGAATGTGCTGACCGCCCCGAGGAAAAGCACCTGAATCTGCCGAAGACGCGTATCGGAACGCGAAAGAAGTTGGAAGTCTGTCACGTCTATCGAGGCCCCACGCACGGCCGGCTTTGCCGGTATCGTTTTTGATGCCCCGCCCTAACTCAGGCGGTTTCGGAGTGCGATAGGAACAGCGTTAGAATCTCTCCAGAGCTGTGCGCAGCATGTGCGACGAATGCGCTCAGTCGCGTTTCGGATTCGGAGTGTTTCCAGACGGACAAGAATCGGCTTGTCCGCAAACGTTTGGAGGCGACCTCAGCGATGCCGCAGCCGGCAGTTGACCCGGCGCGCCAGATAGTCGCCCGCGCTCTGCACGAGTTGCACCAGCGCGATCAGCACGACGACGACGGCCAGCATCATCTCGGGCATGAAGCGCTGATAGCCGTAGCGGATGCCGAGATCGCCGAGCCCGCCGCCTCCGACGGCACCGACCATGGCGGAATAACCGAGCAGGCTGACCACGGCGAGCGTCAGCGCCAGCAGAAGTCCCGGCAGCGCCTCGGGGATCAGCACCTTGAGCACGATCTGAATCGGAGACGCCCCGAACGAGGATGCGGTCTCGATCAGGCCGCCATCGACCTCGCGGATTGCAGCCTCGACCAGGCGCGCGATGAACGGCGCCGATGCGATGGTCAGCGGCACGATCGCCGCGGTCGAGCCTATCGAGGTGCCGGCCACCAGCCGCGTGAACGGAATGATGGCGACGACCAGGATGATGAAGGGCGTGGAGCGGGTCGCATTGACGACGGCGCCGAGCACGCGATTGATGACGGGCGCCGCGTAAAGCTCGCCTTTCCGGCTGGTCGCGAGAAAGACACCGAGCGGCAGGCCGAAGGCGGTGCCGACCAGCGCCGCGATGCCGACCATGTACAGGCTTTCGCCGGTGGCCTGGATGATCAGATTGATGAGTTCAGGCGACATAGCCGAGACGCTCCGCGGGGAATTGATATTGAGAGAGCCGGGCCAGCGTCCGCGTCACCGCGTCCTCGCCGCCAGAAATCCCAAGAGGAATACCGAGGGTCAGTGAGCCCACATGCTGGCCGCCGATCTCGTCGATGCGGGCCGACAGCAGCGAGACGTCGAGACCGAGCTCGCGGGCGAGCCGCGCCACCAGCGTATCGCCGGCCCCTGCTCCGCGCACCTGAACGCGGATCACGGCCTGCCCGCCCGCAGACGGCTCCGGCACGATCCGGCTCGCCAGCGAGACCGGCAGGCTGTCGCCGATCACCTCGGCGAGGAAGGATTGCGTGATCGGATGCCTGGGATGGGTGAAGATGTCGGCGACATGACCGCTTTCGACGACATGGCCGGCGTCGAGCACCACCACTTCCTTGGCGAGCTGACGCACCACCGACATTTCGTGGGTGATCAGCACGATGGTCACCCCGAGCTCGCGGTTGATGTTGGCGAGCAGATCGAGGATCGCGCGCGTGGTTTGCGGATCGAGCGCGGAGGTCGCCTCGTCCGACAGCAGCACGCTCGGCCGCGTCGCCAGCGCACGGGCAATGCCGACGCGTTGCTTCTGGCCGCCCGAGAGTTCGGAAGGGTAGCGGTCGTGCTTGTCGGCGATGCCGACGAGAGCGAGCAGCTCGGCAACGCGGGCCTTGATGTCGGCCTTTGCCCAGCCGGCGATCTCGAGCGGCAGCGCGATGTTGTCGGCCGCCGTGCGCGACGACAGCAGGTTGAAGTGCTGGAAGATCATGCCGATCGAGCGTTGCGCCAGCCGCAATTCGCGGCCGGCCAGCGCCGAGATATCGCGGCCGTCGACGATGACGCGGCCCGTGGTCGGCTTCTCCAGCCCGTTGATCAGCCGGACCAGGCTCGACTTGCCGGCGCCGGAGCGGCCGATGACGCCGGTGACCGAGCCGCGCGCAATTGCGAAGCCAATATCTTGCAGCGCGTTGACGCCGGGCTTGCCGCGATAGGACGGATAGATCTTCGAAATGCCTTCGAAACGGACCATCGCGTCAGATTCAATCGCGGCGGGTTCAATCGCGGCAGGTGAGATCGCTGCAAGCGTATCGATCGGCTCTCCGATTGCGAGCGACGGGTGGGCATTCATGGAGGCGGCCTTCATGCACAATAGTTCCGCTTGCCTCTGGGGCATCCGGGAACCGGGTCGCATCGAGCGACGGAGAATGAAACAGCGATGAGGGCTCGGGTGAAGCGCGCTGCACCGCAGCACGCACCATCGCCGTTCCAGGTCTCTGTTGCAATGTCAGATATTTGCGGGGAGTTGGACGAAGTTTCCCCAATCCCCACCCGGAGAAGAAAATTCCTTCCACATCACGAGCGGCGCGATCAATGCGCGGCTTGCGTTCTACCGCCCCCTGAAGCGCGGTTTGCGGCGGCCCAGGAACGCCTCAACGCCCTCTTTGTGATCCTCCGTGAGGCTCGCCAGCGCGAACTGATCGACATCCATGTGGCTGGCGAGATCGTCCAGCGCATGCGCGAGCCGGTTGACAGTGAGCTTTGTCATCGCGACCGAGAGCGGCGGCTGTGCGGCGATTTTCCGGGCGAGATCCATCGCGGCATCGAACGCCTTGCCGGGATCGGCAACCTGCTCCACCAGACCCCATTCATAGGCCTCATCCGCCGAGATGCGCTGATCGGCCAGGATCACCGCCTGCTTGGTGCGGGCCGGACCGATCAGATGGAGCATACGCGGGATGCTTTGCCAGCTCATGTTCATGCCGAGCCCGATCTCGGGCACGCGCAGATGCGCATCGCGGCCCATGACGCGGAAGTCGAGGGCCACGGCAAGCGCCACCCCGCCGCCGACGCAAAAGCCCTCGATGGCCGCGATCGTGATCTGCTCCATCTCGTGCCAGGCATGCGTCAGGCGCGGCCCGAGCTTGAGGTGCCGGCGCAGCGTGCCGAGGTCCATGTCCCTGCGCGAGCGCCCCTCGGCATCCTTCAGGTCGAAGCCGGCGCTGAAGGCGCTGGTGCTGCCCGTCAGCACCACGACGGAGGTTGTCGCGTCATCCTCAAAGCTGCGCGCCGCCGCGGTGAGCTGGCGCAGCGCTTCGGGCGACAGCGCGTTGATGCCGTCATTGCGGTCGAACCGCACGATCGCGATCCGCCCCTCCGGCCCATGACCTTTCTCGATCGTCACATGGTCCGTCACCGGCGCCTCCCAATCTGAGTTGGGTCGATGCTATAGCCCACATCTGGCCTCACGAATATGGGACCCGGTTGCGCCGCAACGCATACTCGACAGGCGGGGAAAAAAGCGACTATCTTTCGCCCCATGAGCCAGGATCACGACCACCATCACCACCACGATCACGACCATTCCGAACTGTCGGAGACCGAGCTGCGCGTGCGCGCGCTCGAAACGATCTTGACCGAAAAAGGCTATGTCGAGCCGGCCGCGCTCGATGCCATCATCCAGGCCTATGAGACCAAGATCGGCCCGCATAACGGCGCGCGCGTCGTCGCCAAGGCGTGGACCGATCCGGCGTTCAAGGCGGCGCTGCTGGAAGACGGCAGCAAGGCGATCGGCACGCTCGGCCATGTCAGCCGCGTCGGCGATCATCTCGTCGTGGTCGAGAACACGCCGCAGCGCCACAACATGGTCGTGTGCACGCTCTGCTCCTGCTACCCCTGGGAAATGCTGGGGCTGCCGCCGGTCTGGTACAAGGCATCGCCCTACCGCTCGCGCGCGGTGAAGGATCCGCGCGGTGTGCTCGCCGATTTTGACGTCAGCTTGCCGAAGGACATGGAAATCCGGGTCTGGGATTCCACGGCCGAGACGCGCTTCCTGGTGCTGCCGATGCGCCCCCCGGGCACGGAAGGCTGGAGCGAGGAGCAACTGGCCGAACTCGTCACGCGCGACTCCATGATCGGTACGGGCTTTCCCAAGACGCCGGGAGCGCCGTCATGAACGGCGTCCACGACATGGGCGGCATGGACGGGTTCGGCAAGGTCGAGGCTGAGCCGAACGAGCCGACCTTCCACGCCGATTGGGAAGCGCGCGTTCTCGCCATGGTGCGTGCGATGGGCGCGGCCGGCGCGTTCAACATCGACACCTCGCGCTTCTATCGCGAGATGCTGCCGCCGCACGTTTATCTTTCGAGCTCCTATTACAAGAAATGGTTCCTCGGGCTCGAGGAGATGCTGATCGAGAAGGGCTACCTCACGAAGGAAGAGGTCGCCGCCGGCCACGCGATGCAGCCGGCAAAGGCGCTCAAGCACGGCAAGTTCGATCTTACCCAGGTCGAGCGCATCATGGTGCGCGGCAAGTTCGCCCGCGCGGCCGCGGCGCCGGCAAAATTCAACGTCGGCGATCGAGTGCGTGCGAAGAACATCCATCCGACGACGCATACCCGCCTGCCGCGCTATGTGCGCGGCCATGTCGGCATCGTCGAGCTGAACCATGGCTGCCACGTGTTTCCGGACTCGGCGGCGATGGAGCTCGGTGAAAATCCGCAATGGCTCTACACCGTCGTGTTTGAAGGCCGCGATCTCTGGGGCGCGGATGGTGATCCGACCTTGAAGGTGTCGATCGACGCCTTCGAGCCCTATCTGGACCCGGCGTGATGAGCAGCACGGCTGCGGCCGCCGCGACGGCGGCCATTCCGGGCATTCCGCGCGACGACAATGGCCCGGTGTTCCGCGCGCCCTGGGAAGCGCATGCGTTTGCGATGGCGCTGAGCCTGCACGATCGCGGCGTGTTCACCTGGCCGGAATGGGCCGCAGCCCTCGCCGACGAGATCAAGCGCGCACAAGCCGCCGGCGATCCGGATACAGGCGAGACCTACTATCTGCACTGGCTCGCCACGCTGGAAGAACTGGTTGCGCGCAAAGGCGTTGCTTCGACGGAGACGCTGCACCGCTATCGCGACGCCTGGGACCACGCCGCCGACCGTACCCCGCACGGCAAGCCGATCGAGCTGCGTCCGGAGGATTTTGCACGATAGTCTTTCGCGTGCGCGCCATGTTGTGTGGGCGCTGCCGCCTCAGCCGGCGCTGTCATTCCCCGCGAAGGCGGGGAATCCAGTACGCCGCAGCTTCTCCATATCCCACAATCGCCTCTGGAATACTGGTTCACCCGCCTTCGCGGGCGATGACTGCGGAGATACGGAGCGCTATTTGCGCGCCGCCACATACTCCCGCCACCCCTTCGCCCGCAGACTGCACGCCGGGCACTCGCCGCAGCCATACCCCCACGCATGCTGCGCGCCGCGTTCGCCGAGATAGCAGGTGTGCGAGTGCTCGCGAATGAGGTCGACCAATCCTGTGCCGCCGAGGTCATGCGCGAGCTTCCAGGTCGCCGCCTTGTCGATCCACATCAGCGGCGTATGCAGCTCGAATGTCCTGGCCATGCCGAGCGAGAGCGCGGCCTGCATGGCGCGGATGGTCTCGTCACGGCAATCGGGATAGCCGGAATAGTCGGTCTCGCACATACCGCCGACGATATGGGTGATGCCGCGCCGGTAGGCGAGCGCCGCGGCAAAGGTGAGGAACGCCAGATTGCGGCCGGGCACAAAGGTGTTCGGCAGGCCGTCGGCGCCCATCGCGATGGCGACGTCGCGCGTCAGCGCTGTTTCGGACACGGCGGCCAGCGTCGGGATCGACAGCGTATGGCTCTCGCCGAGTTTTCCGGCCCAATCCGCACGCAGGCCCTTGATGCCGTCGAACAGTCGCGCGCGGCAGGCAAGCTCGATGGCGTGGCGCTGGCCGTACTCGAACCCCAACGTCTCCACGCGCGCAAAACGGCTCAGCGCCCAGGCGAGGCAGGTGGTGGAATCCTGGCCGCCGGAAAACAGCACCAGGGCGGTCTCGGATGAAAATGCGTCATTCATGGCTCGCGCTTTAGCACTGCGCATCCCGCCCGCCAATCGGTGGAAATCGGCCTGTTCCGCTGCGCCGCGCTGGGAACGGCGGCCCGCTTTTGGCATAAGGATTCGGAGCCAGGAGACTGCCCCGCAATGACCCCTTCCCGCGACATTTCCCGCCTGATCGAGATCATGGCGGCGCTGCGCACGCCCGTGACCGGCTGCCCCTGGGATCTCGAACAGAATTTTGCAACCATCGCGCCCTACACGATCGAGGAAGCCTATGAGGTGGTCGAGGCGATCAGCCGCGGCGATCTCGACGATTTGCGCGAAGAGCTCGGCGACCTTCTGTTGCAGGTCGTGTTCCACGCCCAGATGGCTTCGGAGCAGAACGCCTTTGCCTTTGGCGACGTGGTCGAGGCCATCACGCGCAAGATGATCCGGCGCCACCCCCATGTCTTCGCCGACAAGGACGGCAACCTCGCCTCCTCCCACGTCAAGGAAGTCTGGGACCGCATCAAGGCGGAGGAGAAAGCCGAGCGCGGCGCGCGCCGGCCGCCGGAGCAACCGCCGTCACACAAATCACTGCTCTCGGGCGTGAAGGCCGGACAGCCCGCGCTGACGCGTGCGATGGAGCTCCAGCGCAAGGCCTCCACGGTCGGCTTCGACTGGAACGACCCGCGCGCAGTGCTGGCCAAAATCCGCGAGGAAGCCGACGAGATCGAGGCGGCGCTCGACCGCAACGACAAGCAGGAGCTGGCGGAAGAGACCGGCGACCTGATGTTCGCCCTCGTCAACCTCGCCCGCCATGTCGACGCCGATCCGGAGGCCGCGCTGCGTGCCACCAACGCGAAATTCGAACGGCGTTTTGCCTATATCGAACGGGCGCTGGAGGCGCAGGGGCGAACGCTCGAACAGGCATCACTGGCGGAGATGGACGCTTTGTGGAATGCGGCGAAGGGCGAGGAGAACAAGAAGGCTCCTGCTGCCGAGCGAACCAATCAAGCCCGCCGCTAACTCCGCCGTCGTCCCGGACAAGCGCGCTTCAAGCGCGCGCAGATCCGGGACCCATAATCCCGGGGAGGAGTTGTAACGCGAGGTGACACCACGAGTCTTCGCCAAACGACGCCCGGTGGCTATGGGTCCCGGATCGGCGTTCCGCTTGTCCCGGAGGACAGCGTTGCTTTAGGCAATCGTTCGTCAACTCACTCACGTGGACGGCGCTGCCTATACCGAAAGACGCGGCACGGCATCGAAGCGGTTCACCACGATATCCCGCTTGGTCTCGTCCACCCGCACCGTCATGTCGAAGCGGCCGTCGTGTAGCTCCTTCGCCAGCACCTCGGCATTGCGATGCAGCCAGCTGATGCCGGCGCCGTCGGAGGCGTCGATGGAGAGATCGAGCGTGATGCGTTTGGCGGCGAGCCGTTCCTCGATCACGGCGAGCAGCGTATCGATCCCCTCGCCCGATACGGCCGAGACCAGCATCGCCGGATGATCTTCCGGCCGGCGCGCCGCGATGTTTAGGAGCTCTTCGCGTTGCTCCACGTCGAAGCGATCGATCTTGTTCCAGACCTCGATGATACGGCCGCTGTCGTCGGGATTGATGCCGAGCTGGCGTAGCACCGCATCGACGTCGCTCTGCTGCGCCTCGGCGTCCTCGTGCGCGATGTCGCGCACATGCAGGATGACGTCGGCCTCCAGCACCTCTTCCAGCGTGGCGCGGAACGCGGCGACGAGCTGCGTCGGCAAATTGGAGATGAAGCCCACGGTGTCGGACAGCATCGCCTTGCCGCCATGCGGCAGGCTAAGCGCGCGCAAGGTCGGATCGAGCGTGGCGAACAGCATGTCGGCGGCCTGCACCTCGGCGCGGGTCAGGCGGTTGAACAGCGTCGACTTGCCGGCATTGGTGTAGCCGACCAGCGCCACGACGCGGTACGGCACGCGCTGGCGTCCCGCGCGATGCAGGCGCCGCGTCGCCTGCACCTTCTTCAGTTCGCCCTCGAGTTTCGCGATGCGTTCCTGGATCAGGCGGCGGTCGGCTTCGATCTGCGTCTCGCCGGGACCGCCCATGAATCCAAAGCCACCGCGCTGGCGTTCGAGATGGGTCCATGAGCGCACCAGGCGCGAACGTTGGTAGTTGAGGTGCGCGAGCTCGACCTGGAGCGAGCCTTCCTTGGTCTTGGCGCGGCGGCCGAAGATTTCGAGGATCAGGCCGGTGCGATCGAGCACCTTTGCATGCAACTCCTTCTCGAGATTGCGCTGCTGGATTGGCGCAAGCGCGCAATCCATCACCACGAGCTCGACATCGAGGCTCTTGGCGAGGCCGGCGATCTCCTCGACCTTGCCCTTGCCGATATAGGTGGCGGGGCGAATCTGGCCGATCGGCGCGATGATGGCGTCCGCGACGACGAGATCAATCGCGCGCGCGAGGCCCGCGGCTTCGTCGAGCCGGGCCTCGGCGTCTCGCAAGACATAACCCTCCGATTGCGCGTCGGCACCGCTCGCGCGCACTCGCAAATAGGGGCCGATGACAAGCACCCGCCCCGTCTGCTTAGCCCCTGCCGACCGCGGACGGTCGGCCTCCCCGTCGAAATTCCGGGGTTCCAATCAGATCACTCTCAAGCCGGCTGATCCTCACCGCCTTCGAACAACTGGATCGGCGCGCCCGGCATGATGGTCGAGATCGCATGCTTGTAGACAAGCTGCGAGTGACCGTCGCGCCGAAGCAGCAAACAGAAATTGTCGAACCAGGTCACGATGCCCTGGAGCTTCACTCCGTTGACCAGAAAGATCGTCAGTGGCGTCTTGGTTTTGCGAACGTGATTAAGGAAAGTGTCCTGCAGGTTTTGTGCGCGGTCTGCCGCCATTGTTTTTTTCTCGCTTTGAGTTTCTTTTTATTGCGCCGGTTGCGGCCCTCTTTTGAACATTGTGGGGCCTCTTCCGGTTGCCGTTCCTCATGAGATCCCCCTCGAAGGAACAGCGCGACGATTAGAGGACAGGTCGGGTTATTAGGCAAGCCGCTTCACGCGGCAGGCCGAGCCCAATTGCCCCGAAAAACTACGGAAACCGATGATTTTTCTCGCATATTCCCTGGAGTGCGGCGGCAACGTCGCAGTGTTAGCCGACGCCAAGCGCCTTCAACTTTCGATGCAACGCCGAACGTTCCATGCCAACGAACTCGGCCGTGCGAGAAATATTTCCTGAGAAACGGCTGATCTGTGCAATCAAATAGTCGCGCTCGAACACTTCGCGCGCTTCGCGCAGCGGCAGGCCCATGATGTGCTCGCCATTGTTGCTGGTCGGCATCGCCGGCACCATCGAGCCGACGTCCTGCGGTAGCATGTCGGCAGTGATGATGACCTCCGGTCCGCCCGCGGCCAGAATCATGACTCTCTCAACGTTGTTGCGGAGCTGGCGCACGTTGCCGGGCCAGACATGCGATTGCAGCACCGCCATCGCGTCCTGCCCGATCTGCCGTTTGGGCAGGCCGCTGCCGGCCGAGATCTGCTCCATGAAATAGTCGATCAATTCCGGAATGTCCTCGCGCCGCTCCGACAGCGCCGGCACGCGGATCGGCACCACCGAGAGCCGATGATAGAGGTCCTCGCGGAAATGGCCCGCTGCGATCTCCTCTTCGAGATTGCGCGCCGTAGAGGAGATGATGCGGACGTCGACCTGCATCTTGGCGGTGCCGCCGACGCGCTGGAACGACTGCTCAACCAGCACGCGCAAAATCTTGTTCTGGGTCTCGCGTGGCATGTCCGCGATCTCGTCGATGAACAGCGTGCCGCCATGCGCCTCTTCGAGCGCGCCGGACTTGCGCGCGTGCTCGCCATTGGACTGCTCGACGCCAAACAGCTCGTGCTCCATCCGCTCGGGCGTGATCGCGGCAGCATTGATGACGACGAAGGGGCCGTCGGCGCGGCCGGAGGCCGTATGCAGGGTGCGCGCGGTCAGCTCCTTGCCGGCGCCGGCGGGGCCGACGATCAGGATGCGGCTGTTGGCCTTGGCCGCGCGCTCAATGGTCTGGCGCAGCTGGTTCATGCTCGGCGAGCGGCCGACGAGCGAGCTTGCACTCGGCGCGAGCTGCTTCAGCTCCTTGACCTCACGCTTGAGCCGCGAATTCTCCAGCGCTCTTGTAGCGACCAGGATCAGCCGGTCGGCCTTGAACGGCTTCTCGATGAAGTCGTAGGCGCCGCGCTTGATCGCGGCGACCGCGGTCTCGATGTTGCCGTGGCCCGAGATCATCACGACCGGTAGATCGGCATTGTCCTTCTTGACCTGCTCCAGCAGCTGCAAGCCATCGAGCTTGGAGCCCTGGAGCCAGATGTCGAGAAACACCAGATGCGGCCTGCGATTGGCGATCTCGGCGAGCGCCGTATCGCTGTCGCGTGCGGTCCGGGTCACGAAGCCCTCGTCTTCGAGGATGCCCGCAACGAGATCCCGAATATCGGCCTCATCATCGACAATCAGAATTTCACTTGCCATGGGTCGCGCCTGTCTTGTCAGTTGCCGGTTGAGGCTTCGATTCTGGTTGAATCATTGGTCTTTTCAGCCGGCGGTTTGGTTTCGGCAGCCGGCTGTTTTGTTTCGGGATCCTTGGCGATTTCCGTGACCGCGTTTGCGGCCGCCGGTGCCTGCTCGGTCCCCTCACGCTTCGGGGGAGCGCCGGAGATCGCAAAGCGCATCCGCATCCAGGCGCCGCGCTGGCGCTCCCGGAAGTCGGAGGCATCCTTCAGCTCGATGCGCCCGCCATGGTCTTCCAGCACGCGGCCGACGATCGCAAGGCCGAGGCCGGTGCCCTTGGCGCGTGTTGTCACATACGGCTCAAGCAGCCGCGAGCGCGCGACCTTGGGCAGGCCGATGCCGTTGTCGATGACGTCGATCAGCACGTCCTCGTCCTGGCGCGAGACCACGACGTCGATGCGGCCCTTGCCGTAATCCTTGCCGAGCTCCTCAGGCGGGACCTGCTCGATCGCCTCGGTCGCGTTCTTGACGATGTTGGTGACCGCCTGCGAGATCAGCCGCCGATCGAACTGGGCGCGTAGGGGATCTTCCCTGAACTCGGCCTCGATATCGATCTCAGGATGGGCGACCTTCATCAGGAACACCGCCTGCCGCACGGTGTCGGCGACGTCCTCGCCCTCCATCACCGGCTTCGGCATCCGCGCGAAGCGCGAGAACTCGTCGACCATGCGTCTGATGTCGTCGACCTGGCGCACGATGGTGTCGGTGCACTGCTCGAAGATCTGCTTGTCTTTGGCCTCGGTGATGTCCTTGCCGAATTTGCGGCGGATGCGTTCGGCGGAAAGCTGGATCGGGGTCAACGGGTTCTTGATCTCGTGCGCGATGCGGCGCGCCACATCGCCCCACGCCGAGGTGCGCTGCGCCGAGACGAGTTCGGTGATGTCGTCGAGCGTGATGATGTAGCTGTCGTGCGGCTGGCTGGTCTTCTCGGCGCTGACGCGGACCGACAGATTGCGCTCCTGCCCATCGCGCGTGATGGTGATCTGGCCCTGCACCAGGCGCTGGGTCCCTTCCCGCGCCGTCTTCATCATCTCCTCGAGCTCGGGCAGCACGTCGGACAGCGGATGGCCGAGCGTCTCCGCTTCGGAGTGCCCGATCAGCTTCTCGGCGGAGCGGTTGAGAATGCCGACGCTGCCCGAATTATCGACGCCGATGATGCCGGCGCTCGCCGACGACAGCACGGCCTCGATGAAGCGGCGACGGCTGTCGATGAGATCGCTGGCGTTGACGAGCTCGTCGCGCTGGCTGCGCAATTCCTGCGTCATCTTGTTGAAGGTCTCACCCAGCTGGGCGAGGTCGCCTTCCGATTGGTGCACCGGCACCTTCACGTGGAGGTCGCCGGTCGAGACCGTATGGGCCGCATTCATCAGCCGCCGGATCGGCGCCACCAGCGAGTTGGCGAAGTTGAGGCCGATCAGCACCGAGGCCATCAGGATGGTGAGCGCGATCACCGCGAACATCAGCGCGAAGGCGACCTGGATGCCGAGCCGGCGCGATTCGATCTGGGCGTATTCGGCGACGCTGACCTCGGTCTGCTTGAGCTGTTGAACAACGTTCGGATCGAGCGGCCGCGCGACATATAGGAAGGTGTCGCTGAAGGCACGCAAGCGGATCACCGCGGCGACGAAGCTCGCGTCCGGCAGCACTGCGATCTCGGGCTCGGATTCGTTGACGTTGCTGAGGAAGTCCGGCGCCGGCGGCGAATAGGCCAGCCGCATGCCGGTGTCAGCGGATTCCAGGATGTTGGTGTTCTTGTCGATGATCATCGCGCCCGGCAAATTGCGGGAGCCGGCGCTGGCGGTCAGCAGCTCGCGGAACGAGCGGCGGTCCTGGTCGTAGAGCGGCCGCGCGTGCGCGATGTCGTTGGCCATGCCGAGAATGTCGCCGCGGATCAGCTGCGCGTGGTCCTGCATGTAGGCGCGCGCGATCGTCAGCGAGTTCTGGATCACCTCCTTGGTCGGGCCGGAGAACAGCCGGTCGAGGCCGCGCTCGATGGTGACGTTGGCGACGACGGCGACCAGCACCGCCGGCAGCACCGCGACGATCGAGAACAGGCTGACGATCTGGACATGGAGGCGGGCCGCCGCCCGGCCCCGCCGTCGCGCCAGGATCAGCTGCCAGAGCTCGCGGATGATGATGCCGACCAGCAGCAGGATCGTGCCCGCATTGATGAGATAGAACGAGCGGACCACCTCCGGCGTCGGCTCGATCCTCGTGAGACCGGTCAGGACCAGGAAGGTCAGCAAGGCCGACAGCAGCGCCATCGCCACGGCAAAGGGAGCCAGCCAGCGGCGCGCCGACCAACGCCGGAGCTCTTCTGCTGGGGCCGTGTCGAGGTGTGCGGCCGAAGTGTCTGCGCTGGTCATTCCGGCAATGGTTGTGCTGAAAAGGGATCGCCGTAGGCGGGTACTGATGTATTCGTACCACATTGTTGCCAAATTGCGACAATTCCGCGGCGCCCTCGCCGCGACGGACCGGCGCATCCACAACGACGTGCCGGTGACGGAACTGATTCCCACCGTTCCGGCTTGGTCCGGGCATGGACAGGTTCTTTCTCGCGGTAATGGTCTCGGCCGTGCTGCTGCTGATCGTGGCCGCCGACCTCCTGGTCAACGGCCCCGGCCTGCAGGGGCCGGCGGCGAATGTCGCCAGCGTGATGCCGGTATCAGGCCGATTTGTCAGATAGGTGTGAGGCCGCGTCCCGCGGCTGAATCACCATTTGAATGTTCCAGCGGAACATTTCGGTCCAATTCGGACTTTTGCTCACCGCGTCGGCCACAACGGCCAGCGCGATCCGGACAGGCTCAGCTCCGCTTTGATAGGGGGAGCTGAGCCACCGTTCGTTCGGGAAGACTAGCCCCCGCTCCGATAGACCTGGATATCGAGATCCCGGATCTTCTTCCGCAGCGTGTTGCGGTTGAGGCCGAGGAGATCTGCTGCGCGGATCTGGTTGCCGCGGGTGGCGGCGAGCGCGGCCGTGAGCAGCGGCACCTCGATCTCCTTGAGGATGCGGTGATAGAGGCCCGGCGGCGGCACGCCGTTCGGAAAGCCTTGGAAGTGCGAGGACAGATACGCCTCCACGGCGCCGCCGAGATTGTCGACGCCCTGCTGGACTGCGGCACCGGGGCTCACTGTGGGCGGCGCCAGCTCGCCGTCGATGACCGAGCCTGTGATCACGTCCTGCGGATAGAGCGCTGCGAGGCGACGGGCGAGGTTCTCGAGCTCGCGCACGTTGCCGGGCCAGCGGTGCTGCTTCATCCGCTCCAGTGCCAGCGAGTCGAGCTTTTTCGGCGGCAGCCCGTCCTTCTCGGCAAGTGCGAAGAAGTGACGGATGAGATCGGGCAGATCCTCAATGCGCTCGCGCAAGGGCGGCAGCCGCAGCGGCACGACGTTGAGGCGGAAGAACAAATCTTCGCGAAACAGACCCTGCTGGATCAGGACCCGCAGATCCTTGTTGGAAGCCGCGACGATGCGCACGTCGGTCTTGATGGGGGTACGGCCGCCGACGGTGGTGTATTCGCCCTGCTGAAGCACGCGCAGCAGGCGGGTCTGCGCCTCCATCGGCATGTCGCCGATCTCATCCAGGAACAACGTGCCGCCCTCGGCCTGCTCGAACCGGCCCGAGGCGCGGGTGTTGGCGCCAGTGAAGGCGCCGCGCTCATGGCCGAACAGTTCGGACTCGATGAGGTCACGCGGGATCGCCGCCATGTTGACCGCAACGAACGGGCCGTTGCGGCGCTTGCCGTAATCATGCAGCGCGCGCGCCACCAGTTCCTTGCCGGTACCGGACTCGCCCGTGATCATCACGGTGAGATCGGTCTGCATCAGACGCGCCAGCACGCGGTAGATTTCCTGCATCGCCGGCGAGCGGCCGACCAGCGGGATCGCCTCCATCTCGGCGTCTTCGGTCGGCGTCGAGACCCGTTCCTTCGGCTCGGCCAGCGCGCGGCCGACGATGGCGATCAGCTCCTTCAGGTCGAAAGGCTTTGGCAGATATTCGTACGCCCCGCGCTCGGAGGCGCGGATCGCGGTCATGAACGTGTTCTGCGCGCTCATGACGATGACGGGCAAATTGGGCCGCATCTTCTTGATCCGCGGCAGCAGGTCGAACGCGTTCTCGTCGGGCATCACCACATCGGTGATGACGAGATCGCCCTCCCCTTGGCTGACCCAGCGCCACAGCGTTGCGGCATTGCCGGTAAGCCTGACCTCATAGCCGGCGCGGGATAGTGCCTGATTGAGAACCGTGCGGATGGCGGTGTCGTCATCAGCAACGAGAATGCTACCTGCGGGCATCGTTAATCCTCATTTCGCCCCCTGTGATGCAGACGACGACTTCCCGGCAGAGCCGTCGCGACTGCTGTGATCGGCATGTTTGACCGATGTGGAATACATCGGCATCAGCACGCGGAAGGTGGTCTTGCGCGGCTGAGACTCGCATTCGATGATGCCCCCGTGATCCCCGATGATCTTTGCGACCAGCGCCAGGCCAAGACCCGAGCCGGTCTGTTTGGTGGTCACGAAGGGATCGAACAGGTTGGGCAGAAGATCGTCCGGCACGCCTGGTCCGTTGTCCTTCACGCAGAATTCGAGCGGCAGGGATACACGGGATTTTTGACCGGGGACTGACAGGCGCACGCCGGGACGGAACGCGGTGGTGAGCTGGATCTCGGCGTCGGAAACGTCGATCAGGGCTTCCGCGGCATTCTTGACGAGGTTGAGGAACACCTGGATGAGCTGATCCTGGTTCGCCAGGACCGGCGGCAGCGAGGGATCGTAATCCTCGACGAAGCGGATGTTGCGGGCAAAGCCCGACTGCGCCAGCCGCTTCACGTGATCGAGCACCGAATGGATGTTGACGGGACCGCGCACCACGGGGCGCTCGTCGCCGAACACCTCCATGCGGTCGACCAGCGTCACGATGCGGTCGGCCTCGTCGCAGATCAGCCGCGTCAGCATGCGGTCCTCGGACGAGGCCTGCTGCTCCAGCAGCTGCGCCGCGCCGCGGATGCCCGAAAGCGGGTTCTTGATCTCGTGCGCCAGCATCGCGGCCAGCGCGATCACTGAGCGCGCGGCGCTGCGATGGGTGAGCTGGCGGTCCATCTTGTCGGCGATGGAGCGCTCCTGGAGCATCACCACGATATGGCCGGGCCGCTCCGTGAGCGGGGCCACATGCAGATCGACCTGACGGTCGCCGCCCATGCGGGGCGTGCCGAGATCGACCTTGTATTCGTTGACCGGCGAGTTCGACGAGCGCACCTGGTCGATCAGCGCCAGCAGCGGGCTGCCGAACGGCACCAGTTCCTTCAGCGATTGCCGCTTCAGGAATTGCGTCGAGATATCGAAGAAGGCTTCAGTCGCGATATTGGCGGCGACGATCTTGCCGTCCGGCCCGATCATGAGCACGGGATTGGGCAAGGCATCCAGGATCGCGTCGCTGTCGGACGAAAGCGGCCGACGATGTTCAGCGGCTGAGCTCATGCAGCGGCGCTCCATGCGAAGTCGTCGAAGGCATCTTGAAGTGACTGTTGCACGAGCCGTGGATCCTCGGACGTGAGGATCTTCTGGCGCCAGCCCTTCAGCGTCTCGACTGGCGCACCGCTCGCATCCGCCGCGACGTCGAGCGCCCAGCCGAGATGCTTGCGCGCGTGCCTGAGGCCGATGCGCAGGCCGTAGAGCGCGCAGACGCCCTCATAGAGCGTGCGGACATAATGGAGCTGCGTCGCAAGCGACGGCGTGGCTTCGATCGCCCCGCCCTTCAGGCGGCGGCCGATCTCGCCGGGCAGCCAGGGTTGCCCCTGCGCGCCGCGGCCGATCATCACGGCATCGGCGCCGGAGGCTTCGAGCGCCGCGAGCGCCTTCTCGTAAGTGGTGATGTCGCCATTGACGACGAGCGGAATGGAGATTGCTTCGCGCACGGCACGGATCGCATCCCAATCGGCTTCGCCCTTGTAGAACTGGCAGCGGGTGCGGCCGTGCACGGTGACGAGCTTGATGCCGGCAGCTTCCGCACGCCGCGCCAGTTCCGGCGCGTTGCGGGTGTGGTCATCCCAGCCGAGCCGCATCTTCAGCGTCACCGGCACCTTCACCGCCGCGATCGTCGCCTCGATCAGGCTGACGGCATGGTCAAGATCGCGCATCAGGGCGGAGCCGGACTGGCCGCCGGTGACGTGACGGGCCGGACAACCCATGTTGATATCGATGATGTCAGCGCCTTCGGCTTCGGCGATCCGGGCGCCTTCGGCCATCCAGTGCGCCTCGCAGCCGGCGAGCTGGACCACATGGGGCCCGATCCCGGTCGCTTCGCAGCGCAACCGTGACATCTTGTGGCCGTTGGCGAGCTCGTCGCTTGCGGTCATTTCGGACACGACCAGACCGGCCCCGAGTTCGGCGGCAAGCCGGCGAACGGGCGAGTCAGTCACCCCCGACATCGGTGCCAGGAAGACCGGGGTGGCGACATCAATATCGCCTATTTTCAACGGCTTAGAGCCGGATACTGCCGAGCCGGTCACAGGGGTCTCATTGCGCGGGCAGGGCCTCATCGCGCCTGCCATGACCCATCTTGCGCACAATTCTTGTGCAGTCAAGCGTCATGCCTACAGTTTAGACAGTTCTGTAAATCTTTCAAGTGCAGTGCAGCAAAAATGCTGTCTCCCACAATCCGGGGAAACCCCCTTTTTTTGCGGGCCTGCCGTGCTAGAGGCATGCGGCAATCAACCCCACTCCCCGACCCTCTTCATCACCAATCGAGTATTTGAGTCCTATGGCGAAATCACAGCGCACCGCAGTCGTCCTCGTCGCGGCCGGACGCGGCCTGCGCGCAGGTGCCGGTGGTCCCAAGCAATATCGCGAGATCGGCGGCGTGCCCGTGATCTATCGCGCCATGGAAGCCTTCAGCCGCCACCCCCACGTGTTTGCAGTTCAGCCGGTGGTGAACCCCGACGACAGCGCGATGTTTACGGCAACGGTCGCAGGACTCAGCCACGAGCCGCCGACGAATGGCGGCGCGACGCGGCAGGCCTCCGTGCTGGCGGGTCTTGAGGCGCTCGCAAATCACGAGCCCGATATCGTCCTGATCCACGACGCCGCGCGGCCCTTCGTCTCGGAAGGCGTGATCTCGCGCGCAATCGAGGCGGCCAGCCGCACCGGCGCTGCGATCCCCGTCGTTCCCGTCACCGACACGATCAAGGTCACCGGCGCGAGCGGCCATATCGAGGACACGCCGGACCGGGCCCGCCTGCGAATCGCGCAGACGCCGCAATCCTTTCGTTTCAACGTCATCCTCGAGGCGCATCGTCGCGCGGCAAAGGACGGACGCAGCGATTTCACCGACGATGCCGCGATTGCCGAATGGGCGGGATTGACGGTTGCAACGTTTGAAGGCGATGTTGCCAATATGAAGCTCACCACTCCCGAGGATTTCGTGCGCGAGGAAGCGCGCATGGCCAGCCTGCTCGGCGACATCAGGACTGGGACGGGCTACGACGTGCACGCCTTCGGCGAAGGCGACCATCTCATGATCTGCGGCGTGCGGGTGCCGCACACCAAAGGCTTCCTCGCCCATTCCGACGGCGATGTCGGCCTGCATGCGCTGGTCGACGCCATCCTCGGCGCGCTGGCTGACGGCGACATCGGCTCGCACTTCCCGCCGAGCGATGCGAGGTGGAGGGGCGCCTCCTCCGACCAATTTCTGAAATATGCCATCGACCGCGTGACGCAGCGCGGCGGCCGCGTGTCCAACCTCGAGGTGACGATGATCTGCGAGCGGCCGAAGATCGGGCCGCTGCGCGACACCATGCGCGCCCGCATCGCCGAGATTTCCGAGGTCGACATCTCCCGCGTCGCGGTGAAGGCGACGACCAGCGAGCGGCTCGGCTTCACCGGCCGCGAGGAAGGCATCGCGGCCACCGCGAGCGCCACCATCCGCCTGCCCTGGAGCCTCTAGATCATGGGCGGCAGCGACGCACGCGCCCTCTCCCGCTCGCTGCTCGATCTGTGCCGGATGCGCAAGCTGACGATCGCGACCGCCGAGTCCTGCACCGGCGGGTTGGTCGCCGGCGCGCTGACCGACATCCCCGGCTCCTCCGACGTCATCGACCGCGGCTTCGTCACTTATTCCAATGACGCCAAGCGCGCGATGCTCGGGGTCGAGGCCAGCACGCTCACGAATTTCGGCGCGGTCAGCAAGGAAACCGCAACCGCAATGGCGGTCGGCGCGCTGGAGCGCGCCGACGTCGATCTCGCGGTCGCCATCACCGGCATTGCCGGCCCCGGCGGCGCCACGCCCGGCAAGCCGGTCGGCCTCGTCCATTTTGCCGTTGCTGCGCGCGACGGCCGCATCGTCCACCGCGAGCATCGCTTTGGCGCGATCGGCCGCACCGCCGTCCGCCAGCGCTCCGTGGTGGAGGCGCTGCGCATGCTGATGGACCTCGCCCGCGGCCCGAAGGCCCAGCCCAAGCCGCGCCGCGCCGCCGCGGCAACCCGCCTGCGTCCCCGCGTGACACGCTCGCCGCGCCGGCATGTGGCAAAGCGACGGCCGCCGCGGTCGCCGCGAGGCTGAGGCGCCTCACGCCGCCGCGAGCAGCGTGCTCGCATGGTCGAGCACGCGCTGCTTGACCGCATCGGCGTCGCCCGGCTTCGCCTTCGCGCTGACCGTCAGCTCCACGACGGGCGCTGCGGGATCGGCGGCGATCACTTTCGACACATTGACGGAGAGCGCGGCCCGATCGTCGATGCGGGGATCGTCGCGCAACTCCTTCAGGATCTGGTCAGCGAGCGCGTTGGCCGATCCGGCCCTGACCGGAAACGTCACCTTGACCTCGCCCGTCCCGGGATAGGCGCTGTGATTGATGATCGCTGCGCCCCACACCTGCCCGTTCGGAAGCAGTATCTGCGTGTTGTCGGGCGCGACAAGCTCGGTCATGAATAGCGACAGCGATCTGACCTTCCCCGCCTTGCCGCCGACCTCGACGTCGTCGCCGATGTTGAAGGGCCGGAACAGCAGCAGCATCACGCCAGCGGCGAGATTGGACAGCGTGCCCTGTAACGCCAGACCAATGGCGAGTGATGTCGCGCCCAGCACGGCGACGAGGCTCGCGGTTTGGATGCCGAATAGCTGAAGCACGGCGATGCCGACGATCGCCAGCACGCCATACCCCGCAACGCTGGAGACAAACAATGTCACGAGCGGATCGACCCTGTGCGCAATGCTCAACACGCGCGTGATGAAACGCTGTATTGCGCCGGACAGATACCAGCCGATCGCCAGCAGCAGGATCGCGTAGATCGCGTTCAATCCATACAGGACGAGCGACGGTTTCAGCGTGTCGAAATTGACGGTCATGGCGGCACCGAGGCTGACAATCCGTTGAGAACTCGCGGCTGCGGAAATTGATCCCGGCGATTGTGGAGGGGGAACACGGGCCTCGTAGCGCGGATGGAGAGAAGCGCAATCCGGTTTGTCGCCGCGGCTTCGGAGGCCGCCGGATTGCGCTGCGCTCCATCCAGGCTACAAGACCTTGCGCTGCCCGTCGGGCAAAACACCCAAAACAGCGGTCAATCCGTCGCCGCAAAAATATTCCACTTTACCGAAATTCGGCTTTGGCGTATTCATGCGCCACCTCATCCCTGTCAGAGGGGCGTATCGCGATCGTCACGAAGCGCGGGGTGAGCTGTGGTGGACGCTGGCAGCATCGGCGCGAAGGGCATTGCAGGGCGGGAAACCGTGAGCGAGGCCATCGCGCACACGACCGGTGCGGTCGGCGTACGGCAAAACCGTGTCGTCCTGACGCCCGGGGTCTGTGCGTCAAGTCTTGTGGTGATGTGGGCTGCCCGACCGGGCACGTGCGTCAGCCAACCGCAAGGCGACGGGGGCAATAGTGCATCGCTCCCCGGGGAGAGCTCGGCATAAGCCGTAAAACCACTGCGCAGGGAAGACCGGTTGTTTGGCTTCACCTGTATGCCGCTGTGCAGTCTTATAGCGCAACCTTCGCGCAGCGGACCGCGGGTGCCAGCCGGCACCCGGTCTTCCCTGTGCCCTCTGACAGAAGAGGGTGTCGCAATGAAGCAAAGCTCGGGCGAAACAAGCCGCGAGGATGCGAGATCATGCTTGCTTTCAAAGACCACGCAAATTCAAATTTGTCGAAATCGGTCGTGGTCGCAAATGTGCAGGCGCGACCAAACATCGTGATTCGCCTCCGACGCCGATGCGGAATCGCCCCCTGCGGTTCGTGCCATGGCAGCCTCGACAAGACCGGCAGTCCGAAGGTGGTGGATTGAGTCCCATTGTCATTGCGAGCGCAGCGAAGCAATCCAGAATCTTTCCGCGGAGAGATTCTGGATTGCTTCGTCGCAAGGGCTCCTCGCAATGACGGCGGAGGGAGAGCGCCCAACCGAAGACTACGACGACGCCACCTTCGGCCGGCCGTAGATCGCATCCGCTCGCTTCTCGAACGCGGTGGAAAAGCGCGCGAACGCGGCGTCGAACATCGAGCCCATCAGCATCGCCAGCATGCGGCTCCGGAACTCGTAGGAGAGGAAGAAGCCAACGTCGCAGACGCCCTCACCCTTGGACTCGAACGTCCAGCGGTTTTCCAAATTGCTGAAGGGACCTTGCAGATATTCGACCAGGATCTTCAAATTGGCGCGATCGAGCGTCACGCGGCTGGTGAAGGACTCCTTGACCAGCTTGAAAGACACTGTCATGTCGGCGACCAGCACCTCCGTGCCGTCGGGTTTGGCCATCCGCTGGCGGACCTTGAGCGCGCCGCACAGCGGCACGAATTCCGGATAGCGCTCGACATCGGCGACCAGATCGAACATCTCGGATGCGCTGTGATGGACACGGCGCTTGCTCGAAAATTTGGGCATAGCGGTTCAGCGGGCAGTCGCGGCCCGCGCGGCCTTCAGTCTCGCAAAGTCCTCGCCGGCATGATGCGACGAGCGGGTGAGCGGGCTTGCCGACACCATCAGGAAGCCCTTGGTGTAGGCGATCTTCTCGTAGGACGAAAACTCGTCCGGCGGCACGTAGCGCATGACGGCGTGGTGCTTGCGGGTCGGCTGGAGATATTGCCCGACGGTCAGGAAATCGACGTCGGCAGAGCGCAGATCGTCCATCACCTGCTGCACTTCGTGGCGCTCCTCGCCGAGGCCGACCATGATGCCGGACTTGGTGAAGATGGTGGGATCGAGCTCCTTGACCCGTTGCAACAGCCGGATCGAGTGGAAATAGCGTGCGCCGGGCCGCACCGTGAGATAGCGCGACGGCACGGTCTCGAGATTGTGGTTGAAGACGTCGGGCCGGGCCGCGACGACGACCCCCAGCGCCCCCTCCTTGCGCAGGAAGTCCGGCGTCAGGATCTCGATCGTGGTCGAGGGACAGGCGGCGCGGATGGCGCGGATGGTCTGGGCGAAATGCTCGGCACCGCCATCGGCAAGATCGTCGCGGTCGACCGACGTGATGACGACGTGGGCCAGCCCCAGCTTGGCGACGGCCTCGGCGACGTTCTGCGGCTCGGCCGCATCCAGCGCGTTGGGCAGGCCGGTCTTGACGTTGCAGAAGGCGCAGGCGCGGGTGCAGGTGTCCCCCATGATCATGAAGGTCGCGTGCTTCTTGTCCCAGCACTCGCCGATATTGGGGCAGCCCGCCTCCTCGCACACCGTGTGCAGGCCATTGGCGCGCACGATGTTGCGGGTGTCGGCATAGCCGCGGGTGTTGGGCGCGCGCACGCGGATCCAGTCCGGCTTCGGCGGCGAAGCGGAGTCGGGGCGGTTCACCTTTTCAGGGTGACGCGGGCGCAAAGGGTTCGAGATAGTGTCGACGATAACGACCATGGGGTGTCCGGTCTGTTCAGGTTCTACCTAATCGGTCTGGTTGCCAGCCGCAACCCGGCTCGCGCCGCTTCAGGGAACATGGCAGATATGGGCAATATCCTGCTCTGTTCTCTGGCGATTCTCATCTCGAATGGCTGCAATCTCGAAGACATCACCACCGCCGCTCGGCAAAGCCCTGAAGCGTGCCTTTTTCGACCGCAACGTCAGCGAGGTCGCATCCGACCTGATCGGTGCCACCATGCTGGTCAACGGCGTCGGCGGCCTCGTCGTCGAGGTCGAGGCCTATCATCATACCGAGCCGGCGGCGCACTCCTACAATGGCCCGACGCCGCGGAACCAGGTGATGTTCGGCCCACCCGGCTTTGCCTATGTCTACCGCTCCTACGGTATCCACTGGTGCGTGAACTTCGTCTGCGAGGAGGAAGGCTCAGCCAGTGCCGTGCTGATCCGCGCGCTGGAGCCGACGCATGGGATCGCCGCGATGCGCCGCCGCCGCCATCTCCAGGACCTGCACGCGCTGTGCTCGGGCCCGGGCAAGTTGACCGAAGCGCTCGGCATCACCATCGCGCACAACGCCCTGCCGCTGGACCGGCCGCCGATCGCGCTGCATGCGCGGACGGAGGATGTGGAGGTGGCGGCCGGCATCCGGATCGGTATCACCAAGGCGATCGAGCTGCCCTGGCGCTACGGCGTCAAGGGTTCGAAATTCCTGAGCAAGCCGTTTCCGAAGTAGGCCGAAAGCGCGATGAAGCGTCATCGCGCTTTAGGTTGTTGTTTGAGCATGATCTTTCCGGAAAACCGCTGCACACTTTTCCGGATCATACTCTAAGACGCCTGCTTCAGCCGCTCCAGCGCCTCCAGCAGCTTGGCCTTGCGGGCCAGCGCCGCCTCGCGCTTTTCGCGCTCCTCCTCGACGACCTCTTCGGCTGCGTTGGCGACGAACTTCTCGTTCGCCAGCTTGGACTCGGCGCGCTTGATGTCGGCGTCGGCCTTCGCGATCTCCTTGTCGAGGCGCGCGCGCTCGGCGGCGACGTCGATCACGCCCTTCAGCGGCAGCGCCGCCACCTCGCCGCGCACGAGCAGCTGAACCGCGCCATCAGGCGCGCGATCGGCGAAGGAGATGTCGGACAGCCGGGCCATCCGCTTGATGATTTCGGTCCAGCGCGGCGCGCGGTCCCTGGTCTCGGCCGAGGCGCCCGCGAGCACCAGCGCCGTCAGCGTTGCAGGCGGGATGTTCATCTCGGCGCGCACCGAGCGGATCTGCGTGACGAGGTCGATCACCCAGCCGATCTCGGCCTCCGCCTTCGGATCGGAGAAGTCGGCATGGTCGAAGATCGGCATGATCAACGCCGGCGAAATCAGCGGATCGGTGGGACCTGCCGCCGCGGCGAGGATCGCCAGTTGCTCCGGCGACGGATCGGCCGGCTTCAGCGGCCACTCAGCCAGCGCGAGCAGGCCGTCGCGCTTGGCCGTCACCTCCCACAGCTCTTCGGTGATGAAGGGCATGAAGGGGTGCAGCAGCTTCAGGATCTCGTCGCGCGCCCAGGCGACCATGGCGCGGGTTTCGTCCTTGGCAGGGGTGTCCGGACCGAGCAGCACGGGCTTTGCGAGTTCGACGTACCAATCGCAATAGACGTTCCAGACGAAGCGGTAGATGGCGCCTGCGGCATCGTTGAAGCGATAGGCTTCGATCGCCTCGGTCACTTCGCGCGTTGTGTGGGCGCTCTCATGCGCGATCCAGCGGTTCAGCGTCTCCTTGGCCTTCGCCGGCTCGAAGCCCTCGGGCACGGCGCAGTTGTTCATCTCCGCGAATCGGGACGCATTCCAGAGTTTTGTCGCGAAATTCCGGTAACCCTCGACACGGCTGGTGGCGAGCTTGATGTCGCGTCCCTGCGCCGCCATCGCGGCCAGCGTGAAGCGCAGCGCGTCCGCGCCATATTCGTCGATCAGGTTGAGCGGATCGATGACGTTGCCCTTCGACTTCGACATCTTGGCACCCTTCTCGTCGCGGACGAGGGCGTGGATGTAGATCGTCGAGAACGGCACCTCCTTCATGAAGTGCAGGCCCATCATCATCATCCGGGCAACCCAGAAGAAGATGATGTCGAAGCCGGTCACCAGCGCGTTGGTCGGGTAATAGCGCTGCACTTCAGGCGCGTCCTCGGGCCAGCCGAGCGTGGAGAACGGCCACAGCGCCGAGGAGAACCAGGTGTCGAGCACGTCCTCGTCGCGGGTGATGAAGCCTTCGCGCTTGTTGCGGTCGAGCGCCATCTCGCGGCCCTGCTCGACCGTGATGACCTCCTGCTCGACGTAATAGCCGAGCGCGTGGCTGACGGCCTCCTCCTCGGTCTCGGCGACGAACACCTTGCCGTCCGGACCGTACCAGGCCGGGATCTGATGACCCCACCAGAGCTGGCGCGAGATGCACCAGGGCTGGATGTTCTCCATCCACTCGTAATAGGTCTTGTCCCAGTTCTTCGGCACGAACGTCGTTTCGCCCGAACGCACCGCCGCAATCGCGGGCTTTGCCAGCGTCTTGGCGTCGACGTACCACTGGTCGGTCAGATAGGGCTCGATCACGCTGTTCGAGCGGTCGCCGTGCGGCACCATGTGGGTGTGCGGCTCGATCCGCTCGACGAAGCCGAAGGATTCCAGCCGCTCGACGATGCGCTTGCGCGCCACGAAGCGATCGACCTTGTTGAACTCCTCGGCGAACTGCGAAGCGCCTTCCGGCAGGTCGCGCAGATAATCCTCGTTGTCGAGGAGATCGAGACAACCTTCCCTGTCGATTACGCTGATCCGGCCGAGGCCGTGGCGATTGCCGACCTCGAAATCGTTGAAGTCGTGCGCCGGCGTCACCTTGACCGCACCCGAGCCCTTGTCCGGATCGGAATAGTCGTCGGCGACGATCTTAATCTTGCGGCCGACCAGCGGCAGGATCACGTTCTTGCCGACCAGCTTCTGATAGCGCTCGTCATCGGGATGCACGGCGACGCCGGTGTCGCCCAGCATGGTCTCGGGCCGCGTGGTGGCGACGACGATGAAGCTAGAGGGATCCTCGGGGCTGAAAATCTTGCCCTCGATCGGATAGCGCAGATACCAGAGGCTGCCCTTGATCTCGGTCTGCTGTACCTCGAGGTCGGAGATCGCGGTCAGCAGCTTGGTGTCCCAGTTCACCAGCCGCTTGTCCTTGTAGATCAGGCCGTCGCGGTGCAGTTCGACGAACACCTTGATGACGGCCTTCGACAGGCCCTCGTCCATGGTGAAGCGTTCGCGCGACCAGTCGCAGGAGGCGCCGAGGCGCTTGAGCTGGTTGATGATGGTGTCGCCGCTCTCGGCTTTCCATTGCCAGACCCGCTCCAGAAACTTCTCGCGGCCCATCTCGCGGCGGCCCGGCTGCTGGCGCTCCATCAACTGCCGCTCGACAACCATCTGGGTGGCGATGCCGGCATGGTCGGTACCGGGCTGCCACAGCACGTCGCGGCCGCGCATGCGCTCGAAGCGGCACAGGATGTCCTGCAGCGTGTTGTTAAGGGCGTGCCCCATGTGCAGCGAGCCCGTCACGTTCGGCGGCGGGATCACGATGGTAAAGGGAACTGCGTCGCGGCGGTCGGGACGGTCGGCCTTGAAGGCAAGGCTGTCCTCCCACACAACGGACATGCGGGCTTCGATATCGGCGGGCTGGTAATTTTTCTCGATCATGGGCTGCTAGAAAGCCGCGCGCGGGGGGCAAGTCAACGAAAAGGTCCAAGAGAAGGTCAACGGAAAGCCCGGCGGCAAAACGGTTTCCCGGCCCGGTCGGCAGGCCAGATAGGGACGCACAAGCGGGGCATTATGAGGGCTCTGCAGCCGCCCTCACCTGCCGCCGCGCGAGACCCGCTCGATTTCGGCCTTCACGATGCGTTCAACGAGACCCGGCAGGTTGTCGTCGAGCCAGGATTTCAGCATCGGACGCAGCATCTCCTTGACCAGATCCTCCAGCGTCCGCGCATTGCTGCTGAGCACGGTGTGAGCCAGGGAGTTGAAGGCGGATTCGACCGCCGAGACCGTCGATTGCGCCAGCATCGCCTGTTGAGGCGGCAGCGGCGGCGCATCGAAGTCCACCGGCGCATAGGACGGTGACGGCGTCGGGCGCGGCGGCTGCGATTCGGCGAATTCCAGATCGTCGCGGGGTTCGACCTTGCGGAAGCTCGGCGGCGGCGGTGGCGGCGCCGGCTCCGGATCCATCGCCATTTCGTCGGTCAATTCGAGCACGTCGGGCTCGGGCTCCGGCTCGGGTTCCGGAGCACGGGCTTCGGGCGCTGGCGTGGCTGAGTCGAGCCCGGCCAGCAGCGCGTCGATATCATCTTGGCTGTTTGGTTCGGCATCCGCCGCAGGCGCGGGCGGCGGCGGTGCTGCGGGCTTTACGGCCGGCGGCGGTGCTGGTTTTTCAGCGGCAGGTTTTGCGGGAGCGACTTTGGATGGCGGAATGTCGTTCATCGCTTGCGGCTTCGGCGCTGCCGTGGCGGGCGCCGGCGCGGGCTTGGCAACTTCTGCCGGCGGCGGCTTGGCCTCATCGTCGGCAATGATGCGCCGGATTGAGGCCAGAATCTCCTCCATCGAGGGTTCTGTGACCTTTGCAGGCTGCGTCATCTCCGACTCCACATCATCAACGCCCTCGCATGCGTTGTTTTACACCAAGCACGACCGGATTGGCCGGTTCCGCAACGGACGCCCCGACATTTTCGTCGCGGCAGCCCGACTTGTCCCCAGTTCACGGCTCGACGTGCGGCGGGGCGCCCCTGCCCTCGGCACTCAAGCTTTACGCACGCGACATCGGGTGCGAGGCGAATCGACCCGCACCTTCTTGGCAAGGCTATGTCAGGGATTTTGACGATTGCAAGCAAAGCGCCGGTCGGCCTCGGCTGTTCGCGAGGCCGACCGGACGATTACGGGATTCAACGTCCGTCTGGCGTGCGTACGCCGGCCCAGCTGTCACGGACCTGCTGGTAGTGAACGCTCGGATCATAAACCGTGGTCGCAAGGCCGAGGACCTGCGGCGAGAGACGGCCGACGGCTGCAAGAACGTTGTAAGATGCAACGACCCGGTCGTGCTGCGCGGTCACCAGCGCAACGCGCGCATTGACCAGCGCCTGCTGCGCATTGAGCACGTCGAGGGTGGTGCGCTGACCGGCCTTGGCTTCTTCACGCACGCCGTTCAGCGCGATCTCGGACGCCGTGACCTGCGCCTGGGCGGACTGCACCTGCGCCTTGCCGGCCTGCAACGAACCCCACCACTGTACGACCGTCGCGCGCGTCTGGTCGCGGGTCGTTTCGAGATTGAGACGCTGCTGCGCAAGGTTTTCCTTGGACTGACGGATCAGTGAATATTGATTGCCGCCATCATAGAGCTGCCAATTGGCCTGCGCGATCGCGGATGCGCTGAACGCCCGGTATTGAATCAAGGACTGTTCGTTCGCCTGCGTGGCGCCCGCCTGCAACGTAATCGTCGGCAGCAGCGCGCCTTCGGCGACCTTCACCTGCAAGTGATTGACGTCGATGCCGAACATCGCTGCTGTGACGTTGGGATGTTCGACGAGGCCGAGCTCGACCGCCGATGCCAGCGTTGCGGGCAGGAAACGATCGACCGGCGAGCCCGGCGCAAGGTTCGTCGGCTCGTTGC
The DNA here is from genome assembly GCF_023074175.1 of Bradyrhizobium sp. 139. GTDB lineage: Bacteria > Pseudomonadota > Alphaproteobacteria > Rhizobiales > Xanthobacteraceae > Bradyrhizobium. Next base: position 148,057 of record NZ_JADPKS010000069.1, read on the forward strand.
CGATGATGCGGCGGAAGTTCGCCCGCGTCGTAGTGAGATTCGCTTCGGCGGTGAGCGCCTGCGTCCTGCCGGCAGCCAGTTGCGCTTCCGATTGCGCAACGTCGGTCCGCGTCACTTCGCCGACATTGAAGCGATCGCGCGTCTGCTTCAGCGTCTGCTCGAGCACGCGCACGTTGCTGCGCTGGACTTCAAGCGTGGCGGCATCGCGCAGATAGTCCATGTAGGTCGTGGCGCCCTGGAGCAGCACACTCTGATCGAGGCTGCGCAGCGCTTCGCGGGACCCGGAAACCTGGCTCTCCGCCGCGCGTGTCCTGTTGGCGGTGATGTTGCCGTTATAGAGCGTCTGCGTAACGGTCACGCCGGCGCTGCGGGGGACGGTGGTCCCATGGAACGGCACCGTGCCTGCCGAGCTTTGCTGATCTTGATATTGATAGCCGCCGCTCGCCGTCAGTGCGACCCTGGGGCGATAGCCCGACAACGCCTGCGGCACGTTCTCGTCGGTTGAGCGCACTTGCGCGCGCTGCGCGTTGAGCTGCGGGTTGTTCTGATAGGCGCGCACCAGCGCGGACTCGATCGTGTCTGCCAAGACAGGCGTCGGCCCGGCAAGCGCCAGCAACAGGACCGAAACCGCAGCTCCGGTGAAGAGCTTCACCCCATGCATCCCTGAAAATCCGTTCATTCTAACGCCCCGGCTCGTGCCCGCGAGCTGGGTTACCGTCTACCGAGTGGAGTCGTTGCCCCGCCGCAACATAGGACGCGGATTGGCGCGACGGAACCACCTCAAGGTAGTTCCCAGTGGAAACTCTTCACGTGCAGCATCCCGGCCACACTTCTGATTCAGAACGGGATTTTAACAGGCCAAAGTCGTCACAACGGCCGTCAGAAGACGAAAGCGGCGGCCCGTTCCAGTCCGGGAAGAACCGGAGCTGCGGCATCGAACAGCGCCCGATGGCCGAATTCACCGTGGATCCGGGTCACGATCATCGCCCGGGGCAGCCTGGATTGGGCAGACACCCCCACGAGGCGCCCGCCCTCCCTAAGCTGCCCGAGCAGAGCCTCCGGCGCCACCTCGACCGCGCCATTGAGGATAATGACGTCGTAGGGAGCTGCAGAAAGATCCCCTTCGGCGCAGGCCGCGGCCTTGCAAGTGACGTTAGCGAGCCCAAGGCTGGCGCAAGCATCCTTGGCCTTCGCGGCCAGGACCGAATCACATTCCGTCGCGGTGACCTGACGGGCGAGCTTGGCCGCTAGCGCAGCGAGGTAGCCCGTGGCGCAGCCGACCACCAGAACGTTGTCACCCTCGCCGATTTCGGCGGCCTGAAGCAGCTTGCCAGTCAGCTGCGGCTTGATCAGGAAACGCTTGGCGCCGCCCTCGCTCACGTCGAGATCGAGGTCGAGATAGGCCAATGCCTGCCTGGCAACCGGCACGAACGCCTCGCGCGGAACTGTGAGCATGGCGTCGAGAACGCGGCGATCAGTGACGTCACTGGTGCGCACCTGGCCATCGACCATTTTTAGGCGCGCGGTCGAGAAACCGGACATTTGCGGACCCTGCAATGCGGACGATGCCGCGGACGAAAGTTGGCGGCATCTTTGGAACAGGCTCCGCGAAAACGCAACACGTGCGTTGGCCCCAGGGCCAGCAGCCCAGGCTTGCGCAACTCACCTCATCAGGGGGCCGGGACGCATTATTCGATCGCCACCGCGAGGCGACCGATCAGAGCGGCGACTTCGTCGAGCCGCGCCGAATCGGGCGTCTCGACCGCACGTGCCAGACAGGCGAGGCATTCATCGTCGCTGAGCTCGGGAATGTCGGCCGGCAGAATCGAGGGGGCTATCTGGGAACGGTCGACCTGGATGTCTGGCATGGGAATCAGCTCCGTAAAAATCCGGCAGCGGCGAAGCTCGGTTTCAATTGAGTCGATTTGGCGCCGCCCTCGTGGCGTGAGGTCGCCGTTGCACACATCTGATTGAATGTGGTTCCAAGCCGGGATCGCGAAAACCGCGTCAGAGATTGCAATGGCGAGATCGTCCGCCGCATGAAGCCGCCATCGTAACTCACTGAAACTACGATGGATTTTGGCTCCCCGGGCTGGATTCGAACCAGCGACCATCCGATTAACAGTCGGATGCTCTACCGCTGAGCTACCGAGGAAAAGGCGAACCAGTCGTTCGCGCGCGGCTGCGTATAACAAAGCCGCTTGCGCTTGCAAAGGACGAATTCGCCGTCTTGCACATTGCGTCGAGAAAGGGCCCGCGCCCCTTCTCCGCCTGACCTCAGGTCAAAACTATTCGGCGACGAACGAAGTCGTCTTGGTGCCGGGGTCGTAGCGCAGCCGCAGCGCGTTGAACTTGCAGAGGTTGACGTTCTTCCAAAGGACCGTCTCGTCATAATTCTGCCAGTCGACCCGGATGTTCCAGACGCATCCCTCGTCGTCCTCGTCGAACTCCACATAGGTGCTCGCCTGGTTCTGCAAAACCTTTTCGAGCTCATTGTCCCATTCGTCCATGCCATCGTCCGGCGCATTGAAGCCCAGGAACTTGATGGCATAGCCGGTCTCGTTGATGACGGAGACGTTGCGGGAGTCGGCCGCGAACGACGGCGCGGCGGCGATCGCAAGACCGATCGCGATCAGTCCAGACAGAAAATACTTCATATAAATCCTCCGATCGAAAGAGGCTCCGGTGCCTGACGTCGATCGGCGCAGGCGCCGCAGCAACAAATGGCGTTACCTCCAGAGATTCGTCCGGAGCGCGATCGATCTGCATTCCGGCTTGTTGCCCGACGCGAGACGCGCAACGAGCCTGTTCATATCGATTCGAATTCTCCGCAGCAATGAACCGGCATTCATAGGTCACGGCGCCGACCAGCGCCTTCACGGGATCGTCGCCGGGCGAAAGCCGCCCAATCCAGAATCTTTCCGCGGAGGGATTCTGGATTGTTTCGCTGCGCTCGCAATGACGGAGCAACAGGCAATGCCGTTCGTCACCAACGTACTCGTTCGGCGCAGACACAGCTGCGCACTCTCGCGGCCTCTCGCCCGAGCTTTGCTTGATCGCGACACCCTCTTGTCAGAGGGTGCAGGGAAGACCGGGTGCCGGCTGGCACCCACGGTCCACTGTGCGAAGTTGCAGTCAGAAAATCTGCACAGCGGCATACAGGTGAAGCCAAGACATCCGGCCTTCCCTGCGCAGTGGTTTTACGGCTTATGCCGAGTTCTCCCCGGGGAGCGATGCACTATTGCCCCCGTCGCCTTGCGGTTGGCTGACGCACGTGCCCGGTCGGGCAACCCACATCACCACAAGACTTGACGCACAGACCCCGGGCGTCAGGACGACACGGTTTTGCCGTACGCCGACCGCACCGGTCGTGTGCGCGATGGCCTCGCTCACGGTTGCCCGCCCTGCGATGCCCTTCGCGCCGATGCTGCCAGCGTCCACCACGACTCACCCCGCGTTTCGTGACGATCGCGATACGCCCTTCTGACAGGGATGAGGTGGCGCATGAATACGCCAAAGCCGAATTTCGGTAAAGTGGAATATTTTTGCGGCGACGGATTGACCTGTTGTTCGTGTGTTTTGCCCGTCGGGCAACGCAAGGTCTTGTAGGGTGGGTTAATTAGCGAAAGCGTAACCCACCTCTTTAGTCTCCGCGTCAACAGAAGTGGTGGGTTACGCCCAGCGCCTGCGCTTCGCGCAACCGCAAGGCTAACCCACCCTGCGGACCGTCACGGCCGCCGGCACACTAGGTCGATCTCGATCAGGGCGTCATAGGCAAGCCCGGTGACGCCGACGCAGGTGCGAGCCGGCAGGCGGTCGGGCGCGAAGAAGCTGGAATAGGTCTCGTTCATCGCCGTATAGCCTCCTTGAAGCGCGCGAGATAGATGCGCGTCATCACGACGTGCTCGAGGCCCGCGAGAACCACATTCAGGTTTTCCATCACCGCGGGTCTGCGCGACGATGCCGTCCGGCAGCACGCCCGGCGTTTGCGATGTGTCCGGCATCTGGCCGGTGACGAATATAAAGCCGTCGGTCTCGGCCTTGGCGCGCTCCTTGGCGGCGTAGATGTCGGAGATGACGATGTCGGCTCGTCCCGCGGCAAGCGTGGTGAGGAGTGCCGCGAACGTCACCGGCTTGTAGGTCAGCTTGAAGCCGAGACATTCGCCGATGGCCTCGCCGAGATCGATGTCGAAGCCGATATATTTGCTCGGATCCTTCGGATCGATCGTCTCATAGCCCGGCGTATGCGGATTGATGGCATTGACCAGCGTCTTGCCTTTCCAATCCGGATATTTCTCCTGGAGCGCGGCGCAGGCCGCAGGCGCCGCGGCGTGCGCGCTCAGCGGTGCTGCGGCGACGACGCCGAGAGCAATGGAGGCGCCGAGCGCAACCTTGCTCCACGGCGATACGCATGCCGTCGCCCGGCGTGCCTGGGGCAGAACCCGTCTCTTCATGTCCAGCTCCTTCGAATTGTCATGGCGCCTGCCATGTTCCAAATCTCGGGAGCGAGCCTAGGTGGGGAGCGAACCGAAAAGCTTGTCCGCGGGCGTACAAAAAATTGGATGGAGGGAGCCCGTCATTTGGGCACGCGGCTGCACAAAAACTGTTCGTACGTGAGGGACGCTGCGGCACGCAACTCCGAATTCGGAAGAACCAAATGATCTCGTGCTACGCAGCAGTCTGCATGATCAGAGAATCATTCGGTGAATAAATTTGACAGAGATATGACGCCCCAAGAACGTATCTGCGGCCGACGTCCGAATCAGATCGCCGCCTTTTCACAGCCTGTCCGCAGCATATCCACAGGCCGACCATGCCGGATTCGCGAGCCCGCGCGACCACTTGCTGCGCACAAATCCACAGGGCCGGGCTCATCAGCCGCCGGCCTGATCGAACACGCTGCGGCAGGTTTCGCTCAGGCTGGCGCGATTGCGGCGCAGGCACGCCGTGATGGCACGGACGTTGGGGATTTCGCCGGCGCAGAGCCGGTAGACGTCCGGCGTGCAGGCCCGGCGCTGCTCCTGTGTTCCCTGTGCATGGGCGGCGGAGGCAAACAGTGTCAGGAACAGCCCGACCGTCGAGGCCCGGCGCGCCCGGCTCTTCACACCTGCAAACCGCAAGAACTCGCCTTCAGGACAGTCTCCCGTTCTGCCCTGCCCGCCCGGTCCACGCCGGCCGGTATGGTGCGAAGAGGTAGGAGAAATAACCTGCTGAGAATGTGATCTCCTTCACACTGCCGGCGCGCCGGAGGCGCCTAGATTTTGGCGAAGATTTTTCAGAAATCGCTAACCAATCGGAACCTGATCGCGCCTGATCGTTAAAATGCGAACGATCGGCTCAATCGGGAAGCAAACCGGCTTTGAGACATTGCGCCATCCGCGTTCCGGAGGGTGCGATGAGCGAAGCCGAATTCAACTTGCTGCTGGATGTCGTCCGGGATGCCGTGGTCCATGACTCGGCGCCCGTGTCGGAGGAGGAATTCGTGCCCCGCTCGTGGTCGTACGCCGCAACGCCCAAGGCCGCCAACGACAATGAGGGCGCCTGGCCCCTCCTGCCGTTTCCGGACGGCTGGTACGCGGCCTGCTAACGCCAATTTCACCTGCGAATGGATGCGCCCGCCCCGGGGCGCCTAAGCCATGCGCAGGACCGGCCCCCGACCACGATCACATCTTGACGCGCTCCTCGCCGTCCTGCGGCGCCCGGTCGGGTGCGGACGGCGGAAAGATGCTGTCATAGATCGCACGGGCCTTCGCGAATGAGGCGAGCCCGCTCCAGCTCAGATTTAGGGATAAGTCGCACGATTTCGCTCACGTGCTCTCCAGCGCTCGATCGTTGGGGAATGCATCACTTCGCTGATGCGAACTCTATGCCAGCGGACTGAATGGCGGGTTTCCGGCAAGCCCGGGGCAAACACTGTGCGCGGTGCGCAGTGTGTCCTCGCGCAGCCGCGCTGGAACCGGCGCCACATTCAATTTGTGCTGAGGGATCAAAGCCTTGAGATGGAGGCCACGTCGGGACTCGAACCCGAGTAAACGGTTTTGCAGACCGGCGCGTAACCACTCCGCCACGTGGCCCCAACGAGGGCGGAGCAATATAGGGGATCGAGGATTTAGGCAACCCCGACCAGGGCCGCGCTACGCCTTCGCCTCGGCCGCGCCAGCAAGATAACGGCCGAGAATTTCCTCAGTCGCGCCGGCCGCGGTGATCCGTCCCTCCTCCAGCAGGATCGCGCGGTTGCAGGTGCTCTTGATCAGATCGATGTCGTGCGAGGCCAGTACCAGAATGCCGGCACGGGCGACGATCTCGTCGAGCCGCTGCCGGGCCTTTTTCCGGAACTGCTGGTCACCGACGCCGATCCATTCGTCGAGCAGCACGATCTCGCCCTCGACGGCGGTTGCGATCGCGAAGATCAGGCGCAGCATCATGCCGGGCAATCAACCGTAGGGATGAAATGGCCCGAAGTCAGACTCGTTTGCCGCGCCGGACCCCGCGCCGGCGGTCCTTCACCGGCGGCTTCGGAGCCAGATCGGGCATTTCGGCCTGGACCTCGCGGTAGCGTGTTAACAGCCGTTCAAAACTGGCGTGCAGTGTGTCTGCGATATCAGGACGCTTCTCCAGTCCGGACAGGATCGTCGCGGCGGCCTCGATGGTCGACAGCCCGTCCTTGCGCGGCTCCTTGCGCAGGCGCCCGTAGCGCGAGGGGTGCGCCGGGTTGAGGATGACGCGCTGGCATTTCAGCATCCAGGGATTGCGCCACCACAGCGCCTTGGCCTGGCTCCAGGTGCCGTCGAGCAGCACCACGCCTTCGAGCTTGCCCAGGATGGCGCGCTGGTTCTCCGCAACCTCGCCCTTGCGGGTGAGTGCCACGATCTCGCCCTCGGCTTCGAGATCGGCCGCACGCGCCGAACCGAGATAGAGCACGGCCCAGCGCGCGGCGTTTTCGACCGGCCGGCCCAGTGCCTTGGACAGGCTCGGCCAGGACAGGCCGACCCGCACCGTGGCATTGGCGAAATGCTTCGCAAGCAGCTGCGCAGTGCCGAGCGCCCTGTCCTGTTCCTGCGGATGCTGGAGGATCAGGAGCCCAAGCCGGCTCTTTTCGATCGGCGTGACGGTGTCGCAGATGCACAGCGGCATCGGCTTCTGGCAGTGCGGGCATTCGGGGATCGGCTCGGGCGCTACGGCGGCCGTCTCTGCTGGGTTCGACATGGTCGCGGCTATACGCTTGAAGCGGCGCTGCAACAACCCGCCTATTCAGCCGGCTCGGCCAGCTGGCGCGGCTCGGAACGGCGACGCAGGCGGTCGATCAGCAGGTAAATCACCGGTGTCGTGTAGAGCGTCAGGATCTGCGAGACGAACAGGCCGCCGATGATGGTGATGCCGAGTGGACGCCGGAGTTCCGTGCCGGGGCCGGTCGCGACCACCAGCGGAATGCCGGCGAACAGCGCCGCCATGGTCGTCATCAGGATGGGACGGAAGCGCGCCTGGCAGGCCTCGAAGATCGCCTCCGCCGAGGACAGGCCGCGCTGGCGCTCGGCGTCGAGCGCGAAGTCCACCATCATGATGCCGTTCTTCTTGACGATGCCGATCAACAGGATGATGCCGACGAAGGCAATCACAGTCAGCGGCGTATTAGTAAGCTGAAGCGCGAGTAGCGCGCCGAGCCCGGCCGAGGGCAGCGTCGAGATGATCGTCAGCGGATGGGCGAGGCTCTCATAGAGCACGCCGAGCACGATATACATCGCCACCAGTGCGCCGAGGATGAGCAGCGGCTGGCGGCCGCTGGTCCTGGCGAAATCGCCGGCATTGCCGTCGAAGCTGCCGCGGATGCTTTCCGGCATATGCAGCTCCTCGACCGCGCGCTGGACGTTCTGGGTGGCGGCCTGGAGCGGCACGTCCGGCAACAGGTTGAACGACACTGTGGTCGAGGGAAATGCCTGCGAATGATAGACCGCCAGTGCGGCGAGCCCGCGCGTCGCATGCACCACGGCTGAGAGTGGCACCTGCGCGTCACCCGCACCGGCGACATAGATGCGCTCAAGGTTGGACGGGTCGACCTGGAATTTCGGGTCGATCTCCAGCACGGTCATGTACTGGTTGCGCTGGGTGTAAATGATCGATATCTGCCGCTGCGAGAACGCATTGTTCAGCGCGTTGTCGATGTCCTGGACCTTGACGCCGAGTGCCGAGGCCCTCTGGCGGTCGATCGAGAGCGTGAGCTGAAGTCCGCCGGGATCGCGGTTGCTGGAAACATCGGTGATTCCCTCGACGCTCTCCATGCGCTTGGCCACGATCGGCGCCCACTTCTGGAGCAGGGCGAGATCGGTGCTGGTCAGCGTGTACTGGTAGTCGGAATCGCTCTGCCGTCCGCCGGCGCGGACGTCCTGGGCGGCGAACATGAAAAGGCGGATGCCGGGCACCGGGTACAAAGCGCGCCTGAGACGGTCGATCACGACCTCCGTCGAGACGTGGTCGCGCTCCTCCGGCGGCTTCAGGCTGATGAACATGGTGCCGCGGTTCGAGGTCGCTCCGCCCGGCCCGCCTCCGCTGCCCACGGTGGAACCGATGCCGGCCACGGCCGGATCCTGCATCACGATATCGGCGAGCCGCTGCTGGAGGCCGAGCATGGACTGGAACGAGATGTCGGCCGAGGCGCGCGTCGCGCCGATGATTAAGCCGGAATCGTCAGTCGGGAAATAGCCCTTGGGCACCTTGATGTAGAGAGTGACCGTCAGGGCGATGGTGGCGAAGAACACCAGCAGCGTCAGCAGAGGAAAATCCAGCGCGTTGCGCAAGGTCCGGGCATAGAACGCAACGATGCGCGAGAGCGAACCTTCTATGACGCGATCGAACAGCGTCGCAGTCCCCGAGGTGGTCTGCCGGATATAGTGAGCGCAGATCATCGGCGTGACCGTCAGCGACACCAGCGTCGACACTACGATTGCGAAGGTCAACGTCAGCGAGAACTCGCGCAAGAGACGGCCGACGATGCCGTCCATGAAGATCAGCGGCGTGAAGGCCGCGATCAGCGACAGGCTGATCGAGACCACGGTGAAACCGATCTGCCGAGCCCCTTCCAGGGCGGCCTGGAGCGGCCGCATGCCGTGCTCGAGATTGCGGTACATGTTCTCAATCATGACAATGGCGTCGTCGACCACGAAGCCGACGGAGATGGCGAGCGCCATCAGCGACAGATTGTCGATCGAGAAGCCCGCGACCCACATCCCGGCGCAGGTGCCGGCCAGCGCCAGCGGCACGGAGATGCCGGCGGCAATCGTCGGAATGAGCCGCCGCAGGAACACGAAGACCACGACCATCACGAGAACGGCGGTCGCTAGCAGCGTCCACTGCATGTCGAGCACGCTGGCGCGGATCGTGCTGGTGCGGTCGACCAGGGTGGAAATGTCGACGCCGGCCGGGATCCATTGCTTCAGCGCCGGGATCAGCGCCTTCACCCGGTCGACGGTGTCGATGACGTTGGCGTCGCCCTGCTTGGTGATCTGGATCAGCACCGCCGGCTGCTTGTTGAACCAGGCTATTGAGCGGGCATTGCGGACGGAGTCCTCGATGTCGGCCACGTCGGAGAGCCGGACGAAATTGCCGTTCGAGCTCTTGATGACGATGTCGCGGAACTCTTTCGCGGTGCGCATCTGCTTGTTGAGGGAGAGCGTCTCGCTCTGGCGCTCGCCGTTGAAGATACCGACGGGACCGAGCGGGTTGGCGTTGATGATCGCAGTTCGCACGTCGTCGGTGGCGATGCCGGCGTTGGACAGTGCGACGGGGTTGATCTGCACTCGCACCGCCGGCTGATCGGCGCCGCTGACCGTCACGTCACCGACACCCGGCACCTGCGAGATGCGCTGCGCGAGCACCGTATCGGCGACGTCGTAGATCGCGCTGGCCGACAGCGTCCTCGAGGTCAGCGCCAGCACGAAAACGGGGGCGCCGGCCGTGTTCGCCTTGCGGAAGCGCGGCAGTGTCGGCAGGTCGCTCGGCAGATCGACCAGCGATGCGTTGATCGCCGCCTGCACGTCGCGCGCGGCCTTGTCGATGTTGCGGCCGATATCGAATTGGAGCTGGATGTTGGTCGTGCCGAGCGACGAGGTCGAGGTGATCTGGTTGATGCCCGCGATCTCGCCGAGCCGACGCTCCAATGGCGAGGCCACCGTCGCCGCCATCACGGACGGGTCGGCGCCCGGCCGGCTGGCCGAGACGAAGATGGCGGGAAAATCAACGTTCGGGACCGAGGCGACGGGAAGGAACTCGTAGGCGACGACACCCAGCAGGAACAATCCGATCGACAGCAGCGTGGTCGCGACCGGGCGGCGGATGAAGGGCTCCGAGATCGATGCCATCACTGCATCCCCTCGGTCGCGCCCGCGACCGGCGGGCCGCCGGATTCCGCCGGCGGCACCGCCTGCTCGAGGCGGCGATTGATGCGGTCGAGCGCAAGGTAGATCACGGGCGTGGTGTAGAGCGTCAGCAACTGGCTGAGCAGCAGGCCGCCGATGATGGAGATGCCGAGCGGAAAGCGCAGCTCGGCGCCGGTGCCGCTCTCGATCGCGAGCGGCAGCGCGCCGAACAATGCTGCCAGCGTCGTCATCATGATCGGGCGGAAGCGCAAGAGGCAGGCCTGCACGATCGCCTCGTTTGGCGACATCCCCTGCCGGCGCTCGGCCTCCAGCGCGAAGTCGATCATCATGATCGCGTTCTTCTTGACGATGCCCATCAAGAGGATGATGCCGATCAGGCCGATGACCGAGAGGTCCTGCCCACACAGCATCAGCGCCAGGATGGCGCCGACGCCGGCCGAGGGTAGCGTCGACAAGATGGTGATCGGGTGAATGTAGCTCTCATAGAGCACGCCCAGCACGATGTAGATCGTGATCACGGCAGCGAGCAGCAGCCAGGGCTGGCCGGCGAGCGCCTTGGCGAATTCAGCGGCATCGCCGGCATAGACGCCGACGATGCTGTTGGGCATCTCGATCCGGGTCTCGATCGTCTTGACCGCTTCGACGGCATCGCCGAGCGCCGCGCCCGGGGCGAGGTTGAAGCTGAGCGAGATCGCCGGGAATTGCGCCTGGTGCGAGATCGCGAGCGGCGCGGTGGTGCGCTTCAGCGTCGCCACTGCGGAGAGCGGGACCTGGGCGTTGGGCGCCCCCAGGATGCTGCTCGCGGCGCCCGGCAGATAGAGTTTCGACAGGATCGAGGGATCGCGCTGGTACATCGGCAGCGCCTCCAGCACCACGCGGTACTGGTTGGCCTGGCCGTAGATGGTCGAGATCTGCCGCTGCGCGAACGCGTCGTTGAGCGTGTCGGTGATGCCCTGCAGGCTGACGCCGAGCTGTCCGGCTCGTGTCCGATCCACGTCGAGCTGCGCCCGCAAGCCGCCCTCCTGCGCCTCCGAGGAGACGTCGCGGAACAGCGGGTCGTGCCGCATCTCGGCAACGAGCTTGCGGGCCCATTCCGACACCAGCGTCGCGTCGGTCCCGGTCAGCGTGTACTGGTATTGCGAGCGGCTCGACTGGGTCGATATCTGCACGTCCTGCACCGGCTGGAAATAGACGGTCATGCCGGGAATGCCGGCCACCCTCTCCTTCAGCCGGATCACCACCGCGCTGACATCATCGCGCCGCTCGCCGCGCGGCCTCAAGGTCATGACCAGGCGCCCGACATTGGTGGTCGGGTTGACCGAGCCCGCGCCGATCACGGAGACGACGCTGACCACATCGGAATCGGCCTTGATGGCGTCGGCAACCCCGGCCTGCCGCTTCTGCATTTCCGCAAACGACACGTCGGGCCCCGCTTCCGTCACTGCCGTAATCGAGGCTGTGTCCTGGAGCGGCAGGAAGCCTTTTGGCGCGACGACGTAGAGAACGAGGGTCGCAACCAGCGTGGCGAACGTCACAAGCAGTGTGGCGCGCTGGCGCTCAAGCACCCAGAGCAGCGTCCGGTGATAGAATTCGACGGTGCGATCGATGAAGCGGCTGACGCCGGCGAGGCCCGGCACCGCCAGCTCCTCATGGGCATGCTTGAGCAGCCGCGAGCACATCATCGGCGTCAGCGTCAGCGAGACCACGGCCGAGGTCACGACCGCGATCGTCAGCGTCAGCGCGAATTCGCGGAACATGCGCCCGACAAGGCCGGACATGAACAGCAGCGGGATGAACACCGCGATCAGCGACACCGTCAGCGAGATCACGGTGAAGCCGATTTCGCTGGCGCCCTTCAGCGAGGCCTCCATCGCGCTGTCGCCGTTCTCCATGTGGCGGACGATATTCTCGATCATGACGATGGCATCGTCGACGACGAAGCCGGTGCCGATGGTGAGCGCCATCAGTGACAGATTGTCGAGGCTGAAGCCGGCGAAATACATGATGCCGAAGCTGGTGATCAGCGACAGCGGCAGCGCGACGCCCGCGATCAGCGTGGCCCGCAGCGAGCGCAGGAACAACAGCACCACCAGCGTCACCAGCACCACGCTGAGGATCAGCGTGAACTGCACGTCATGGACGGAAGCGCGAATGGTGACGGTGCGGTCGGAGACGATAGTGAGGTTCACGCCGGCCGGAATGGCGCGCTGGAGTTTTGGGATTTCCGCCCGGATCTGGCTGACGACATCGATGACGTTGGCGCCGGGCTGACGCTGGATATCGATGATGACGGCCGGCGTGCCCTGATACCAGCCGCCGGTGCGGTCGTTCTCGAGGCCATCGACGATCTGCGCGACGTCGGCGATCGTGACCGGCGAGCCGTTGCGGTAGGCGATGATAACAGGCCTGTAGGCGTCGGCGGCCGCAATCTGGTCGTTGGCGGCGATGATGTAGGATTGCTGCGCACCGTCGAGCGAGCCTTTTGGCCCGGACACATTTGCGTTGGCGATCGCGGCGCGCAGATCCTCCATCGCGATGCCATAGGCCGCTAGCCGTGCAAGGTCCGCCTGAATGCGCACGGCCGGCTTCAGCCCGCCGAGCACGGAGACGCGCCCGACGCCGGAAATCTGGCTCAGCCGCTGCGCCAGAAGCGTGTCGGCGATGTCGCTCATCGCCCGCAGCGAGATCGTGTCGGAGCGCAGCGCCAGCGTCATCACCGGTGCGTCCGCCGGATTCACCTTGGCGTAGGTCGGCGGATAAGGCAGCGTCTTGGGCAGCACGCCGGCCGCCGCGTTGATCGCGGCCTGGACGTCCTGGGTCGCGCCGTCGATGTCGCGGTTGAGGTCGAACTGAAGCGATATCTGGCTGACGCCGAACGAGCTCGTCGAGTTCATCGCGGACAGCGACGGAATCTGGCCGAGCTGCCGCTCCAGCGGCGCCGTGATCAGCGAGGCGATCACGTCGGGGCTTGCGCCCGGAAGCTGCGTCGTCACCTGCACGGTCGGGAAATCGACCTGCGGCAGCGCCGAGACCGGCAGCGCGAAATAGCCCAGCAGCCCACCGATCAGCAGTGCGATGCCGAGCAGCGAGGTCGCGATCGGGCGGCGGATGAAGGGTTCGGAGACACCCATGGGATGTGCCTGCCGCTCAGGCGGCTGTTGTCGGGATCATGGCTGTTTGGCTCCACTTCCCGATGCCCCCGGCCCCGGCGCCGGCCCGGTCTGTCCCTTCTGGTCGCCTTCGCTGCTGCTCCGCTTGGCGCGGAACTCGCCGTCCTTGCCCGGTCCGTCCTTCTGGCCTTCCTTCTTTTGAGCGTCCGGCCCGCGCGAGCGCTTGCGCGGGGCGAGATCGGCCGACGGCGTCTGGTCATCGCGGCCGACGACCACTTTGGAGCCGTCGGACAGATTGGCAAAGCCCGTCGTGACGACCTTGTCAGTCGGCGACAGCCCGCTCGCAATGACGGCGTCATGCTCGTTCTGCTGGGTCACCGTGACCGGCTTGGCCGAGACGACATTGTCCTCGCCGATGACATAGCTGAAGGTGCCGATCGGTCCGCGCTGCACCGCCGATGTCGGAACCACCAGCGCCTGCATCAAGGTCTCGACCTTGAGGCGGACATTGACGAACTGGCCCGGCCAGAGCTGGTAATTGGCATTGGGGAATTCGGCTTTGAGCTTGAGCGTGCCGGTGGTCTGGTCGACCTGATTGTCGATGCCGGTCAGCTTGCCGGTGTCGATCACGGTGACGCCGTCATTGCCGAACACGTCGACCGCAAGCACCCCCTTGGCGGCCGCTGCGTTGACCCGCATGATCTGCTGCTGCGGCAGGCTGAACCACACCGCGATCGGCTGCAATTGCGTGATCACGACGAGGCCAGTCGTGTCGGAGGCGTGAATGATGTTGCCCTGGTCGACCTGGCGCAGGCCGGCGCGGCCGGAGATCGGCGCCACGATCTTCGTATAGCTCAGCGTCGCCGCCGCATTGTCGATCGCGGCCTGGTCGGCCTTGACCAGCGCCTCGGTCTGCGCGACCAGCGCGCGCTGTGTATCAGCCTGCTGCTTCGAGCCGGCATTCGAAGCGGCGAGCTGCTCGTAGCGGGTGAGGTCAATGCGCTGGTTGGCGAGCTGCGCCTGATCCTGCGCCTTCTTGGCGACAGACTGGTCATAGGCCGCCTGGTAGATCGCCGGATCGATCTCACCGACGACGTCCCCCTTCTTGACGTCCTGGCCTTCGGTAAAGTTTACCGCGATCAGCTTGCCGTCGACCTGCGAGCGCACGGTCACGGTGTTGAGCGCCCGGATCGCGCCGACGCCGTCGAGATAAACAGGCACGTCCTGGATGCGCGGGGCCGCCGCCAGCACCGGCACCGGCAGGTCAGGCCGCTGGTTGCGGTTATTCGCCTGCTGCTGTTGATGCATCGCAATCCAGCCGACATAGCCGAGGCCGCCGAGGATCGCGAGCGTGATCAGGGTCATGACGAAGCCGCGGCCGCGCGATTTCTTCGCCGTCCCTTCTTTCGCGCCTTCCTTCGTATCCGGCTTAAAGAGCATTGACCGGTTTCTCCATTCGCGGCTCCCAGCCGCCGCCGAGCGCCTGATACAGGCTGACGATTGCAAGAAGCCGTGCGAGTTGGGCCTGCGACAGCGCGTCTTCCGCCTGGAACAGGGTCAGTTGGGTGTTGAGAACGGTCACGATGTCGGCGGTGCCGGCGCGCAATTGCTGTTCGGAGAGGTCGAACGCGCGGCGCGAGGCGACCAGGACATCACGCTGCAATTGCAGCTTGATCGTGGTCTGCTTGATCGAGAACAGCGCATTGTCGACGTCGGCAAACGACTGGATGATGGTCTTGCGGTAGGTCTGCAGCAGTTCGTCCTGCCGCGCCTTGGCATATTCGAAATTGCCGAGGATCCTGCCGCCGTCGAAAATCGGCTGCGTCGCGCTGCCGACGAGCTGGAAGAACGCCGCATGCGGCTGGAACAGCGACACCAGCGCCGAGCTCTGATAGCCGCCATTCCCAGTGAGCTGGATGGTCGGAAAGAACTGCGCACGGGCATTGCCGATATTCGCGGTCGCCGAAGCGAGTTGCGCTTCCTGCCGGCGGATGTCGGGCCGCTGCGTCAGCAGCTCCGACGGCAGGCCGGGCGTCACGCGGGGAATCCCGATCCGGTTCAGCGAGCCGCCGAGCACGCGCACGCTCTCCGGCGGCCGCGACACCAGGACCGCAAGCGCATTGACGTTCTGGTCGAGCGTCTGGCGCAGCGGCGGCACCAGCGCCTTCTGGTTGGCGAGCACGCTTTCCTGCTGCGCGACGTCGAGATCAGTGCCGGTGCCGGCCTTGCGGCGCTCCCGGATGGCATCAAGGATGCGCTGCGCGCTGGCGATGTTGCGCTGTGCCGTCTTCAGGCGGTCCTGCGAGGCCAGCACCTGGAAATAGGCGTTGGCGACGCCTGCAAGCGTGGTCAGTGCGACGACATCGCGATCGAAACGGCTGGCGTTGGCGGTTTCCTCCGCCGTTCGCAGCGCGTCGCGGTTCTGGCCCCAGAAATCGAGCTGGTAGCTCGCGCTGAGCGACGCTGAATAGTTGACGACCTCCCGGCCGCCGATGGACAGGCCCGACGCGCTCGAGCCCGAGGTGCGCGAATAGGTCTCCGATCCGCCGCCGGACAGGCTCGGCAGCAACGCCGCACCGGCCTGCCGCGCCTGCGCGTCAGCCTCGACGATACGCGAGACGGCGGCGGCAATGTCGAGATTGACGGTCTGCGCCTCCTGCATCAGTTGCGTCAGCTCCGTCGAGCGGAAGCCGCGCCACCAATCCAGGGACGGCGGCGTATCCCCCTTCCCGGCGTATTTGTACTGCGTGGGAACGTCGAGCGCGGCATCGGGGAGATCCTGGGTCAGGACGCAGGCTCCCGAACTCGCGGCAAGGCACAGCACCGCAAGCCAGCGCACCGCGCACGGCCGCCGGGACGCAGAACCAAGAGATCGCCGCACGGCGACCGCCGGTATTTGCCGTATCACATCCACCCCCTGCCGGGCAGATCCAGCCGCCACCGCGCAAACGGATTAACCGATTCGCGGCCGGACAGTCCGGGGTCTATGGGCAACTCGTTCAAAGGTGATGCTTTCTGCGAACCTGACATCCATACTAGCGGGGTGCGGAACTGCGGGACAGTCCCGCACCTGCGAGACGGCCAGCTGAACGGGTCGATGTCCGAGGCTTGGGAATGCGAAATACGCCTGTCTCGCAGGGGTTTTTGTACTTACACTACATTTCGAAGCGCACTCAAACTTACCAAGATTTCATGTGGTATTGGCGCCACACCAGCACCGGGGCCGCCGTAGCCGGCCAGTGCTCCACTGGAACCGGCGCCGGAACCATTTATATCATTGGTGCTGACCGCTCGTGGGCTGCGCTCGGGTCTAGCGAAATGGAGAGTTGGGCGCGCCTTGGCTCGCGGTCGGACAGTATCCGTTGAGTTGATGGATCCGCCGATGTCGAATGCCATTTTGTTGGTAACGCCCGATAATGTGGAGACAGCGCTCGCCGACCTGCCGCGCATCGTTCGTCTCGCACTTGCGTTTGGCTCGCGGCTGAGGCGCGGAACGCTCAAGGTCATTCTGCCCGACGGCCGCACCATCCGCCTTGGCGGGCAGGAGCCGGGCCCGGATGCGCTCATGCGCGTGCACAATTTCGGTTTCGCCTCGCGCCTGATCAACGGCGGCGACATTGGAATCGCCGAGGCCTATCTCGCCGGCGACTGGGACACGCCCGACCTGACGCAGTTCCTCTACCTGTTCTGCGTCAACCACGATCTGATCCAGGCCATGCTGCGTGACAAGCCGCTGATGCGCCTCACTCAGGTGGTGCAGCACTGGCTCAATCGCAACACCCGCCGCCAGGCGCGGCGCAACATCCACGCTCATTACGACATCGGCAATGCGTTCTATTCGGCCTGGCTCGATCCCGGCATGACCTATTCCTCGGCGCTGTTCGAGGAGAGCACGTCCGATCTCGCGGCAGCCCAGACCAATAAATACCGCCGGCTCGCCGAGGCGCTCGACCTGAAACCAGGCCAGACACTGCTCGAGATCGGCTGTGGCTGGGGCGGCTTCGCCGAGTTTGCCGCAAAGACCTTCGGCACGCGCGTGGTTGGCCTCACAATCTCGACCGAGCAGCGCGATTTTGCGCAGAAGCGCATCTACGAGGCGGGCCTTGCCGAGAAGGTCGAGATCCGTCTCAGGGACTATCGCGACGAACGCGGCCGCTACGACCGCATCGTCTCGATCGAGATGATCGAGGCCGTCGGCGAGCAGTTCTGGCCAAAATATTTCGCACAGCTCCGGGACCGGCTGCTGCCCGGCGGACTTGCCGGCATCCAGGCCATCACCATCCAGGACCGGCTCTTCCAAGGCTACCGGCGCGAGGTGGACTTCATCCAGCGCTATGTTTTCCCCGGCGGCATGCTGCCCTCGCCCGCCGTGCTCAAGTCGCTCGGCGACAGGTTCGGTGTGCCCGTCATCCGCGAGCGCATCTTCGGGCAAGATTATGCCAAGACGCTGGCCACTTGGCGGAATAACTTCCGGACGGCCTGGCCGGGCCTCGTGCCGCTTGGCTTCGACGACCAGTTCCGGCGGCTATGGGAGTATTACCTGTCCTATTGCGAGGCCGGATTCCTGTCCGGGAATATCGATGTCCGGCAGGTCATCTTCGCAAAGCAGCAATAAGAGTTTGCGGGGGTTGGCTTGCAAGGGGTCGCTTGTAAGGCCGGCGACCCTACTTTAGGGTCGCGCCCACCTTATGAACCAGCCGGTAATTGCCTGACATGACCATCAAAAACGACGTTGTCGAAGCCATCGGCAACACCCCGCTCATCAAGCTCAAGCGCGCCTCCGAACTGACCGGCTGCACCATCCTCGGCAAGGCCGAGTTCATGAATCCGGGCCAGTCGGTGAAGGACCGCGCCGGCAAATGGATGATCCTGGAGGCCGAGAAGCGTGGCGAGCTCAAACCCGGCGGTCTCGTGGTGGAAGCGACCGCCGGCAACACCGGCATCGGCCTCGCGGTCGTGGCGAGCGCGCGCGGCTACCGCACGCTGATCGTGATCCCGGAGACGCAGAGCCAGGAGAAGAAGGACTTTCTGAAACTGTGCGGCGCCGAGCTGATCGAAGTCCCGGCCCTGCCCTACGCCAACCCGAACAACTACCAGCATGTCGGCCGCCGGCTTGCCGACGAACTGCGCAAGAGCGAGCCTAACGGCGTGCTGTTCGCCGATCAGTGGAACAATCTCGACAATGCCAAGGCGCACTATGAATCCACCGGCCCCGAAATCTGGCAGCAGACCGGCGGCAAGGTTGACGGCTTCATCTGCTCGGTCGGCACCGGCGGCACGCTCGCCGGCGTCAGCCGCTATCTGAAGGAAAAGAACAAGGAAATTCGCATCGCCTGCGCCGATCCGCAGGGCTTCGGCATGTACGAATATTTTCGCAACGGCGAGGCGAAGGTGACGCCCGGCGACTCCATCACCGAAGGCATCGGGCTCAGCCGCGTCACCGCGATCGTCGAGAGCGCCAAGGTCGACGACGCCTTCGTGATCCCGGACGAGGAAGCCGTGGCGCTGATTTACGACCTGCTCCAGCACGAAGGCCTGTGCCTCGGCGGCTCGACCGGCATCAACATCGCGGGCGCGATGCGGCTCGCAAAACAGCTCGGGCCCGGCAAGACCATCGTCACCGTGCTCTGCGATTCCGGCAGCCGCTATCAGTCGAAACTGTTCAACGCGGATTTCATGCGCGCCAAGAACCTGCCCGTGCCGGAATGGCTGGAGAAGCGCAGCAACATCAAGCCGCCGTTCGTGTAGCTGCCTTGTAGGATGGGCAAAGCGAAAGCGTGCCCCATCATGACTGTCGCGATCGCGGAAGGATGGTGGGCACGGCGCAAGCGCGCCTTTGCCCACTTTACAGGATCACCGCAAGATCTGGCTCAGGAACAGCTTCGTGCGGGCGTGCTGCGGGCTCGCGAAGAATTCGTTCGGCGTGTTGGCCTCGATGATCTGGCCGGCGTCCATGAACACGACGCGGTTGGCGACCTCGCGGGCAAAGCCCATTTCGTGGGTGACGACCAGCATGGTCATGCCCTCCTCGGCGAGGTCGACCATGGTGTCGAGCACTTCCTTGACCATCTCGGGGTCGAGCGCCGAGGTCGGCTCGTCGAACAGCATCACCTTGGGGTTCATCGTCAGCGCCCGCGCGATCGCGACGCGCTGCTGCTGGCCGCCGGACATCTGGCCCGGGAATTTGTTGGCCTGGTGCGGGATCTTGACCCGCTCCAGGAATTTCATCGCGTTCAGCTCGGCGTCCTTCTTGGGGATGTTGCGCACCCAGATCGGCGCCAGCGTGCAGTTCTCCAGCACGGTCAGATGCGGGAACAGATTGAAACTCTGGAACACCATGCCGACTTCGCGCCGCACCGCGTCGACATGCTTGAGGTTCGGTCCGAGCTCGATGCCGTCGACGACGATCTCACCCTCCTGGAATTCCTCCAGCGCGTTGATGCAGCGGATCAGCGTCGACTTGCCGGAGCCCGAGGGGCCGCAGATCACGATGCGCTCGCCCTTGCGGACCTCGAGATCAATGTCGCGCAGCACGTGAAACTCGCCGTACCATTTGTTGAGGCCGGAAATCTTGACGATGGGGTCGGACATGGTGAGCTCCATCAGTTGCGGCGGTGGGCGTTGAGACGATGCTCGACGAACAGCGAGTAGCGCGACATTCCAAAGCAGAAGATAAAGTAGATGATCCCGGCGAACGCAAAGCCGGTGAACGCGGTCGAGGGCGTCGACCATTTCGGATCCGAGAACGACGCCCGGAGCGAGCCGAGGAGGTCGAACAGCGCCACGATCGAGACCAGCGAAGTATCCTTGAACAGCGAGATGAAGCTGTTGACGAGGTTCGGAATGACGTGGCGCAGCGCCTGCGGCAGCACGATCAGCGAGGTCGTCTTCCACCAGGACAGGCCCAGAGCGGCCGCCGCCTCGCCCTGCCCGCGTGGGATTGCAGCCAGCCCGCCGCGGACGTTCTCGGCCTGATAAGCGCCCGTGAACAGCGCAATGCCGATCAGCGCGCGCACCAGACCGTCAACCGTGAAATTGCCCGGCAGGAACAGGGGCAGCATGTAGGTCGCGAAGAACAGCACCGTGATCAACGGCACGCCGCGCCAGAACTCGATGAAGGCGATCGAGAATATCCGGATCAGCGGAATGGTCGAGCGGCGGCCGAGCGCCAGTGCGATGCCGATCGGCAGCGAGGTGACGATACCGGTCACGGAGACCACCAACGTCACCAGAAGCCCGCCCCACAGATTCGTGGCCACGACTGGCAGGCCGCCGTGATCGAGCCCCATCAGCTTGATCACGATTGCGATGGCGACGAAGGTGGCGATGCTGGATATCAGAGCCCGCCCGCCGGTGCGAACGCCGCCGCCGAGAACAAAGGCGATCAGGGAGACGATCGCGGCCGTGGTGGCGAAATCGGCCCAGACCGACTGGCCCGTCCCCTGGAGTTGGTCACGCAGCCAGGTCAGCGGAAAGATCAGCCAGTAGATCGCCGTGCCGACCAGCACGACGATATTGCCGACAACCCACAAGAGCGGTCCGATGGCCGAGGTCTTGCTGAGACCGAGCAGAGCCTGGCCGGCGCCGATGATGCTGTCGTCGAACAATTGCAGCAGGCCGGCCGTCCAGCTCAGGCCGAAGCCGGTGATGCCGCCGCCGTGCAACAGGAAGAATGCGCCCACTGGAAAGGCGAAGAAAAACACGCCGGCGTTGAGGCTCTTCGCCGGCAGCCGCGGAATCAGCAGCGGCAGCAGCAGAGCCGCCGCCAGGATCAGCGTGAGGTTGACCCGCCAGCGCTCGGCCTCGGGATAGAAGCCATAGATCAGTTGCGGCAGCTTGGCCTGGATGTAGGGCCAGCAGGCGCCGACCGTAAAGCCGGCGTTCTCGGTCAGGCACGCCGCGCGATCCTGGCCGGTCCAGACCGCATCGACCATCAGGAACTTGACGGAGGGAACGATGGTGAACCAGAGCAGCAAGGCGCCCACGATCGTCAGCAGGATGTTGGTCGGCGAATTGAACAGGCGCGTGCGCACGAGGCCAATGAAGCCCGTTGTCTTCACCGGCGCCGGACGCTCGGTGAGCAGGTCCTGACGGACGTAGGCGGACGAGATGATGTCGCTCATGCGCCAAGGCTCCGGCTGACGCGCCAACCGTAGACGCTCATGACGGCGCTCGTGAGGAGCGAGATCAGGAGGTAGACGCCCATCGTCAAGGCAATGATCTCGATCGCCTGTCCGGTCTGGCTCAGCGAGGTGCCGGCGAACACGGAAACGAGGTCAGGATAACCGATGGCGACTGCCAGCGACGAATTCTTGGTGAGATTAAGGTACTGGTTGGTCAGCGGCGGAACGATCACGCGCATCGCCTGCGGCACGACGATCAGACGGAGCGTGGTGGCGCGGCTCAGGCCCAGCGAGGATCCCGCCTCCATCTGTCCGCTGTGGACGGAGAGGATACCGGCGCGCACGATCTCGGCGATGAAGGCGGCGGTATAGGTCGACAGCGCCAGCGTCAATGCCACGAACTCCGGAATGATCCGCGAGCCGCCGGCGAAATTGAAACCCTTGAGCTGCGGCAGCTCGAAACTGAAGGGCGGACCGAACACCAGCATCGTGATGAGCGGGAGCCCGAACAGCAGGCCCAGCACATAGGGCCAGATGCGGATCATCTGCCCCCGCTCAAACAGGGCGCGCCGCGCATAGATACGGAGCGCCAGCGACGCAACGATGCCGAACGCCAGCACCGCCAGGAACGCCTCGAAGCCGCTCTCGCCGATCGGGCGCGGAACGACCAGCCCGCGATTGCTGACGAAAGACAAGCCGAAGAGCGAAATGCTCTGCCGCGGATTTGGCAGGGCCGCGAGCACCGCCAGGTACCAGAACAGGATCTGGAACAGCAGCGGCAGGTTGCGGATGATCTCGACATAGAGCTCGCCGATGCGCGCCAACAGCCAGTTGGGCGACAGCCGGCACAGCGCGACGATGAAGCCGATCACGGTGGCGAAGACGATGCCCACCGCCGAGACCACGAGCGTGTTCAAAAGCCCGACCACAAACACGCGCAGGAACGTGTCCGAACCCGTGTAGGAGATCAGGGTCTGGTTGACGTCGAAGCCGGCATTGTTCCGGAGGAAACCGAAGCCGGCGGCAATGTGCTGGTTTTCGAGGTTGGCCCGGGCGTTGGAGACGATCTCATAGCCAATCCAGCCCAGGATCGCCGCGAAGGCAAACTGGACGGCGACGCCGTTCCAGCCTGCCTTGCCGCCCAGAATGCGCCTGATCTTCAGCGCGATCTGGGCCGGCGGTTTTCGGGCCTCGGTGCTCATGGCCGCGGATCAGGCGGGATCAGCGGATCGGCGGCGCGTACTGAAGACCGCCCTTATTCCAGAGATTGTTGAGACCGCGGTTGATGGCGAGCGGCGAGCCCGCCCCGACGTTGCGATCGAACACCTCGCCATAATTGCCGACGGCCTTCACGATCCGGATCACCCAGTCCTTGGTCAGGCCGAGTTGTTCGCCGAAATTACCGTCGCTGCCGAGCACGCGCTTCATCTCCGGATTTTCCATTTTCGCTTTTTCATCGACGTTCTTCGAAGTCACGCCGAGCTCTTCGGCGGTAATGAGCGCAAACAGCGTCCATTTCACGATGTCGAACCACTGGTCGTCGCCGTGGCGCACCATCGGTCCGAGCGGCTCCTTCGAGATGATTTCGGGGAGCACCATGTGGTCATTGGGATTGGCAAGCTTCAGGCGGTTGGCGTACAGGCCCGACTGGTCGGTGGTGAAGACGTCGCAGCGCCCGGCTTCATAGGCCTTGACCGTTTCGTCATTGGTGCCGAACGCGATCACCTCGTACTTCATGTTGTTGGCCTTGAAGTAGTCGGCCAGATTCTGCTCGGTGGTGGTGCCGGTCTGGACGCACACCGAGGCGCTGTTGAGCTCGAGCGCCGAATTCACCTTGAGCGACTTCTTCACCATGAAGCCCTGCCCGTCATAATAGGTCACGCCGGTGAAGTTGGCGCCGAGCGAGGTGTCGCGCGAGATCGTCCAGGTGGTGTTGCGCGACAGCACATCGATTTCGCCGGATTGCAGCGCCGTGAAACGGTCCTTGGCGGACAGCGGCACGTACTTGACCTTGGTCGCATCGTTGAAGATCGCGCCGGCGATGGCGCGGCAGAGGTCGACGTCGAGCCCGGTCCAGTTGCCCTTGTCGTCGGGCGAGGAGAAGCCGGGCAGGCCCTGGCTGACGCCGCAGGACAGCATGCCCCGGTCCTTGATGGTCTTGAGCGTTTGCGCATCGGCGGCTTGGGCGGAGAGGCCGGCGGCGAGAGCGAGAGTGAGAGCCAAGGTTACGCGTTTCATGGGCTGAAGGCCTTTCAAAGTCGTCTCAAGGTCAGGAATGTTGTGTTTGGGATCGTCTCTGCCGGGGCTAGCCGTATCAAGACTAGCCTTGCAAGAGTCATGCTGGAAACCCTCGCCGAACACTCGCCCATCCCGGGAGGCCATACCTTAATCCCCGCCGCAGGCCCCTGCCATTATGGCCGTGGCGCAAGGTCCGGTCAGACGATGGATCGAAGGTCGCGGCAGCCCCTCAACATGCGGCGACTGAATAGCACCCGCGCATCTCAGAACGACTGGCGAGCCGGGTCAAGGGGTTGACGGGAGTCTTCTGTGTTCTGTTATTAACGGCAGCGGCCTTTCGGCCAGCCCGCGGGCGCGGCGCGCCCGGTGGAAACCCGGTTTTGAAAGCAGACGCATGGATTCCTCGCACCCCTCCCAACAGCACGCCGAGACTCGGCTGGTGACCTCCGGCCGCGACACCAAGGCGCAGAAGGGGTTCGTCAATCCGCCGGTGTTTCACGGCTCGACGGTGCTCTATCCGACCGCCGAGGACCTGCACGCCCATCGCGGTGAGTTCCAATACGGCCGGCACGGCAGCC
Organism: Bradyrhizobium sp. 139; assembly: GCF_023074175.1. Taxonomy (GTDB): domain Bacteria; phylum Pseudomonadota; class Alphaproteobacteria; order Rhizobiales; family Xanthobacteraceae; genus Bradyrhizobium. The sequence continues at coordinate 172,476 of NZ_JADPKS010000069.1, forward strand.
CCACCACCAGGGCGTTCCAGGAGACGCTGATGGCGCTGGAGGGGCCGCAATGCGCCGGCGTCGGCATCGTGCCGTCGGGCCTGTCGGCGATCTCCACCACCCTGCTCTCGGTGCTGAAGACCGGCGATCATCTGCTGGTATGCGACAACGTCTACCGGCCTTCGCGCAATTTCTGCAACGGCATGCTCGCGCGCTACGGCATCGAGACCACCTATTTCGATCCGCTGATCGGCGCCGGCATCGACAAGCTCTTCAAGGCCAACACCCGCGCGGTGCTGGTGGAGGCACCGGGCTCGCAGTCGTTCGAGATGCCGGACATCCGCGCCATCGCCGACGTCGCGCATGCCCGCGGCGCGCTCGTCATCGACGACAACACCTGGGCGACGCCGCTCTATCATCGCTCGCTCGAGCAGGGCGTCGACATCAGCATGCAGGCCGCCACCAAATATATTGGCGGCCATTCCGACATCATGTTCGGCACGATCTCGGCCAACGCCAAGGCCTGGCCGCAGATCGCCGAAGGCATCCGCCTGCTCGGCGTCTGCGCCGGCCCTGACGATGTCTTCCTCGCGCTGCGCGGCCTGCGCACGCTGTCGGTGCGATTGGCGCAGCATCATCGCTCGGGGCTCGACATGGCGCGCTGGCTCGCCGCCAGGCCCGAGGTCGCGCGCGTGCTGCATCCGGCGCTCGAAACCGATCCGGGCCATGCGATCTGGAAGCGCGACTTCACCGGCGCGTCGGGCCTGTTCAGCATCGTATTGAAGCCGGCGCCGCAGAAGGCGGTCGACACCATGCTCGACGCGCTCAAGCTGTTCGGCATGGGCTTTTCCTGGGGCGGCTTCGAGAGTCTCGTGATTCCCTTCGACTGCGACAGCTATCGCACCGCGACGAAGTGGGCGCCGGGCGGCCCGACGCTGCGTCTTCACATCGGGCTCGAAAGCGTCGACGATCTCAAGGCCGATCTGGATCGCGGCTTTGCTGCCCTCAAGGCGGCAATGTGAGCCTGCTCACAAGGCATTACGCCCCGGGACGCGGCAATCGCGCCCCCGAGGAACGTGCAGCCGACGCAAACGTTAACGCCGATGCGCCAACAAGGGGTTTGATCCGCTGACATTTGGCGCTAGCTTCACCAATCGAGTCTAATCCGGACACGGAGCATGGGAACGTTGGTTCTGCTCGATCTGATGGGCGGCGTTGCGCTGTTGTTGTGGGGCCTGCACATGGTCCACAGCGGGATTTTGCGCGCCTTCGGCCCGGACCTGCGGCGGCTGCTCGGCAAGGCGCTCGGTAACCGGTTCAACGCGTTCGCCGCCGGCCTCGGGCTTACTGCGCTGCTCCAGAGCAGCACAGCAACCGCGCTGATCACCAGCTCATTTGCGGCAGAAGGCCTCGTCAGCCTCGCCGCTGCGCTCGCCATCATGTTAGGGGCCAATGTCGGCACCACGTTGATCGTTCAGGTGCTGTCGTTCAACATCGCAGCCGTCGCGCCGGTGCTGTTCGTGCTCGGTCTCGTCGCCTTCCGATCGGGGCCGCGCTCGCGCATCAAGGATATCGGCCGTGTCTTCATCGGCCTCGGCCTGATGCTGCTCTCGCTGCACATCCTGCTCGACACGCTGGCGCCGGCGGAGAACGCACCCGGCGTCCGCGTCGTGATGTCGGCCGTCACCGGCGATCCAGTTCTGTGCATCATGATCGCAGCGCTCGTGACCTGGGCGGTACATTCGAGCGTCGCCAGCGTGCTGCTGATCATGTCGCTGGCCTATTCGCAGTTCATTACGCCTTACGCGGCGCTGGCCCTCGTGCTCGGCGCCAATCTCGGCAGCGCCATTAATCCCGTGTTCGAAGGCGCCAAGCGCGACGATCCCGCGAGCTACCGCCTGCCGCTCGGCAATCTCGTCAACCGCGTGATCGGGATTGCGCTGGTCCTGCCGTTCCTGAGCGTGATCGCCGAGCACATGCACGCCTGGCAGCCCGATCTCGCCAGGATGACGGCGGCCTTCCACATCGCCTTCAACATCGGCACGGCCGTGATCTTCATCGGCCTGCTCGATACCATGTCGCGCCTGTTGACGCGCCTTTTGCCGGATCGCGTGCAGGAAACCGATCCGGCCCGGCCGCGCTATCTCGACGAGACCGCGCTTGAGACGCCGTCACTGGCGCTCGCCGACGCCGCCCGTGAGGCGCTGCGCATGGGCGATCTCGTCGAAGTCATGCTGCGCAAGGTGATGGCGGCGATGATGACGGGCGACCGCACGCTCGTCGACCAGGTCTCGAAGATGGACAATGTCGTCGATAGCCTCGACGAGGCCATCAAGCTCTACGTCACCAAGCTGACGCGCGGCAGCCTGGACGAGAGCGAGGGCCGACGCGCGATGGAGATCATCTCCTTCGCCATCAACCTCGAGCATATCGGCGACATCATCGACAAGAATTTGAGCGAGCTTGCCACCAAGAAGATCAAGCGCCGCTTCCAGTTCTCGGCCGAGGGCGCCGAGGAGCTTGCCGCCTTTCACAAGCGCACGATGGAATCGCTGCGGATCGCCTTCGGCGTGTTCATGTCCGGCGATGCCAACGAAGCGCGCAAGCTGCTTGTGGAGAAGACCACGTTGAGGAACACCGAGCTTGCCGCGGTCGAGCGCCATCTCGATCGCCTGCGCGAGGGCCGCCCGGAGACCATCGAAACCACCTCGCTGCATCTGGACGTGCTGCGCGATCTGCGCCGCATCCATTCGCACATCTGCTCGGTCGCCTATCCCGTGCTGGATGCGGCCGGCGAGCCCTATCGCAGGCCCGAGGCGGATGCGGTCACCCTGCCCGCCTCCGGCGCGACCTCGGCGTTGCCGCGCTAGACTTCAGTAGGCGTTGGCTAAATCGATGTGAGCCTAGGGTTCACCTCTCCCGAAGGGATAGGTCGGATCGCATCGAAGATGCGATCCGGGTGAGGGGTTACGGTCTCACCGAACGCCGCGGCCCCTCACCCGGATTGCTCCGCAATCCAACCTCTCTCCGCCGGGGAGAGGTGCCGGGCCGACCGCCGCCCCTAACTCAGAACGGCCGTCTCAGCGATCCAGCGTCTTCGATGCGGTGCCGTGGTTCTTCCAGATCAGCATGATGTTGCGAAGATAAATGATGGTGGCGAACAACTGTCCCATGATGATGACAGGCTCACGCTTCACGACGCCGTAAATCAGGGTCATCAGACCGCCGCCCATCGAGCAGAACCAGAACGCCATCGGCACCACGCTGTTGCCGGCGCGTTCGCTCGCGATCCATTGCACCAGGAATCGCGCGGTGAAGAACAATTGCGCGATCAGCCCGAACGCGAGCCAGAAATCGAACTTGGCGACGAACACGTCGTAGAAATAGTTGCTCGCCGCCTGACCGTATTGAATGATCATGCCTTCACCTCAGTCACATCTGGTGTCGGCTTCTTGCGGCGGATCAGCCACCACACGCCGGCCAGATCCAGGATGCCGATCCACAGCCGGTCGAAGAAACCATAGTTTGACACGCCGGAATGGCGCGGCCGGTCGATCACGTCGACATAGGCGATCTCGTAACCCTCCCGGCGCACCAGCGCCGGCAGGAAGCGATGCAGACCGTCGAAATAGGGCAGCATCAGGAACACATCTCGCCGGAACGCCTTGAGGCCGCAGCCGGTGTCACGCGTGCCGTCGTTCAGGATCGACCCGCGCACCCCGTTGGCGATGCGCGACTGAAACTTCTTGAAGCCGGTGTCCTTGCGTCCGACCCGCTGACCGGCAGCGAGCCCGACGCGCGGGCTCTTCTCAACCGCCGCGATCAGGTCCGGCAGGAACGCCGGATTGTTCTGGCCGTCGCCGTCGAGCGTCGCCACGATCGCGCCGCGCGCCGCGCGCACGCCGCTGCGCACCGCCGCCGACTGGCCGGCCGATTTGGCGTGGCGAAGCTGCCGCAGATTGTTCCGCTGCTGCATGATGGAAGCGAGCCGTTCGCCGGTCGCATCCGTCGAGCCGTCATTGACGTAGATGATCTCATAGGCCCAGCGGCCGTCGAGCGCCGCATCGATTTCGGCGATCAGCGGCGCGATGTTGTCGGCTTCGTTGCGCACGGGAACGACGATGGAAACCGAACGCTGGGACGACGACAAATCGAAAGCTCGTGGTTGGAATTGGCCAGCCGCGGGAACCGGCGGCCCGGCAGGCAGCCGCTTTTATGGGGCGGATGCCCCGCGCGCAACCCTTTTGAGGCGGCCCGGGACCGCGTCCGGAAGGGCCACAATGGTGCCATCGGCACGGATGGCGAAGCTCAGCCTTCGGGCCGCGAACCAGTACCGCACCGCCATGGCGCCGACCATGCCGACCAGGGCACCGGCAACGACATCGCTCGGGTGATGCGCGAGCAGCACCAGCCGCGTCAGCAGGATCACGATTGCGTAAGTGAATATGAACACGCGCAGCCGCGGCCACAGTGCCGAGACCGCAAAAGCCAATGCGAACGCCGTCACCGCGTGTCCCGACGGCAGGCTGGCATAAGCCCCCGTTCCCTCGAACGGTATGAAGTTGAACGGATTGGCCTTGCCGCCGACGAACGGACGTCCGCGGCCGATGAGATATTTCAGGATCTCGGCGACGAGCACGGGCACGGCAACGGACAGAAACAGGAATTGCAGCCGGGTGCCGAGACCAAGCAGGAGCGTGCGGCGGGTGCCATGCATGCCAGCCGCAACGAGGGCCACCGCCACAAGCGCCACGGCCAGCACCGAGAGCACATACTCGTCCTTGCCGAAATCCGTGAGGATGCGGATCGACCACAGGCTTGGCGTGCCTCGCGCCGGCATCAACTGGATCTCGGTCTGATCGAACGCGACCATCAGCGCGATGACCAACGCCGCGCCCGCCATACTGAGCCACAGCGAATGCCGCGCCAGTTTTCGCGCGGCTTCGGCGCGGCGCGAATGCGAGGGCGTGCGGACAAGCTGCGCCAGGGCACGGCCCGACACTGCGAGCAATTGCGCAGGATAGCTCGCGCGCGGCGCGATGCCGGTTGGCGCCGACATCCTACTCGGTGCCTTCGGAGCGGAAGATCGAGATCGAGATCGCACGCCCTTGCGAGAAATTGTAGCCGTCGATGCGCGCGCCGATCTTGTAACGCAGCCCGGTCGCCTCGGCGCGCTGCACGAAGCTGCGTTCCGAGCGCTGCTCGATCAGCGCAAAACGGCAGCTCCCTTGCCGCAGGAAATCGGCCGCGCCCGAGCCGTCGGTGAGCAGCGTCTGGGTGCCCGTGAGGAAGACGAGGCTCGGCTCGTGATAGCCGGCAGCAGCCGCCTTCGGCCCGACGCAGGTGACGTTGCGAAGCGCGCGCGCAACCTCGATGCTCGGAAACAGCGGGGTCAGCGACGGCAGCACGATGCCGTAGACCACGACCGCCAGCATCAGGGCCGCGACCAGCGCGTTGAGCACCGAACGCTCGGCGCGGTTGTTGTCGTAGAGCCACCAGGCGAACAGGCCGAAGATCAGCGCGGCTGCGATGAACGGCCAGGCGACAAAGGCCGGCTGCCGCGTCAGCATCACCGCGCCGACGACGGCGATGATCGAGGCGGCCACGGGGATCGCGAACCACCAGGCCGAGCCGCGCATCAGCCAGGATCGCGACAGCACGCGCCGCTCCAGCGCGCCGACGGTCAGGATCGCGATCGCCGGGTACAGCGGCAGCACGTAATGCGGCAGCTTGGTCAGCACCGCCTCGAACACGATCCAGGACGGGACCAGCCAGGCCAGCAGGAACTGCGCCCCGGGCTCGCGCCGCGCCCGCCACACCGCAGGCGCCGCCATCGCCGCCAGCGGCGCGCCCGGCCAGAACGTGATCCAGAACAGAGCCAGATACAGTCCGGGCGGCGCGCCATGGGATTCCTGGGCCGCTAACTTGCTCAGCATGTCGCCGCCGACGGAATCGGCGAAGAAGGCATCGCCGGCGCGCCAGAAGATCGCGACGAACCAGGGCAGCACCAGCACCAGCACCCACATCAGGCCCCAGAGCGGACGCAGCTTCCACAGCCACGAGGCATCGCGGTCCTGGATCGCGAGCGCGACGATGGTCAGTCCGGCGAACATCAGGATCAGGGGGCCCTTGATCAGGATGCCGACCGCGAGCGCGGTCCAGAAGATCGCGGGCCAACTCCACGGCGGATGCGTCTCGTCCTCCGCGCGCTGCCAGGACAGATAGGCCCGCGCCATCGCGCCCATCGCGGCGACCACGCAGAACAGCAGCATTGCATCGGTCTTGGCGAGCCGCGCTTCGACGCCGAGCAGCACTGAAGCGGACATCAAGAGGGCCGCCAGCACGGCGGCGCGCCGCGTGACGAAGCCGAGCGCGGCCCAATAGGTCATGAGCACGGCGCCGGTCGCACCGATCAGCGACGGCAACCGGTAGACCCAGATGCGCAATTCGGCCCGCGGCAGCCCAAGCGCCGTGGCGGTTTCGACGGCGGCCGACTGCAACCAGTAGATGCCGACCGGCTTCTTGTAGCGGACGTCCTCCTGGAAGCGGATGTCGATAAAGTCGCCGCTCTCGACCATCTGCTTGGTGGCCTGAGCAAAGCGCGCCTCGTCGCGGTCAACCGGCGGGATGGTGAAGAAGCCCGGCAGGAACAGCAGCAGCGCGCACAGCAGCAGGAAGGCAACCGCACGGGCATGGCTGGCCGTGACATAGTCGAGCATGAGCACGAGCCGGCTGCCCGGATTCACGGGCGCTTTCGGCTCGCGCGGCGCTCCGAAACGGGGAGTTGGGTAGGTCTCGGCCATTGGTTCCGCTTACGCTGAAACCGCCATCGCGACAACCGCTTGAGGCAAGGTCATTGAATTCGAATGACAACTGTGTCCGCGGCGCCAGTGGCATCGATGACGGTCAGCCGGGCAAAGCCGGGACCGGGCGGATCAATCAGGCGCTGGCGGCGTCCGTCGATCTCGCCGAGCGACGTTCCATTAACCATGACGGTCATGGGCAGAACGCCGCCGGCAACCTTCACCGGCATGGCGGCGCTCCCCTCGCCGCTGGAACGATCGACGTCAATCCGCGAGCCGTTCAGCGGAAACTGGATATGCAGCGCCTGCTCACCGCCGGTCCGCACAAGCTCCCCCGCCGGGCGGAACCGTCTCAGTGGCAACGGCAATTTGGCGTTGCTGGCGACCAGGGTTCCCTTGGGTGGCTTCGGCAACGGGGCAAGCGTCTTGCCCGTGCGAGCGAAGGAGTCGAACAGGATCGGCGCGGCGGCGACGCGACCGATCAGCCCGGGAACCGGCGCGCCGTCGGGCCGGCCGACCCAGACCCCGATCGTCATGCGCCCGTCGAAGCCGACCGACCAGGCGTCGCGATAGCCGTAGGAGGTGCCGGTCTTGAAGGCGATGCGGTTGTGGGCGGCATTTTCGGGCGGCGGCGTGCCCAGAAGCACGTTGCCGACCTGCCAGGCCGCGACCTGGTCCAGCAGCCGCAGCGGTTCGCGGTCGTCCCTATCAGTCATGAGGTCGCGCAACGGCCTGGTGGTGCCGAGCCGGGCGAAACCCGTATAGAGCTGGGTGAGCTCCTGGAGCGTCACACCGACGCCGCCGAGGCCCATGGCGAGCCCCGGCGCTTCGTCCTTGGGCAAAACCAGATTGCCGCCGGCCTGCCGCAGCCGCGATGCCAGCCGGCTCGCGCCGACGCGGTCGAGCAGCACGATCGCCGGCACGTTCAGCGACATCTGCAGCGCCTTCTTCACCGGCACAGTGCCCTGGAACGTCATGTCGAAATTTTCCGGCGCATAGGAGCCGAAGCGGACAGGGCGGTCCTCGATCAAACTGTCGGGGTGGACGAAGCCGTCCTCGAAAGCCAGCCCGTAGATGAAGGGTTTCAGCGTCGAGCCCGGCGAGCGGACGGCGCGAGTCATGTCGACCTGCCCGGCCCGCCTCTCGTCGAAATAATCGGCTGAGCCGACGCGGGCGAGCACGTCGCCGCTCTCATTGTCGACCACGATGATGCCGACCGAGATATTTGGTCCGAGCGCAGTGGCGCGGTCGCGCGCCAGCGGCTCCAGCACCTTCTGGAGATTGGCATCGAGCGTCAGCTTGATGACCAGCGTGTCCTTGACCGTCGAAAGCGCGGTGTCGGAGGCATGCGGCGCCAGGATCGGCATTGGCTTGCGCAATTTCGGTACGGGAACGGCTTTCGCCTGCTTCGCATCTTCGAGGCTGACCTGATGCTCCTCGACCATGCGGTCGAGCACGCGGTCGCGCGCCTTGCGCGCCGCTTCGGGATAACGATCGAGCCGGCGCGTTTCCGGCGATTGCGGCAGCGCCACCAGCAGCGCAGCCTCGGCCAGCGACAGCCGCTTCGGCTCCTTGCCGAGATACGCGATCGAGGCTGAGCGGATGCCTTCGAGGTTGCCGCCATAAGGCGCCAGCGCGAGGTACAGATTGAGGATCTCGTCCTTGCTGAGGCTGCGTTCGATCTCGATCGCGCGTACGATCTGGCGCAGCTTTGCATAGAGCGAGCGCTGCCGCCGCGGCTCCATCAAGCGCGCAAGCTGCATGCTGATGGTCGAGCCGCCCGAGACGATGTGGCCGCGCGTCCCAAGCTGCAACGCAGCGCGCCCCAGCGCGAGCGGGTCGAGACCGTTATGCGCGTAGAAGCGCTGGTCCTCATAGGCGAGCAGCAGTTTGAGATAGGTCGGATCGACGTTGGCCTTGGCATCGACCGGCAACCGCCAGAGGCCATCGGCCATCGCATAGGCGCGCAGCAGCTTGCCGTTGCGATCCACGATGGTGGTGGAGACCTGGCGCGCCTCGTCGAGCGGCAGCGGGCCGAGAGCGTAGACCCAGGCGACGAAGGCGCCGATGCCAAGGATGAAGGTGAGCGCGGCGGCAGAGAGAACACGATGGCCCCCGCCCCTTGCTCCGTCCTGGCCGGGCTTGACCCGGCCATCCACGTCCTTGCCAGCCGCACCAAAGGCCGTGGATGCCCGGGACACGCCCGGGCACGACGACTGAGTATGAGGCTCAGCTTCGTTCATCCAATTATCGCTCACTTCACCGCCCACACCTCGACGTTCCCTGTCCCCGTGCGACCATACCGCGAGGGATTGTACATGTCCTCGACATAGGCCTGCGGCAGCACGTATTTGCCCGGCGAGACTGCGCGTACGACATAGGCGACGGTGAAGACCGACTGAGAGTCCGAGGCGCGATCGACCGCCGCCGTGAACCGGTCATCGCGGAACTCGGCATCTTCAGGCTCCTCGCCGTTCTCGATCCAGTCCAGCGTGCCGCTGTCGCCCGACGACACCAGTTTTGGATTGTCGATCTCCAGGCCCGCGGGCAGATAGTCGGACACCATGATGTGGCCGTACTCGGGCTTGGCCTCGGTGATCTTCAGCACCACGGCGAAACGCTGGTTCTGCTTGACCTTGCTGATGTCGGCTGGCTTGCCATCGAGCGTGAAGTAGGTCCGCTCGATGCTGAAGCCATGCGATGCAGCCGGCTCCGGCGTGACCGGCGAGCCCGACACCGAGACCACGGCCTGCACCGGCGCGTCGCCGGTGTTGGTGATCTTCAGCGGCTTGCCCTCCAGCGTCACAGCCTTGTAGCTGCGGTAGAGCGCGGTCTTGACCGGCTGGCCGTCGACTTCCATGGACAGGTTCTCCCTGGCGAGCGCGCGCGCCGCCAGGACCAGCCACGCATTCTCCTGCGTGGAGGTGTAGGGCGTCAGACCGCGCGCGGTCTCGACTCGCAACACCGCCTGCGTCAGCGTCGCCTTCGGCGCGTTGCCTTCGCTGGCGAGCGAGACCAGCGCGGCGGCATCGCGGAGCTGCGAGCCGTAATCGGTGCGGCCGAACTCCAGTACCGGCTTCGGCGCGAGGCTGTCGAGCGCGGCACCGTAGACGCGTTCAGCGCGGTTGCGGTCGCCGACCAGCGCGAGCGCCGCGGCAAGCTGCGACTTCGCAATCGGCGTTGCGAGGTTGCTCAATTTGGTGTCGGCGAGATAGCGGAGATCGCCGATCGGCGCTGCACCGTTACGGGCGAGCACGTAGAGACCGTAAGCAAGATCGCGGCCGCCGTCCTTCTCCGGCTCGTTGCCGTTCACGACCGAATTGCGGATACGGTCGAGCGCGTTTTTGAACAGCACGTCCGGCACCACAAAGCCCTTTTCGCGGGCGCGGGTGAGGAAGTCCGTCACATAGGCGTCGAGCCAGGCATCGTCCCCGCCGGCCGACCACAGGCCGAACGAGCCGTTGGAGCCTTGGCGTGCCAGCAGCCGCTCGATCGCATCGCGGATGCGCTGGTCGACCTCGGTGTCCATGGCCAGATGCGCGCCGGCCGCGAGGTCATTGACATAGAGCAGCGGCAGCGCGCGGCTCGTGATCTGTTCCGAGCAGCCATAGGGATAGCGATCGAGCGCCTTGAGGATGGTCGCGGCGTCGAGCGCGGTCGAGAGGCTCGCCGAGACCGAGACGCTGCCGGTGCCCGGCACAAGGTCGGAGAACATGTCCGAGGTCAGCGTCAGGCTCTCGCCCTTCGCCAACGTCCGGATCGAACGCCGTGCCAGCACCTGCGTCGCCGCCTTGACGTCGAGCGCATAGTGGCGCGACAGCGCAAGGCCGTTCGGTCCCTTGATGTCGACGTCGAGCGTCGCCTGGCCCGCCGCGGTCGCGTCGAGCGCGAGCGAGAACGAATTGCGCTGCTTGGCGGCGAGCTTGACCGTGGTCGCGGGATTGCCGGTCATCTTGACCGGCCCGCCCGTTTTCACGTTGATGACGTAGTCGCCGGCCTGGCCCTCGACATTGTCGATCTCGAGATTGACCGTGCCGTGGTCGCCATTGAGCAGGAAGCGCGGCAAGGTGGTGGTCAGCACCACGGGATCGCGGATCACGACATCCGTGTTGGCGCGGCCGAGCTTGGTCGCGGTCCACGCCACTGCCATCACGCGCGCGGTGCCGGCGAATTCGGGGATATCGAAGCTCACTTCGGCGGTGCCGTCGGCGGCGACCGTGACGATGCCCGAATAGAGCGCGAGCGGCTTTTGCGCGGGCGGCGAGCCCTGCAATTCGCCAGCACCGGCATCGCCGCCGGACTTGATCTGACCGCGGGTGCCCGACATGCCGTCGATGAGCTGCCCATAGAGATCGCGGATCTCTGCGCTCAGGCGGCGCTGGCCGAGATAATAGTCGTCTGGCGCCGGCGGCTTGTAGTTGGTCAGGTTGAGGATGCCGACGTCGACCGCTGATATCACGACCTTGGCGTCCTCGCCCGGATTGAGCCCGTCGAGCTTGACCGGGATCTTCAACATCGCATTCGGCCGGATCAGGGCCGGCGGCGTCAGCTTGACCTGCAGCGTGCGGGTCTGCTTGTCGATGCCGAACCATTTCAGGCCGATCGCCCGGCCGGGCATGCGTTGCGCAGCCGCATCGAGCGGCCGGCGCAGCGTCGCCACGATGTAGGCGCCGGTGCCCCAGTCCTTGCCGACCGGCAGCCTCACCTGCGCGGTACCTTCCTTGACGTCGATGGTCTGCGTCGTCAGCAGGCGGTCGCCGAGCACGTTGACGGTGAGCTTGCCGGCGCTGCGGACATTGACCGACACGGTCATGGTGTCGCCGGAGGCGTATTGCGGCTTGTCGATCGAGGTCTCAAGCAGGTCCGGCGTGTCGGCGCTGCCGTCGGAATACCAGCCGACGTCGAACTGCACCGAGGTCACCGGACCGTCGGCATCGTTCGACTTCACATCCAGCCGGTAGCGGCCGGGCTGCGGGGTGAGCGAAATCCGCGACGGCTTGTCGCCCGTAACAGTCACATCACCGTCGGCGACGCGCGAGGTCGATTTGACCGGCTCGTACTCCCAGTAATTGCTCTGGCGGTACCACTGGTAGCGCGACTCCATCTTCAGGAGTTCGTAGCGCAGGCCGTCGCGGCGAAGTGTCTGGCCCTCGGGCGAGACGAACACGACATCGAACTCGGCCTTGTCGCCCTCGGCGACGTTCTTGTCCCCGAATAGCGGCTTGATGCCGATCATGGCGGCAGCAGGCGCGACCGGCAGCACGATCTTGCGCTCGACGGCGCGGCCGCCGGTCTCGACCATGCGGACGAAGATCTGCGCCTCCTGCGGCCGCGTCGAGGCTGGCTGCTTGTCGAGCGTGACCGGGAAGGTCGCAACGCCATTGGCGTCGGCCTCGGGCAAGTTCTCCAGCGGCGTGCGCTCGTTCGAGGTGGTCTCCTCGTCGGCGACGCCGAACTGGTAGCCGGCAAAGCCCGGCCGCTCGGACGCGGGCGCAACCAGCATGTCGCCTTCGAGCACCAGGCCCGAAGCCGGCGCGCCATAAAGGAAATGGCCGTCCGCCTTAAGCTCCACCGGCGCATTAGCTTTGATCAGCTTGTCCTTGGCAGACAAGTCGAATTCGATCCTGTCAGGGACGTAATCCTCGACCATGAACGTGGTCTCGCCGACCGAAGAGCCCTTCGGATCGGTGAAGGCGCGCACGCGCCAGGTTCCGGTCGGGACGGCCGAATTGAGCGGCACGGACAGCATACGGCCGCCGGCGCCCTGGTCAGGCAACACGGCGCGGCGGAATTCGACGCCGTCGGGACGCTCGATCACCAGCGTCAGCGGCCCGCCGGCAACGGCGTTGCCCTGCCCGTCGCGGAGCAGCGCGGTGAGATAGACGGTCTCGCTGGAGCGGTAGACGCCGCGCTCGGCATAGACGAAGGCGTCCGCGCCTGATGGCACCGCCCGGCCCGAAACGCCGCGGTCGGACAGGTCGAAAGCCGAGGTCTTCAGGCTGAGGAAGGCATAGTCGGCCTTCTCGCCGGTGACCGTGAGCATCGCCGGCGACAGACCGCCCTCGCCGCGCGCAAGGCCCGCCTCGAACAGCACATGGCCGCTGTCATCGGTCTTGCGGGTCGCCAGGATCTCGTTGTTGCGGGCAACCAGCCGCACCTCGGCTTTGCCGACCGGGTCGGTGGAAGCCAGCGAATTGACGAAGACGTGGATGCCGTCATTGCCGGAATAGGCTGTTACACCGAGGTCGGAGACGATGAACCATTGGGTGGCGAGCTGGTACTCGTCATCCGAGCCCGGCCCCTTGGCGGCGGCCGTCATCACGTAGACGCCAGGCTGGAGCTCGCCCAGCGCCTGATCGACCGGGAATGCGGTGGTGACATCCTGGTTCAGCGTCATCGCGGTCGCGAGCTCGCCGGACCAGACTTTGACCCCGCGCTCGCCGCCGAGATCGCTGAGCTGGTAGCGCGACAGCGTCTTCTGGAAATCGCTGTCGACGACCGTATTGATCAGATTGCGGTCGCCGATCCTGAATACGTTGACGTTGACCGCGGGCGTGTTGACGCTGACCACGGGAATGCCGCGCTGGCCGGTCTTGGGCAGCACATAGGCACGGCTGGTGAAGCGCACGAACGGTTTCCGGTCGCGCACATAGACATTGAACTCGGCCGATTTCGGCAGGCCCTCCTTCACGGTGGACGGCAGGCCGGCGCGCAAATTGATGTTGTAACGCTCCCCATGCTTCAGCCCGTCAACGCAGAGCTGCTTGCCTTCGACCGACAGCGCCGGCTTGTCCTGGCCCGCGAGTGCCAGGAACGGCGCGAAATCGGTGCGCTTGGCCAGTTCTTCCGAGAACTGGAAGCAGGCGCGCGGGCTCGCGGAATCCGAGTCCACCGTGTAGTCGAGTAGCCGAAAGCCGTGCTCGTCGCGCATTTTCTCGTATTGGCCGCGGACGTCGGCGACTTCGCGCATGTCGAGCGACAGCCGCAGCGCATCCAGCGCCGGCCGCCACAGCTTGCGTTCGCCCAGCGACTTGCCGAGCACGGCGAGCGCATCTGCCTCCTCGCCGGGATTACCGGCGCGCTGGTAGGCGATGTAGGCGGCGGTCGAGGCACGCTCCAAAAGGAACGTCTGCTCGCTCGAGCTCTTCGGCGAGATCTGGAAGATGGCTTTGGCGAGCCGCAGCCAGTTGCCGGTATCCTCCGGCGAGGTGGCCGCGATCTGGCCGAGCACCGACAGTCCGGTGCGAAAATCATTGCGCCGAAAGGCGGCGTCGGCGTCGGTGCGCAAGCTCGCGCTGGTCTTGGCGACCGGCCCCGCCTCGCTCTTGATCTGGGCCTCCAGCTTGATCGCGGAATCGGCAAGGTCGTCGCGCTTGAACGCCTTGTCGGCGGCCTGCGCCGTCGCAAGGCCAAACGCCAGCATGGCGCAGAGTGTGACGGCGCGAACTAGACCGATCATGATGGACTCCCGGAAATCGCGGACGAACGCCCGCGGGGGCGATGAAGTGCGCGGAAAGTGACGGACTCAAGGCGATGGAACCAGAGGTGCAATTCGTCGCATTCGCTATGGCAAGGCAAGCCCTGAGCTGCCCGAGGACCGCCGCAGGAGAATGCGGCAGGAAAAGCTGTACCGTCAGAGCATGTCCCGGGAGCGACACGGCCGGCCGCCGCGCCGCGAGAGCCTGCCAAACATACTCCGCCGCTCCGCTTTGTCGCTTCCGGGGGCAAAACGGTTCGGTTCAGGCTTGGCGGACGTGCGGATTTTTCATATTTGGCGTGATAGAAGACCGGCGCGCGGCAGCCGAGGCCGGCACCAAACGGTCCCGTAGCTCAACTGGATAGAGCATCAGATTTCTACTCTGAGGGTTGCAGGTTCGATTCCTGCCGGGATCGCCAGTCACGGCGAACCGGGGCGAGCAGCTAAACTAGACTGGAGCGGTGTCGGCTGCAGCGTGCCGAACAGGTGCCTTCGTGGTCCGTTCCGGGCGCAGGATGGAGCGGACGCTCCAAAGAAGAAAGCCCCGCAAGAGCGGGGCTTTCTGACCTGGGTTTGGCTTCTTAGTACCTCGCGACCGCCGGGCCGCCGAACTTGTAGTTCAGACCGACCTTCGCGATCGACAGCTTGTTCTTGATGTCGACATTCGCAACAGCAGGTACGCCCGCCAGCGGGGAGAAATCAAACGCGATGCTCTTCTTGTCGAAGTCCATGTAATCGTACTCGATGAACGCGCTCCAGTTGTGGTCGAACGCGTATTCAGCACCGAGGCCGATCAGCCAACCGAACGACGTGCTGTTCGAGCTGACCGAAAATGCGGCCGGTCCGAGTCCGGCAGCTGCGCTGAACGTATGGTCCGTATGCAGCCACGCGGCGCCCCCCTTCACATAGACGAGAGTGCGGTCCGCCACCACGCCGCCAAGGCGACCCGTAACCGTTGCAAGCCAATCGCTCTTCCCGGTGCAGCTGGCGATGAATACGCATGGGGTCGTGCCCTTTACGTCCATTCCGGCGATGTCGCCCTGGACGCCCAGAACAGCCCAGCCGGTCTGCCAGTTGTAGCCGGCCTGCCCGCCCCCCAGAAACCCGCTCCGGCTGTTCTGGTCGATCGGGAAGCCGCCGGGGATGATACCGCCGCCGGCGCCAGTGAGGCCGGTCAAAGTGGATTCCGTGGTACCCCAGCCCGCTCCCACATGACCGCCGAGATAGAAACCGGTCCAACTCCAGACCGGAACGGGCGCCAGAATGGGGGCCTTCGTGGCCATGTCGGCGGCGAAGCTCAGGCTCGTCGAGGCCAGGAAAATTGCCCCAGCAACAATTTTGGTTTTCATAGCATTTACTCCAGAGATGGATGAATAGCCGATCAATACCGTAGATGTACGGAATCATCCGCAACCCTGGCTAGTGCATGCGAGCAACACGCCCGGAGGCTGACTAGGCCTCGGGCGTCGTTCCAAGGCTCCCGACGCCACTGTGCAAGAACTCCACCCATCCGGCGAGATATCGAGCTTGCACATAGCAAGCTCAGTATCCCTGCCGGTTGGACGGGCTCAATTTCCGTTGGGCAATCTTCTCATGTGCGCGATCTCGCCATCAATGGCTTTGCACCCGCGCGCACCGTTCATGCTCCCGCTGACGCCTCGCCCACCACCGGGCAATGGCCGCGGCAAGATCATTCCACAGTTCAGTCGGCAGATCAGGAACCGCAACCCGGACGCTGTACTGATCCGTGGTCGCGTTGTAAAACCACTCGGTCGCGGCGAAGTCGAAGCCGAAGCTGCCGGCGTGCCGAATGGGAAAGCCGTCGCGGCTCAGGTCGCTGCTCATGTTTTCGGCGGCCTGCCGCGCGGTCGCTTCGTCGAAGGCATGCCTGCCGCGAAGCGTGACATAGAGGCCGTGGGTGAAGTGGAGCTCGTCCGAGAGTGCGGGGAGTTCGCGCGCGAAAAGCCGGGCTGCGAGGCGCCCGTTGCGCAGGATGGCTGCAACACGCCTTTTTGTTAATGCCCAATAAGCGGCAGAACCGACATAGGGCGGGAAGTGCGCCGGCAGCGCCGCGCCGCCCAGGAGCCGCACCGCGTTACGGGTTTCTGCCGCCAGGCGTTCGACCATCGAACAGCTTGCCTCAGTGCCCTGCCCGCTCCAGCGAACGAAAACCGCAGAGCCGAGCCGGCCGTATTCCGCGCCGAGCGAATCCAGCTTGTTATGGCTTCGCACCATGACGACGGGAATTCCGCATCGCTTTGCCCAGCGCAGAACCCGTCGGATGCGGCCCGATCTGCCGGCGAAACATGTCGTGTCGAAGATCAACAGGTCGAGCGCCGAACCGTTGCAGCGCAAAGCCGCTTCGAACGTCCCTGCAGAGGTGCACGAATCCAGCAGAAGAATCTGCGCCGAGGTTGCCGGAGCTAACGCTTCGCCCAGCGGCAGCCTGGAGGTGACAGGGCGCAAATGAGGGGAAAAGCGCTCGATCAGCTCCAGCGTCTCGCCGTAGGAGCCCGGCAGCACCAGGATGTCGGCATTGTCGATGATCCGGGCAGAGGCGAGCAGCAGCGCCGAGACCGCGGCCATGCCGGCGGCGGTATAGATCGTCTCGCTCGTGCTGCCGGTTTCATGTTCATAGAACGAAGGACCGCGCACCCTTAGATCAGCGCGCTGATAGTCGTAGCTGAACGCGAACGGACCGCTGGTGGGACACGCCGCATGCGACCAGGCCGTCTCCGTCGCTTTCCAATCATGCAGCGCATGTTCCGCGCGCAACGCCGCGGCGATCCGGAATTTGGATTTGACGACCTCATCGACCGATTGCGGACGAGCCAAATGCAACGGGCTTCTCAGGCAATCATTCAGCAGCCCGATTTCCCTGTGCTTTCGTTCCAGATAGGCCTGAATAGTCTCCATGCGGATCTTGGCAATTGCGACTGCCGTTCAACGCTTGGCGAGTGCATTGGCTCCCAGGATCGGCTCCCCCACCAACCAGGCCCCTTCGGGGGCTTCTTGTTTGTTCATGGTCCGACTCCGCTTCGTTCCAAAAGCACGAATCGTAATCGCGAAAAGCGACACCGAGCGTTTCTTAACGCCTCGTTTCGGCGATCGGGATTGATCGTGCGTTTGGTTTCACGAGCATGAGCCGAAACCGGTAAGCATCGATCGCTGTGTTCGACAGCAGCCGCCCAACGTCGGCAAAGATCGGAAGTTCCTGGTTGCGAACCCGGCCAGAATAGATGCGCGATTTGGTCAAAATTCATGCGGGGCGGAACAACTCTTCGGCGCACAGGTAGTCTGGCAAAAGGGAGACGGCCATGAAGCAGATCATCGCACTCGCCGCATTCGCCGTCATGTGCGGCTCCGCTCTCGCCCAAAATACAGGTCCTGCCCCACAAACGGGCATGGAGAGACCAGAGAACACGAACGGGGCCACGGCAAAGGGCTCGATGGATACCACCGGCATGAACGTGGGCCGCGCCGGCCAATCCGAGATGAAGGACAAGAAGGCTCCAGCCAAACAGGACCGCAGGAGCAGATAGCTGAGACCGATGTGAGGGCCCATGAAGCCAGTAAAGTCACTCAAGCAACAGGCGCGTGTGGCGGAGAAGGCTGCCCAGGAGGCCGCCGACGAGTTTGTCGCGGGCCAGATGAAGGCGCTGGCCTCTGCGTTTCGGGCCCAGGCAAAAATCCTCAAGAAAAAACGGAAGAAGCCGTCATAGCGCGCGTGCCCTGCGCCGCAATTTGGAGCCACGAAGGGTTTGGCGCTTCTGGATTGGAACAAACGCGCGACCAGCGTGTTGAACCTGCGAACTGAGTGGTGCCGACTTGCCAGCCCCGGTCGGCTTGAAGAACCCCGTGCTTGTCCCCCGAGCACGGGGTTTTCTCATGCGCTTTCAACGCTATGTTGTTTTTCCGAGCGAGCACGCGATGGCCGTCAACGCAGCGCAGCAAGACAACGCCTTGTCGCGCAGAGCCGGCAACGCGAGCCCCGCCATGAGAGTGCCGCTCTGGTTGCGCGGCCCCGAATGGATGCGATTAGTCCGTCTGCTCGTCGTGGCGGTCGCGGGCGAGTTGATGCCAGGCCAGAGCCAGTTGGATCAGTCTCTGCCGGTCGTCGCCGTCGGAGGACGCCGCGGCCCGCCTCATCGCGGCCTCGGCTTCGTGCTGTGGGTCGTACCTGGGACACATGGGCCGATCCTAGCCGACCGAATTGGACAGGCGGATGGCAATTCCGCCCGTATGATTGCGGTGTGGTTCTTCTCGTCGACCGGACCCACTCAGACGCATCTGTGAACTGCGTCACAGCCTGCGCCCGGCATCTCGGCTAAACAGAGCCTCAACCGCTCGCACGGCCGCGAGAGGCATGGGTGGCCTGTCATGACACAAGAAGCAGCAGCCGAGGCTCACGTCCCGACGCAGCGCGCAAGGTCCGACCTGGTCGGCACCACGTTTCTTGCCACCATCGGCATCGTGATGCTGGCCTGGATCGCAGGCCTGGTCTGGGCCGCGATCGCGTTCTTCAACTGGCTGGTATGACGCGCGAAGCGACCACCAGATCTTCAACAAACAATGCTTTGCCCAAACAAAAAGAGGCGGGCCTGCGTCCGCCTCTTTGTTTGGGATCTAACCTGGAGCCTCAGTAACACGCGCGAGGATCGGCCTGCACATACTGGCCGCTCGGATAGCGGTAGTAGCAGTTGCCCTGGGCCAGATAGTAGCCGGGGCGCGAGGCAGCCGTAGCGCCGGC
The DNA here is from genome assembly GCF_023074175.1 of Bradyrhizobium sp. 139. Taxonomy (GTDB): domain Bacteria; phylum Pseudomonadota; class Alphaproteobacteria; order Rhizobiales; family Xanthobacteraceae; genus Bradyrhizobium. The sequence continues at coordinate 191,485 of NZ_JADPKS010000069.1, forward strand.
GATTGCGCCGGTGGCGCCGCCGATCACCGCGCCTGCGGCCGCGCCCGAGGCGTTGCCCGAGATCAGTCCGCCCAGCACGCCGCCGACGATGGCGCCGCCAAGCGCGCTTGCGCCGGGATCAGCCGGCGGCGGAGGCGGCGGCGGTTCGTAGGCGACGGGAGGCGGCGCCGGGGCATAGGCCAGCGGCATGTCGTCGATATAATCCTCGGAGACGTAGACCGGCGGACCGTCCATCCGCTGCGGATAATAGTACCAGACGCCGCCAACGTCCCACCACCAGCCGGAGCGGCCGTTGTGGACCTCATGGCGCCAGCGCCCGCCATCCCAGGCAACATTGCCGCGATAGGCGTGCCCGCCCCAGTCGCGCGCCGGTGCGGGACCCCTGGCGTAATTGCGTCCAGGCGGCGGACCGCCGGCCCCGTGCGGGCCAGGACCGGCATGACCCGGGCCGCCGGCGTGAGGCTGGCCGCCGGGCTGCGGCGCGGGCCGGGCGGCCTGCTGCGGCGGGGGCCCCTTGCGCATGTTCTGATTGTTCTGGGGCGGCGCGCCGGCGCCTGTCCCTGCCGGCGGATGGCCGTCGTGCCTTGGCGGCCCAGAGTCCTGCGCCTGCGCCGAGAGCGCGAGCAATGACATGGCCGAAACCAAGGGAATGATGATCTTCATGCGGCTGGACGCACTCATGCGTGCTTGACCCCCTGCTCTCTCGATTGCCGTGATGCCTGCGCGATAGACGATTCGCCTCGCGCCTGACTGATGCCGGTGACATAACTGACCTGCTTTGGTCGGCTAAGTCCCGTTACAAACGATTAAGATCACGGCAATTTTCGGCCCGACGGGTCGCGGCCGGAGCCGTTCTAGCGCGGCGGCTCGATCACGTTGCAGTTGGTCCGTCCCGACATCAGGCAATCCTGCATCTTGCTGGCCGAGGTGAGATCGCGGGCGAGCCACCAGCCGACGCAGAGGATCACGATCGCGATGATCAATCCGGCAATCGCGCCACGACGGTTGTCACCGGATTGAGGCTTTGCAGGAGATTTGGGCTTTTCGCCCGATTCGGGGTTGGACTCGGATTTCTGCTCGGGCTCGGACATGGCTGGCTGACCACAGGGGTGAGCCGGCTTTATCACCGATGCGACGTCGCGTCACATCCCGTCCAATCCGTCACATTCAGCCTCGGGTCGGCCGGATCGCATCCTTGCGCGAGGTTTCGACCGCGGGGGTTGCCCGCGGTGCGCAGGTCGTGAGCACGAACGCAGTCTGGGTGCATTCCCAATCCGCGCCGAGGACGGCACTTTCGATCGGCTGCGGACGGGCGAGCAGCAGCGCGGCGCCGGTCACGGCTACCGCCGCGACGGCGATTGCCAGCGCCTTCAGGCTCAGTCTTGAGATCGTCATGCCCGTGCTCCGTCTCGTATCGGGCGGACGCTAGGCGCCGCTCCGCGTGCTCCCTTATGAGGGACATCACAATTCGGCAGTTTTTCCGGGCTACGAGAGATCGTCGGGGGTGGCGATTTTTCGTCTACCTGATCGGCTGCGATTATAGGTGGCTTCGCGACGCGCGCCGATGTACACGCTTCTGCGTCGCGTGGCGCCCGCTATGCCCAGCCGACGTACCAACAGCCAGTGATGTAGGACCGAAAGCGAGGATGACAAGGTTCGTTCGATGAGTGGATTTAGGGAACCAGGCTTCTCCGACCGACAAAAGGCGGCGCAGGAAGCACGTAAAAACCTTTTAAACAAATTCAAATCCCAGCCCGGGCCGGATGATCCCGCGGTTGTGGCCAAGCGTGCGGAACGCGAGGCCCTCGCCGCCAAGCGAGCCGAGGCAAAGGCTGCGCGCGAGGCGGAAAAGGCCGACCAGAAGCGTCTTGAAGAAGAGGCTGCGGCGCTCGAGGCCGCGCGGATCGCCCGCGAAGCCGAAGAAGCCGTCGCGAAAGCGGCTGAAGCCGAGGCCGAGCAAAAGGCCAAGCGAGACGCCCGCTACGCCGCCCGCAAGGCCAAGCGCAAGTAACGTTCGCAAGTCACGGTCAATTGAATTTGGACTGAAACATTACTCCGGGGCGGTCCACGTGACCGCCCCCGGACTTTTGGCGCGCGCATCTGCCTCTCGCAAACGCTGCGAGGACGGCAGAAGATCAGTTCTTCTTCATCATCCCGTTGTCCTTCTTCATCCCGTCCTTCTCCTTCGACATCGTATCCTTCTTCATGCTGTCGTCCTTGGACATGGTATCCTTCTTCATGCCGTCCTTGGACATCGTGTCCTTCTTCATCATGCCGTCATCCTTGCCCATCTTGTCCTGGGCAAAGGCGGCCGGCGAAAGCGTGAGGCCAAGCGACAGAGCGGCAGCCGAGACGCCGAGCACGATGCGGGTGCGAATGGTCATGATTTGTATTCCCTTCGATATCTGTTTGGCAGCGATGGACGCCGCTATTCAATCTCGACGGATCGCCACGCGGCGTTGTTACGCGGTCGCAGATAAATTTCTGCGCGCTGGCTGCCTCCTTCGTTTGGCGTAGTCTCGCCTGGATCGAAAGTGTGCAGCGCAGCAAGGCCAGCACTTGCCCCGGCATTCGATCTCGAACTATCAGATGAGAGAACATCGGGCGGAAGACCGGCTAGGATGGGCCTAGCGCCGGTCTCATGACCCGCCAAATCAACACCCAACAAGAACTGTCCAAGGGGATCAAACCATGCTCACGCGCCGCCACCTGCTCGCGACCGCCGTCGCGGCACCCGCCATTCTCCGCTTCGGCACCGGCACCGCGCATGCCGCGACCACGCTGAAGATCTCGCATCAATTCCCGGGCGGCACCATCGACAAGGGCGATTTCCGCGATCGGCTCTGCCGCATGTTCGCCGCCGAAGTCGCCAAGCGCAGCAATGGCGACATCGCCGCGGAAATCTATCCGAACTCCTCGCTGATCAAGACCAACGCGCAGTTCTCCGCGATGCGCAAAGGCGCGCTCGACATCAGCCTCTATCCGATGCCTTACGCCGGCGGCGAATTGCCGGAGACCAATATCGGCTTGATGCCGGGCCTCGTGACCACCTACGACCAGGGTATGCGCTGGAAGAAGGAGCCGGTCGGCAAGGCGCTGACGGACTTTCTCGCCGACAAGGGCATCATCCTGCTCACCTGGGTGTGGCAGGCCGGCGGCGTCGCCAGCCGTTCCAAGCCGATCGTCGCGCCTGAAGATGCCAAGGGCCTGAAGGTGCGCGGCGGCTCGCGCGAGATGGACATGGTGCTCCAGACCGCGGGCGCCTCGGTGCTGTCGGTGCCCTCGAACGAAATCTATGCGGCGATGCAGACCGGCGCGTGTGATGCCGGCATCACCTCCTCGACCAGCCTGATCTCGTTCCGGCTCGAAGAGGTCGCGAAGTCGCTGACCTCGGGCGCAGGCGCCTCCTACTGGTTCATGCTCGAGCCGCTGATGATGTCGAAAGCGATCTTCGACAAGCTGCCGAAGAACCAGCAGGACGTCCTGCTCGCGGTCGGCACCGAGCTCGAAGCCTTCGGCCGCAAGGGCGCGCAGGATGACGACGTCGAGGTCACCAAGGTCTATGAGAAGGCCGGCGCCAAGGTCTCGGCGCTCGATGCGGCCACCGTCGGCAAATGGCGCGACATCGCCCGCGACACCGCGTGGAAGGACTACGGCGCCAAGACCGCGACCTCGGCGAACCTGCTCAAGCTCGCCTCCGACGTCGCCGCATGAGCCACGGTCCGCTTCCGGATCGTGACGGCCAGTCAAACGCTGCCGCAAGGACCGGCCTTGCGGCGGCGATCGATCGCGGTCTCGCCGTCCTCAATAACATCATCGTCGTGTTCGCAGCGATCGCGCTGATCGCGGCCTGCGCGATCCTGAGCTACAGCGTGCTCAGCCGCGCGCTGTTCAAGGCCGCCAATTACTGGCAGGACGAGGCCGCCGTATTCCTCTTGGTCGGCGCCACCTTCATGACGGCGGCCTATGTGCAGCAGAACCGTGGCCATATCGGCATCGAGGCCTTTGTCGGCCTGCTGTCGCCGCTCGCGAACCGGATCAGGCTCTGGCTGGTCGATGCCGCGACGCTTTTGTTCTGCGCTTTCTTCACCTGGAAATCCTGGACGCTGGCCCATGAAGCCTATGTCGACGGCCAGGTCTCCAACTCGATGTGGTCGCCGCCGCTTGCCATTCCCTATTCGCTGATGGCGTTCGGGATGAGCCTGCTCTGCGTCCAGATCATCGTGCAGCTTGTGCTGCCTTTCGCAGGAGCCAAGCGGCCATGAGCGTTTTCGGTATCGGGCTCGCCTACGGAATCGCGACGCTGATCATCATGTTTTCAGGCATGCCGATCGCGTTCGCGCTTGGCGCGGTCGCGGTCGTGTTCATGGGCATCTACATGCCCGCCGCTTCGCTGGATACGGTGACGCAGAACGTCTACGAGGAGATGGCCTCGATCACGCTGCTGTCGATCCCGCTCTTCATCCTCAAGGGCGCGGCGATCGGCAAATCGCGCGCCGGCCAGGATCTCTATTCGGCGCTGCATGCTTGGCTGCATCGCGTGCCCGGCGGCCTCGGCGTCGCCAACGTGTTCGCCTGCGCGCTGTTCGCGGCGATGGCGGGCTCCTCGCCCGCGACCTGCTCGGCGATCGGATCGGCCGGCATCCCCGAGATGCGCAAGCGCGGCTATTCCGGCGGTTTTGCCGCCGGCATCATCGGCGCCGGCGGCACGCTCGGCATTCTGCTGCCGCCCTCGATCACCATGATCCTGTTTGCGGTTGCCGCCGAAAAATCGCTCGGCCGGCTCTTCCTCGCCGGCATCGGCCCCGGTCTGTTGCTGGTCTCGCTGTTCGGCGCCTATGCCGTGATCCGGTTCCGTCAGGAATATGCCGCGGCCGAGGCGATCTACAAGAACGGCGGGCCTGAGGCTGCGATCCTCGCCCGCGACGAATACACGCTCGCCGAACGCTTCAGCGTGCTGCCGCGCGTGATCCCGTTCGTGCTGCTGCTGACCGGCGTCATGATCGCGCTCTATGGCGGCTACGCCACGCCGTCGGAGACCGCCGGCCTCGGCGGCCTTCTGGCACTGGCGCTGATCGCGGCGATCTACAGCGTGTGGCGCCCGAGCGATCTCGCGCCCATCATGAAATCGACGATCCGGGAATCGACCATGCTGATGATGATCATCGGCATGTCGCTGCTCTATTCCTACGTGATGAGCTATCTGCACATCTCGCAATCCGCAGCCGAATCCGTCGTCGCGATGCATCTGCCGCGCTGGGGCTTGTTGTTCGCGATCCTCGTCATGGTGGTCGTGCTCGGCTTCTTCCTGCCGCCGGTCTCGATCATTCTGATGACCGCCCCGATCATCCTGCCGCCGCTCCGCGCCGCCAATTTCGACATCATCTGGTTCGGCGTGGTCATGACCATCGTGATGGAGATGGGGCTGATCCATCCACCGGTTGGCCTCAACATCTTCGTCATCCGCAACGTCGCGCCTGATATCCCCTTGCGCGAGGTGATCTGGGGCACCCTGCCCTTCGTGCTCTTGATGATGGCCGCAGTGCTGCTGCTCTGCTTCGTGCCGGGGATCTCGACTGCGTTGCCGGACCTGGTGATGGGGCCGGACGGGAGCAGGTGATGCTCTCTCCACCGTCGTTGCGAGCGCAGCGAAGCAATCCAGACTCTTTCCGCGGAAGGATTCTGGATTGCTTCGCTTCGCTCGCAATGACGAGGAGCTAGGAAACGGCGCGCTTCTTCTTGGCGTTGAGCGCGGACGCCACGCGGCTCGCGGGCGGCTTGCCCAGCACGACGCTCATCTCGTTCGTAGCCGCGAGCAGCTTGTCCATGTCGACGCCAGTCCCGACGCCCATGCCTTCGAGCATGTAGACGACATCCTCGGTCGCGACATTGCCCGTCGCGCCCGGCGCGTAGGGGCAGCCGCCGAGGCCGCCGGCGGCGGCATCGACGACGCGGACGCCCTCCTCCAGGCCGGCATAGAGATTGGCAAGCGCCTGTCCATAGGTGTCGTGGAAATGCATCGCGAGCTTGGCGGTCGGGATGTTGGCGCTGACAGCGCGCAGCATCTCCTTCGCCTTGGTCGGTGTGCCGACCCCGATGGTGTCGCCGAGCGAGATCTCGTAGCAGCCAAGATCCCACAGCGTGCTGGCGAGATCCGCCACCGCCTTCGGCTTGATCTCGCCGTCGAAGGGGCAGCCCAGCACGCAGGAGATATAGCCGCGCACCCTTACGCCATCTGCCTTGGCACGCGCCAGCACCGGCTTGAACCGCTCGATGGATTCGGCGACCGTGCAGTTGATGTTGGCCCGCGAAAAGCCTTCGGAGGCCGCGGCGAACACGGACACCACATTCGCACCGGCAGCGCGCGCGGCATCATAGCCCTTCTCGTTCGGCACCAGCACGTGAAATTCGGCGCCCTTCACATGGCTTACGCCGCGCAGCACGGCATCGGAGCTTGCCATCTGCGGGATCGCCTTGGGCGAGACGAAGGCGCCGACCTCGACCGTGGTCAGACCGGCCGCAACCAGCGCCTCAATGAAGGCAATGCGGGCCTCGACACTGACGGGCGTCTTCTCGTTCTGGAGGCCGTCGCGCGGCCCCATTTCGATGATGCGAACCTGCTCGCTCATGCCGCTCTCACTCGCCTGACAGTTCGACCACGGCCAGCTCGACGCCTTCCTGGACGATGTCGCCGACCTTGCATTTGATGGATTTCAGCACGCCGGCATAGGGCGCGCGCAGCGTCTGCTCCATCTTCATCACTTCTAGAGTGAGGATCGGCGCGCCCTTTTCGAGCTTGGCGCCCTCCTCGGCCAGCACGGCGACAACCGTGCCCGGCAGCGGTGCTGCGATCTTGTCCGCGCCGAGCTGCTCCTCGGTCTCGCCGCCGAACGGATCGACCCAGTGCAGGTCGAAGCGCCCGTTGCGCGTGCGCAAATACAGCTCATGACCGTCGATCACAGCCACAACGGCCGATTTGACGCCGTCGAGCGTCAGATCGAAGCCGCCGTCACGCGGAGCAATCGCGAAAGCCAGCTCGCGCTCGCCGATGACCAGCGTCGACGGCCCGCTGCCGTAGTTCAGCGTGATCGTCTGCTCGGAGCCGTGTCCAACGCGGAAGGCAAAACCACGCTGGCGGCGGCCGACCGGCATCCAGCCAAAGGTCTGCCAGGGCGACTTCACGTCCGTTTGCGCAGCCTGTCGCTCATCATTGACGATCGCGGCCACCGCGGCGCACAGCTCGAGCTCGCCGGGCGCTGATGCGGCCGGCGTCAGGGCCGCCAGCTCGCGCTCGATGAAGCCGGTGTCGATCGCGTTCGCCCGTACCTTCGGATGCGTCATCAGCGCCGACAGGAACGGGATATTGGTGACGATCCCGCGGACGTCGGAGTCTTCCAGGCCACGGTTCAGCCGCTCGATCGCGACATCCCGCGTCGGCGCCCATGCGATCATCTTGGCGAGCATCGCATCGTAATAGGGCGAGACGCTATCGCCTTCGCGATAACCGGAATCGATCCGCAGGCCTCCGCTTTCCGTCGGCAATCGCCAGGTCGAGATCTTTCCGACCGATGGCATGAAATTCTTGGTCGGGTTTTCGGCGTAGACCCGCGCCTCGATGGCGTGGCCGTTGAGCCGGATCTCGTCCTGCTTGAGCGGCAGCGCCTCGCCGAAAGCGACGCGCAGCTGCCACTCGACGAGGTCGATGCCGGTGATCAGCTCGGTCACGGGATGCTCGACTTGCAGACGGGTGTTCATCTCAATGAAGAACACGTCCTTGCCGTCGGATACGAACTCGATCGTGCCGGCACCGACATAATTCACGGCACCGGCCGCCTTGCGGGCGGCGGCACAGACCGTCTCGCGCTGCGCGGCGTTGAGCGTCGGCGACGGCGCTTCCTCGATCACCTTCTGGTGGCGGCGCTGCAGCGTGCATTCGCGCTCGAACAGCGACAAGAGATTGCCATGGCTGTCGCCGATCACCTGCACCTCGATATGGCGGGGATTGTCGACATATTTTTCGATCAGCATGCGATCGTCGCCGAACGCGGCTTTTGCCTCCCGCTTGGCGCTGACGATCGCGGGCCCAAGTTCGTCCGCAGATCGGACGACGCGCATGCCGCGGCCACCGCCGCCGGCAGAAGCCTTCACCAGCACGGGAAAGCCGACCTTGTCGGCCGCTCTCGCCAGCGTCGCCTCGTCCTGGGCCTCGCCGTGATAGCCGGGCACCAGCGGCACGCCGGCCTTCTCCATCAGCGCCTTGGAGCCGGATTTCGAGCCCATCGCCGTCATCATCCCGGCGGTCGGGCCGACGAAGACCAGACCCGCATCGAGGCAGGCCTGCGCAAACTCGGCATTCTCCGACAGGAAGCCGTAGCCGGGATGCACCGCTTCCGCGCCGGTCTTTCGCGCGGCTTCGAGCAGCCGCTCGACATTGAGATAGCTGTCGCGCGCTCGTGCGGGCCCGAGCAGCACGGCTTCATCCGCGAGCGCGACATGCATCGCGTCGAGGTCGGCCTCGGAATAGACCGCGACCGTGCGCAGGCCCATGGCGCGGGCGGTGCGGATCACGCGGCAGGCGATCTCGCCGCGGTTGGCTATCAGGAGGGTGCGAAAACGCCGGTAGAGTTTTGAGCGGTCCATCGCATCACATCCTGAACAGGCCGAATTTCGTCGGCTCGATCGGCGAATTGGACGCCGCCGAAAGGCCAAGCCCGAGCACGAGCCGGGTGTCGGCCGGGTCGATCACGCCGTCGTCCCAAAGACGCGCGGTCGCATAATAGGGATGCCCCTGGCTCTCATATTGCGCGCGGATCGGGCTGCGGAATGTCTCTTCGTCTTCCTTCGACCAGCTATCGCCCTTGGCCTCGACATTGTCGCGCCGGACCTGGCTCAGCACCATCGAGGCCTGCTCGCCGCCCATCACCGAGATACGCGCGTTCGGCCACATCCAGAGGAAGCGCGGTGAGTAGGCGCGGCCGCACATGCCGTAATTGCCGGCGCCATAGGAGCCGCCGATCACCACCGTGAATTTCGGCACCGAGGCGGTCGCGACCGCCGTCACCAGCTTGGCGCCGTCACGTGCGATGCCGCCCGCCTCGTATTTCTTGCCGACCATGAAGCCCGTGATGTTCTGCAGGAACACCAGGGGAATGCCGCGCTGGCAGCACAGCTCGATGAAATGCGCGCCCTTGAGCGAGCTCTCGCTGAACAGGATGCCGTTGTTGGCGATGATGCCGACCGGATAGCCCCAGATGTGGGCGAAGCCGCACACCAGCGTCGTGCCGTAGAGTTTCTTGAATTCATCGAACTCGGAGCCGTCGACGACGCGGGCGATGATGTCGCGCACGTCGAACGGCTTTCTGCCGTCGACCGGCACCACGCCGTAGATCTCCTCCGCCGCAAACAGCGGATCACGCGGCGCATGCATGTTGAGGTTCGGCCGCGCCTGTGGCTTCAGCGTGCCGACGATGCGCCGGGCAATGCCGATCGCGTGGGCGTCGTTCTGGGCGTAGTGGTCGGTCACGCCGGACTGCCGCGAATGCACGTCGGCGCCGCCGAGTTCCTCCGCGCTCACGACTTCGCCGGTCGCGGCCTTCACCAGCGGCGGGCCGCCGAGAAAGATGGTGCCTTGATTGCGCACGATGATGCTCTCGTCCGACATCGCCGGGACATAGGCGCCGCCGGCGGTGCAGGAGCCCATCACGATCGCGATCTGCGGAATGCTGGCCGCCGACATCTGGGCCTGGTTGTAGAAGATGCGGCCGAAATGGCGCTCGTCCGGAAAGATCTCATCCTGGAGCGGCAGGAAGGCGCCGCCGGAATCGACCATGTAGATGCAAGGAAGGTTGTTCTGCCGCGCCACGTCCTGCGCGCGCAGATGCTTCTTCACCGTCATGGGGTAATAGGTACCCCCCTTGATGGTGGCATCATTGGCGACGACCACGCATTCGCGGCCCGAGATGCGCCCGACACCGGTGACGACGCTCGCCGAATGCACGTCACCGCCATACAGGCCGTAAGCTGCAAGCGGCGACAGCTCCAGGAACGAGGTTCCGGGATCAACCAGCAGATCGACGCGCTGGCGTGCCAGCATCTTGCCGCGCATGGTGTGGCGGTTGCGCGAGACCTCGCCGCCGCCGCCGGCGACCTGGCTCAGCTTTTCGCGCAGATCAGCGACAAGCCCGCGCATGGCTTCGGAATTGCCCGCAAAGTCCGATGAAGACGTATCGATGCTGGAATGGAGCGGCATGTGGTCCCGCGTTTCTGGTGATTGCTGAGGGGCCGCGGACAGGTTGGACCCATTTCGCGGCAATTCCAATTGTGGGGGCTTACGCCGTCTCCGCCATCAGCTCGCGGCCAATCAGCATGCGGCGCACTTCCGAAGTACCCGCGCCGATCTCGTAGAGCTTTGCGTCGCGCCAGAGACGTCCGACCGGAAACTCGCTGGTGTAGCCAACGCCGCCGAGTGCCTGGATTGCCTCGCCGGCCATCCACGTCGCCTTCTCCGCGGAATAAAGGATCGCGGCGGCCGAATCCTTGCGCAGCGTGCGCGCATGATCGGTGCGGTCGCAGGCCCGCCCGACGGCATAGACATAGGCGCGCGTGGCCTGCCAGGTCGAATACATGTCGGCGAGCTTGCCCTGCATGAGCTGGAAATCGCCGATCGGCTGGCCGAACTGTTTGCGCTCATGCATGTAGGGCACGACGGCGTCCATGCAGGCCGCCATGATCCCGAGCGGGCCACCCGAGAGCACTGCGCGCTCATAGTCAAGGCCGGACATCAGCACCTTGACGCCCTCACCGACGCCGCCGAGCACATTCTCCTCCGGCACTTCGCACTCATCGAAGAACAAGGGATAGGTGTTGGAGCCGCGCATGCCGAGCTTGTCGAGATGCTGGCCGTGGGTAAACCCCTTGAAGCCTTTCTCGATGAGGAATGCGGTCATGCCGCGCGGTCCCGCCGCCGGATCGGTCTTGGCATAGACGACCAGCACGTCGGCATCGCCGCCATTGGTGATCCACATCTTCGAGCCGTTGAGGACATAGTGGTCGCCGCGCTTGTCGGCGCGCAGCTTCATCGAGACGACGTCGGAGCCGGCGCTGGGCTCGGACATCGCCAGCGCGCCGACATAGGCGCCGGAGATCAGTTTTGGCAGATAGCGCGCGCGTTGCGCGTCGTTGCCGTTGCGGCGGATCTGGTTGACGCAGAGATTGGAATGGGCGCCATAGGACAGCCCCACGGCCGCCGAGCCGCGCGAGATCTCCTCCATGGCGACAACATGGGCGAGATAGCCCATGTTGGAGCCGCCATATTGCTCCGGCGCGGTCATGCCGAGCAGGCCGAGGTCGCCAAAGCGCTTCCAGAGATCGGCCGGGAACAGATTGGCCTTCTCGATCTCGGCGGCGCGCGGGCTGATCTCCGCCTCCACAAAGGCGCGCAGCGTGTCGCGCAGCATGCTGATGTCTTCGCCCAGATCGAAATCGATGCTCGGGATGTTCAAGGCGATTCCTCCGTATTTTGGGGACCGAACCTAACGGCATCAGGGCCCTTCTGCGGTCGAAAAGGTTGCATTTTCCGCCAAACTTGGCGAGGATTTTCCCATGCCTTTTCAAGCCGCCGCCGCGACCCCGCGCCGCGCCGTGACCCCTGCCGCCTTCGTCCGCGGCGTCGTTGCCGCTTACGAACGCTACGGCCGCGATCCGACCGAGGCGCTGAGCCGGGGTCAGGTAGCGCCAGACCTTGTCAATTCTCCGGATGGGCGGGTGACGGCCGGCCAATTCGAGGCGCTGGCGGGCCATGCCATGCGCGAGCTCGACGACGAGGCACTCGGCTGGTTCTCGCGCCGGCTGCCCTTCGGCACCTACGGCATGCTGTGCCGCGCCTCGATCACTGCGCCCAATCTCGAGGTCGCGGTCAAGCGTTGGTGCCGGCATCACCGCCTGCTGACCGAGGACGTGCTGTTCGAACTGGCCGTCAGCGGCGAGACCGCGGTCATCTCCCTTCGCGAGCAGCGCGACCTTGGCGCGGTTCGCGAGTTCTGCCTGGTCACCCTGCTCCGCTATGTGCTCGGCTTCTCATGCTGGGCGATCGATTCCGCGATCTCGCTCCGCGCGGCGGAATTTCCCTTTCCCGAGCCCCACCATGTCTCGGTCTATCCGACCATCTTCTGCAAAACCGTCAGCTTCGGTGCCGGTCGGGCCGGCATCGTCTTCGACAAGCACTATCTCTCGCTGCCGCTCACCCGCAATCCGGCCGACCTCGACAACATGCTCAAGGGCGCGTTGCGGCTGACGGTGCTGCCTTATCGGCGCGACCGGCTGCTGGTCGAGCGCGTCCGCCGCGTGCTTCGCGAAGCGCGCGGACGTATCCTCGGCGCGGAGGACATCGCAAGCGAGCTCGCGCTTTCCACCCGCACCATGCATCGCCGCCTGCGCGAGGAAGCGACCTCGCTGCGCGATCTCAAGGAAGAGGCAAAGTTCGAGCTCGCCAAGCAGGAGCTGATGCGCGGCCATGCGCCGATCAAGCGGATCGCGGAGATCGCCGGCTTCCGCAACGAAAAGAGCTTCTCCCGCGCCTTCCGCACCTGGACCGGCGCTTCCCCGCGCGAGTTTCGCGGCCGGTATCGCTGAGGCGCGGGCCTTAAAGCAGACGTCTCGAAGGATGCGCCACGAGGCCTTCGTTCGCCACGCATCGGCGCGCAGAACCACGGGCCGTCATGCTGTTGCGGCCCCCGAGCTCACCCCCGGGGGCCGCAATATCTCGAAACCGATCTCGATTTCAGGTGTTAGTTCGAGTTGGTCTGCCCGCCCGAGCGAAGCTTGGTGCGCGACCTCGTCTGCTTCGGCTGATAGGCGAGCGCATCATTCGAGGTCTTCGCACCGCTGCTCTGCGAGCACGAGCCGCCGATGCCGCCGGATGCGGCACGGCAGGCCTCCATGGTCGGATAGCCGCAGCCATGAGCTGCCTGGGCGCCATTGGTGATGCAGAAGTCGTCTGCGTTCGCAGCCGGTGCGGTCATCATGAGAAACGCAGATGCAAACAGCGTCGCAGCGGATGCGACGAACGTCTTCGAAATCGTTGTCATGTTGTCTTTTCCTGCTTCAGGGTCCCACAAAAGGAGTCCTCGGCCTGCCACGCAGGCAGAGGTTCACACCTCGCATGTAGGCCGGGCCTCGGAACCGGCAATCACGGCTTAGCGCATTGCAGGACTTCCCAAATCACATGTCACAGTTAGGTGAGTTACTAAGTAAAAAAGTGGATCCACGATTCGCCTTTTCTGAAATCGCCGTCGGGCAACGCCGCTCGGCTATCGCAGATAATGCTTCGGAGCGGCTGTGAGCATGCTGGCCTTCATGGTTCGAGACGCCCTAAGGCAGTGCTCCTCACCAGGAGGTCTAGAATTTCGCCGCGAACCGAGCCCTCGTCCGAAGGAGCCCGCCCAAAGCGGGCGTCTCGAAGGATGGCCGCGACAAAACCGTCTGCTACGTTCTTTTTCGTCTGCGATTGCCCTGCTCTATCCCGCCGACGCGGCTACAAGCTCCTGCAACGGCAGCGGCACGTCCTTCGCGACGCCGAGCACGGGGAAGCTGCGGACGTTCTTCACGTTTGGCATCGCGGCAAAGTGCAGGAGCTGCTGGCGCATGCTCTCAACGCTCGGCGCCACGCATTTCAGGAAATAGTCGGTGTCGCCCGAAATCCGCCAGCACTGCTGGATGGGCGGGATCGCGGCGATCGAACTCTCGAAGGCCTCCAGCACCGGCTGCGCCTGGCTGCCGAGCTGGATCGAGACGAACGACACCACCTCATAGCCGAGCAGCCGCTCGTCGATCACCGCGCGGACCGCCCGGATCACGCCGCGGCTGAACAGTGATTTCAGCCGCCTCAGGCAATTGGGCGCTGAGACGCCGACGCGCAGCGCCAGCTCGTTGTTGCGAACCCGTCCGTCCCGTTGCAGCTCCGATAAAATCTTTAAGTCGACGCCGTCGAGCTGGTCACGCCCGGCCATACCCCACCCCGCCCTGATCCGTCTTGCCTCGCGCCAGCGAAGCACGCCGCGGAATCGCTGCCAAGGACTTCAACGGTGGGCGAGTCCTGCGTCATAGCCGGGCTTGTCCAGGCTTGTCCCCGCCATCCACGTTCTTTCACGTGGTCCCAACAACGTGGAGGCCCGGGACAAGCCCGGGCGTGGCGAACGTAAACCTGATCGAGCCTCAATGCGTCCAGGGCTCGCCGCGGCGGAACGAGAAATTGTCGGCATAGGCGGCCGGCCGGCGTACCGACTCGTTGGGCTCGATCACCTGGTAGGCGATGCCCTTGCGCTCGCAATAGGCGACCGCCTCTTCCTTGCTGTGGAAGTGCAGCGTGATCTGCTGCTTCATGTCACCGGACGAGGTCCAGCCCATCAGCGGCTCGACGGCGCGCGGCTGCTCCGGCTCGTAATCGAGCTGCCATTCCTTCGTCTTGGACCGGCCGGATTGCATCGCGTTCTTGGCGGGCTTGAAAATGCGTGCGGTCATGGCTGGTCCGGGCCTCTTGGTCTTTTCGTTCGATTTCGATGCGTCACGGTGGCAGTTGGTGGAAACCGCGGGCATAGTATAGAGACACCGTTCGGGAACTGATCGGTGATTCCGCGCCCCCGGGCACCTGCCGACGGGTATAGTCATTATGCTGCACCGTGACAATTGCATACCCGCCTTCCGCGCCGGGATCCCGCCCGGCGGCACTGCCTCGCCGACATCAGCGCATCTGTGCCCTCCGAAAGCTCCCGTCGCATGGCCTTCCTGAACATCAACGCCACGCTCCCCGAAAAGGGCCGTGACCTCAGGCTCGACCTGTTTCGCGGCATCGCAAACTGGGCGATCTTCCTCGACCATATCCCCGACAACGTGGTGAACTGGATCACGACGCGCAATTACGGCTTTTCCGACGCCGCTGACCTGTTCGTGTTCATCTCTGGCTACACCGCTTCCTTCGTCTATGCGCGGATGATGCTGGAGCGCGGCTTCCTCGTCGGCGCCACAAGGCTGACCAAGCGGGTCTGGCAGCTCTACGTCGCCCACATCATCCTGTTCGTGATCTACATCGCCTCGATCAGCTATCTCGCGCTGCGCTTCGGCGATTCCGAGATGATCAACGAGTTCAACGTCGCCGGCCTCGTCGACAACGCCACCGAGACGCTGCGGCAGGGCCTGTTCCTGCGCTTCAAGCCGCTCAATCTCGACGTGCTGCCGCTCTACATCGTGTTAATGGGGCTGTTTCCGCCGGTGCTCTGGTTCATGCTGCGCAAGCCCGACCTGACGATGGCGTTGTCCATCGTGCTGTGGCTGACCGCGCGCCACTTCGGCTTGAACCTGAACGCCTATCCGGCCGGACAGTGGTACTTCAACCCGTATTGCTGGCAGGTGCTGTTCGTGTTCGGCGCCTGGTGCGCCATGGGCGGCGCGCGGCGCTCGATGACGCTGATCAATTCGCGTATCACGCTCTACCTGTGCCTCGCCTATCTCCTGTTCGCGCTGATCATGACCATGGCCGGCCGCTTCCCGGGACTCGCCGCGCTGTTCCCGGAGTGGCTGTTCTCGGCCTTCAATCCAAACGACAAGACCAACCTTGCGCCCTATCGCTTCATCCATTTCGTCGTGATCGTGATCATGGTGATCCGCTTCGTGCCCAAGGACTGGCCGGGGCTGGAGTGGAAGATATTCGATCCGGTGATCGTGTGCGGCCAGCAATCGCTCGCCGTGTTCTGCGTCGGCGTGTTCCTGTCCTTCGTCGGCCATTTCGAGCTGTCGATGAGCTCCGGCTCGCTGCTGGCGCAGATCTTCGTCAGCGTCGCCGGCATCGCGATCATGACGACGGTGGCCTATTACATCTCGTGGTCGAAGAAGCAGGACAAGCCGCTGAAGCCGCCGCCGGCCAAGCCCGCGGCCTCCTCGCCTGCAAAGGCCGCCTGATCCCGGCGGCAGAGGAGCCGGCTCAGGCCGCTTCGCTGTCGTACTCGGTGAACTTCTTGTAGATCCAGTCGCGGCCGTCGTGGCGGCGCCAGACCCTGCCATAGACGAACTGCCCGTTGATCGAGCGGCGCGGCACGATCACGGTCCAGAGGTGCCAGATCTCGGTCCAGCTTGATTGCGAATGGACGGTTCGGGCGTTGAGATCGAAAGACATGACGCAGAACTCACCGGATATGAGCGCCGCGACGAACTGTGATCCTGCGTGAGCACCGATTGCAGGCAGCCCATCGCGAGCCGGACCGATCTGATAACAGCCGCCAAAGCGGCCGCAACAACCGCTCGCCCTTAACCTAACCGATCAACCTTACTTCTTGTGAGCGTGCGGCAAGAGCGGTTGAAAGCCGGCGCCGAGTTTCCTACACTGGATGCGCGATTTGAGAATGAGCACGTCGTTTTGAGGACGCGCGGTGATTTTTGAGCTGGCACGAATTTTAAAAGAATTGGAATTTTGAAAAGCATAGGCTTGCTGAGGCAACCACAATGAATTTGCAATGTGCATGTCTGCGCCTGGCGTTCCGATCGACGCCGCCGGCGCTGCTCGCGAAGACGCCGGCGCAGGAGCTGCCGAAGGCCGCCAACGACAATAACCTGGTCTGGCCGTTCCTGCCGTTTCCGCTCGGCTGGTACGCGACGAACTGATCCCGAAAAAGCGCAACGCCGCGCAAGCGGAATATCATCGCTTGGCGGCGTCCGTTTAGGCATTGGGCGCTGAAATCCCCCAACACCCATATGTCTGTGGCGACAGCCAAAGGTTCGACGCAATTTTGCGAATTCTGCGCCGGACCGGCCGGCGCAATGCCTTGAACAATCGCGCGGAAGTGGCGTGCGCAGAGAATAAGCGGGCTCGAACGATTCGACATTCGCCGCCGGTGGTGATTTATTTGTGCTTATTTCTTACGTTCATTGGAGGCTGTGATGTTTAGATTATCGATCGCTGCCGCTCTAGTGCTTGGGATCACGGCTGCGGAAGCACAGCAAAGCACTGCGCCGAAAGCGGCACCGAACCAAGCGAAGCTCGAAAAGTGCAGGCAGCTCGCCAAGGAACGCGGGTTCGGCTCCGGGATGGAGAACGCCAAGGGTGGCAATAACATGCGGTCGTTCGTGATAGCCTGCATGCAAGGCAAGCAGAGCTGAAGGCCTGCATCTCGACCACACGTTCGGCTTGGCGCCGACGGCTCTCGCCGCGCTGGTCGTAAGCCGGCGTCGGGAGATGGATCAGGTCTATGCCGGCGAACTCCCGACCATTCACCTTGTAGGTCGGTTCGAGGTCGCGGTCGTCTACGGAAACGGGTGCGGTCTTGGGATCGAGCCGCATCAGTTCGGCCGCCTTGCCGCCGTCAACGCGAACGATTTGCGCGAAGGCGCCCCAGGGCTGCAACAGTGCGTCGGCCGTGAGCTAGTTGCGGGATAGCGCGGCCGGGGTCCAGCCGTTCGGCGCGTCGTGCAAAAGGGCGTAGAGCGGATGATCGGGGGCCTTCTCTTTGCCGCCGTCAGGGAGCTTTTTGTAAATGTGAAGGGGCAGCGAGCCGGCCGCCTCGGAGATCGATCGCACCGCGCACGCGAGTGGAGCGCACGTCATGGCGGTATGAGGCGTGACAGTCACGCCGGCCAGCGTCGGGCTCGCGGCGAACAAATCGAAATAGAAGCCGCTGCCGTCAGCTAGGCTGGTCGCGGCTTTGGTCTCGATGCCGAGAAGAGATTTGAAGCGGGTCGCGAAGGACAAAAGGTACACAACAGAGGTTGGCCCGCTGGTCAGGCGGAGCGAGGAAGTCTCTCTGTGCTGTGTGCTGTGCAATTTTGTTTCGGCATCCAATAGCTGCGCCGACCAACTGTTACGAGTTGCACCATTTTTAGTTGGTTGCATTCGTACAAGACATTGATTTTAGGAATATGGTCGGGGCAGCTGGATTCGAACCAACGACCTGCAGTACCCAAAACTGCCGCGCTACCAGGCTGCGCTATACCCCGAATGTCCGGCGAGCCCCGTCGATACACGCTTCCCAAAGCGCCAGCAAGCTCCCTCCGGGCGTCGGCAAAGCTGGCAACGCCACGCCCGATGGCCCTATTTGGTGCCGAACAGCGGATGGCCGACGCGGTCGCCGGGGCGGATGCCGTATTTCTGCGCCGTTCCCGCCACCACCTCCAGGACGGCCCGCGCGGGCCCCTGGGACGAGATGATTTTGGTCGACCGCGGCTCGGTGTTTTCGGCGATGCGCAGGATGCGGCCGTCGGCGCGGATGAAGATCATGTCGAGCGAGACGTAGGTGTTCTTCATCCACATCGACACTTCCTGCTCGGGTTTGAAGTCGAACAGCATGCCTTTTCCGTCAGCAAGTTCCTTGCGGTACATCAGCCCGCTCTGCTTCTCCTCCTCGGTCGTCGCCATTTCCACCGAGAACACCTGCACGCCGCTTCTGGTGACGATCTCGAGCGGCTGGAAGCTGGCGGCACCGGCGGGCGCGCTCGCGGCGGCACAACCGACGACGAGGATGGCGGCCAGCCAGCCCCTCGCCATGGACCAGACAGCCTTTCGATCGAACTTCATGGGACGGTACTCAGGGCGTGGGACTGGACCAGTCCTTACGCGGCGACTGTGACAAAAGCCAGAGCCGCGCCGGCCGGCCTGCGCGCCTCTTGTCACGATTGCGGGAATTGCGATCGGCGGCCGCTAGTGCGACTGCAATCCGGGCGATCCCGTCTCGGGATGGATCTCGGCCGCCATCATGCCCTTGGAGCCGGGTCCGAAGCGGACCAGGACATATTGGCCGGGCCGCAGCTCGGTCATGCCGAAGCGGCGCAGCGTCTCCATGTGCACGAAGATGTCGGGCGTGCCCTCGCCGCAGGTCAGGAAGCCGAAGCCGCGCAGGCGGTTGAACCATTTGACCTGGGCCCGCTCCAGCCCGCTGGTCGCGGTGACCGTGACGTGGGTGCGCGGCGGCAGCATCTGCGCCGGATGGATCGCGGTCGACTCGTCCATCGAGACCACGCGGAAGGCCTGGTAGCCCTTGGCGCGCTGGATGCACTCGACGACGATGCGGGCGCCCTCATAGGCCGTCTGGAAGCCGTCGCGCCTAAGCACGGTGACGTGCAGGAGCACGTCGGGCCAGCCATTGTCGGGAACGATGAAGCCGTAGCCCTTTGAGGCGTCGAACCATTTGATGACGCCGTGAACCTCGACGAGGTTCGCGCTGCCCTCACCAGGTTCGGCGAACGGGCTGAGCGCGCTGTCGCGACCGCCGCCGCCGTGTTCGCCCACCGCGGGAACTCCGATCTTCTTGGACTCAAATCCGTCCGACGACCCCATAACCCCGGACCCCACACATGCTATGCAACCCGCCTGATTGGCGGCGTCGAATCACGCGTCTTTAGAGAATCTTCTCAAATGACGCGACGCGAATCTTTCGACTCAAAAGATAACACTCCCGGTTGCGACGCATAGATAAAAAAGAGATTCGCCGGAACCTATGAACAGCTTGCATGGCCGCGAATCAAACTGATGCCTCAATTTGCGACAAAGGGCCCGAGAGTCTCGCCGATGTCATGGCGGATGACGAGGTCGGCAATATCGTCCTGATCGGTCGGCTCGCGATTGATGATCACCAGACGTGCACCGGCGTTCTTGGCCATCATCGGAAAGCCCGCCGCCGGCCACACCACGAGCGAGGAACCGATGGCGATGAAGAGGTCGCAGGCTTGCGACAGCGCGGTCGCGCGCTGCATTTCGTCCTCGGGCATCATTTGGCCGAACGAGATCGTCGCGGTCTTCACCGGCTCGTCGCACGCGGTACAGTTGGGCGCGGCGCCATCCTCGTCGAAGCGACACTTCACCCAGTCGAGCTGATAAGCCTGCCCGCATCCGACGCAGCGCGCATAAGTGGTGTTGCCGTGAAGTTCGATCACGTGTCCGGCGGCGAAGCCCGAAGCCTGGTGCAGATTGTCGATGTTCTGGGTGATGACGGCAGGAATCTTGCCGGCGCGGTAGAGCGAGGCGAGCGCGCGATGCCCGCGGCCGGGCTTGGCCGCGGCAAAGACCTCCTCCATCGCAAAGCGGCGGCGCCAGGATTCGTCGCGAGCCTCCTGGCTGGCGACGAATTCGTCGAACGGGATCGGTCGGTTGCGCGTCCAAATTCCACGCGGCGAGCGGAAGTCGGGGATGCCGCATTCGGTCGAGATGCCGGCCCCGGTGAACGGCACGATCCTCTTCGCCTCGGCGATCATGTCGCCGAGCCGTTCAACGCCGCTGCGAAGATCCGATGCAATCAATCGCGGCCTCCCGATTCGGCTTTGCGCTTGCTGCAAGATGCGCAAGCGACAAGTTTGTTGACGCTTTTATCCACCGCCAAGAGAACTTCAAGAGAACTTGTAGCAAGCCGCGCTCAGCAATTTTTCCGACCCTCGCTTATCACAATCCTGCAATGCCTCCTCCCCATTGACGCCCCAATCAGAAGCGCCAATGCAGGTGTTGAATGCGACTCAAGGCGTGATGCGGCGGCGCTGCTTGAGTTGAGGTGTGCACATATACTCAGGTGTAAGGGGATTGATATGACCGAAGACGAACGCAAAATCCGCGAACGCGAAGAGATCGCCGCCCGTGTCGCCGCATTCCGTGCCACGCAGGAAAAATTCCAGCGCGAGCGCGAAGAGTATTTCGTGTCAACGCTCGACAACGCGCGCAAGGCGGAGCGGCCCTCGCTCTGGCCGTAAGACGTCTCCGATCGCCACGCATAAGAAAGCCCGGAGCATCGCTCCGGGCTTTTTGCTTGTTCGACCGTTACCAGTGACGGTAGTAGTAATGCCGGCGGTAGTACGGGCCGCCACCGTAATAGGCGTACGGGCCGGGACCGTAATAGTAACCGGGGCTGTCATAATAGCCGTAGCCGGGGCCGTAACCGTACGGATGCGACGCAGCGACCGCGCCCGCGGTGATCGCGCCGGCGGCCAAGCCGAATGCGAGACCCGGGCCAATGCCGCGACCGCGCGCCTCGGCCGGCGCAGGGGCTGCGACCGCCGTCGCGCCGACGGCTGCGACCGCGGCCAGAACGGCCAGTGTCTTCTTCATGTTTTCCTCCTTCGCACCTCGCCGAGACAACGCGGACTGATTGCGATGGTTGCGCGCAGCCGCGGAACCCGAGTTGCAGAAAAAATGTCAGCAAGCAGGGAACGCAAGCGCGCTCCGAAGATTGTACTTTCAAGTGCGGAAGCCTCCGCCATCCGGTCGAGGCGACAGCACGAAGCCCCGTCAGTATCCTCCGCGATGCTGGCGGGGTTTTTGGTTTCACGGAAAGCAAATGGCAGCAGACATCAATGGCTGCCAATGGGGCGGATGCCGAGGAGGAAACATTGCCGATATCCGCTTTGCTGGCCCGTATCCGCAGGCTCGTTCCCAAATCCCGCGACCAACATTACGACGAGATCGTCCGCAATTTCGGTGTCGGTACGCTGCACCCGCCGCCGACGCCGATGAGCGACGGCGAACTGGCGCGGGCCATCGCCGAGTTTCTCAAGGATTCGCCGTCGAGCGAATCCGTTGCGACCCTCGGCCGGCGGCTCGACCCCTCCTCCCCAGTCTGAGCGAGTTTGTTTGTGCGAGCGGGGAACGATCGTTTCGCGCACACGTTGAGGTCATCTTCACGCAGAAGAGGCCCGACATGCCCGCGTGGCTCGAAGTTTTGCTCAACCTGTCCGGCTATGCGGGCTTCGTCGCGCTCGCGACCCGCGGCGGCGCCTGCGGCGACAATTCGGCCGACGATCCCATCCGCAACGACGAGCGCTAATTGGCGCGCGGCGCCTGGCCTGCCGTGCGCACCAGCCTGTCGGCTTTGACCGCGATGCGCGTGTCCTCGAGCTGCGGCCGCAGCGAGAAGCTGATCAGCACGAAAGCGAGACAGAACAGCGTGCCGACGATCGCGACACGCCGGTAGGTGTGCCGGTCGCCCTGATAAAACGAGGGTTCTGAAATAGGTGTCACGAAAGCTGTCTTGAAGCTGGGTTGAAAGTTGGGTTGGCAAAGTTGCGTCTTGGCAAAGCGCTTCTTGTCGGTCTTTGCCAGACACCTATCCCAAGCAGCGGCAAGCGCAACGCGATTGGGCTTTTAACCTAACCGAATAGGGTTATCCGCTTTCGCGCAAACTTTCGTTAGCAGGTGCGCAAGACCGGTTCCGGAGGAGCCGCTGGTACGCTTTTGTTCCAGCTTCGCCTGCATTTCGTTCTCAGAGAACGAATCGGAATCGACGGAATCAGTGCGGAGCGACTCTAAACAAATGGTGTGGATCGCCCGTGGTGTGGGATCGGCCGCAGCGAACGCACGATCACACGAACGACCCATCACTCCGTGACTCCGCGACGCATCACGCCGACTCGCTGCGACAAGGCGTGTCCCGCATCGACACAGAAGGCACGCCTTGTTCTGCATCCGACTCCATTTCGTTCGCAAAGAACGAATCGGAGTCGAGAAAATCAGCGCGGAGCGATTCCTAACGATCGATGAAGGCGCGCGCTCACGTCTTCCACGGCAAGATTGTTCAACCGCAAGATTCTTCAACGGCAAGACTCTTCAACGGCAAGACTCTTCGGCGGCAAGAATTCGAGACGACCGCCGACACCTCTTACGCTGCTCGCTTGTCGCTGCCCTTCTCGGAAAAACATTCGAGGATCTGGATGCGGAGCTCTTCCGCGGCCGGGCCCTCGACCTTCCTCAGCTGATTCCAGAGCCTGATCACTTCGCGCTGTTTCTCGATGGTCATCGGTCACCTCCAACGTGATGGCTAACTAGAACAAAATGAGAACGAAATGTCCAGCCCGTCGCGCGTGATTTCCCACGCCTATCGCCTCGAGCCATTCGAGCACAGCCCGGACCGATGCAAGCTGCGAATTTCAGCGCCGGTCAATCGGCAATGCCGCCTGACGAACATGCTCCGTCACCGCGGCTGTTGCTTTTTGGATATTCAACCTTAAGTTCGCAGATACGGCTGGCGGCCAGGCGCTGAAATCCCACCACCGCCAGCCAAGAGAGCCCCGCGCAAAAGCGCGGGGTTTTTCTTTTGGCGGCCGGCTGACGGGAACGCGCTTGCGCCCTTCCCGTTACTGTCTCCAGAGAGAGGGACCGTGACCAGGAAAAACTACAAGAAATACTTCGCCGTCGAGGTGGTGCGTCAGGTCGAGGAGACCGTGGAGATCATGGTCGAAGCGCCCGACCAGACCAGTGCGCACGATGCGGCGCTCCAGCATTTGAAGGCGCACGGCTCCGAATACCAGTGGCTGAATCCCAAATGCGATCTTGTCGTTTGGCGTGAGCGCCAGATCGATACGCCGGCGATTGTGGACGTGTCGGTCTAGCGGGTTGGCGCGCTGGGAACGAACGTTCTCTCCCCGCGTTTGTCGGACCGAATTCAGTGGTGCCGGCGGCTGAGTGACGCGGCCATCCGGATTTGAAGAACCCCGCAACCAACGCGGGGTTTTTCTTTAAGGCGCCGGCAGCGCGGCCGTCCGTCGTCAGACAGGCAGATTGTCCGTCATCCCCGGCGGCACCTCGCCTTGCTCGGTTCGCTCGGCGAGAAGCAGCTTTTCGGCCTGATACCAAAAAGCGTCCATCTTCCCCGCGGGCTCGCCGGCTTCCATCCAGAGCTGATAGGCGCGGTTTCGAATCTCTTCCTCGCTTAAATTGGCCATCTGCTGCCTCCCTTTCGAAAGGCAAAGCCTGACACCGCCGGAGAGTTCCTTTTCGCCGTGCACCATTACACGCTGGTCGTTGCGGCGCTTCGCGACAGCAAGTCGCCGCAACAACAGCGCAAGCCGCCTAGACGGAGTCCTTGGCCACCTTCAGCGGCGAGGCCTTCACCGACTTGCTGGCCGGCTTCGCCGCAAACTGCATCGGCTCCTTGGTGAAGGGATTGACGCCCATGCGGGCTTCGGTCGCAGGCTTGTTCACGACCGACATCTTGACGAATCCGGGAATGACGAACTCGCCGGACTCGTTGAGCTCCTTGTACCCGACCGTCGCCATGTGCTCGATGACCGACTTCACGTCGTTCTTCGACAACTGCGTGCCCTCGGCAATTGCATCGATCAATTGAGTCTTCGTCATCTTCGCCATGTCTGAATTCCTTTTTGCGGGCGAGCAAATTCTGCTCAGGACGCGGCTGAACCACACAAATGTGATGCTGATTCAGGCCGACGGTCATGAAGTCACGGGGCTTAGAACCCATCGAGGCCCAAAACACAAGCAGCGGTTCTGCGCGGGTTCCACCCAACCTTGAAAGATGTCGCAGCACGCGTCGTTTTCCTTTTGAACCATTCTCCCGCCGGCGCGTCTAACTCATTGAAGTCCCCAAGCTTCACCCCATCAGAGAGCCCCGCTTTCCCCAGGCGGGGTTTTCGTTTTTCCGGGACCGGCGGCGCAATGCCGATCAGGCCGGGCTCGAGGTCTGTGCCCGAGCCACGTGATAACCATCACAAGGCGGGTTCTCATTGCAGGCCAACTCCTGCATAATGCGGGCATGGCAAAAGTAAAAGTGACCTTCAAAACCGTCCGGATCGCAGATAACGACTGGAAAATCCTGGCAGACTACCCGGATAGCGAACAGCGCGAAATCAAGGGTTTCACCAGCAAGGCAGATGCCGACGACTGGATCAACGGAGACCGCAAGATCGCGTGGCTCCGCTCCCAGGGATACGCCAAGTGACCCGCTATGGCGTGACGCGCGCATAGTCCCTCCCCGCACAGGTGTTCTTTGCGCACCGGCGGGCGGTCGAGCAGATCGGCAATGCCCGCTCATTTATCGGCCTCGCGGAGTCACCTCACCGTGAAACCTGTGGCTCGGGCATGCGCTGTTGAGACTTCAGTAACCTAACGCCGCCAAGCTCCCGTCAGTATCGTTGCGTTGGAGTACCCCACAGTGCTGGATTTTAATGAGCTGCGTGAACTCGCGGCTGATGTTCGTGTTTTTGTCGATATCGCCGAAGACAAGGCTGAAGCGCTGCGAGCCGTCATCGCAGCTTATGACGTTGTGCTCGCGATCTTCCCTTCGCAACAGGGCACGGGCCTGCACGTCATCAAGGGCAGCCAGATCCTGGACAAGATCGCAAACTCACGGACCCACGCGAGCTACAGCCACACCGCCATCGCCGTTCCCGACCTCGAGCATGCAGAAGTGCTCAAGCTCCTGACGGCGCCCGCCGAGCAACGGATTGCGGCGTAGGTGCGGGCGGCGCGCGATCAGCTTGAAGCCGTTCGCCTCTTCCGTCGCAGACCGATGCGAGTGCCGGGAAGATTGATGCCGAGCCCGACAGTGACCTAATGGACGCTTCCTAGGGGATCACCTGTCATAGCAATTACCGTGTCTCACTTACGGGGTGCAGCGCGGCACTGCCGCCGTATTCTGCTATAAGTCGGTATGGCAATAGCCAAGCTTGAAGCAGCCCAGCGCCAGCTCGATTGCGCAATTCGCCTCTATATCGACGGTGAAGACCTATTGCCGGTTCACACGTTATCCCGTGCGGCATTCCGAGTGCTGTTTGACATTTACCCATCTCACCGAAGCGACGGGTTTACGACCAATCTGACGACCTTCATTGAGACTACGGGGTGGAAGCGCTTCAATGAAGCGGCGAACTTCCTGAAGCACGCTGACAAGGACCCGACCGCCCACGCCAAGGTTGAGGAAGGCGACACACAGATGGGGGTTGGCTTCGGCATTGTGCTGGACCGCCGGCTGACGGACACCTCCACGCCTGAAATGATGGCTTTCGATTCCTGGATGAAGTCTCTGCATCCGGAGAACTTTATGATTCCTCCTGACCCAGACCCCGACATTGAGGCGCTGGCTCAGGAGGGTATCGCGCTCATAAAAGCACCGCCTAGAGAGCATCAGCTCAGGCTTGCCAGGGCTTACCTCACTTACTTCAGCCAGCACCCGTACCCGTCTAGCCATGAAGAGCGCGGCCGCCTAAGCCACCGCGCCATCGGTCTTACTTCCCCTTCCCCACTTCAGCGGCCTTACAAGCTTCGAGAGCCGCTCGCCGTTGTTCCTTCGCTTGGCCGTGTGCCTGTCCGAAAACCCCACAGTGCACTAAATTCATCCGCCGTCGCTACCCTGCTCGCTCTGCGGGTCCGCGCTTGGCTGATTTGCTTCACCGGCCGTCTCGTCCTCACGTGCACCCGCCCCCTGCCCCTTGTCCGCTTTTCCTGCTATCTCCTACTTCCGCCGTCCCAAAACCAAAAACCCTCCATCCGTTCAAGGGAGCAACAACCATGCGATATCTCCACACCATGCTGCGCGTGCGTAATCTCGATGTTGCGATGAAGTTTTACCAGGATGCGCTGGGGCTAAAGGAGGTGCGGCGGATCGAGAACGACAAGGCGCGTTTTACGCTGGTGTTCCTGTGCTCGGCGGACGATCTCGAGGCGCTCAAGAAGCAGCCGCAAACGCGCGGCGCGCCGCTGGTCGAGCTCACCTGGAATTGGGACGAGGAGACCTACGGCGAGGACCGCTTCTTCGGCCATCTCGCCTATGAGGTCGACGACATCTACGCCACCTGCGAGAAGCTGATGAAGGCCGGCGTCACCATCAACCGTCCCCCGCGCGACGGCAACATGGCCTTCGTCCGCTCACCGGACCTGCACTCGATCGAGTTGCTCCAGAAAGGCGAGCCGAAGGCGCCGCAGGAGCCCTGGTCGTCGATGCCCAACACCGGCCATTGGTAGGCCCTCGCCGCCGGAACTAGCCCTTGCCGCCTGCGTTCACTCCTCAACGATGCGATTGGAGGAGGACGCGATGGGACGCGGATTGTTGTTGTGGCTGCTGGGTGTGCCGATCCCGGTGATCATTCTGCTGTGGCTGTTCTTCGGCCACTGACGGCGGTTCACTCTGCGGCGGTTCACTCTGCTTACGGAAAGCTCCGCCTCGGGCGGAGCTTTTTGCATGAGGGGCGCGCCGCAATCGCGCATCGCCCGAAGCCGCGAATTCCGCTATCACCCGCGCGAGGCGGACTTGTAGATGGGGTAACGGGCCCCGGGCAGCCTTCCAGCCAAGCCGCGCTAGCTACGGCGCTATTTGTGGCGCGCGTCGCGCGGCTTGGTTGGAAGGCAAGC
>NZ_JADPKS010000128.1 GCF_023074175.1 Bradyrhizobium sp. 139
TCGGTCGCCCTCATGCAGTTGCGCTTCACTTCGCTCGTTGTGATCAACTCACGATGGGACTTTCACCCATAAGAGTGCACCCATGCTGGGCGCACCAAACAAAAAAACGCGGGGCATTTGGCCCCGCGCTTCTCGAAACTCGTCTGTGAGCGGAGCTTACTGGTTGACGGCCTTGGCGTGCTCAGTCTTCTCGACGATGCGGGCCGACTTGCCGCGGAGGCTGCGGAGGTAATAGAGCTTGGCGCGACGCACCTTGCCGCGACGCACCACCTTGATCGAGTCGATCATGGGCGACATCACCGGGAACACGCGCTCGACGCCCTCGCCGTAGGAGATCTTGCGCACGGTGAAGCTCTCGTTGAGGCCACCGCCGGAACGGCCGATGCAGACGCCTTCATAGGCCTGCACCCGGGTGCGGTCGCCTTCGACGACCTTCACGTTGACGATCACGGTATCGCCGGGGCCGAACTCCGGAATGTCCTTGCTGGCGGATAGCTTGTCGAATTGCTCTTTTTCGAGCTGTTGGATCAGGTTCATGGGTAAGTCTCCATCGGCGCGCCCAGCCTTGGAAAACGGGGGCTGCGCGAAATTCGTTTATCCAGCCATTGCGGATGTGGCCGCTCCTATAAGGCAAGCTGGAGCGTTTGTCACCCGTCTGTCTTGTTTTTTGGCGTTTTTTGGCGTCCGGCCCGATTTGGGGCTTTGGCCGGGATTTGGGTCCACAAATCAGGCCGCCGGGCCGCCGTCAGCGCCTCGGATTGCGCCCGCCGCCACGCCGCGACCTTGGCGTGGTCGCCGGAGATCAGGATGTCCGGGATCGGAGCCCCCTCGAACAGCTGCGGGCGGGTGTATTGGGGATATTCGAGCAGGCCGTCCGAGAAACTTTCCTCGGTTCCCGAGGCCTCCTTGCCCATGACGCCCGGCAGCAGCCGGACGCAGGCGTCAATCAGGGCCAGCGCCGCGATTTCGCCCCCGGACAGCACGTAATCGCCGATCGAGACCTCCTCCAGGCCCCGTCCGTCGATCACCCGCTGGTCCACCCCCTCAAAGCGCCCGCAGACGATCAGGGGGCCCGGGCCCTGGGCGAGTTCCAGGACGCGACCCTGGGTCAATGGCCGACCGCGCGGGCTCATCAGCAGGCGGGGTCGTTCCGGAACGATCTCAGCCGCGTCGATGGCCGCCGCCAAAACATCGGCCCGCAGCACCATGCCCGGTCCGCCGCCGGCCGGGGTGTCGTCGACGCTCCGGTGCCGGTCAGTCGCGGAGGCCCGGATGTCCCGTGCTTCCAGTTCCCAGAGACCGGAGGCCAGCGCCCGGCCGGCCAGGCTCACGCCAAGCGGCCCCGGAAACATCTCCGGAAACAAAGTCAGCACCGTCGCGCGCCAGGGGGAGGGATTTGTCATGGCGTCCGATCTGCGTCGTCGCGCTCCTCGCCCTCGACCTCCTGCGGCAGCGCGATCACGACGCGGCCGCCGGCAAGATCGACCTCGGGCACCACCGCGTTGGTGAACGGCAGCAGCATCGTGTTGCCTTTGGGCGGCGCGATCTCGATGATGTCGCCGGCACCGAAATTATGGATCGCGAGCACGCGGCCGAGCGCGTCGCCGGCCGTGGTGACGGCGGCGAGCCCGATCAGGTCGGTGTGGTAATATTCGTCCGCGTCGGTCGCGGGCAGTTTTTCGCGCGCGACATAGAGCTCGATGCCATTGAGCCGTTCGGCCTCATCGCGGGTCGTGACGCCCTTGAACGTCGCGACCAGATGATCCTTGGCTTCACGCGCCTGCGTGACCTCGAACTGGCGCTTGCCGTCCTTGGAGAGAAGCGGACCGTAGCGCCGCACGGCAAAGGGATCTTCCGTAAAAGTCCACAATTTGACCGCGCCGCGCACACCATGCGCGGCGCCGATCCGCGCGACGCAGATCAGCGCCGGCATGGCCTAGCCTTAACCCTTCGCGGCGGCTTCGGCCTGCGCCTTGCGCTCCTTGCGCGGCACGGCCTTCTGCGGGTTGTTGCGCGCTTCGCGCTTCTTGACGCCGGCGGCGTCGAGGAAACGCGCCACGCGGTCGGACGGCTGCGCGCCCTTGGCGACCCAGGCCTTCACCTTGTCCATGTCGAGCTTGAGGCGAGCTTCGTTGTCCTTCGGCAGCAGCGGGTTGAAATAGCCGAGACGCTCGATGAAGCGGCCGTCGCGCGGGAAGCGCGAGTCGGCGACGACGACGTGATAGACGGGACGCTTCTTGGTGCCTGCGCGAGCGAGGCGGATAACGACGGACATCTGGTTCTCCTGAGTGTCGGTTAATTGAAAAGTTAGCTCGTCATTCCGGGGCGCGCCGG
This sequence comes from Bradyrhizobium sp. 139, assembly GCF_023074175.1. Taxonomy (GTDB): domain Bacteria; phylum Pseudomonadota; class Alphaproteobacteria; order Rhizobiales; family Xanthobacteraceae; genus Bradyrhizobium. The sequence goes on from NZ_JADPKS010000128.1 coordinate 2,335, forward strand.
TAGGCGCGAACCCGGAATCCATCGAGCCGCACACGCGCGGAGGAATGGATTCCGGGCTCGCGCCTACCGGCGCGCCCCGGAATGACGAGGCGAGAGAGCGCCCTCATTTCTTCTTCCCCAGTCCGGGGAAGCCGCCGAGCCCGGGCAGGGTCGGCTTGCCGCTGAGGCCCGTGAGCCCCGGCACATTCGGGAGGCCCTGGCGCAGACCCGGGGGCAGGTCCTTTGGCAGGCTGGGCAAGCCCTGGCCACCACCACCTTGCATCTTTTCCTGCAGGGCCTTCATCTCTTCCGGCGAGGGCGGTTTCATGCCGCCGCCAAAGCCCATCGCCTGGGCGATGCCGGCGAGCGGGCCGCGCTTGCCCGAGCCCATGGCCTTCATCACATCGGCCATGTTCCGGTGCATCTTGAGCAGCTTGTTGACCTGCTCGACGCTCTGGCCGCTTCCTGCGGCGATGCGCTTCTTGCGGCTGGCCTTGAGCAGGTCGGGATGACGCCGCTCGTCGCGCGTCATGGAATCGATCACTGCCACCTGGCGCTTCAAAATCTTGTCGTCGATGCCGGCGGCCGCGATCTGGTTCTTCATCTTGGCGATGCCGGGCATCATGCCCATCAGCCCGCTGATGCCGCCCATACTTGCCATCTGCGACAGCTGCTCGCGCATGTCGTTGAGGTCGAACTGACCCTTGCGCATGCGCTCGGCCGTGCGCGCGGCCTTTTCGGCGTCGATATTGGCGGCGGCGCGTTCGACCAGCGACACCACGTCGCCCATGCCGAGGATGCGCCCCGCAATACGGTCGGGATGGAAATCCTCCAGCGCATCGGTCTTTTCACCGGTGCCGAGCAGCTTGATCGGCTTGCCCGTAACCGCCCGCATCGACAGCGCGGCGCCGCCGCGGCCGTCGCCGTCCACCCGCGTCAGCACGATGCCGGTGAGGCCGACGCGCTCGTCGAAGGCGCGGGCGAGGTTGACGGCGTCCTGGCCGGTGAGGCTGTCCGCAACCAGCAGCACTTCATGCGGATTGGCTGCGGTCTTGATAGCTGCTGCCTCGGCCATCATTTCTTCGTCGAGCGTGGTGCGGCCGGCGGTGTCGAGCAACACGACGTCATAGCCGCCGAGCTTGCCGGCCTCGAGTGCACGCTTCGCAATCTGCGACGGCTGCTGGCCGGCGACGATCGGCAGCGTCGGAATGTCGAGGTCGCGGCCGAGCACGGCCAACTGCTCCATCGCCGCCGGGCGATAGATGTCGAGCGAAGCCATCAGCACCTTGCGCTTGTCGCGCTGGACCAGGCGGCGGGCGAGCTTTGCGGTGGTGGTGGTCTTACCGGAACCTTGCAGGCCGACCATCATGATCGGCACCGGCGGCACGGAATTGACGTCGATGGTCTGGCTTTCGGCACCGAGCGTGTTGATCAGCTCGTCATGGACGATCTTGACCACCATCTGGCCGGGCGTGACCGACTTGACGACAGTCGCGCCGATCGCCTGCTCACGAACCCGCTCGGTAAAACTGCGCACCACTTCGAGCGCGACATCGGCTTCCAGTAGCGCGCGGCGCACCTCGCGCATCGCGGCGTCGACGTCCTTTTCGGTCAGCGCACCGCGCCCCGTCAGACGATCGAGGATGCCGCCAAGCCGTTCCGACAGATTGTCGAACAATGCCGTTGTCCTTTGTCCTGCTTGCGCAGGGTTGCCGCAGTCACCACTGTCATGCCCCGGCTTGACCGGGGCATCCAGTACGCCGCGGCGTCTCGGTTCAAGCCAAGCCGCCTCTGGAATACTGGATCCCCGCCTTCGCGGGGGATGACCACTTCCCTCCGGAAGCGATCTTCCAAACACCTTTACGCCCGAGGGCGCACAGCGCTGTCGGGCGTTGGCCTCTGGCCTCCGGGACCAGTCGGCGGGTCGAAAAGAAAGCCTTTTCGAGAAAGTGGCGGGGTTAAACGCCGCTCGCGCCCGAAAGTCAAGGAAAGTTAGTGCGCGCGGGCATCCTTGGAAAGGCAAGGCTTTGAAAATATGCACCTTTCCGCAATGGGTTCCTTTTTCGGCGCCGCCGCCCATATAGGCGATGATGACTTACCTCCGCTACCTTCCCTGAAGCCCGCTTGTGCCGATCACCCGCCGCAGGGTTTTCGGACTGCTTGCCGGGGCCGGCGCGCTGGCCGGTATTTCGTCCTTTTGGATGTCCCGCATGAAAACCTATGATGGACCTGCCTCCGACCATTTCAACGGTCTGCACTTCTTCGATCCCGACGGTGCGCCGCCGAAATCGCTGGGCGAGGTCCTGCGCTGGCAGTTCGGCGGCGGGCGGAAGCGCGCCACATGGCCCGACTGGGCGCCGAGCCCCCACGCCGATAGCCCTCCGGCCCGCGTCGACGGCGACAAGGTGCGGCTCTCCTTCGTCGGCCACGCGAGCTGGCTGATCCAGGCCGGCGGCCTCAACATCCTTGTCGATCCCGTCTGGTCGATGCGGGTCTCGCCGGTCGCCTGGGCCGGGCCGAAGCGCCACAACGATCCCGGCATTTCCTTCGACAAGCTGCCGAAGATCGACGTCGTGCTGGTCTCGCACGGGCACTACGATCATCTCGACATCGCGACGCTATCGCGGCTCGCCAAGAATTTTGCCCCGCGCGTGGTCACTCCGCTCGGCAATGACGTCACGATGCGCGGCATTGATCCCACGATCAACGTGGAGGCTTTCGACTGGCATGATCGCGTCGAGCTCGGCGGCGGCATCGCCGTGACGCTGGTGCCGACCCGGCATTGGACCGCACGCGGCATGTTCGACCGCAACAAGGCGCTGTGGGCGAGCTTCGTGCTCGAGACGCCCGCCGGAAAGCTCTATGTGGTCTGCGATTCCGGTTATGGCGATGGCACGCATTTCCGCCGCGTCGCCGAGAAGCACGGACCGTTGCGCCTGGCGATTCTTCCCATCGGCGCCTACGAGCCGCGCTGGTTCATGCGCGACCAGCACATGAACCCGGAGGACGCAGTGAAGGCGCTCGCGGATTGTGGCGCGCAGCAAGCGCTCGGGCATCATCACGGCACATTCCAGCTGACGGATGAAGCGATCGACGCGCCAGCCAAGGCGCTGGTCGAAGCGCTGGATGCCGCGAAGATTCCGCAGCAGCGGTTTGTGGCGATGAAGCCCGGGCAGGTGGTGGAGATCTGAATCCAGCCACGTACACAACTGTGCCCCGGACGCAGCGCAGCGTCTCTTTGACGGTGCGCTGCAGAGCCGGGGCCCATGCACCAGCACGTGCCGTTGGCTTTCTGGGTCCCGGCTCTGCGCAGCAGCGTTTCACGCTGCAGCGCGTCCGGGACACGAGAGTCATTGCTCTTTTTGCTTGATCGCCCAGCTCACATTCACCGTCACCGACAGCGTCTCCTCACCCGGCGCGACCGCGGCGGGCGCGGCCATCGGGGCAGCGGCCATGCGGCCCTTGAACAGCGGCACCGGGCCGCCGCCCTCGGAGACGCTGAGCGGCGCGCCCAGTGTCACGCCAGCGGCCTTGGCGTAGATCTCGGCCTTGCGGCGGGCATCGGTGACCGCCTGCTCGCGGGCGTCGTCGAGCAGCTTTGAGGCCTGCGTCACCTCGAAGGAGATATTGCCGATATCGTTGGCGCCGGCGCTGACCAGGGTGTCAATGATGCCGGCCACCTTGGTCACGTCGCGAATTTTTACGGTGACACGATTAGAGGCGCGAAAGCCGACCACGGGCGAGGCGCCGGTGGATTTGTTCTGGCCGTATTGCGGCTGCAGCGACAGCCGCGAGGTCTGGTAATCCTTCTCGGCAAGGCCGGCGCCCTTCAGCGCCAGCAGCACCTTGCCCATCGCGGCGTTGTTGGCGTCGGAGGCTTCCTTCGCCGATTTGGCGTCATTGGCGACGCCGGCATCGATCTGCGCGAGATCGGGTGCTGCGGAAATCCTGGCTTCGCCGCTCACCGAGATGACGGACGGAAAATCGTCGGCGAGCGCGGGCATTGCCAGCAGCGTGGCGGCGAAAACGGCGGCGAAGGTGGCAGGCTTTTTCATCGATCTCACTTCAGCGGCACGAATACGTTGATCACGAGCTTGTCCTCGGCCGTCTTGAGGGGATCGGTGAGGTATTCCTCGACAAAGGTGTCCTTGGCCTCCAGCTTCTTGTCGTCGAGATGATTGGTGATCGCCTCATAGGTGTTGTCCATGTTGTCGTAGGAACCGCGATGGACGAATTTCAGCGCCTTGCCCTCCGGCGATTTGCCGACGCTGATGTCCTTGGGCAGGTTCTTCGGGTCCTGCTCGACCGGGATTTCGGCAAGGAAGGTGAAGCCGGTGTCGTCGGTCGAGGTGTAGACGATCATGGAATTGCCGGCGGGCTTGATGCCCTGCTTGTCCAGCAGCGCGTTCAGCGCCTTGAAGGCGTCGATTAGCGTGTCGAAGGCTGAATCCCAATTGGCAGTGCCCTTGACCATCACGACCTTCTTCGGCTCGAGCGTGGTCTCCAGGCCAAAGGGATCGGCGGTCTGCACCGGGGCCGGCGTTGCGGCCGCAGCGGGCGGTGGGGCCGTTGGACCGGGTGACGGCGAAGCGCTGGCCGCAGGCGATGGCGCCGGAGAGGGCGTTGCTGCGGGCGCGGGCACGGCGCTTGCGGCCGGGGAGGGCGAAGCCGATGGTGCCGGCGAGGGGCTGGCCGACGCGGCGGGCGCCGGGCTCGGAGCCTGCGCCGGAGCGCCGGACGCGCCAAACGACATGGTCGCCGCCGGGATCAGCGCGAGCAGAGCGAAACGACAAAAACGATTCATTCTATTCTCCCCAAGAGCTTATCCGCCAACGCCTTACGTCCCCGAGGCATCAACCCGGCCGCGCGTCCCGGATTGCGCGAACCGCGCGGTTCTAACACGCGAGTACCGAATTCGTCCCATGACAGATGCGTCATGGCTATGGCGGCAAATCACTGGCCAACCCACCGAGGATCGCCATATAAGGCAGGCGAAACTCGGGAATTTTCATGAGCGCGCTGGCCAACCACGTATTTGCCAAGATGAACGGCATCGGCAACGAGATCGTCGTGGTCGACATGCGCGATTCCACAGCAAAGGTGACGCCGGACGACGCCCGCGTGGTCGCCTCCGCGCAGGGCGGCGTGCCCTACGACCAGCTCATGGTGCTCCAGAAGCCGCGGTTCGACGGTACCGAAGCTTTCATCAGCATCTACAACAATGACGGCTCGGAAGCCGGGGCCTGCGGCAACGGCATGCGCTGCGTGGTGCGGCGCGTCTTCGAGAAGACCGGGCAGACCACGGCGACGTTCGAGACGGGCGCCGGCCTGCTCAATTGCTGGCAGGGCCCGGCGCCCGATCTCTACACCGTCGACATGGGCGCGCCAAAGTTCGGCTGGCAGGACATCCCGCTGGCGGAAGAGTTTCGCGACACCCGCTACATCGAATTGCAGATCGGGCCGATCGACAATCCGATCCTGCATTCGCCCTCAGTGGTGAGCATGGGAAATCCGCATGCGATCTTCTGGGTCGAGGACGTCAACGCCTACGATCTCGAGCGTTTCGGCCCGCTGCTGGAAAATCACCCGATCTTCCCCGAGCGCGCCAACATTACGCTCGCCCATGTCGTCGATCGCGACCACATCACGATCCGCACCTGGGAGCGCGGCGCCGGCCTGACCAGGGCGTGCGGCTCGGCAGCCTGTGCCACGGCCGTCGCGGCGGCGCGGCTGAAGCGCGCCGATCGCAATGTCGAGATCACGCTGCCCGGCGGCAAGCTCGGCATCGAATGGCGCGAGCGCGACGACCATGTGCTGATGACGGGCACGGCGACCTTCGAATATGAGGGTCGCTTCGATCCGGCGCTTTTCGCGCCGGTCGGCTGATGGCCGTCGATATCGTCACCTTCGGCTGCCGCCTCAATGCGTCCGAGGCCGAATTGATCCGCCGCGAGGCGGAAGGCGCGGGCCTTTCCGACACCATCGTCATCAACAGCTGCGCCGTCACCAACGAAGCGGTGGCGCAGGCGCGCCAGTCGATCCGCAAATTGAAGCGCGAGCGGCCTGGTGCACGCATCGTCGTCACCGGCTGCGCCGCGCAGACGCAAAGCGGCATGTTCGCCGACATGGCCGAGGTCGATCGGGTCGTCGGCAATGATGACAAAATGCGCAGCGAAGCCTGGCGCGATGCGCGTGCCGCTTTCGATCTCGGTGCCGGCGAAAAAATCGCCGTCAGCGACATCATGGCGGTGAAGAGGATGGCGCCGCATCTGATCGACGGCTTTGCGAGCGGCCTGCCGCGCGTGTTCGTGCAGGTGCAGAACGGCTGTGACCATCGCTGCACCTTCTGCATCATCCCTTACGGCCGCGGCAATTCGCGCTCGGTGCCGATGGGCGCGGTGGTCGAGCAGGTGCGCACGCTTGTCGCGCGGGGCCATGCCGAGATCGTGCTGACCGGTGTGGACCTCACCAGCTATGGCGCCGACCTGCCGGGTACACCAAAACTCGGCATGCTGACGAAGCAGATCTTGCGGCATGTGCCGGAGTTGAGGCGCTTGCGCATCTCCTCGATCGATTCGATCGAGGCTGACAACGATCTGCTCGACGCCATCGCCGACGACGCGCGCCTGATGCCGCATCTGCATCTGTCGCTGCAATCCGGCGACGACATGATCTTGAAGCGCATGAAGCGGCGGCATTCGCGCAGCGACGCCATCGCGTTCTGCGACCGGGTGCGTCGCCTGCGCCCCGACATCGCCTTCGGCGCCGATATCATCGCAGGCTTTCCGACCGAGACCGAGGCGATGTTTTCGCGCTCGCTGGATCTGGTCGAGGAGTGCGGCCTGACGTTCCTGCACGTCTTCCCCTATTCGCCCCGCCCCGGCACGCCCGCCGCGCGGATGCCGCAGGTCGCGGGCTGCGCGATCAAGGAGCGTGCGAAGCGCCTACGTGCGGCTGGCGAGGCGGCATTGCGTGAGCGGCTGCAAGCTGAAATCAGTGCAACGCGCAATGTGCTGATCGAGAGCGATGGCCAGGGGCGGACTGAGCACTATCTGCCGGTGGCGATCGCGGGTGGACGTATCGGAAGCGTCATTTCGCTCACGATTGCCGGCAGTGATGGCCAGCGACTGACGGTGTGATGCTGTTTTTCCTTCTCGCACAAGGGGAGAGGGGAATAGCCTACGACGCCCGCACCTGCCAGAACCGCAACGTCCGCCGCGCGTTCTCCGGCGTCAAGCGGGCGTAATGGCCTTGTGCCCTGGCGATGTCCGCCGGCTTCATTGCACCTGTCGCGAACCGGCTGTCGAGCACGGCGGCGGTGGTTTCCCAGCTGAGCTGCGCAGCCTTGCACGGCACGAGCAGGCCGTCTTCGCGCAGGCTCTGCATCAGCGGGCGAATGACTTCAACGGTCGATCCGGACAGCGCCGCCAGGGCAGCCACGGTTTCCTCGTAGCGTCGCTGCTTGGCGAAGCCGAGCAACGTCGCCTCCACCAGCTGACCGGTTGCCTTGAGATTTGCGATGGCCCGTTTGGCGCCTTCGAAATCGCGGACGCCCGACATCTCGCGTTCGACACCGACGGTCACGGCGGCGATCGCGCCTTGGATTTCCTCGAACAGATGCGGCGGTGCGCGCGACAGCAGGCGGGTACGCACGACATCCGTAGCCGAGCGCAGCAACTGGCGGCGCAAGTCGGACGGCAGGTCGACGCGGACGCCGACGCTCACGGCGAGCTCCGGATCGGCCTCGGCCTGCCCGACGATGACGGCAAATCCGTTTCCGGACACGCGCGCGCCGGGATTGGCGGCAAGCCGCCGGCTGACGCTGGGATAGCGCCGCGCCAGCAAGGCATCGGTGACGATCTCCTTCAGCCACCAGCGTCCGGCGACCGCGAGCAGATGCGGTTCGCTCTTGCTGGAGGCGATCTTCACCAGCTCGCCCTCGTCGAGGCGCGCGGATTCCTGGAGTACGGGACCGGCGATGCGGATCTCATCATTGTTGGCGAGGCGGCGAATCACGGAAGGCGGCGCCTGCGCGATCGGTGCAAGCTGCGCGCTAATCTCGGCCAGTGCAACGCGCGCGGCCATGTCGGCGATGGCGCGCAGCTCGATGGTGCCGATCAGGCGCTCGAGCACGTCGTCGAACAGTGCGATCTGCTCGTCGTCAAAACTGCCGGCGGAGGAGAGGAACAGGTCGGTGACGCGGCGGGCGGTTTCCAGGCCCTTTTCCGCCGAGCCAAGCCGAATCACGGATTCGACCTCGTCGATGATCGATAGTGCGGCCTGGGACATGACGTGTTGCTCGTCCTGAGCGGGATTACGGAAGCTTGTTCTAAGCAACCGTTATCATTAGAGGCGAGCACTGAACGTTTCGTAAACCGTCGAGCGATGCCCCTCATCCTGAGGGCCCGCAAGAAGCGGGCGTCTCGAAGGATGGCCGCGGGCGATATCGGAGCCCTCATGGCTCGAGACGGCCGCTTCGCGGCCTCCTCACCATGGAGAGGCTGACAGGGCTATTCTCCATTCCACCCGCATGCCCTGAGCCGCTCGTGCATGTGGAGCGGGGCCGGCGCGACCACGCGGACCGGCTCCTTGTTTCGGGAAATCGGCACCACGATCTCGCGGGAATGGAGATGCAGGCGCGGTTCGCCGAAACGCGGGCCGTTGCCGTAAATGTTATCGCCGAAGATCGGCCAGCCGGTCGATGCCGAATGCACCCGCAATTGATGGGTCCGACCGGTCACCGGTTCCATGGCGAGCCAGGTCAGGCTGTCGCCGCGGCCCATCACCTTCCAATTTGTGACGGCCTTCTGCCCCTCCGGGTCCGGCTTCTGCCACCAGCCGCGCTCGGCGTTGAGCCGGCCGAGGGCTAAGTCGATCGTGCCTTCGTCCTCGGCAGGGCCGCCCTCGACCACGGTCCAGTAGGTCTTGCCGATCTTGCCGTGCTTGAAGAGGAGGCCGAGCGACGCGGTCGCTTTCCGATGGCGGCCGAGCACAAGGCAGCCGGAGGTGTCCTTGTCCAGCCGGTGAGCCAGCACCGGCGGCCGCGGCAGGCCGAAACGCAGCGCGTCGAACGACGTTTCCAGATTGGCCCCGCCCTTGGGGCCGCGATGCACCGGCAGGCCGGCCGGCTTGTCGATGACCAGCATCAGCCCGTCGCGATGGAGCACGCGCGCCAGGATCTCCTCAGCGGTCAATTCGGGAACATCGAGCAATTGCAATACTTTCGGTCAAGTCTTTCGTTTAGGAGCCGGAACGGCTAACACACCGCCACCATGAACGATACCACCCCCGAGACCCCCAAGCTGAGTTGGTGGCGCCGCCTGTCCAATGGGCTGAAGCGCACCTCGTCCTCGCTCGGGACCGCGGTCGCCGACCTCGTCACCAAGCGCAAGCTCGACCGCGCCATGCTCGACGACATCGAGGATGTGCTGCTGCGCGCCGACCTCGGCACCGAGGTTTCGGTGCGGATCGCGGACGCGGTCGGCACGGGACGCTATGACAAGGCGATCTCGGCGGACGAGGTCAAGGACGTCGTCGCCACCGAGGTCGAGAAGGTGCTGGCGCCGGTGGCGAGGCCGCTGGAGATCGACGCGACAAAAAAGCCGTTCGTGATCCTCGTGGTCGGTGTCAACGGCTCCGGCAAGACCACCACCATCGGCAAGCTGTCGCAAAAGTTCGCTTCCGAAGGCCGCAAGGTGATGCTGGCCGCCGGCGACACGTTTCGCGCAGCGGCGATCGAGCAGCTGAAGGTCTGGGGCGAGCGCACCAAGACGCCCGTCATTGCCGGCGCGCAGGGCTCGGATTCGGCCAGCCTTGCCTTCAACGCGCTGACCGCGGCGAAGGAGCAGACCATCGACGTGCTCCTGATCGACACTGCCGGCCGGCTTCAGAACAAGGCCGAGTTGATGAAGGAGCTCGAAAAGGTCGTGCGCGTCATCCGCAAGGTGGACGACACTGCGCCGCATGCGGTGCTGCTGGTGCTCGACGCCACCGTCGGCCAGAACGCGCTGTCGCAGGTCGAGGCCTTCCATCGCATCGCCGGGGTCACCGGCCTCGTCATGACGAAGCTCGACGGCACCGCCCGCGGCGGCATTCTGGTGGCGCTTGCGGAAAAATTCAAACTGCCGGTGCATTTCATCGGCGTCGGCGAAGGCGTCGACGATCTTGCGCCGTTTACAGCGCGCGATTTCGCCCGCGCGATTGCTGGAATCGAATCGTAGGTTTCTATGGTCATGCCCCGCGCAGGCGGGGCATCCAGTACGCCGCGCCGCTGGTTGTGGATCACAGGCGCCTCGGAATACTGGATCCCCGCTTTCGCGGGGGATGACAGCAACAAAGGTCAAGGAATGGACAAGACCCAGCCGCATCCGCTGTTCAAGCTTGCGACCGAACTCGGTCCGCTGCTCGTGTTCTTCGTCGTCAATGCGAAGTTCAATCTGTTCGCCGCGACCGGCGCCTTCATGGTCGCAATCGTCGCGGCAATGATTGCCTCCTATGTGGTGACGCGCCACATCCCGATCATGGCGATCGTGACAGGCGTGATCGTGCTGGTGTTCGGCACGCTGACGCTGGTGCTGCACGATGAGACCTTCATCAAGCTCAAGCCGACCATCATCTACGGCCTGTTTGCCGCGATCCTCGGCGGCGGCCTGTTGTTCGGCCGCTCCTTCATCGCTGTCATGTTCGACCAGATGTTCAATCTGACCCCGCAGGGCTGGCGCATCCTCACGCTGCGCTGGGCGCTGTTCTTCGCCGGCATGGCGGTGCTCAACGAGATCGTCTGGCGCACCCAGAGCACGGACTTCTGGGTGAACTTCAAGGTGTTCGGCGTGACCCCGCTGACCATGGTCTTCGCCATCGCCCAGATGCCGCTGACCAGGCGCTACCATCTCGAGCCGGCGTCGCTCGAGGCGAGCGAGGCCGAGGCAGGGGACGTGCGGAAGGGATAGCTGGGTCTCGTGTCCCGGACGCGCGAAGCGCGAGCCGGGACCCAGAAGGCCGCGATCGAATTATCGGCTTGGGCCCCGGCTCTGCAGCGCATCGCTGAAGAAGCGCTGCGCTGCGTCCGGGGCACGAGATCGCATTACGATCCCGCCTTCAATGCCTTCTCCATCTGCGGCAGCAGCACCGTGCGCAGATTGTCCGGTGTGATCGGGCCGACCAGCTTGTAGACGATGGTGCCTTCGCGCCCGACGACGAACGTCTCCGGCACGCCGTAGACGCCCCATTCGATCGAGGCGCGGCCGTTGGCATCCACGCCGACGCGGCTGAACGGGTTGCCGTAGCGGCCGAGGAAACGGCGCGCGTTGTCGGCCGCGTCCTTGTAGTTGATGCCGACGAGCTGGAAGCGTTTGTCCTTGGCGAGTTCGGTCAGGAGCGGCGCCTCGTCGTGGCACGGCACGCACCAGGAGGCCCAGACATTGACGAGGCTGACCTTGCCCTTGAACGCGGCGGGGTCGAGCCCCGGCACCTGCGCGTTGTCGGCCTGCAATCCCTCGAGCTGCGGCAGCGTGGTCTGCGGCGCCGGCCGTCCGATCAGCGCGGAGGGAATCCGCGAGGGATCGCCGCTCCCGAGCCGGAACCAGAACAGCAGCGCCAGGGCGATGAAGGCGATCAGCGGCAGCACCATTAGCAAGGTGCGGCGCTGCGGCGGAGCGGAAGACGATTGATTGCTCATGGTGTATCCGTCGCGCTGCGCCCCGAGCGGCGGGTAAGGCCGCTGCGGTCGAGTTCGCGCAGGCGCCGGGTCTGGCTGCGATAGTCGAGCACGATCCAGCCGATCAGGATCGCGACCACGAGGGCCGCGGCGGCATAGGATGTCACGATGAAGGACGCGTAGGGGCCGAGTGATGTCATCATGCGGCCCCAGCTTCGTTTGATGCGTTTCCTTCACGCGAACCGGCGCCCATTTCGCTCGAAAACGCGATGCGGCTCGCCTGCATCATTTGCAGGGAGCGGACCCGGCGGCGCAGGATCTCGTTGCGCATCGCCGCGATATGCAGCGTGACGAACAGCAGCGTGAACGCGATTGCCATCAGCAGCAGCGGAATCAGGAACGATCTGTCCAGCGACGAGCCGCCCATACGCATCACCGAGGCCGGCTGGTGCAGCGTGTTCCACCAATCGACCGAGAACTTGATGATGGGCAGGTTGATCGCGCCGACCAGCGTCAGCACCGCGGCTGCGCGTGCTGCGCGCGAGGGATCGTCGACCGCGCGCCACAGCGCCATCAGGCCGAGATACATCAGGAAGAGAATCAACACCGAGGTCAGCCGCGCGTCCCATTCCCAATAGGTGCCCCACATCGGCCGTCCCCACAGCGATCCCGTCAGCAGCGCAAGGAAGGTGAAGGCGGCGCCGATCGGCGCCGCGGCTTTCGCGGCGACGTCGGCGAGCGGATGCCGCCACACCAGCGTGCCCAGCGAAGCGATGCTCATCACGCCCCAGACGAACATCGACAGCCAGGCGTTGGGCACGTGGATGAACATGATCTTCACCGTCGCGCCCTGCTGGTAGTCGTCGGGCGCGCAGGCAGACTGGTAGAGACCGATCGCAAGCAGAATGCCGGTTGCAGCCGCAAACCATGGCAACGCCCGCGCCGTCAGCGCGAGGAACCGTGTGGGATTGGCGAGGTCGATCAGCGTCATGGTATCCTGATAATCACCGGCGGCCGCTCAGGCAATCAGCACGAATGTCCGCAGCGAAAATTGATCGGGGTCAAGGTCAGTCGAGCCCATCTCAGTCGAGCCCATGCTTCAGGCTCGCCGCCGCGGCGAAGGGGCCCACCACGAAGCTGACCAGCGACAGCGCGCACAGGATCGAGAACGGCGCGCCGAACGTCATGGGTCCGACGATCACGGCTTGCGAGGCCGCGACCCCGAAGATCAGCACCGGGATCGACAGCGGCAGCACCAGCACGGCCATCAACAGCCCGCCCCGGTGCAGCGTCACCGCAAGCGCCGCGCCGATCATGCCGGTGAAGGTCAGCGCCGGGGTGCCGGCAAGCAGCGTCAGCGCCACGGCGCCGGTCGCGACCATGTCGAGGTTGAGCAGCAGGCCGAGCACGGGGGTTGCGACAATCAGCGGCAGGCCCGCCGCCAACCAATGCGCCAGCGCCTTGGCGGCGCAGGCCAGTTCCAGCGGCGTCCGGCTCATCGTGATCAGGTCGAGCGAGCCGTCCTCATGGTCGGCCATGAACAGCCGGTCGAGGGTGAGCAGGCTTGCCAGCAGCGCGCCGAGCCACAGGATCGCCGGCCCCAGCCGCGACAGCAGCGCCAGATCCGGCCCCACCGCGAACGGCATCAGCACCACCACGGTCAGGAAGAACAGCACCCCGATCAGTGCCCCGCCGCCAACGCGCAGCGCGATCCGGATATCCCGGCGGATGAGGGCAGACAGGGCGGTCATGTGAGGCTTCCCGCAAGGGGGGAGGGAACGGAGCGGGCGGAGCCCGGCCGCTTGGAAAGCTGAGGGTCTGTCGGAATCATGCCGTCCCCCCGATCCGCAGCTCCCGCGATTCGAGGCCGAGCGGGGTGTGGGTGGCGGCGACGATCAGACCGCCGCGCGCCAAGTGGTCGCGCATCAGGCCTTCGAACATGTCTTGGCCGGCCACGTCCAGCGCCGTGGTCGGCTCGTCCAGCAGCCAGACCGGGCGGCGCACGGTCAGCAGGCGGGCCAGCGACAGCCGGCGGCGCTGGCCGGCGGACAGGAAGCCGGCGGGCAAATGGGTGGCATGGTCGAGCCCGACAATGGCGAGGCTCTCAGTGACGTCACGGCGCTCGCCGCCCAGAAAATCAGCCCAGAACGCCAGATTTTCCGCCACGCTCAGCGCCGGCTTCAGGGCGTCGCGATGGCCGAGATAGTGGCTCTGCTCGGGCAGCGTCAGCTCGGCATCGCCGCCGGCGAGCGCGATTGTCCCGCCGGCCGGAATGAGCAGGCCCGCGATCAGCCGCAGCAGCGAGGTCTTGCCCGAGCCGTTGCGGCCGACGACCGCCACGGCTTCGCCGGAGACCGCCTCGAAATCGAGCCCGGCGAACACCTCACGGCCGCCCCGCACGCAAATGACCCCGTGTCCGGACAGCTGCATCTTGCCTCGTATCGACCCGCTCAAAGCCAGGCCTCAGGAAAACTTGGGGTAGCGCATGGGAATTTTTGGCTCGCGAATTGCTGCGGACGATTGTGGCTGTGGCGGCGCGGTTAGAAAGCTTCTATAAGCCCGGAACTACTTGATGCAGCAACTTAACCTGCCCCTGCAAGCGACCCAGCCGGATTCGCTGACGGTGTTAAAATACCCCTTGCCGGGTATAACTAACAATTGGGATTTCCTTTCATGACCTCGCTCGACAGCTTCAAATGCAAAAAGACCCTCAAGGTCGGCGCCAAGACCTATGTCTATTACAGCCTGCCCACGGCCGAGAAGAATGGTCTGAAGGGAATTTCGAAACTCCCCTATTCGATGAAGGTCCTGCTCGAGAACCTGCTGCGCAACGAGGACGGCCGCTCGGTCAAGAAGGAAGACATCGTCGCGGTGTCGAAGTGGCTGCGCAAGAAGTCGCTGGAGCATGAGATCGCATTCCGCCCGGCCCGCGTGCTGATGCAGGATTTTACCGGCGTGCCGGCCGTCGTGGATCTCGCCGCGATGCGCAACGCGATGCAGAAGCTCGGCGGCGATGCCGAGAAGATCAACCCGCTGGTTCCGGTCGATCTCGTCATTGACCATTCCGTGATCGTGAACTTCTTCGGCGACAACAAGGCCTTCGGCAAGAACGTCACCGAGGAATACAAGCAGAACCAGGAGCGCTACGAGTTCCTGAAGTGGGGCCAGAAGGCGTTCTCGAACTTCTCCGTGGTGCCGCCCGGCACCGGCATCTGCCATCAGGTCAATCTCGAATATCTCTCCCAGACAGTCTGGACCAAGAAGGAGAAGATGACGGTCGGCAAGAAGACCGGCACCTTCGAGGTCGCCTATCCCGACTCGCTCGTCGGCACCGACTCCCACACCACCATGGTCAACGGTCTCGCCGTGCTCGGCTGGGGCGTCGGCGGCATCGAGGCCGAAGCCTGCATGCTCGGCCAGCCGCTGTCGATGCTGCTGCCCAACGTCGTCGGCTTCAAGCTGAAGGGCGCGATGAAGGAAGGCGTCACCGCGACGGACCTCGTGCTCACCGTCACGCAGATGCTGCGCAAGCTCGGCGTGGTCGGCAAGTTCGTCGAGTTCTTCGGCCCCGGCCTCGACCACCTCTCCGTCGCGGACAAGGCGACGATCGCCAACATGGCCCCCGAATACGGTGCGACCTGCGGCTTCTTCCCGGTCGATGCCGCTGCGCTCGACTACCTCAAGACCTCCGGCCGCGCTTCGGCGCGCGTCGCGCTGGTGCAGGCCTACGCCAAGGCGCAGGGCCTGTTCCGCACCGCCAAGTCGGCCGATCCGGTGTTCACGGAAACGCTGACGCTCGACCTCGCCGACGTCGTTCCCTCGATGGCCGGCCCGAAGCGCCCCGAAGGCCGCATCGCGCTGCCATCGGTCGCCGAAGGCTTTTCGCTCGCGCTCGCCACCGAGTACAAGAAGGTCGAAGAGCCGGCGAAGCGCTTTGCCGTCGACGGCAAGAACTTCGACATCGGGCATGGCGACGTCGTGATCGCCGCCATCACCTCCTGCACCAACACCTCGAACCCGAGCGTCTTGATTGGCGCCGGCCTGCTGGCCCGTAACGCTGCCGCCAAGGGCCTCAAGGCAAAACCGTGGGTGAAGACCTCGCTCGCCCCGGGCAGCCAGGTAGTCGCGGGCTATCTCGCCGATTCCGGTCTCCAGGCCGATCTCGACAAGGTCGGCTTCAACCTGGTCGGCTTCGGCTGCACCACCTGCATCGGCAATTCCGGTCCGCTGCCTGAGGAGATTTCGAAGTCGATCAACGACAACGGCATCGTCGCGGCCGCCGTGCTCTCCGGCAACCGCAACTTCGAAGGCCGTGTCTCGCCGGACGTGCAGGCGAACTATCTGGCCTCGCCGCCGCTGGTCGTTGCCCACGCGCTCGCGGGCAGCGTCACCAAGAACCTGGCCACCGAGCCGCTCGGCGAGGGCAAGGACGGCAAGCCGGTGTACCTGAAGGACATCTGGCCGACGACCAAGGAGATCAACGCCTTCATGAAGAAGTTCGTGACCGCGGCGATCTTCAAGAAGAAGTATGCCGACGTGTTCAAGGGCGACACCAACTGGCGCAAGATCAAGACCGTCGAGAGCGAGACCTATCGCTGGAACATGAGCTCGACCTATGTGCAGAACCCGCCCTATTTCGACGGTATGAAGAAGGAGCCGGAGCCGGTCACCGACATCGTCGAGGCGCGCATCCTTGCCATATTCGGCGACAAGATCACCACCGACCACATCTCGCCGGCCGGTTCGATCAAGCTCACCTCGCCCGCCGGAAAATATCTCAGCGAGCACCAGGTGCGCCCCGCCGACTTCAACCAGTACGGCACGCGACGCGGCAACCATGAAGTCATGATGCGTGGCACCTTCGCCAACATCCGCATCAAGAACTTCATGCTCAAGGGCGCGGATGGAAACATCCCTGAAGGCGGCCTGACAAAGCACTGGCCCGACGGTGAGCAGATGTCGATCTACGACGCCGCGATGAAGTATCAGGAAGAGAAGGTGCCGCTGGTGGTGTTCGCCGGCGCCGAATATGGCAACGGCTCCTCGCGCGACTGGGCTGCGAAGGGTACCCGTCTGCTCGGCGTGCGCGCCGTGATCTGCCAGAGCTTCGAGCGCATCCACCGCTCCAACCTGGTCGGCATGGGCGTGCTGCCGCTGACCTTCGAGGAAGGCACCTCGTGGTCGTCGCTGGGCCTGAAGGGCGACGAGAAGGTCACGCTGCGTGGTCTCGTCGGCGACCTGAAGCCGCGTCAGAAGCTGATCGCGGAGATCGTCTCCGGCGACGGTTCGTTGCAGCGCGTTTCGCTGCTCTGCCGGATCGATACGCTGGACGAGCTCGAATACTATCGCAACGGCGGTATCCTGCACTACGTGCTGCGCAAGCTCGCGGCGTAAGCGCGGATTTGTGAACGGTGGCTCACTGCGAAGTGAGTAGAAGGTTAAACGAAGGCGGCCTATCACAAGGCCGCCTTTGCGCGTTTGCGGCAGCTTCAGACGGGCCCGCCCGGCGAAATACCTCGCTCTGGACGGTTGCTTGGACCTTTGAATGTGCTGCGCCCGTAAGACTACGGTGACCATCCAGCGGTAAGATTTCGTTCTCACAAGCAATGGTGTGCGGCGCTCGACATGACAGCAATGACGGCTTCTCATCTGGTTTCGCGTTGGTCCGGTCCCTTCTGGTCGGGAGCGCTTGGTCTCTGTGCGATCGTCGCCGTGATCCGTCCTGCCGAGGCTGATCCTCGCGCCGTGGTCGAGCTCTTCACCTCGCAAGGCTGTTCGTCCTGCCCGCCTGCCGACAAGATCATCGGCGATCTCTCCAGCGATCCCTCGATCATCGCGCTGAGCATGCCGATCGATTATTGGGATTATCTCGGCTGGAAGGACACGTTGGCGGACTCGCGCTTCTCTGCACGGCAGCGTGCCTATTCGCGCATGCGCGGCGATCGCGAGGTCTATACGCCGCAAGTCGTGGTCAACGGCTCCACGCATGTCATCGGCAGCGATCGGGCCGGCATCGAGAGCGCAATCGGCAAGACCGAAAAGGGCTCCGCCGTGATGAGCGTGCCCGTGTCTATGTCGCTCTCGGGCAAGCAGATCAACGTCTCGGTGGCGGCGAGCAAGGAGTCTGCGGCCTCGCACGGCGAGGTCTGGATCTGCTCGGTCGCGAAGTCGGTGCCGATCGCAATCAGCCGCGGCGAAAATCGCGGGCAGCAGGTCACCTATCACAACGTCGTGCGCAATCTGCTCAAGGTCGGCGACTGGAACGGACGTGCCGAAAGCTGGACGGTGCCGGTTGAGAACCTCACGCGCGACGGCGTCGACGGCGCGGTGGTCTATGTGCAGGATGGCAGCCGCGAGAAGCCGGGGCCGATGCTCGGCGCGGCGTACACGTCGCTGCACTGAAGCGCGCGCAGATCGTCTTCCGAAATCCGTACCTTGTCATTCCGCGGCGCGCCTCTTGGCGCGAACCCGGAATCCACTTTTCATCTTGGAAAATCGGATTTGATGGAGTCCGGGCTCGCGCTTTCGCGCGCCCCGGAATGCAACGGGCAGAAACATCCCGATACAAACAAAAAAGGACCAACTCGCGTTGGCCCTCCTTGTTGTGCATACAGACCCGATCCTGACGACCCCGGGGGGCTGGGGGCTGAGGAATCCGGAACCGAAAGGACCGGGTCAACGCACACAAGTCTTTTCGCAATGCAGGGCGGCAGGCGCTTGGCGGAAAAGCGGCGACACTATGATTATTTCTAACGATCCCGTGACGGTTTGCCACGAGTTCCATCGTTGGGTGTGGGCCGATTTGCAGCCGGTTCGATGGATTGGGGTGAGGAGCCTCTTGCGATGGGGAACGGTTGGCGCAATCATGCAACTGTCATGATCCGCGGTTCCGGGGACGGTCTTCGCGGGCGCGATCATGCTGACGCGACAGGAGCCGCTCCATGGGTGTGATGTCGGAGGATGCCGATCCCAGCGGGCAGCGCGCAGTGGCGTACCCCGCCGCTGCGAACGCCCAACCGAACCGGGTGACGTTCAATCGGCTCGAGCTGCATCGCATCCTCAATCTCTACGGCCGCATGGTCGCCGACGGCGAGTGGCGCGACTATGCCATCGACTTCCTGAAGGACCGCGCCGTGTTCTCGATCTTTCGCCGCGCCTCGGAGGTGCCGATCTATCGGATCGAGAAGGATCCGCGCCTCGCGCGCAAGCAGGGCATGTACAGCGTGATCTCGGCGACCGGCCTGATCCTGCGCCGCGGCCACGAGCTCGAACGCGTGCTGCTGGTGATCGATCGCAAGCTGGCGGTGGTGTAGCCTCGCGAATGGCGCCGTAGGGTAGGCAAAGGCGCAACGCGCCGTGCCCACCACCTTTCCGAGATCGCCGCAGCATGGTGGGCACGCTGCGCTTATTTTGGCACCGTGCTCGCGCCCTCGCCGAGGTCGCGCTGCATCATCACCGTGTCGAGCCAGCGGCCGAATTTCAGCCCGACGCTCGGATGCGTGCCGATCATCTTGAAGCCGCCGCGCTTGTGCACGCCGATCGAACCGGCATTGGCGGAATCGCCGATGACTGCGATCATCTGCCGGAAGCCGCGTGCCTCGCATTCGATGATCAGCCGCTCCAGCAGCAATAAGCCGATGCCGCGGCGATGGAAGCCTGGGTCGAGATAGATCGAGTTCTCGACCGTGAAGCGATAGGCCGGCCGCGGCCGGTAGGCGCCGGCATAGGCATAGCCGGCGACGCGCCCGTCGAGCATGGCGACGAAATAGGGATAGCCGCCGTCGATCAGCGCGCGATAGCGGCGCGTCATCTCGGCCAGATCCGGCGGTTCCAGCTCGAACGTCGCGGTGCCCTCGCGGACGGCCTGCTGATAGATGGCGGTGATGGCGGGAAGGTCGGCCTCGGTCGCGGGCCTGATTTCGGGTGCGGACATGGCGACGAGATTAGAGCGTTCCCGCCGCGCCTGGAAGAGGCGAACGGCGTCTCCACATCGCGAAGCAATCCAGAAATGCATCTGCGGAGGGACTCTGGATTGCTTTATCGCAGGGGCTCCTCGCAATGACGCGGGGAGGCAGAGGGCCCAAACAAAAACCCCGGCCTTGCGGCCGGGGTTCGTGTCCGTTCTCTCAGGTCTGGCGCTTAGTCGCGCTGGCCGAGGAGCTGCAGGAGCAGCGTGAACAGGTTGATAAAGTTCAGGTACAGCGACAGCGCGCCGGTGATGGCCGCACGCTCTGCGATGTCACCGCCGGCCGAGGCGTAGCCGTAGATGTAGTCGTTCTTCAGCCGCTGCGTATCCCAGGCGGTAAGGCCCGCGAACACCAGCACGCCGACCACGGAGACGACGAACTGGAGCACCGAGCTCGCCAGGAACAGGTTGACCAAGCTCGCGATGACGATGCCGATCAGGCCCATGAACAGGAACGAGCCCATTCCGGTCATGTCACGTTTGGTGGTGTAGCCGTAGAGGCTGAGCGCACCGAACGTGGCCGCCGTGATGAAGAACACCCGCACGATCGAGGTGTGCGTGAACACCAGGAAGATCGAGGACAGCGAGATGCCCATCAGCGCCGCGAACACCCAGAACAGGATCTGCGCTGTCGAGGGGGCCAGACGGTTGATGCCCGCCGAGATCACGAACACCATCGCGAGCGGCGCGAGCATGAACAGCCACTTCAGGGGGCTGACGAACATCGCGTAGCCGAACGGCGTCAGGAACAGCTTGCCGACCTGGACGGCTTCCGGGGTCGGAACGTCCGTCACGGCGGCCATGTAGACGCCGAGCGCGGCGAGGCCGGTGATGGCCAGGCCGATGCTCATGTAGTTGTAAATGCGCAGCATGTAGGCGCGCAGGCCGGCGTCGACCGTCGCGGCGTCAACACGCCCGGCGGCCCTGCCGAAAGGAGAAGCGTAGTTACGGTCTAGGTCCGACATGGTCGAATTCCCGTTGGTTAGCCCGGTCCGGCATGAGGGTCGCCATGCCGCCGGTTCGTCAAATTCTATCTCGGATACCGGTGTGTGCCGACATTAAATTTGGCTCACAATCGGGGCTCCGAACCCATTCGATATGTGGGAAACTAACACATTCGCTGCAACGGTCCACGCGCGGCTGAATGTCGCCCTCGCTCACAATCCTGACGAGCGGACGTGGTTAATCGACGGAATCGTGCGATTTTGCTCCCGCAAGGCCACCCGCTACATTTTGTCACAAATTCCGCAACACCGTGGCGGGCTTTTTGTTCAACGCCAGCAGCGTCCCGGCGAGCCCGAGTCCGACCGTGACGACCAGGGCAGCCGCGACCACGCCGGCCGCGCTGCCGGCCTGCCAGACGAAAGTGAGCGTCATCACTCGGGTCACGATCATCCAGGCCGCGACGCTGCCGGCGATCACGCCGAACACCGCGGTGGCAAGTCCGATCAGGAGGTATTCGAGGGCATAGGCGCCGAGCAGCCTCAGCCGGGTCGCGCCGAGGGTCTTGAGGATGACCGCATCGTAGACCCGGTGGCGGTGGCCGGCGGCAAGCGCGCCGCCCAGCACCAGGATTGCCGAGATCAGGGTCACCGCGCTGGCGCCGCGGATCGCGAGCGCCAGATTGGTCACGACCGAGCCGACCGTCTCCATCACCTCGCGCACCCGCACGCTCGTCACCATCGGGTAGGCGTCGGCGACCTCTTTGATGATCTTGCCGTCGCCGGCAGCATTGCCGCCGGCCTCAGTGAGTGTCGCGATATGGGTGTGCGGCGCGCCCTTAAAGGCGTTGGGCGAGAACACGAGGACGAAATTGATGCCGAGGCCCTGCCAGTCGATGGTGCGCAGATTGCCGATCTTGGCCGGGATGTCGCGGCCGAGCACGTTGACCACCACCTCGTCGCTGAGCTTCAGGCCGAGCCCCTCGGCGATCTTCTTCTCCATCGAGACCAGCGGCGGGCCGGAATAGTCGGCGCTCCACCACTCGCCCTCGACCACCTTGGAGCCCTTTGGCAGCTCACCGGTATAGGTCAGGCCGCGGTCGCTTTGCAGCACCCATTCCGAATCAGTGCTGGGCTTGAGGTCCTCGGCACGCACCCCGCGCGCGGCAACGATGCGCCCGCGCAGCATCGGAACGTCCTCGACCTTTGCGCCCGGCGCGATCCGGCGCAGATAGCGGTCGAACTGCTCGGCCTGCGTGCTCGGGATGTCGATGAAGAAAAACGACGGCGCGTGATCAGGGAGGGCCGCAAGGAACTGCCGGCGCAGATTGCCGTCGATCTGGGTGATGGTGACGAGCACCGCGAGCCCGAGCCCCAGCGACAGCACGACCGAGGGCGTCAGCGCGCCCGGCCGGTGGATGTTGGCGATCGCAAGGCGCAGCATCGGCAGCCGCGTGCGCGGCAGCCGGCGCGCGATCGTCATCAGCAGGACGGCGACGCCGCGGAGAAGCACGAACACGACGACGGAGGAGAGCACGAACACCGCGGCGATGCGCTTGTCGAACGATAACCCGATCACGACGGCGACAAGCAGGGCGACAACAACGCCCATCAAGGCGAGATAGCGCCAGCGCGGCCGGTGCCATTCGTTGCTGATGGTGTCGCGGAACAGGGCCGCCACCGGCACGTCATGCACTCGCCCGAGCGGCCACAGGCCGAAGGCCAGTGCGGTCAAGAGGCCATAGACGAAGGACAGTGCGAGCTCGCCGGCATGCACGGCCGGCACCACCGGCAGCGGCAGCAGTTTGCCGAACAGGCCGACGATGGCGAAAGGCATGGCGGCGCCGAGCGCAAGGCCGATCACCGAGCCGATTCCCGCCAGCAGAAGGACCTGCGCCAGGTAGATGCCGAAGACGTCGCGGCCGGTGGCGCCAACGGCCTTGAAGGCCGCGATGACCTCGAGCCGACGGTCGATATGGCTCTTGACGGCATTGGCAACGCCGACGCCGCCGACCAGCAGCGCGGCGAGGCCGACCAGCGTCAGGAATTGCGTGAAGCGGTTGATGTTGCGCTCGAGCTGCGGCGAGGCATTGGAGCGGCTGCGGACCTCCCAGCCGGCCTGCGGTGCGGCGTTGCGCGCGTCCGCGATGAAGGCGTCGGTGGCGCGCTCGCTGTTGCCGGTATCAGGCAGCTTCACCCGGTAGACCCAGCGCACCAGGCTGCCGGGCTGGATCAGGCCGGTGGCGCGCAGGCCCGCCTCGCTGATCAGGAAGCGCGGCCCGAAACCGATGCCGCCGGCGAGCTTGTCGGGCTCGGCATCGACGGTGCTACGGATCTGGAACGTTGCGCTCCCGATGGTGACGCGATCACCGGTCTTGAGCGAGAGCCGCGCCAGCAGCGTCGGATCGGCGGCCGCACCATACGCGCCGTCGCGCATCGCCAGCAGATCGGACTTCGGCAGCGGCGGCGCCAGCGTCAGCTGGCCCAGCATCGGATAGGTGTCGTCGACCGCCTTCATCTCGACCAGCGCCAACTGGCCGTCGGCCGAGCGCGCCATGCCGCGCAGGGTCGCGGCGGTCGAGACGGTGCCGCGCGAGCGCAGGAAGGCAACCTCCTCGGGCTTCGCCTCGCGCTGGAACAGCACGAAGGAGACGTCGCCGCCGAGCAGCGTGCGGCCTTCGCGGGCAAGACCGTCCCTCAGGCTCGCCGAGACCGAGCCGACGCCGGCAATGGCCATCACGCCGAGCGCGATGCAGGCGATGAAGACGTAGAAGCCGCGCAGGCCTCCGCGCATTTCGCGGAGTGCGTAGCGCAGTGATAGCGCGACGCCGTTGGGCCTCGCGAACGGTTCAGCCGCAACGCTCATGCCGGCGCAGACTGGGTGTCGATGCGCCCGGAGCGCAGCCGGATCACGCGATCGCAGCGATGCGCGAGCGAGGAATCGTGCGTGACCAGCACCAGCGTCATGCCGCGCTCGGCATGCTTGCCGAACAGCAGGTCCACGATCTGTTTTCCCGTCGTCTCGTCGAGATTGCCGGTCGGCTCGTCCGCGACGAGGATGGCGGGATCGGGCGCCAGCGCGCGCGCCAGCGCGACGCGCTGCTGCTCGCCGCCGGACAGCTGCGCCGGATAGTGATGCAGGCGATCGCCGAGCCCGACCGATTGCAGCTCCTGCGCCGCGCGTTTTGCGGCGTCCGGGTTGCCGGCGAGCTCGAGCGGCACGGCGACGTTCTCGATCGCCGTCATGGTCGGGATCAGGTGAAAGGACTGGAAGACGATGCCGACATGGCGGCCGCGGAAGCGGGCCAGCGCATCCTCGTCGAGGGCATTGAAAGGCGTGCCGTTCACCACCACCTCTCCGCTGTCAGGACGCTCCAACCCCGCCATCACCATCAGCAGCGTGGATTTGCCCGAGCCTGACGGGCCGATCAGACCAATGGCCTCGCCCGAGGCGACCCGCAGGCTGATATCCTTGAGGATGTGAACGCGTGCCGCGCCCGTACCCAATGACAGATTGACGTTGGAGATGGCGATGGTGTCCGGCGCGGCGCCGGCGAGCGAAGAGGATTCGATGCGAGTGTCCATGGTCCGGTCATATGGCAACTCCGCAGGCGCGGTCGAGAGGCGTTACGGATTGTTCATGCACATAGCCGTGTTGATGTTCGCTTTGATGACGGTCGTCAAACCGGCATGGGCTGAAGCGACAAAACCGGCCAAGCTTGTCGTTCTCGGCGATTCCCTGAGCGCCGGCCTCGGCCTCCCGGGCCAGGAAGCATTCCCCACAAAGCTTCAAAAAGCCTTGCAGGCCAAAGGTATAGCGGTAGACATGACCAATGCTGGCGTGTCCGGCGACACCGCTTCGGGCGGCCGTGACCGGCTCGACTGGTCGGTCCCGGACGGAACCGACGGTGTGATCATCGAGCTCGGTGCCAACGACGCGCTGCGCGGCATCGATCCCGACCTGACGCGCACCGCGCTGAGCGACATCGTCGCGCGGCTCAAGGCCCGCAAGATCGCGGTGATGCTGTGCGGCATGCTGGCGCCGCCGAACTACGGCGCCGATTACGCGGCGCGCTTCAATTCGATTTATCCGGATCTGTCGAAAAAATTCGACGTGCCGCTCTATCCGTTCTTCCTCGACGGTGTTGCAGCGGATGCCAAGCTCAACCAGGCCGACGGCATTCATCCGACTGCGGCCGGTGTCGACATCATCGTCGGCAACATCATGCCTACAGTGGAGGCATTTCTTGGCACCATAGCTGAGCAACGGCGTTGAAAATCAGGCAGCGCTAACACTATCTGTGAGTGTTATCCCGGACGTTCACGGGTCGCGCTTCGCAGAGTCACACAACTGCGATAGGAATCAGGTTACCGGTGATTCGTCGCCGGCTCTAAAATTTGGATATGGTCCCTCGCAGGGATCATGCCCAAGCATCGGGAGTGCGAAACGATGCCGCGTTTGTTCACTGGTCTGGAAATCCCGGCCGAGGTCGGCCAGACGCTTTCCAACTTGAGGGGCGGCCTTCCCGGCGCCCGCTGGATCGATCCCGAAAATTATCACGTCACGCTACGCTTCATTGGCGACATCGATGGCATCTCCGCCAACGAGATCGCCTCGATGCTGTTTCGCGTGAACCGCAAACCTTTCGAGGTGAAGGTGCAGGGGCTCACGAGTTTTGGCGGCCGCAAGCCTCGGGCCGTGGTCGCGACGATCGCACCGAGCAAGCCGCTGATCGAATTGCAGGCCGAGCTCGAACGGATGATGCAGCGGATCGGGCTCGACCCTGAGGGACGCAAGTTCATCCCGCATGTCACGCTGGCCCGTCTGCACGACGCCTCCGACCGCGACGTCGCCGACTATCTCTCGCTGCGCGGCTACTTCCCGAGCAAGGCCTTCGTGGCCGAACGTTTCGTGCTGTTCTCGTCGCGTGCGTCCACCGGCGGCGGCCCGTATGTGGTCGAGGACGCCTACGAGTTGTGTCCGTGATTTCTTACCTCGCCCCGCTTGCGGGGAGAGGTCGAAATTCGAGCGCAGCTTGAATTTCGGGTGAGGGGGACTCTCAGCGAGTCCAACTGCCACCGTGATCGCGGAGACGGCCCCTCACCCCACCCTCTCCCCGTAAGAACGGGGAGAGGGAGAAAAAAACCGCATACCCCCAGCACCAATTCTCGGCTTGCAATTTGCGCCCGTCTCTGGCGGTAAAGAGCGATGCTCTCGACTCCCAGTTCCCCATTCCGCGAGGCGTATCAGGCCGAGATCGCGTCCGGCGCGATCGAGCCCGATGCTGCGCAGGCCGAAATCGCCGAAGCCTATGCGGCACTCGACCACCGGCTCGCCAATTACAAGCCGTCGCGCAAGCAGGGCCTGCTCAGCCGCCTGTTCAGCAGCGACAAGGACGAGGCGCCGCGCGGGCTCTACATCCATGGCGAAGTCGGCCGCGGCAAGACCATGCTGATGGATCTGTTCTTCCAGCACAGTACCGTCGAGCACAAGCGTCGTGCGCATTTCCACGAATTCATGGCCGAGGTGCATGAGCGCATCTATGGCTATCGCCAGAACATCGCGCGCGGCGAGATCGCCGATGGCGACGTCATCGCGCTGACTGCGAACGCGATCTTCGAGGAGAGCTGGCTGCTCTGCTTCGACGAATTCCACGTCACCGACATTGCGGACGCGATGATCCTCGGCCGCCTGTTCGCCAAATTGTTCGAGCTCGGCACCGTGGTGGTCGCGACCTCCAACGTCGCGCCCGACGACCTCTACAAGGGCGGCTTGAACCGTTCGCTGTTCCTGCCCTTCATCAAGCAGATCACCGACCACATGGACGTGCTGCGGCTCGATGCGCGCACCGATTTCCGTCTGGAAAAGCTCCAGGGCGTGCCGATGTGGCTGACGCCGGCGGACAGCGACGCGGATGCCGCGCTCGACCGCGCCTGGTCGAAGATGACCGGCGGCGCCAAATGCAAGTCGCGCGATATTTCGATCAAGGGCCGCATCCTGCACGTGCCGTGCTCGGCTCATGGCGTGGCGCGGTTTGCGTTCGCCGATCTCTGCGAGAAGCCGCTCGGCGCATCCGACTACCTCAGGCTGGCGCACGACTATCACACCATCCTGGTCGACCATATTCCAGTGATGGACTTCTCCCAGCGGAACGCCGCCAAGCGTTTCATCACGCTGATCGATACGCTCTATGACAATGCCGTGAAGCTGATGGCTTCGGCCGATGCCAACCCGATCTCGCTCTACCTCGCCAACGAGGGCAACGAGGCCAACGAGTTCAAGCGGACGGCGTCGCGCCTGATCGAAATGAGTTCGGAATCCTATCTGGCGCTGCCTCACGGCCGCAAGGATTCCACCGCCAGCGGCTCCACCAAGGGCCTGGTGGAGACTTAAGTCCTATTTTATCCGCTCTCGCCGGCGTCATTCCGGGGCGCGCGAGGCGCGAGCCCGGAATCCATCGTGCCACCAACTCTGCAGTCCGATGGATTCCGGGCCTGCGCCTGTCGGCGCATCCCGGAATGACGGACGGGGTGTGCTGGCTGCGATCCCGGCAAGCCCGACAATTGGGCATCCGGCGACTTGAACGGGGGAGGCGAAAGGGATAACCACCCACTCAGTTTTCCCCTCCTTACGTGTCTAAAGGACAGGTTCACATGGCGCGCGACAAGATTGCTTTGATTGGCTCCGGTCAGATCGGCGGAACGTTGGCTCATCTCATCGGCCTGAAAGAACTGGGCGACGTGGTGATGTTCGACATCGCCGAGGGCGTGCCGCAGGGCAAGGCGCTCGACATCGCGCAGTCTTCGCCGGTCGACGGTTTTGACGCACACTACACCGGCGCCAATTCCTACGAGGCGCTCGACAACGCCAAGGTCTGCATCGTCACCGCCGGCGTGCCGCGCAAGCCCGGCATGAGCCGCGACGACCTCCTCTCCATCAACCTCAAGGTCATGGAGCAGGTCGGCGCCGGCATCAAGAAATACGCCCCGGACGCTTTCGTCATCTGCATCACCAACCCGCTCGACGCGATGGTTTGGGCGCTGCAGAAGGCCTCGGGCCTGCCGCACAAGAAGGTCGTCGGCATGGCCGGCGTGCTGGATTCGTCGCGCTTCCGCTACTTCCTGGCCGACGAGTTCAACGTCTCCGTCGAAGACGTCACCGCCTTCGTGCTCGGCGGCCATGGCGACACCATGGTGCCGCTGGTGAAGTACTCCACCGTCGCCGGCATTCCGCTGCCCGATCTCGTCAAGATGGGCTGGACCTCGCAGGCGCGCCTCGACGAGATCGTCGACCGCACCCGCAATGGCGGCGCCGAGATCGTCAACCTGCTCAAGACCGGCTCGGCCTTCTACGCCCCGGCCGCCTCCGCGATCGCGATGGCCGAGAGCTATCTGCGCGACAAGAAGCGCGTGCTGCCCTCAGCCGCGTACCTGAACGGCGAATACGGCGTGAAGGACATGTATGTCGGCGTGCCCGTCGTAATCGGCGCCAAGGGCGTCGAGCGCGTCGTCGAGATCGAGCTCGCGGGCAAGGACCGCGAGGCGTTCGACAAGTCGGTCGGCGCGGTGCAGGGCCTGGTCGACGCCTGCAGGAAGATCGCGCCCGACCTGCTCGGTCGCTAAGCGCAAAAATCCCCGCCGAAGCCCGAAACCGGTCTTCGGCGGTTTCACTTCCGGAGCCCGGCTGCAACTCTTGTTGAAGGCTTGGCGGGCGTCCGGTTCGGCCGTCCAGAGATCTCGATGTCAAAGAATCCGGGTTGCAGTCCCTGTGGTATATGGTATGCCAGCCACAAGACTGAGGTGGGCCTGAGAGGTCACCGCCCGCGGGTTCAGGGAGCGACCATATGAATATCCATGAATATCAGGCCAAAGCGCTGCTGAACGAGTTCGGCGTCGCGATCTCCAAGGGCGTCCCCGTCCTGAAGCCGACGGACGCGGAAGCCGCCGCCAAGGCGCTGCCGGGGCCAGTCTGGGTGGTGAAGAGCCAGATCCATGCCGGCGGCCGCGGCAAGGGCAAGTTCAAGGAAGCCTCCGCCGGTGACAAGGGCGGCGTCCGCATCGCCAAGTCGGCCGCCGAGGTCTCCGAGTTCGCCAAGCAAATGCTCGGGGCCACGCTCGTGACGATCCAGACCGGCCCTGCCGGCAAGCAGGTCAACCGCCTCTACATCGAGGACGGCTCCGACATCGACAAGGAGTTCTATCTCTCGATCCTCGTCGACCGCGAGACCTCGCGCGTCTCGTTCGTGGTGTCGACCGAAGGCGGCGTCAACATCGAGGACGTCGCGCACAACAGCCCTGAGAAGATCGTCACCTTCTCGGTCGATCCCGCCACCGGCATCATGGGCCATCACGGCCGCACCGTCGCCAACGCGCTGAAGTTGTCCGGCGATCTTGCCAAGCAGGCCGAGAAGCTCACCGCGCAGCTCTACGCCGCCTTCGTCGCCAAGGACATGTCGATGCTGGAGATCAACCCGCTGGTCGTGACCAAGCAGGGCCAGCTCCGCGTGCTCGACGCCAAGGTCTCGTTCGACGACAACGCGCTGTTCCGGCATCCCGAAGTGCTCGCGCTACGCGACGAGACCGAGGAAGACGCCAAGGAAATCGAGGCGTCGAAACACGACCTCAACTACGTCACCCTCGACGGCAATATCGGCTGCATGGTCAACGGCGCCGGTCTCGCCATGGCGACGATGGACATCATCAAGCTCTACGGCATGGCGCCGGCGAACTTCCTCGACGTCGGCGGCAGCGCCAGCAAGGAGAAGGTCGCGGCGGCCTTCAAGATCATCACCGCGGATCCCAACGTGAAGGGGATCCTGGTCAACATCTTCGGTGGCATCATGAAGTGCGACGTGATCGCCGAGGGCGTCACGGCCGCCGTGCGCGAGGTCGGCCTCAGCGTGCCGCTGGTGGTCCGCCTCGAAGGCACCAATGTCGAATTGGGCAAGAAGATCATCCGTGAGTCCGGCCTGAACGTGGTGCCGGCGGACAATCTCGATGACGCCGCGCAGAAGATCGTGAAGGCCGTCAAGGGAGGCTGAGGCCATGACCCAGGACCATCTCGCCGCATCATCTCCTCTTGCAGAGCATGCGCGTCTCGCCGCGTTCGCCGGCGAATGGAATGGCGAAGAGGTGGTCTTCCCGTCGCGCTGGATGGAGGGCGGGCCCGCCACCTCTCATGTCGTGGCCCACATGGATCTCAACGGCTTCTATCTGATCCAGGACTCGGTCCAGACGCGCGACGGCAAGCAGAGCTTCGCCACCCACGGTATCTTCACCTTCGACCGCGACGACCGGACCTACAAATTGTTCTGGTACGATTCGCTCGGCTACACGCCGCCCTCGCCCGCCTCCGGCGCGTGGGTCGGCAAGACCCTGACGCTGGTGCGCGGCTCGCTCCGCGGCAATGCGCGCCACGTCTACGAAATCATAGACGACGATTCCTACTCGTTGAAGATCCAGTTCTCGCCGGACGCGGAAGGCTGGGCTGACGTGCTCACCGGCGTCTACCGCCGCATCCACTGACCTCTCACTCGTTAGTTTCGCGAAAGCAGACCTCATGTCCATCCTGATCGACAAGAACACCAAGGTCATCTGCCAGGGCTTTACCGGCAAGAACGGCACCTTCCACTCGGAGGCCGCGATTGCCTACGGCACCAAGATGGTCGGCGGCACCTCGCCGGGCAAAGGCGGCGCGACCCATCTGGGCCTGCCGGTGTTCGACACCGTGCGCGAGGCGCGTGAGAAGACTGGCGCCGATGCCTCGGTGATCTACGTGCCGCCGCCGGGCGCGGCCGATGCGATCTGCGAAGCCATCGACGCCGAGATCCCGCTGATCGTCTGCATCACGGAAGGTATCCCGGTCATCGACATGGTGCGGGTGAAGCGCTCGCTGGCCGGCTCCAAGTCGCGCCTGATCGGGCCGAACTGCCCGGGCGTCATGACCGCCGGCGAGTGCAAGATCGGCATCATGCCGGCCAACATCTTCAAGACCGGCAGCGTCGGCATCGTCTCCCGCTCGGGGACGCTGACCTATGAAGCCGTGTTCCAGACCTCACAGGAAGGCCTTGGCCAGACCACCGCAGTCGGCATCGGCGGTGACCCGGTCAAGGGAACCGAGTTCATCGATGTCCTTGAGATGCTGCTCGGCGACCCCGAGACCGAATCGATTATCATGATCGGCGAGATCGGCGGTTCCGCCGAGGAAGACGCCGCCCAGTTCCTCAAGGACGAGGCCAAGCGCGGCCGCAAGAAGCCGATGGTCGGCTTCATTGCCGGCGTGACCGCGCCTCCCGGCCGCCGCATGGGCCACGCCGGCGCGATCATCTCGGGCGGCAAGGGCGACGCAGGTTCCAAGACCGACGCGATGAAATCGGCTGGAATTACAGTATCGCCGTCTCCCGCCCGCCTTGGGCACACGCTTGCCGAAAAGTTGAAAGGCTAATTCACTCCTTCGTACTTTTCCGGGCGAAGTTTCGCAGCAAATAGGATAAATGGTGCCTGCGCTGGGCCTCTGCCGGGGAGCCCAACGCCAGCGCCGTTTGTTATGCGCGAACCGAAATCGCCAGGAACTCAAGTATGTCTCGCCAAGACGCGAACGCAGCCTTTGCCCTCTCCTCCTTTTTGCAGGGCACCAACGCCACCTACATCGACGAAATCTACGCCCGCTACGAGAAGGACCCGTCCTCGGTCGACGCCGAATGGCAGGAGTTCTTCAAGAGCCTGAACGACCAGCCCGGCGATATCAGCAAGAACGCCGAAGGCCCCTCCTGGGCGCGCGCCAACTGGCCGCTGACCCCGCAGGACGACCTGACCTCCGCCCTCGATGGCAATTGGGCGGAAGTCGAGAAGACGGTCGGTGCCAAGATCGCTGCCAAGGCGCAGGCCAAGGGCGGCGATAAGGGCGGCGGCCACTCCTCCGCCGACCTGCTCCAGGCCACGCGCGATTCCGTCCGCGCGCTGATGCTGATCCGCTCTTACCGCATGCGTGGCCACTTCCACGCCAAGCTCGATCCGCTCGGCATCGAAGCGCCGCGCAACCGCGAAGAGCTCGACCCGCGCACCTACGGCTTCAGCGAAGCCGATTTTGACCGCAAAATCTTCCTCGATCACGTGCTCGGCCTCGAATACGGCAGCTTGCGCGAGATCACCGCCATCTGTGAGCGCACCTACTGCCAGACGCTCGGCGTCGAGTTCATGCATATCACCAATGCGGCGCAGAAGGCGTGGATCCAGGAGCGCATCGAGGGACCGGACAAGGAAATCTCGTTCACCCGCGAAGGCCGTCGCGCGATCCTGATGAAGCTGGTCGAAGCCGAAGGTTTCGAGAAATTCTGCGACACCAAGTTCACCGGCACCAAGCGCTTCGGCCTGGACGGCGCCGAATCACTGATCCCCGCGCTCGAGCAGATCATCAAGCGCGGTGGCAATCTCGGCGTGAAGGAGGTCGTGCTGGGCATGCCGCATCGCGGCCGCCTCAACGTGCTGACCCAGGTGATGGGCAAGGCCCACCGCGCGCTGTTTCACGAGTTCAAGGGCGGCTCGGCCAACCCGGACGCGGTCGAAGGCTCCGGCGACGTCAAGTATCACCTTGGTGCGTCCTCGGATCGCGAGTTCGACGGCAACCGCATCCATCTGTCGCTGACCGCAAATCCGTCGCACCTCGAGATTGTCGATCCCGTCGTGCTCGGCAAGGTCCGCGCCAAGCAGGACCAGCACGGCGATCCTCCGGATATGCGCATCTCGGTGCTGCCGCTCTTGATGCACGGCGACGCCGCGTTCGCCGGCCAGGGCGTGGTCGCGGAATGCTTCGGCCTGTCGGACCTGAAGGGCTACCGCACCGGCGGCTCCGTGCACTTCATCGTCAACAACCAGATCGGCTTCACCACCTATCCGCGCTACTCGCGTTCCTCGCCTTACCCGTCTGACGTGGCGAAGATGATCGACGCGCCGATCTTCCACGTCAACGGCGACGATCCGGAAGCCGTGGTGTTCGCGGCCAAGGTCGCGACCGAGTTCCGGCAGAAATTCCACAAGCCGGTCGTCATCGACATGTTCTGCTACCGCAGACATGGCCATAACGAGGGCGACGAGCCGGCTTTCACCCAGCCGGTGATGTACAAGAAGATCGCGGCCCATCCGTCGACGCTCGAGCTCTACTCCCGCCGCCTCATCAGCGAAGGCGTGCTGACCGAGGGTGAGGTCGAGAAGGCCAAGGCGGACTGGCGCGCGCGGCTCGATGCCGAGCTCGAAGCCGGCTCCGGCTACAAGCCCAACAAGGCTGACTGGCTCGACGGCAAATGGGCCGGCTTCAAGATCGCCGATCAGGAAGAAGATGCGCGGCGCGGCGTCACCGGCGTCGACATCGCCGAACTGAAGGACATCGGTCGCAAGATCACCAAGGTGCCGGATGGTTTCCGCGTCCACCGCACCATCCAGCGCTTCCTCGAAAACCGCGCCAAGGCGCTCGACACCGGCGTCGGCATCGATTGGGCGACCGGCGAGGCACTGGCGTTCTGCACGCTGCTCAACGAGAATCACCATGTCCGCCTGTCCGGACAGGATTCCGAACGCGGCACCTTCTCGCAGCGCCACTCGGTCCTGATCGACCAGGAAGACGAGAGCCGCTACACGCCGTTCAATCATCTCGGCCACGAGCAGGGCCATTACGAGGTCATCAACTCGCTGCTGTCGGAAGAAGCCGTGCTCGGCTTCGAATACGGTTATTCGCTCGCCGAGCCGAACACGTTGACCCTGTGGGAAGCGCAGTTCGGCGACTTCGCCAACGGCGCGCAGGTCGTGTTCGACCAGTTCATCTCCTCGGGTGAGCGCAAATGGCTGCGCATGTCCGGCCTCGTCTGCCTCCTCCCGCACGGCTATGAAGGCCAGGGACCGGAGCACTCCTCGGCACGTCTGGAGCGTTATCTCCAGATGTGCGCGGAAGACAACATGCAGGTCGTCTATCCGACCACGCCGGCGAATTACTTCCACGTGCTGCGTCGCCAGCTCCATCGCGAGATCCGCAAGCCGCTGATTGTGATGACGCCGAAGTCGCTGCTGCGTCACAAGCGGGCGGTGTCGGCTCTCGAGGAGCTTGCGAAGGGCACGACCTTCCACCGCATCCTCTATGATGACGCCCAGATGTTGCCGGGCGAGGCGGTCAAGCTCGTTCCTGACGAGAAGATCCGCCGGATCGTGCTCTGCTCCGGCAAGGTCTATTACGACCTTTACGAGGAGCGCGAGAAGCGCGGCATCGACGACATCTACCTGATGCGCGTCGAGCAGCTCTATCCGGTGCCGCTGAAGGCCTTGGTTGCCGAGCTGTCGCGTTTCAAGAAGGCCGAGATGATCTGGTGCCAGGAAGAGCCCCGTAACATGGGTGCCTGGCACTTCATCGAGCCCTATCTGGAATGGGTGCTCAACCAGGTGAACGGTGTGAGCCGGCGTCCGCGTTATGTCGGCCGCGCCGCTTCCGCCGCGACGGCCACTGGTCTGATGTCGAAGCATCAGGCGCAGCTGAAGGCGTTCCTGGACGAAGCACTGAGCTGAGAAGTTTTTCAGATGTCGTCATGCCCCGCGAAGGCGGGGCATCCAGTATTCCGCGCCGCCCGTCGTTATCGCGACCGTCACGGCGTACTGGATCGCCCGCCTCAGTGCGCAAGCGCGAAGGCGGGCGATGACACCCAAAAAATTCACGACCGCATTGGCGATCTCCTTAAGGAAAAGACCATGACTGAAATTCGTGTGCCGACGCTCGGCGAATCCGTCACCGAGGCCACCATCGGCCGCTGGTTCAAGAAGGCCGGCGATCCCGTCGCCGTCGATGAGCCCTTGGTGGAGCTCGAGACCGACAAGGTCACCATCGAAGTCCCCGCGCCCTCCGCCGGCACGCTGAGCGAGATCGTCGCGGCCGATGGCGTAACCGTTGCCGTCGGTGCGCTGCTCGGCCAGATCACGGAAGGGGCCGCAGGCGCCGCCAAGCCGGCCGCGGCTCCCGCCAAGCCCGCCGCTGCCGCCGCGCCCGTCGCCGCCGCTGCCGCGCCGGCTCCGGCCGCGAAGGCGCCGCCGGCCGATGCGCCGCAGGCACCGTCCGTGCGCAAGCTCTCCGCCGAGACCGGCATCGACGCCTCGACCGTTCCGGGTTCGGGCAAGGACGGCCGCGTCACCAAGGGCGACATGCTCGCCGCGATCGAGCGTGCGGCCTCCGCGCCGACCCCGGTCAACCAGCCCGCCGCCGCCGTGCAGATGCGCAGCCCCTCGCCGGCCGATGACGCCGCCCGCGAAGAGCGCGTCAAGATGACCCGCCTGCGCCAGACCATCGCGCGCCGCCTCAAGGACGTGCAGAACACCGCCGCCATGCTCACGACCTTTAACGAGGTCGATATGACCAACGTCATGGCGCTGCGTGCCCACTACAAGGACGCGTTCGAGAAGAAGCACGGCTCGAAGCTCGGCTTCATGGGCTTCTTCACCAAGGCCGTCGTGCAGGCCCTGAAGGACATCCCGGCCGTCAACGCCGAGATCGACGGCACCGATTTGATCTACAAGAACTATTACCACATCGGCGTCGCCGTCGGCACCGACAAGGGTCTCGTCGTGCCCGTGGTGCGCGACTGCGATAACAAGTCGATCGCCGACATCGAGAAGGGCATCGCCGATTTCGGCCGTCGTGCCCGTGACGGCCAGCTCAAGATCGACGAGATGCAGGGCGGCACCTTCACCATCACCAATGGCGGCATTTACGGCTCGCTGATGTCGACGCCGATCCTGAACGCGCCGCAGTCCGGTATTCTGGGCATGCACAAGATCCAGGAGCGGCCGATGGTCGTCGGCGGCAAGATCGAGGTCCGCCCGATGATGTATCTGGCGCTGTCCTACGATCACCGCGTAATCGACGGCAAGGAAGCTGTCACCTTCCTGGTCCGCGTCAAGGAGAGCCTGGAAGATCCGGCGCGCCTGGTGCTCGATCTCTGATCCCTGATGCTCTGCGAGCGCCGTCGCCTTATCGTGCGACGGCGCGTGTCGAACCATGGAGGCGCGCGTGACGGATAAGGTTGCGATCATCACCGGCGGCAGCCGCGGCATCGGGCGGGCGACCGCGATTGCGGCGGCCGCGCGCGGTTTCCGCGTCGTGGTCGGCTATGCCAGCAACAAAGCGGCCGCTGACGAGGTGGTTGCCCAGATCGCGGCCAGCAACGGCAAGGCCATTGCGGTGAAGTGCGATGTCGCCGAGGAAAGCGATATCCTCGAACTGTTCAAGGCCGCCGATCAGTTCGGCACACTCGGCGTGCTCGTCAACAATGGCGGTATCGTCGGGACGAGCGGCGTGCGTGTCGACGAGATGTCGGCCGAGCGCATCCAGCGCGTGATGGCGGTCAACGTCACCGGCTCCATCCTCTGCGCGCGCGAAGCTGTGAAGCGGATGTCTACGAAACATGGCGGAAACGGCGGCGTCATCGTCAATCTGTCATCGGTGGCTGCCAGGCTCGGTGCGCCGAACACCTATGTCGATTACGCGGCATCCAAGGGCGCGATCGATTCCTTCACTATCGGCCTCGGCTATGAGGTTGCAGGCGAGGGCATTCGCGTCGCGGGCATCCGCCCGGGACTGATCGACACTGAAATCCACGCCGCCGGCGGCGAGCCCGACCGCGCCCATCGTCTGGCCCATATGGTGCCGATGAAGCGCGTCGGCACCGCGGAGGAAATCGCCAACGCCATCGTCTGGCTGATGTCGGACGAGGCTTCCTACGTCACCTCCGCCATTCTCGATGTGTCCGGCGGACGCTGACACATCCATTCACGCTAAACTCACGGGACTTCCTCTCATGGCTATCTACGATCTCGTCGTCATCGGCACCGGACCGGGCGGTTATGTCTGCGCGGTGCGCGCCGCGCAGCTCGGCATGAAAGTCGCCGTGGTCGAAAAGAACGCCACGCTCGGCGGCACCTGCCTCAATGTCGGCTGCATGCCCTCGAAGGCGCTGCTGCACGCCTCCGAAATGTTCGAGGAAGCCGCGCATTCCTTCGCCAAGATGGGCGTGTCGGTCTCGGCGCCGAAGCTCGAGCTTCCGGCGATGATGAACTTCAAGCAGCAGGGCATCGACGGCAACGTCAAGGGCGTCGAGTTCCTGATGAAGAAGAACAAGATCGACGTGCTCAAGGGCACCGGCAAGATTCTCGGCACCGGCAAGGTCGAAGTCTCCGCTGACGGCAAGTCGCAGCTGGTCGAGACCAAGAGCATCGTGATCGCCACCGGCTCCGACATAGCGCGGCTGAAGGGCATCGAGATCGACGAGAAGCGCATCGTCTCGTCGACCGGCGCGCTGTCGCTGGACAAGGTCCCCGGCAAGCTGCTGATCGTCGGCGCCGGCGTGATCGGCCTCGAGCTCGGCTCGGTCTGGCATCGTCTCGGCGCCGAAGTCGTCGTGGTCGAATTTTTGGACCGCATCCTGCCCGGCATGGACGGCGAGATCGCCAAGCAGTTCCAGCGCATCCTGGAGAAGCAGGGATTTGCGTTCAAGCTCGGCGCCAAGGTCACGGGCGTCGACACGGCCGGCAAGGCGCTGAAGGCGACGATCGAGCCCGCCGCGGGCGGCGCGGCTGAATCGCTCGAAGCCGACGTCGTTCTCGTCTGCATCGGCCGCGTGCCTTACACGGATGGCCTCGGTCTGAAGGAAGCCGGCGTTGCGCTCGACAATCGCGGCCGCGTGCAGATCGATCCCCATTTCGCCACCAGCCTGAAGGGCGTCTATGCCATCGGCGACGTCGTCGCGGGCCCGATGCTCGCGCACAAGGCCGAGGATGAAGGCGTTGCGGTTGCGGAGATCATCGCGGGGCAGGCCGGTCACGTGAATTACGATGTTATCCCGGGCGTCGTGTATACCACGCCCGAAGTGTCCTGCGTCGGCAAGACCGAGGAGGAACTGAAGCAGGCCGGCGTGGCTTATACCGTCGGGAAGTTTCCCTTCACCGCCAACGGCCGTTCCAAAGTCAACCAGACCACCGATGGTTTTGTGAAGATTCTCGCAGATGCGAAGACCGATCGCGTGCTCGGTGTGCACATTGTTGGCCGCGAAGCCGGCGAAATGATCCACGAAGCCGCTGTCTTGATGGAGTTCGGCGGCAGTGCGGAGGATCTCGCGCGCACCTGTCACGCGCATCCGACTCGCTCGGAGGCGATCAAGGAGGCTGCGCTTGCAGTCGGCAAGCGAGCCATCCATATGTAGGGCACGCCCCGAGCCGAATCGGGCGGGACAACACATGCTGCGCCGCCTTCTTCAACCGGTCTGGGTCCTGCTGGCGATCATCTTTCTGATCGAAGCCTGGCTGTGGGACCATCTTGAACCGATCGTCGCGCGGGTTGTCGCATTCATCCCGCTCGCCCGGTTCAAGCAAGGGCTGACCGATCGCGTCGATGCGCTGTCGCCGGCCATGACGCTGATCGTGTTCGCGGTCCCCATCATCCCGCTGTTTCCGCTCAAGCTGGTCGGCCTGTGGCTGCTCACGCACGAATACTGGACCAGCGCGGTCTTCACGATCCTGTTCGCAAAACTCCTCGGCGTCGGCGTCACCGCCTTCGTCTTCGACGTGACGCGCGACAAGCTCATGGAGATGACCTGGTTCGAGCGGCTCTACGATCTCGTGATGAAGCTGCGCGCCAAGGCCGCCGAGCTGGTCAACCCGATCAAGCGGCGGGTCCGGGAGCTGATTGCCGGCAACGGCGAAGGCTGGTCCTCCCGCACGCTCCGCCTGATCCAGCGCTTCCGCAAGAGCGTGCACGAAGCGCGCTGAGCGTCGCAATTCGTCTATCACCGTCACCCTGAGGTGGCCGCTTCTTCAGCGGCCCTCGAAGGGCGACGGCCGCGCTGCATCCCGGCCGTTCATCCTTCGAGGCTCCGCCCGCGATGCGTTGCATCGCGGGCGGAGCACCTCAGGATGACGGACTAACACCGCCGCCGTTTGCATCAGCCCCTCAATGCAGATGCAGCAGATGCGGCCACCACAGACCGAGCCCGGTCATCGCAAGGCCGGCGAGCGTCAGGATTCCGGCGACATAAGCGAGCGCGATCATGCCGGTGATGATGGTGGCCGATGCCAGTACGATGCCGATCTGGAAGGCGGCGGACGCCAGTTCGAAATGATGGTATTTCGCGGTCGCCTCGTCGCGCGCGTGCTCGGCGTGCTTGGCCTTCTCGGCGAGCTGCTCGGTGCCTTCGCCGGTTTCGGGCTCCGAGCGGTAGCGCGCGGCAGTCTTCTGCCAGTCCTCGATCTGTTTCTGCGCCGCGGCCTTGATGGCATCCTGGGTTGCGGAGCCGAGCGTCAGCTTGCCCTGCTCGGCCGCGGTCTGCACCACCGTGCGGCGGATGCTCTTGGCCTGGAAGAAGGCCCAGAGGTTGGAGGCCTCGACATTCTTGCTGATCGATTCGGTCTGGGCACCCTTGCCGAGCGTCTCCGAGACCGCCAGGAACAGCGCCAGAACCGCGATCAGGAGCGCGATGTTCTTGTTCGAGCCGGATGCGTGCTCGGCATGTTCGGCGTGCTCCATGCTTTCATGTGCGCTCATATGTCCCTCCTGCATCGGTTCCCCACGATTGACCGAACCGCGGGCGCCGCGCAAGAGGCAAGCAGGTTATGACGTCAGTGTGTGAGCGCCGCGGATGGTGTCAGCGCCGCGGATGCGCGCTCGCATAGACTTCCAGCAGCCGCTCCGAATCGATGCCGGTGTAGATCTGCGTGGTCGAGAGCGAGGAATGGCCGAGCAATTCCTGGATCGCGCGCAGATCGCCGCCGCGCGACAGCAGATGCGTGGCGAAGGAGTGTCGGAGTGCGTGCGGCGTGGCGCTGTCGGGCAGGCCGAGCGCGCCGCGCAGCCGCTCCATCGCGAGCTGGATGATGCGCGGCCTTAGGGGACCGCCGCGCGCGCCGAGGAAGATCGGACCTTCGGCCGGCAGCGGATACGGGCACATCGAAACGTATTCCTGAACGAGTGCGAGCACGTTCTGGAGCACGGGCACCATGCGGGTCTTGTTGCCTTTGCCGGTGACGATCAGCACGTCCCCCTCGCCGGGACGGGGCACCTCGCGGCGCTTCAGGCCGAGCGCTTCGGAGATGCGCAAGCCCGATCCATACAGCAGCGCCATCACCGCGGCATCGCGCGCAAGAATCCAAGTCTCGCGGTCCTCGCCGGCGCGCTCGCCGGCATCCGCAAGACGCTTTGCCGAGGCCATCGGCAGCGGTTTTGGCAAGCTCTTGGCCACCTTCGGCGCACGGATCGCGGAGAGCGCGCCGACCTTGCCCCTGCCTTCGCGCTCGATGAAGCGGCCGAACGAGCGCAGGCCCGCGAGCGCGCGCATCAGCGAGCGGCCGGCAATGTCGTCGGCGCGGCGCATTGCCATGAAGGCGCGGATGTCGGTGGCTTCCAGCGCGGCAAAGCGCTTGAGCGTCACGCGCTCGCCCCAATGGGCGCACAGGAAGTCCAGGCACTGCCGCAAGTCGCGGCTATAGGCTTCCAGCGTCTTCGGCGACAGCCGCCGTTCGGCGCCGAGATGCGACAGCCAGCGCGCCATCTCCTGCGCGATCGAGGGATCGGCGCTGGCGAGCTCGATTGGTGGGGCGGCCGCTTTGCTCATGCGCTCTGGACGTGGTGATTTCACCCAGTATATCGCATCACACTCGTTTATCGTTCGCTAAGGCGGCCTCAGAGCGCTAGCCTTGAGGCCCCGGGTTCCGATTCTCCCTCCATGGATCATTCGTCGCGCAGCACGACCGCCTCCGCCAACGCGACCCGCATGGTCGACGTGCTGGTGCCGGTCGCGCTCGACCAGACTTATTCCTACAAGGTGCCGCGCGGCATGGAGCTGAAGGCCGGCGATCTCGTCGGTGTGCCGCTCGGCCCGCGCGAGGTGCTGGCGGTGGTCTGGGCGGAAAATGCCAATCCCGACCCGCGCCTGCATAACCGCCTCAAGGAGGTCAGCGAAAAGCTCGACATCTCGCCGCTGAAGCCCGAGCTGCGCTCTGTCGTGGACTGGGTTGCCAATTACACGCTGAGCCCGCGCGGTATGGTGCTGCGCATGTGCCTGCGCATGGGCGAGAACCTCGGCCCCGAGCGGGTCCGCGCTGGCGTGCGCCTGGTCGGCGATCCCCCGCGGCGGCTGACGCCGGCGCGGCAGCGTGTGATCGAGGTGCTGTCGGACCGGCTGCTGCACGGCAAGTCTGACGCGGCGAAGCAAGCAGGGGTTTCGGCCGGCGTGATTGACGGGCTCGTCGACGAGGGCACGCTCACGGTCGAGCCGATGCCGCCGCCTCCGCCGCCGCCGGCGCCCGATCCCGATTTTGGCCGGCCGGATTTCACGCAGCTCCAGCGCGCTGCCGTCGATACGATGCGCGCGCTCGCCGCCAACGGCACGTTCCACGTCGCGCTGCTCGACGGCGTCACCGGCTCGGGCAAGACCGAGGTTTACTTCGAAGCGGTGGCCGAGGCGATCCGCCGCGGCAAGCAGTCGCTGATCCTGATGCCGGAGATCGCGCTGACCGGCCAGTTCCTCGACCGCTTCGCACAGC
This sequence comes from Bradyrhizobium sp. 139, assembly GCF_023074175.1. Lineage (GTDB taxonomy): Bacteria > Pseudomonadota > Alphaproteobacteria > Rhizobiales > Xanthobacteraceae > Bradyrhizobium. The sequence continues at coordinate 43,439 of NZ_JADPKS010000128.1, forward strand.
GCTTTGGCGTGCGGCCGCTGGAATGGCATTCCGAGCTGACGCCGCGCACGCGGGCGCGCAACTGGGCTGCGATCTCCGAAGGCAGTGCGCCGGTCGTGGTCGGCGCGCGCTCGGCGCTGTTTCTGCCTTACGCCAATCTCGGGCTGATCGTCGTCGATGAAGAGCACGACCAGGCCTACAAGCAGGATGAGGGCGTGCATTATCACGCCCGTGACATGGCGGTGGTGCGCGCGCATATCGCAAAAATTCCGGTCGTGCTGGCCTCCGCCACGCCGTCGGTCGAGTCCGAGGTCAATGCGCGCAAGAACCGCTATCAGCGTATCGCGCTGCCCTCGCGCTTCGGCGGCCAGCACATGCCGCATATCGAGGCGATCGATCTGCGCCGCGAACAGCCGGCGCGCGGCCGCTTCATCTCGCCGCGGCTTGCCGGCGAGATCAGGATCGCGATCGAGCGGCGCGAGCAGGCGTTGCTGTTCCTCAATCGCCGCGGCTATGCGCCGCTGACGCTATGTCGCGCCTGCGGCCATCGCTTCGCCTGCACCATCTGCGATGCCTGGCTGGTCGATCATCGCTTCCGCCAGCGGCTGGTCTGCCACCATTGCGGCTTCTCGATGCCGCGCCCGCAGACCTGCCCGCATTGTGCGGCGGAGGAATCGCTGGTTGCGGTGGGGCCGGGCGTCGAGCGCTTGCAGGAGGAGGCGGCCGCGCTGTTCCCGGAGGCGCGCACCATGGTGCTGTCGAGCGATCTCATCACCTCGATCGAGACGATGCGCTCCGAGCTCACCGAGATCGCGGAGGGCCGCGTCGATGTCATCATCGGCACGCAGCTCGTCGCCAAGGGGCACAATTTTCCGCGGCTCAATCTCGTCGGCGTCATCGATGCGGATCTGGGCCTTGCCAATGGCGATCCGCGCGCGTCGGAACGCACCTGGCAATTGCTCAACCAGGTGATCGGCCGCGCCGGGCGCGAGCAGGGCCGCGGCGTCGGCTATCTCCAGACCCACCAGCCCGACCATCCCGTGATGAAGGCGCTGATCGCCTGCGACCGCGAAGCCTTCTACGACAGCGAGATCGACTTGCGCGAGCGCACGCTCTACCCGCCGTTCGGACGGCTCGCGAGCCTGATCATTTCGGCAGGCGATCGTCCGAGCGCCGAAGGCTTTGGCCGCCGCCTCGTTGCGCTCGCACCGCGCGACGAGCGCGTCGTGGTGCTGGGACCGGCGGAGGCCCCGCTCGCCGTGATCAAGGGCCGCTACCGCTTTCGCATCCTGGTGAAATCCGCGCGCGGTTTCGATCTGTCGGACTATTTGCGCAACTGGCTCGCGGTCTGCCCGAAGCCGAAGGGCAATCAAAAGCTCGAAGTCGACGTCGACCCGCAGAGCTTTTTGTAGGCCCCGCTGTGCCCCGGCTCTGCATCGCAGCGCCCTTCAGCGCTGCGATGCAGAGCCGGGGCCCATCTCAGCCACGCTGTACCGTGTTGCCCTGGGTCCCGGCTCTGCGCAGCAACGCTGAGCGGCGTTGCAGCGCGTCCGGGACACGAGACGGGATGGCAGGCAACAAAAAGCCCGCCGTCCCCCAAGACGGCGGGCTTATTTCGGCGCGTCTCGCGCCTTAGGAGACGACCTCGGCGGTGACGCGGCCGACGCCGGCGCCGGTGAGGCCGATGGCGCGGGCAGCGCCCGTGGAGAGGTCGAGGACACGGCCGCGAATGAACGGGCCACGGTCATTGATGGTAACGACGACGCTCGAGCCGCCATGGGTGACGCGCAGCTTGGTGCCGAACGGCAGCGAACGATGCGCGGCGGTCATGGCGTTCTGGTTGAAGCGCTGGCCCGAGGCGGTCTTGCTGCCGGACTCGTTGCCGTAAAAGGAGGCCATGCCGGAGAAGCTGCGGCCGGTGCCCGACGACGGCGTCATCGACGCATTGGCGTTGCGCCAATCGGAGGTGGTGTTGGCGTCGTTCTGGGCGTGGTGGCGGTGGTGATGGTGAGAGTACCGGGGGTGATGCCGGGATTTGGCGGAAGCTTCGGTGGCAGTTCCACCAATGAGGAGAGTTGCGGCAACGAAAGCGATCGTCGTACGCGGCCGGGTCACAAAGCCCAGCGTCTTCAAAGATAGCATTTAGTGGTCCCTAAGCTAGTATTGCCACATATGTGGCAAGTGGAGCCCTCATCAGTTTGTGAGCTGGATGCCGTTTCGATTCCTAATGAGGCGTGAATTGGGCAGTAAATCCGTTCAGTGTCGTCATGAGATATCTTGTTACCGGCGACAGATATTCAGCGGATGTTCCGTAATCTTCGATTTTAACGATTGGTTAACTTAGGCATTACTCGCATCTACTGTAGATCAAAGTTGTTGTTCCAGATATTTAGGATTGGGTAAGTATTCGGCGGGTGGAGCTGACGAGGTGGGATTCACGCCTCAGCGATCTGTGTTCATGGCCGCTATGCGCTGAGAGAGGGAACAAACGGCGCCCGGCCGCTGCAAGGCTTGCGGCAATTCCGTGACGTGGCAGGCCGTTATCGCGGCGCCGTCGACTGCGACGAACTGGCGAACGGGACCTCGCGCCTTTAATTTGGCGTCATGTTGCACGTGCGCGCCTGCTATGTTAGCAAAGCCGCGATTTTAACGGACCCGGCACCTCCCGTGTCGGCCGAAAATCGAAGTCCCGCTTGAATTCCAAGGGCTTGGATCGCTAGGCGCCGCTTCGTGGCGACGGTTTTTCCCTTGCGGATTTGACAGCAAAAAGAGCGCGTCTGTGGCTGCAGAAGATACGTCCGTTTCAGGTGTGTCCGGCCGTTATGCAACGGCCTTGTTTGAACTGGCTCGCGATCAGAAAGTGGTCGACGAGGTCAAGGCCGATCTCGACCGGTTCGAGGGCCTGCTGAACGAAAGCGCCGATCTGAAGCGTCTCGTCCGCAGCCCGGTGTTCGCGGCCGATACCCAGTCCAGGGCCCTCTCGGCCGTGCTGGACAAGGCCGGCATCGCCGGCATCTCCGCCAATTTCCTGAAGGTCCTGACCGCCAACCGCCGCTTGTTCGCGGTGGCTGACGTCATTCGCGCCTACCGTGCCCTCGTCGCCAGGTTCAAGGGCGAGGCAACGGCCGACGTCACCGTCGCGGAGGCGCTCTCGGACAAGAATCTCGACGCCCTCAAGGTTGCCCTGAAGTCGGTGACCGGCAAGGACGTCGCGCTCAACGTGAAAGTCGACCCCTCGATCATCGGTGGCCTCGTGGTCAAGCTTGGCAGCCGCATGATCGATAGTTCGCTTCGCACCAAACTCAATTCGATCAAGCACGCGATGAAAGAGGCAGGCTGATGGACATCCGCGCCGCGGAAATTTCCGCGATCCTGAAGGACCAGATCAAGAATTTCGGCCAGGAAGCTGAAGTCTCCGAAGTCGGACAGGTGCTGTCCGTCGGCGACGGCATCGCTCGCGTCTACGGTCTGGACAACGTCCAGGCCGGTGAAATGGTCGAGTTCGAGAACGGCACCCGCGGCATGGCGCTGAACCTCGAAACCGACAATGTCGGTATCGTTATTTTCGGCGCCGACCGCGAGATCAAGGAAGGCCAGACCGTCAAGCGCACCCGCGCCATCGTGGACGCGCCGGTCGGCAAGGGCCTGCTCGGCCGCGTCGTCGACGCGCTCGGCAACCCGATCGACGGCAAGGGCCCGATCCAGGCCGACAAACGCATGCGCGTCGACGTCAAGGCGCCAGGCATCATTCCGCGCAAGTCGGTGAACGAGCCGATGGCGACCGGCCTCAAGGCGATCGACGCCCTGATTCCGATCGGCCGCGGTCAGCGCGAGCTGATCATCGGCGACCGCCAGACCGGCAAGACCGCGATCGCGCTCGACACCATTCTCAATCAGAAGCCGCTGAACGCGCAGCCGGACGAGAACATCAAGCTGTATTGCGTCTACGTCGCGATCGGCCAGAAGCGTTCGACCGTTGCCCAGTTCGTCAAGGTGCTGGAAGAGCAGGGCGCGCTGGAATATTCGATCATTGTCGCCGCCACCGCGTCCGATCCGGCGCCGATGCAGTACATCGCGCCGTTCACCGGCTGCACCATGGGCGAGTACTTCCGCGACAACGGCATGCACGCCGTCATCATCTATGACGATCTGTCCAAGCAGGCCGTCGCCTACCGTCAGATGTCGCTGCTGCTGCGCCGGCCTCCGGGCCGCGAAGCCTATCCGGGCGACGTGTTCTATCTGCACTCCCGCCTGCTCGAGCGCGCGGCGAAGCTCAACAAGGACCAGGGCTCGGGCTCGCTGACGGCGCTGCCGGTCATCGAAACCCAGGCCAACGACGTGTCGGCCTACATTCCGACCAACGTCATCTCGATCACCGACGGTCAGATCTTCCTGGAAACCGACCTGTTCTTCCAGGGCATTCGTCCCGCGGTGAACGTCGGTCTATCGGTGTCGCGCGTCGGTTCTTCGGCGCAGACCAAGGCCACCAAGAAGGTCGCCGGCAAGATCAAGGGAGAGCTCGCGCAGTACCGCGAAATGGCGGCGTTCGCGCAGTTCGGCTCCGATCTCGACGCCTCGACCCAGCGACTGCTCAACCGCGGTTCGCGCCTGACCGAGCTGCTGAAGCAGCCGCAATTCGCGCCGCTGAAGATGGAAGAGCAGGTCTGCGTGATCTGGGCCGGCACCAACGGCTATCTCGATCCGCTTCCGGTGAGCAAGGTGCGCGCGTTCGAGGACGGTCTGTTGTCGCTGCTGCGCGGCAAGAACGCCGAGATCCTCAACGCGATCCGCGACAGCCGCGACCTCTCCGACGACACCGCCGCCAAGTTGAAGTCGGTGGTCGAAGGTTACGCGAAGTCTTTCGCATAAGAACGCTGTCACGGCCGGGGTGAAAGCGCGAAGCGCGTCTTTGCACTTGAAGTCCCGGCCTTCCCCGCCTTGCCGCGTGGAGACGAAGACGTGGATGCCCGGGACAAGCCCGGGCATGACGACTGGGATAGGCTAGCGGCTCGATCGTAAGGATCGAACCGCCGGGGTGAACGAAGAATGGCGTCACTTAAAGACATGCGCGTCCGCATCGCCTCTACCAAGGCGACGCAAAAGATCACCAAGGCGATGCAGATGGTCGCGGCGTCCAGATTGCGCCGGGCCCAGCAAGCGGCCGAGGCGGCGCGGCCCTATGCCGACAAGATGAGCGCGGTGATCTCCAACATCGCCGGCGCTGCCGCGGGTTCGCCCGGTGCGCCGACGCTGCTGGCCGGCACCGGCAGCGACCAGGTTCACCTGCTGCTGGTCTGCACCGGCGAGCGCGGCCTGTCCGGTGCCTTCAACTCCTCGATCGTGCGCCTGGCGCGCGAGCGCGCGCAGGCGCTGATGGCGCAGGGCAAGGAAGTGAAATTCTTCTGCGTCGGCCGCAAGGGCTACGAGCAGCTCCGTCGCCTGTACGACAGACAGATCGTCGAGCACCTCGACCTGCGCGGCGTTCGCCAGCTCGGCTTCGTCAATGCCGAGGACATCGCCAAGAAGGTGCTGGCCCGTTTCGACAACGGCGAGTTCGACGTCTGCACATTGTTCTACGCGCAGTTCAAATCGGTGATTGCCCAAATCCCGACTGCACAGCAGATCATTCCGCTGACCGTGGAAGAAAAGGCGGCGAACGCGCCGTCGACGTCCTACGACTACGAGCCGGAGGAGGACGAACTCCTCTCCCGCCTGTTGCCGCGTAATATAGCGGTGCAGATCTTCCGCGCGCTGCTGGAAAACAACGCCTCGTTCTACGGCGCGCAGATGAGCTCGATGGACAACGCCACCCGCAACGCCGGCGAAATGATCCGCAAGCAAACCCAGATCTACAACCGAACCCGTCAAGCCCAGATCACCAAGGAGCTGATCGAGATCATCTCCGGCGCCGAGGCGGTCTGACGCACGAACCAAACGACGGTCGTTCAAGTCCAGAATTTCGAAGGAGAGCTATTTATGGCTACAGCAGCTAACCAGGTCGGTCGCGTCACCCAGGTCATGGGCGCCGTCGTCGACGTGCAGTTCGAGGGCCATCTGCCCGCCATTCTCAATTCGCTGGAAACCAAGAACGGCAACATCCGCCTCGTGCTGGAAGTTGCGCAGCATCTCGGTGAGTCCACCGTGCGCACGATCGCGATGGACGTGACCGAAGGTCTGGTGCGCGGCCAGGAAGTGACCGACACCGGCCAGCCGATCGCGGTTCCGGTGGGCGCCGGCACGCTCGGGCGCATCATGAACGTGATCGGCGAGCCGATCGACGAAGCCGGCCCGATCCAGTCCGAAGGCAAGCGCCCCATCCACCAGGAAGCGCCGAGCTACACCGACCAATCGACCGAAGCTGAAATTCTCGTCACCGGCATCAAGGTCGTCGACTTGCTCGCGCCCTACGCCAAGGGCGGCAAGATCGGCCTGTTCGGCGGCGCCGGCGTCGGCAAGACCGTGCTGATTCAGGAGCTGATCAACAACGTTGCGAAGGCGCACGGCGGCTACTCTGTGTTCGCCGGCGTCGGCGAGCGTACCCGCGAGGGCAACGACCTCTATCACGAGTTCATCGAGTCCAAGGTCAACGCCGATCCGCACAATCCGGATCCGAGCGTCAAGTCGAAGTGCGCGCTGGTGTTCGGCCAGATGAACGAGCCGCCCGGCGCCCGCGCCCGCGTCGGCCTAACCGGTCTGACCGTCGCCGAGCACTTCCGCGACCAGGGCCAGGACGTGCTGTTCTTCGTCGATAACATCTTCCGCTTCACGCAAGCCGGCTCGGAAGTGTCGGCGCTGCTCGGCCGTATCCCGTCGGCGGTGGGTTATCAGCCGACGCTCGCCACCGACATGGGCGCGCTCCAGGAGCGCATCACCACCACGCAGAAGGGTTCGATCACCTCGGTGCAGGCCATCTACGTTCCGGCCGACGACTTGACCGACCCGGCGCCCGCGACCTCGTTCGCGCATCTTGATGCGACCACGGTGTTGAACCGCGCGATCTCGGAAAAGGGCATCTACCCGGCGGTGGACCCGCTCGACTCGACCTCCCGCATGCTCTCGCCGCTCGTCGTCGGCCAGGAGCACTACGACACCGCGCGTCAGGTCCAGCAGGTGCTGCAGCGCTACAAGTCGCTGCAGGACATCATTGCCATTCTCGGCATGGACGAGCTTTCGGAAGAGGACAAGCTGACGGTGGCCCGCGCCCGCAAGATCGAGCGCTTCCTGTCGCAGCCGTTCCACGTCGCCGAAATCTTCACCGGCTCGCCCGGCAAGTTCGTCGACCTCGCGGACACCATCAAAGGCTTCCGCGGCCTCTGCGAAGGCAAGTATGACCACCTGCCGGAAGCCGCCTTCTACATGGTCGGCACCATCGAAGAGGCGATCGAGAAGGGCAAGAAGCTGGCGGCGGAAGCGGCCTAATTCTGGGTGTCATTGCCGTGCTTGACCCGGCAATCCATTAAAAGAGAACTTTCGTTGAGTGATGGACCCGCGGGTCAAGCCCGCGGGTGACAAGCGAAGCAAGCGGAAACACCATGGCCACCTTCCACTTCGATCTCGTCTCGCCGGAAAAGCTCGCCTTCTCGGGTGAGGTCGATCAGGTCGACGTCCCCGGCGTCGAGGGTGATTTCGGCGTGCTGGCGGGACACGCGCCGGTCGTGGCTGCGATCCGGCCCGGCATTCTCACTGTGACCACTGCCGGCAAGCACGAGAAGATCATCGTGCTCGGCGGTATCGCCGAAGTCTCCGAAAAGGGTCTCACCGTGCTCGCCGACGTCGCGACCTCGCTGGCCGAGCTCGATCGTGCGCAGTTCGCTGAAACCATCGCGGAGATGGAAGAAGGGCTGAAGGAGCACGAAGGCGGCGAGCTCGATCACGCCATCGAGCGGCTCGACCACTTCAAGAGCATCCAGCAGCAGCTCAACTCTACGGCTATGCACTAAGCCCCGGGGCACCGCTTCGGGGCTCAAGCTACAAATTCCTGAACAGGTTCCGCGCTCGTCACGGCCGTGGCGGTAGCTTCAACACGGCGGGCGATGCCGTGCTCGCGGAATTTCCAAGCGCAGTCGATGCGGTGCGCTGTGCGATCGACATCCAGGAGTCCTTGCGGACCCGCAACATGGCCTATCCGCCGAGCCGGCAGATGTCGTTCCGCATCGGCATCACCATCGGCGACGTGGTCGAGCGCGACGGTGATCTGCTCGGTGACGGCGTCAATATCGCCGCCCGGCTCGAAGGCCTCGCCGAGATCGGCGGCATCTGCGTCTCCCGCGCCGTGCACGAGCAGGTCGCCATCAAGCTGTCGGTGCAGTCCGCCGATATCGGCCCGCAGGAGGTCAAGAACATCCCGACGCCGGTGCACGCCTACATGGTGGCGATGCGGCGCGAGGACGGGAGCTACAACACGCCACAGGTGAAGAAGATAGCGGGCAAGGTCGCGCCCGCGCCGAACTGGATGTGGCCGCTGGTGGTCGGTGTCGTCTCAATTGTCGCGATCGGCGTCGGCGGCTTCCTCTATTTCACCAAGCTCGAGACCGCCAAGGCTCCGGCGATCGCAACGACCACGCCGAGCGCGGCGCCCACCGCAGCTGCGGCCGCAGCGCCGGGCCCCTCATCCACCATGGCGGCGAAAGCGCCGATGCCTTCGCCGTCCGCCGCGTCAGGCGGCAAATTCCCGGCCGACATGGTGCCGTTCGTCGGCGAGCGCGTGCGCGGCTACCTCAGTGGCGAATACTCCGCCGCCGGCGACTACAAGGCCTTTGCGCTGAATGGCGGCGGCAAGGCTGCGGACGAGCAGACCGCCGTCAATTCTGCGCTCGCCGATTGCGCCAGGCGCGACAGCGACTGCCACGTCATCGCGATCGGCCCGTTCACGGTGGGGCCGACGAATTAGACTTGTTTCGGCCTAAACCGCAAATGCCGCAAACTGCTGCGCGACCGCGCGGTAGACGTCGCGGCGGAACGGCACCACGAGATCGACGACACGATCGAGACGCTCCCAGCGCCACGCATCGAACTCGGCGGGCTGTTCGTTGCGCGGCGTCAGCGGATCGATCTCGTCGTCGCGGCCGGTGAAGCGCAGCGCGAACCACTTCTGGCGCTGGCCGCGGAATTTCGCCAGCCGATGCGTCTGGGGGCCATCGTAGGGTGGGAATTCGTAGGTCAGCCAGTCGGTCTCGCCGAGATAGGCTGCGCTCTTGACGCTGGTCTCTTCCCAGAGTTCGCGCAGTGCCGCATCCCGCAGGTTCTCGCCCTCGTCGACACCGCCTTGCGGCATCTGCCAGTCGAGGCCCGGCAGGATGATCTCGGGGCCGTCGCCCTTGAAGCGGTGGCCGATCAGCACACGGCCATCGGGGCTGAAGAGGGCGATACCCACGTTTGGGCGGTAGGGTTTTTCAGTAGGGTTTTTCATTGGTCACGCGTGGATCTCTTGTCGTCGTTCCAGGCGATGCATTAGCATCAACCTGGAATGGCGACTTGAACTAATCCTCCGCCAACGCGGAAAATTCCTTCACCACGCGCTCATAGACCGGGCGCTTGAACGGGACGATCAGCCCGGTCAGGTTCTTCATCGGCTCCCAGCGCCAGCTCACGAATTCGGCCTTATGGCCGCCGCCGGGATTTGCGACGTTGATCTCGCTGTCCGAGCCGGTGAAGCGCACCGCGAACCACTTTTGGCGCTGGCCGCGATAGCGGCCCTTCCAGGCGCGGCCCGCAACCGTGCGCGGAATGTCATAAGTGAGCCAGTCCGGAACTTCGCCGAGCCGCTCGACCGAGCGCACGCTGGTCTCCTCGTAGAGCTCGCGCTTGGCGGCTTCCCAGGTGTCCTCGCCGGGATCGACACCGCCTTGCGGCATCTGCCAGACATGGGTGTCGTCGACATGCTCGATGCCGCCGGCGCGTCGGCCGATGAACACCAGCCCCTTCATGTTGATCAGCATCACGCCGACGCAGGTCCGGTAGGGCAGATCCTCGTAACGCGCCATTCCGCCAGACCTCTCGCGTGCTGTTTGGTGGGGACGCCGGCCTCGAGGGCCCGTGCCGTCCCAATCCGTTGATTCAGCTGGATTTTGATTTCAGCATCGCGGTTGTCAATGGCACCAAAAGGATACCCCGGTCGCTCAATGTCTTGGTCCAGGTGCCGATGCGCTCGATCGAGACCGGCAGGGCGGAGGCGGTGCCGACCGCGACGCCGCGCTCGCGCGCCACGGATTCGAGCTTGTTCAGGGCGCGGTCGATCTCGGCCGGGGTCGGCACCACGTCGATCGCGATGTCGCCCTTGCCGAACGGCATCGCCTGGCTTGCCGCGGCCTGGGGCGCGATGCTGCGGGGCGAGGAGCCGTCGTCGAAGAAGCCGAGGCCGCGCTTGGCCGCCTCGCGGATGATCGGCTGCATCGCGGCGTCGGTCGCCACGAAGCGGGCGCCCATGAAATTGGTGAGGCCGGCATAGCCCTGCATCCGGCTCAGGTGCCAGTACAGGCGGTCCATGTTCTGGTCGGTGGTGAGCGAGGTCAGCAGCGTCTGCGGGCCCGGATCGTTGTCCGGGAAGTCGTAGGGCTCCATCGGGATCTGGAGGAAGATCTCGTGGCGCTGGGCGCGGGCCCGCTCGGCGAGCTTGCCGGGATCGGCGCCATAGGGCGTAAAGGCCAGCGTGACCGCCGGCGGCAGCCGCATGATCGCGTCGGTGGTCTTGGCCGCGCCGACGCCGAGGCCGCCGATCAGGATTGCGACAACAGGCGTTTTTGCCGCCTTGGCGCGGTCGGCCTCAGCCGCGTAGACGTTGAACGGCTTCGAGCCCTCGGCAACCACGGGGATCATGCCGTAGCGCGATTTCTCCAGAAGTTTTGGGTCGATCCCGGCCATGACGGGCGGTGGCGCGGATGCGGCCGCCGCATCGCCCTTCTCTGCGGCATCGCCGCCGCCAATCACCACCTCGCGGCGCACGCCGGTGGAACCGTCGATCATGGTGACGGTCTTCTGCTCGCCCGGCTGTTTCGGCGCTTCCTTGGTCTCGTGCTTGTTTTCCTGCTTGCCTTCCTGGCCATGGCCAGCCGCGGCCGGCTTCTCGTCGTTGGCCGCGGCCCTGGGCTCGCGGATCGCGATCCGGGTCATCGGCTCGCCGCCGAGCGGATCCTTGTTGAAGATGGCGAAGCCGGCGAAGGCGACCAGAAACAGGCCGAGCATCACCGCGAGGGCCTGCATGGCGGTGAACGGCAGCCGCAGCCGCCGTTTCCGGCGCGGCTTGTCCTGTCCGAGCGGGGCGCTCAGATCATCGGCCGTTTCAGTCATGCGCGATCCCGAATCACTCCTGCCGACGATACCACGGCGAGGTCAAGCGGCGGCAGGCCGGGAAAGGCCGGGGGCGCCAGGAGCTCGAAGCAAAAAGGGCGGCTCCGGGAGCCGCCCCTTTCGTGAGATCGCGTGATGCCAGACTTGGCTTCAAGACTTGGCTTCAAGACTTGGCTTCAAGACTTGGATTCAAGACTTGGCTTCAAGATTTGGCTTGAGGCCTTAGTTCGCCGCTTTGGGCTTGTCGGTCGTGGCCTTGTTGTCGCCGCCCGGCGTGGGCGCCGCGGAGGCGCTGTTCTTGATGCCGTGGAGCAGGTCGTCTGCGAGCTTGAGCGCCTTGTCGTCCTTGGCATCCGGCGGGACGTAGGATTGCGAGCCGGTCTTCTCGTCGCCGTCGTTCTTGAGATGGCCGCGCAGCGAAGCCTCGCCCTTGGTGTCGGTGCGCGACTTCAGCTCATCCGGCACGTCCTGCAGCACTTCGATGTCGGGCACGATGCCCTTGGCCTGGATCGACTTGCCCGACGGCGTGTAGTAGCGCGCCGTGGTCAGACGCAGCGCGCCGTTGCCCGAGCCGAGCGGAATGATGGTCTGCACCGAGCCCTTGCCGAACGAGCGCGTGCCGACGATGGTCGCGCGCTTGTGGTCCTGCAGCGCGCCGGCGACGATTTCCGACGCCGAGGCCGAACCGCCATTGACCAGCACGATGACCGGCTTGCCCTTGGTGAGGTCGCCCGTATGCGCGGTGCGGCGCTGGGTCTCCTCGGCATTGCGGCCGCGGGTCGAGACGATCTCGCCCTTCTCCAGGAAGGAGTCGGAGACGGTGACCGCTTCCTCGAGCAGGCCGCCCGGGTTGTTGCGGAGGTCGATGACGTAGCCCTTCAGCTTGTCGCCGATCTGATTCGAGAGGTTGGCGACCTCGCGCTTCAGACCTTCGGTGGTCTGCTCGTTGAAGGTGGTGATGCGGATATAGCCGATGTCGTCGGCTTCGATGCGCGCGCGCACCGAGCGGACGCGAATGTTGTCACGCACCAGGGTGACGTCGATCGGATTGTCCTGGCCCTTGCGGATGATCTTGAGCTTGATCTTGGTGTTGACCGGGCCGCGCATCTTCTCGACCGCCTGGTTCAGGGTCAGGCCCTGCACGGCTTCGTCGTCGAGACTGGTGATGATGTCGTTGGCCATGACGCCGGCGCGCGAAGCCGGGGTGTCGTCGATCGGCGAGACCACCTTGATCAGGCCGTCCTCCATGGTGACTTCGATGCCGAGGCCGCCGAATTCACCGCGGGTTTGCACCTGCATGTCGCGGAAGCTTTTGGCGTCCATGTAGCTCGAATGCGGATCGAGCCCAGTGAGCATGCCGCTGATGGCGGATTCGATCAGCTTGGTGTCGTCGGGTTTCTCGACATAGTCCGAGCGCACGCGCTCGAAGACATCGCCGAACAGATTGAGCTGGCGATAGGTGTCCGCGGTGGCGGCTCGCGCGCTGGAGCCCATGAAGGCCGCGCGCGGCTGGGTCACGAACAGCGTCAGCGCCGCACCGGTGGCGGCGCTGAGGAGGATAACTGAAGTCTTGCGCATCATCCGCGAACCTTCTCGCCTTCATTTGCGGCCCACCATGGGCCTGGATCGATTGGAGTGCCGTCCTTACGGAACTCGACATACAGCACAGGTTGACTCGCGTTCGTGGCGAGAATGGAGGCGACTTGAGAAGTCGACCCCATGATCGCGACCGGCTCCCCCGTGAGCACAAACTGTCCGATGTTGACCGAAATGCGCTCCATCCCGGCGATCAGGACATGATACCCGCCCCCGGCATTGAGGATCAAGAGTTGTCCATAGCTGCGGAACGGACCGGCATAGACGACCCAGCCGTCACACGGCGTCGTGACCTGGGAGCCGGGCCGACTTGCCAGTGAAATGCCCTTCTGGACCCCGCCGACCCCATCGGAACCGCCAAAGTCCCTGATCTTGTTACCGTTAACCGGAAGAGGCAGGAGCCCCTTGGCCGACGCAAAAAGGATCGCCGGGGTGGTCCGGGACCGGTCTTTGAAAGCGGCAGGGCCCGACTTGCTGCTGGCGGCCGCCTTTGCCTCGGCCTGCTTTGCGGCCTCAGCCGCCTTCTCAGCCGCCTTGGCGGCGCTTTGCAGATCCTGCTCCATCTTGGCGATCAGCCCCTGGAGATCGCCGACTTGTCTGGAGAGCGCGATGGCGCGCGAATTTTCGGCGTCCAGGTCTTTTTCACGCGACGCCTGCTGGCGCTGCCGCTCCTCGACCAGCGCGGCGAGCCGGGTCTGGTCGTTGCGGACCTTGTCGCGGTCGGTGGCGAGCTGGTCGCGTTCGGCGGCGATGTTCTTGCGCAAGCCTACGAGCTCGCCGAGGTCGCCTGCGATCTTCTCGGCGCGGCCGCGCAATTCCGGCACCACGGCGCCCAGCAGCATGGCGGTGCGCAGGGATTGCAGCGCATCTTCGGGCCGCACCAGGAGCGCCGGCGGCGTGCGCCGGCCGGCCCGCTGCAAGGCCGCCAGCACTTCGACGATGTCGGCGCGGCGCGATTCCAGCGAGGTGCGCATCGCCTGCTCGCGGCTATTCAGCGAGCGCAGCCGCGCTTCGGCCTCGTCGATCCCGGTCTCGACCGACCGCACATTGGCTGCGGTATCGATCAGCTGCTGATTGAGTTGGGTGCGGTCCTGGCCCAGCGAGGAGATCTCGGCCTTGAGCTTGGCCTGGGCCTCTTCCGCGCTCTTCTGCCTTGCGCGCGCGGCCTCGAGCTCCTGTTCGCGCTGCTTGATCGCATCGGGCGAGACGGCCGCTGTCTGTGGCACCGGCGCTGCCGTCTGAGCTTGCGCAAGGCTTGCGCCCGTGACGCCAGTGATCAGCAGCAGGTTGAGGATCGGCGCTCGCATCACTTTACGCAAAGGTGCTCGTTGTGGCGCGCATCACGCGCGGTGATAGGGGTGGCCGGCCAGAATGGTGGCGGCCCGATAAAGCTGTTCCAGAAGCATGACGCGGACCATTTGGTGCGGCCAGGTCGCAGAGCCGAACGCGATCGCGAGCTTGGCCTTACGGCGCAATTCGGGCGAAAGTCCGTCCGCCCCTCCGATCACGAAGATAGTATGTCCGGCACCCTCGTCGCGCCAGCGCCCGAGGTGCCGTGCGAATACGGTGGAGTCGAGGTTCTGGCCGCGCTCGTCCAGCGCCACCAGGATCGATTTTTCCGGGACGTGCGCACCGATCGCCGCGGCCTCTTCGGCCATCCTGGTCGCGGTGTCGCGCGCCCGGCTTTCGGGAATTTCGTGGATGACGAGTTCGCGGAATCCGAGCTTGCGGCCGGCCTCGTCGAACCGCTCGAAATAGCGGTCGGCAAGCTCCCGTTCGGGGCCCTGCTTCAGCCGGCCCACCGCGATGACAGCAACACGCATGATATTTTCAGGTCGCGTTTCAAGACCGCACGCAATATGCGCGCGCACGACGCTAGCATGCGCGTCAGCCGATTCGAAATCGGCTCGAGGAGCCTAGATCGCCTTCGCCGCCCCTGGGCCCTGCGTGTACAATCTCTCGAGATTGTAGAACTCGCGGACCTCGGGTCTGAACACGTGCACGATCACATCGCCGGAATCGATCAGCACCCAGTCGCAATTGGGCAAGCCCTCGACGTGGATGTTCTTGATACCGTTTTCCTTGAGGCTCTTGCTGACGTTCTCCGCGATCGCGCCGACATGCCGGTTAACCCGGCCGGTGGTGACGATCATGTAGTCGGAGTACGCCGATTTGCCGCGAAGGTCGATGGTGACCGTCTCTTCCGCCTTCATGTCGTCGAGGCGGGAGAGGATCAGGCTCAGCGTCTTGTCGGCGTCGGGTTGCGCCTTCAAGGCCGCAGCTTTGGTCGATGTTTTACGCGTAGGCTTGGCAACCTTGGGTAAAACAGACTTGGACAATACAGATGTGGTCAGGGACCATTCCTTTCACTGTATCGCGAACGCCGAATCCAGCGCTCACTGGTTACACTACATCATGTGGGGTTAAGGGTTTCAATATGCCAGAGAGCCCCGGCTCCGCATACTCCGTCTCACTTCGTACCTTTCCAGCTCCCGTCCGGGTTCCGCAGGCCCGTTGAGGAGAGGTTCAGCTTCAATCCGGTCAGGAACACCCAGGCCGGCGCAGGCTGATCCGCAAGCAGTGCTGCTTTGTTCTCCGGCAGGCGGTAGCGCGCGAGTGCCTTGGCGGCGGGAGAGGCGAGGGCACGAAAGCTCTGCGGCGGGCGATCGATCACTGCAATCGGCACCTGGGCGGCGATGCGCCGCCAGTCCTGCCAACGATGGAATTGAGCGAGGTTGTCGGCGCCCATGATCCAGACAAAGCGCAGGCCTCTGAAGCGGCGGCGCAAGGTGTTGATCGTGTCGATAGTATAGCGGGTGCGAATGACGGATTCGAGACAGCTCACCTCGATCCTGGGGTCATCAGCGACGTCGCGCGCCGCCTGCATGCGCGCGCCGAGCTCGTGCAGCGTGCCGTTCTCCTTCAGCGGATTGCCGGGGGTTACCAGCCACCAGACGCGATCGAGCTGCAATCGCTTCAGCGCAAACTGGCTGATCGCGCGATGGGCCTGATGCGGCGGATTGAAGGAGCCGCCGAGCAGGCCGATGCGCATGCCCGATGTCGAGGGCGGGACCGCTTGCGCCAAGGAACGCGGCACGACGAAATTTTTGCTCAATGCCCGCGCCCCGCGACGTTACTTACGGCCGGGTCTGGCCGGTGCCGTGCACGCGATATTTGAAGCTCGTCAACTGCTCGGCGCCAACCGGGCCGCGGGCGTGGAATCGGCCGGTGGCGATGCCGATCTCGGCGCCGAAACCGAACTCGCCGCCGTCGGCGAACTGCGTCGAGGCATTGTGCAGCACGATCGCGGAATCCACCTCGCTCAGGAATTTCCTCGCAGCAGCCTCATCCGCGCTGACGATCGCGTCGGTGTGATGCGAGCCGTGGTTCTGGATATGCGCAATCGCGCCGTCGACGCCGTCCACCACCTTCGCCGCGATGATCGCGTCGAGATATTCGGTGTCCCAATCGTCCTCGCTCGCAGGTTTGACGCGCGCGTCGGTCTTCTGCACGACGTCGTCGCCGCGAACCTCGCAGCCGGCCTCGATCAGCATCTCGACCAGCGGCTTCAGGCTCTTCGCAGCAGCGGCGCGATCGACCAGCAGCGTCTCGGCCGCGCCGCAGACGCCGGTGCGGCGCATCTTGGCGTTGAGCACGATCGACTTCGCCATCGCGAGGTCGGCGCCGGCATCGATATAGACGTGGTTGACGCCTTCGAGATGCGCGAACACGGGCACGCGCGCTTCGGCCTCGACGCGCGCGACGAGGCTCTTGCCTCCGCGCGGAACGATCACGTCGACGGCGCCGTTCAATCCCGACAGCATCATGCCGACTGCCGCGCGGTCGCGCGTCGGCACCAGCGTGATCGCAGCTTCCGGCAGACCGGCTTCGCGCAGTCCCTGCACCAGGCATTCATGGATCGCGCGGCAGGAGCGGAAACTGTCGGAGCCGCCGCGCAGGATCACGGCATTGCCGGCCTTCAGGCACAGCACTCCGGCATCGGCCGCGACATTGGGCCGGCTCTCGAAGATCACGCCGACGACGCCGAGCGGCACGCGCACGCGCTCGATGGTCATGCCGTTCGGCCGCTGCCAGCTCTCGGTGACGATGCCGACCGGATCGGCGATGCCGCGCACGATACCGATGCCCTCGGCCATGCCTTTGACGCGCGCCGGCGTCAGCGTCAGGCGGTCGATGAAGGAGGAGGTGGCATTGCCGGAGGCGCGGGCCTCCGCAACGTCCTCGGCATTGGCGGCGAGGATTGCTGCAGCGTTGCCGCGGATCGCCCGCTCCATGGCCTCGAGCGCCCGGTTCTTCTGCTCCGGCGGCGCCAGCGCCAGCACGCGCGCTGCGGTGCGGGCACGGGTGGCGAGATCGGACATCAGCGCCTGGAGGTCGGCGTTGCCGTCGACGGCTTTGAGGGGGGCGGCCATGGGGAGTTCAACCTTTTGCTAAGGCAGTGTCCTAGCACGGAAATCCCGCTTTTGCGAAGGGCGGGAAGGGTATGGCTGGGGCCCGGTCCGCGCCGCCGGGTCGGCCAATAGCTCGGTTGTGCCAAGGGCAGCATCGCTACTTGCGGGCCACCCGGATATCAATAAATATCATTAACTGATAACGGAGCCTCCCATGGCGGGTAGTTTCAGCATTGGCAAGCATTTCGAGGACCTGATCGACAATCTGGTCGAGAGCGGCCGCTATGCCACTGCGAGCGAAGTGATGCGCGAAGGTCTTCGCCTCGTCGAAGAACGCGAAGAGCGGCGCCAAGCCAAGCTGGAGGCGCTACGCGCCGAAATCCAGAAGGGATTTGACAGCGGGCCAATGGAAGAGGTCGATCTTCACGAGTGGATGAACGACATCAAGGCGCGGGGACGGCAACGGCTGGCAGCCCGCAAACGTGCCGAATAGATTTCGCAAAGCCCCACAAGCAGACCACGATCTCGATTCGATCTATGACTTCATCGCTTCAGATAGCGTGCGGGCTGCTGACAAGCAGATCGCGCGCATCAGCGAGATTTTCGAGATGCTAGTGCAGAACCCGCTGGCCGGACGGGAGCGGTGGGAATTGCGTGCAGACCTCCGCAGCTTCCCGGTCGGCAACTACGTGATTTTCTATGTCCCGTTGCCCGATGGCGTGGAGATCGTCCGTGTGATGCACGACCGGCAGGATATCGCTTCCGACGACATGCAGTAGCAGGGCGCGAATTCGGCCCTTACCCGCCCAGCACCAGATCGTCGCGGTGGATCATCTCGGACCGCCCGCTGATGCCGAGGATGGCCATCACGTCCGGGGAGGAGCGGCCCTTGATCCGCTCGGCGTCGTCGGCGTCATAGGCGATCAGGCCGCGGCCGATCTCGCTGGTGTCGGGGCCGCGCACGATCACTGCGTCGCCGCGGGCGAACTGGCCCTCCACCTTGATCACGCCGGCCGGCAACAGGCTGGCGCCGGCGCGCAACGCGGCGACTGCGCCGGCGTCGATGGTCAGCGTGCCCTTCGGCTCCAGCGAGCCCGCGATCCAGCGCTTTCGCGAGGTGATGGGATTGGCCGGCGTCAGGAACCAGGTGCAGCGGCCGCCATCGGCGATCGCCTGCAAGGGATGCTCGATCTTGCCGGAGGCGATCAGCATATGCGTGCCGCCTGTCGTCGCGATCTTGGCCGCCTCGACCTTGGTGCGCATGCCGCCGCGCGACAGTTCGGACTCGGCGTCGCCCGCCACCGCCTCGATCTCCGAGGAGATGCTGTCGACCACGGGAATGAGCTTTGCGTTGGGGTTGTTCTTCGGCGGGGCGTCGTAGAGCCCGTCGATATCAGACAGCAGCACCAGCAGATCGGCGCTCGCCATGGTGGCGACACGTGCGGCGAGGCGGTCGTTATCGCCGTAGCGGATCTCGTTGGTGGCGACCGTGTCGTTCTCGTTGATGACAGGGATCGCGCGCCACTCCAGCAGCTTGCCGATAGTGGAGCGTGCATTGAGATAGCGGCGTCGCTCCTCGGTGTCCTGGAGCGTCACCAAAATCTGCCCGGCGCCGATGCCGTGCGCGCCGAGCACCTCCGACCAGATCCGTGCCAGCGCGATCTGGCCGACGGCGGCGGCGGCCTGGCTCTCCTCCAGCTTCAGCGGGCCGCGCGGCAATTTCAGCCGGCTGCGGCCGAGCGCGATCGAGCCCGAGGAGACGACGAGCACGTCACGCCCCTCGCGGTGCAGCTTGGCCATGTCATCGGCGAGCGCGGCGAGCCAGGAGGCGCGCACCTCGCCCTTGTCGGAATCGACCAGCAGCGCCGAGCCGACCTTGACGACGATGCGGCGGAATTGACTGAGTTCGGGGCTGACCATGGCGCGTGCGACGAGTTGCTCTGCATCGGAAACGGCGGAGCGACAGGCGGCGCCGGTAAGGCCTGCTTTTGCAGCAGGACGATGGCCGGCGCAAGGCGGGTGGAATGGTAAACGGCGAAGGTTGGCCTTGTCTTGAGCCTTGTGTTGGACGCCGACCCGGTTCTAATGCCCGCAACCAATAATGGGCTGGAGAGGAAGCGAATGGATCGCCGCAAATTCATGGCCGGATGCTTCGGTTTGCCGCTGCTGGCACAGGCGGGCGAGGCCCAAGCGCAGGCCGGGCTGACGAAGGTCATCTTCCCGTTCGCGGCGGGAGCGGGCGGCGACACCCTGTGCCGGCTGATCGCGCAGGAGATGGCGCCGGCGCTGCAACGGACTGTTGTGGTCGAGAACCGCACTGGCGGTGATGGCCTGATCGGCATCAAGGCGGTGAAGGGTGGCAGCCCCGACGGCAGCATGGTGCTGGTGACGACGGGGCCGACCATGTACCTGCTGCCGATGGTGGAGACGACGCCGAGCTTCGACACGGCCAAGGATTTCGTGCCGGTGTCGCTGCTGGCGCGGTTCGAATTTGCGCTCGTGATCGGTCCGGACGTCGATGCCGCGGATTTCAAGGGATTTGTCGCCTGGCTGAAGGCGCATCCGGACAAGACCTCGTTCGGGGTGCCGAGCAACGGCACCATTCCGCATTTCATGGGCTCCAAGCTCGAGAAGGATATCGGCATTCCCTTGACCCGCGTGCCCTATCGCGGCAGCGCGCCGATCCTCAACGACCTCGTTGGCGGCCATGTCTCGTTCGGCATCACGACCTTGGCGGATGCGCTGCCGCAGCATCGTGCCAAGGGCGTGAAGATCATTGCGGTCTCAAGCGCAGAGCGTTCGCCTTTCGCGCCGGAGGTCCCGACGCTGAAGGAAAGCGGCATCGATCTCGTCGCCGACGCCTGGTACGGCATGTGGCTTCCCGCCGGCAGCTCGCCGGAGTTCGCGAGCAAGCTCGGCGTGGCCGCAAGCGTCGCGCTCGCCAAGCCCGAGGTGAAAGAGAAGCTCACCGCAATCGGGCTGATCCCAATCGGCAGCACCGCGGACGGCCTGTCGAAGGAGCTCGCCGCCAACACCGCGTTCTGGCAGCCGATCGTGAAGGCGACGGGATACAAGATCGAGAATTAGAGTTCGCGACCACTCTATCCCCTCATCCTGAGGTGCGCGGAACGCGCGTCTCGAAGGATGAAAGGCCCGGCTGTCTGCGGGGGCCTGCATGGTTCGAGACGGCGCTTACGCGCCTCCTCACCATGAGGGTTTTAGAGTTTCGCGCGCTGTTCGATTCCGTCGCGAATGGTGGCCAGCTCTTTTTCGTCCCACACACCGATCAAAATGCCGCCCTTCACCTGAAGCTGGTTGTCCGCATAGTTCGCGATCTTTTCGCGCGGGGTGGTGATGTGGTCGTTCGGGTGCAGCGCCCAGTCGAACAGTTCGGCCTGCAACCGCGCGATCACGCCCGCGCACTCCGGGTCGTCGCCGCGATCCAAAAACTCTTCCGGATCGGTCTCCAGATCATACAGCATCGGGCGGAAGCCGGAAGCGTGGATGTATTTCCAGCGGCCGTCGAACACCATGAACAGCCGGCAGCGCTCGATCGGCTGGTTCAGTTTAAGCCGCACGTCCTGCATGGCGTAGTCATATTCGGAGAATGCGACCTTGCGCCAATCGCTCGGCGTCGGCCCGCGCAGCAGCGGCAGCAGTGAACGCCCTTCGAGAATATGCGCCGGCACCTTGCCGCCGAAATAATCGACGAAAGTCGGCGCGAGATCGATCGCCTCCACCAGCGCATCGCTGCGCGTGCCGCGCGTGGCGTCGGCCTCCTTCGATGGATCGATGACGATCAGCGGAATCTTCGCCGACTGTTCGTGGAACAGATCCTTCTCGCCCATCCAGTGATCGCCGAGATAGTCGCCATGATCGGAGGTGAACACGATCATGGTCGTCTCCAGCAGGTCGCGCTCCTCCAGAAACTTCATCAGCACGCCCATCTGGTCGTCGATCTGGGTGATCAGGCCCATATAGGTCGGGATCACCTTCTCGCGGGCATCGTCGCGCGCCATGTTGCGGGAGTAGCGCATGTCCATATACGCACCGAACACCGGATGCGGATTCTGCCGCTCGCGCTCGGAGCGGATCACCGGCAGCATATCCGCCGTGGAATACATGCTGGCATAGGGCTCGGGCGCAATATAAGGCCAGTGCGGCTTGATGTAGGACAGATGCAGACACCACGGCCTGCCGTCGGTCTCGGCCTCGGTGATGAAGTCCATCGCGCGCCGCGTCATGTAAGGCGTCTCGGAATGCTCCTCCGGCACGCGCGCGGCCTTGTCGGCGTGGGTCAGCAGCCAGCCGTTCTGCAAGCGGCCGTCGTCGGCGGCGCCGGAATTGGCCCAATGCTCCCAGGGATTCGTTGCTTCAAAACCCTGCTGGCGCAGATAATCGTCGTATTTCGGGCGCGGCCGGCCGGTCGGATGCAGACCGTCGTCGCGCTCATAAGGCTCAAAGCCGCACTCTGCGACGTGCACGCCGATCATCGATTCCGGCGGGATGCCCAGCGCCTTCATGCCTTCGAGATCAGGCGCCATGTGAGTCTTGCCGACCAGCACGTTGCGCACGCCGATCTTTTTCAGGTGATCCCCGAGGGTGGGCTCACCGACGCGCAAAGGCCAGCCGTTCCAGTGCGAGCCGTGCGAGCGCATGTAGCGGCCGGTGTAGAACGACATCCGCGACGGCCCGCAGATCGGCGACTGCACATACGCCTTGCGGAAGAGCACGCCGCGCTTCGCCATGGCGTCGATGTTCGGGGTCTTCAGCGTGGGATGGCCGGTGCAGCCGAGATAGTCGTAGCGAAGCTGGTCGCACATGATCCAGAGAACGTTCTTCGCGCGCGCCATGCTTCGCCCCTGCCGTTTCTGATCGTTGATGCTGCGCCATCGCGTCAGCGAACACAATCGGGCGGCCCTTGGGCCGACCACATCAAGCCGACCAAATCAGGCCGACCACGGCTCCGCTTCGGCCGCGCTCTTCGCCTTGGTGGAGACGGGACTCTCGCCGATCAGGTCAGCCAACGCGCGCAACGCTTCCTTGACGCCATCGCCGGTCACGGCGGAGAGCAGCAGCGGCGTCTTCTTGGCGGCGCGCTTGAGCCGGTCCTTCTGCTTCTTCAGCTCGTCCGGCTCGACCGCGTCGATCTTGTTCAGCGCGACGATCTCGATTTTCTCGGTCAACAGCCCGCCATAAGCATCGAGCTCCGTGCGCACCGTCTTGTAGGCCTTGCCGGCATGTTCGCAGGTCGCATCGACGAGATGCAGCAGCACACGGCAGCGCTCGACATGGCCGAGGAAGCGGTCGCCGAGGCCGGCGCCTTCATGCGCGCCTTCGATCAGGCCGGGAATGTCGGCCAGCACGAATTCGCGGCCGTCGGCATTCACGACGCCGAGCTGCGGATGCAGCGTGGTGAAAGGATAGTCGGCGATCTTCGGCTTGGCCGCACTGACCTTGCTGAGGAAGGTCGACTTGCCGGCATTGGGCAGGCCGACGAGTCCAGCGTCGGCGATCAGCTTCAGCCGCAGCCAGATCCAGCGCTCCTCGCCCGGTTGGCCGGGATTGGCATTGCGCGGCGCGCGGTTGGTCGATGACTTGAAATGCGCGTTGCCGAAGCCGCCATTGCCGCCCTCGGCGAGCACGAATTTTTCGCCGACATTGGTGAAGTCGTGGATCAGCGTCTCGCGGTCTTCGTCGAAGATCTGCGTGCCCATCGGTACCTTCAGCACGATGTTTTTGCCGTTGGCGCCGTGGCGGTCGGAGCCTGCGCCGTTCTCGCCCTTCTGGGCCTTGAAATGCTGCTGGTAGCGGTAGTCGATCAGCGTGTTCAGCCCGTCGGCGACCTCGAGGACGACACTGCCGCCGCGGCCGCCATTGCCGCCGGAGGGGCCGCCGAACTCGATGAATTTTTCGCGGCGGAACGCCACGCAGCCGTTCCCGCCGTCACCGGAACGGATATAGACCTTTGCTTCGTCAAGGAATTTCATGGGCCATAGGTAGGCCAGCCGGTCCCGCGCGGCAACCCGGACTGACCCGCAAATCGGCCGAATTTCTGCGATTTTAGGCGCTTGCTTAACCCCGAGATCAAGCCGGGCGGCGCCGGATCAGGAATTTCTGCGCGCCCTCCAGCACCAGCTCCCTGCGCTGGTTGAACACGGTGCTTTTGAGCGTCACCGTGCCGGTCGAGCGGCCCGGCACCAACTCGGTGACCTCGAGCGCGGGATAGATGGTGTCGTCGGCGAAGACAGGTTTGAGGAACCGGCTCGATTGCTCGAGGAAGCCGACCAGGGATTCCTCGACCATGAACGGAAACAGGCCCGCGCCGGGCGCGGTATGAATGAGCGTCTGGAAACCGTGCGCCAGCAGCTGCGGCATGCCGCGGCTGCGGCAATACTCCACGTCGTAGTGCACCGGATGGGTGTCGCCGCTCGAGGTCTGGAAGGCCGCGAACACCGCCGAGGTCTGGGTCCGGCTCGGCAGCACGAAGCGCTCACCGACCACGAAATCCTCAAACCAGCGTTGCGCCGGGATCATGCGATGCCGGGAGGGATCGAAGTCGGTCATGTGCTGCACCATCAGAAAAAGTCGAAGAATGATCCGTATCGCGCGACGCGCAGTGCGACAATGCGTTCAATTCGCCCAAGGCGGGCTTGTCCTGCGCGCCCACGCGATTAAAACGACCGCAAGCGAATGGTCGCCGGTTCTTGATGCTCCCTCCGCTCGTCATTGCTTTGTCGCAAGAGCTCCTCGCAATGACGGCTTTCCCACGAACGAGAGAAATGCCCTTCTTCAAGAATCTCTCCGCCTATGACGACCGCTCGGCGCGACTGGCCGGCATTGCACTGATGGTGCTGTCGATCTTCATGTTCTCGTTCGGCGATGCCATGGGCAAGTTCCTGGTCGGGACGTACTCGGTGGGACAGCTCCTGTTCCTGCGCGCCTGCGCGGCGCTGCTGCTGCTGTCGCCGCTGGTCTGGCGGCAGCGTCATCAGTTCCTGCATCTGGAGCGGCCGCGTTTGCAGCTGTTCCGCGTCGTGCTGTCGACGCTGGAAGTGGCAGCCTTCTTCCTCGCGACGGTCTATCTGCCGCTCGCAGACGTCATCACCTATTATCTCGCCGGCCCCATCTTCGTCACCGCGATGTCGGCGATCTTTCTGGGCGAGAGGGTCGGCTGGCGGCGCTGGACGGCGATCCTGATCGGCTTCTGCGGCGTGCTGATCGCGCTGCGGCCGTCCGCACAGACGATCAGCCTGCCGGCGCTGATCGCGCTTGGCGGCAGCCTTTCTTTCGCAACGCTGATGCTGATCACACGCAGCCTGCGCAAGACGCCCGATATCGTGATGGCGTCGTCGCAATTCGTCGGCACGTTTTTGCTGGGCGCTGTACTGTCGGCGTTCCACTGGGTGCCGCCGACATCAGGCAGCCTCGTGATCTTCGCGCTGGCGGGATGCGTCTCGGTGACGGCACTGTTCTGCGTCAACCGCTCGCTCAAGCTGGCGCCGGCCAGCGTGGTCGTGCCCTATCAATATTCGATGATCGTCTGGGCGGTGATCTTCGGCTTCGTCGTGTTCGGCGACGTTCCCGAGATCGCCACCATCGTCGGCGCCGCCATCATCATCGGCGCCGGGTTCTATATCTACTTGCGTGAGCGCGATCTCGGCCACGCCGGCGGAGAGGTGAATCCGCCGGCGTAGTGCCTTATCTCACGCGCCTTGCACTGCTCCAGCTCTTCAGCGACGCCCACACACTGCGCGAGAGACGGAAGCAGTCGACGGGCGTGGACGACCCCAGCGCCAGGAACCGATGCAGCTGCACGCCGCTCCACTGGAAGCCGCACTTCTCCAGCACGTTGCGCGACGCCGGATTAGTGACGCGCGCACCGGCGTAGAGCTGATCGTCCTCGAACTCCTCAAAGAAGAAGTCGATCGCGCCGCGCGCGGCCTCGGTGGCAAAGCCCTGGCCCCAATGCTCGACGCCGAGCCAGTAGCCGAGCTCGGCATTGTCAGGCGTGGAGCGGTCGATGCCGACCATGCCGACCGGTCCGGTGTCGTGCTCGATCAGGAACACGGTCTCGCTGCCGAGCGCGGCGGTGGCGCGGACGAATGCGACGGCGTCGTCCTGCGAATAGGGATGCGGAAGGCGGCGGGTGTTTTCCGCGACACGGCGGTCGTTGGCGAGGTGGGCGATGGTCCTGACGTCGGCGAGTGTCGGCCGCCGCAAGGTCAGCCGCTCGGTGGCGACGACGCTTGGTCTCGCCTCCCGCAAGGTCACGCTCGAAAAATCCTGCAACATGTCCGGCTCCGTCGAAGTCACTAAGTGAAAAGTGAGCACGCAAACGAAAAGGGAGGCCGGTTTCCCCGCCTCCCCTGGAGCCTTCGATCTCTATGATCTCAAGGACTCCGCCGGTTCGGTCTGGGACCCGGCGGACTCGAAATTTGATCCACCGTCTATTCAGCCGCCTCTGCGAGCGGGAGCACCGATACAAAGGTGCGGCCGTTGGCTTTGGCCTGGAATGTGACACGACCCTCGATTTTGGCGAACAGAGTGTGGTCCGTGCCCATGCCGACATTAAGGCCGGGATGCCAGGTGGTGCCGCGCTGACGCGCAATGATGTTGCCGGGAATCACGACTTCCCCGCCGAACGCCTTGATGCCGAGGCGCTTGCCCTTTGAATCGCGACCGTTGCGCGATGAACCGCCTGCTTTTTTGTGAGCCATGGCTCGTCTCCAAAATCTTGCGTATGTCTAGATCAATTCCGTGACGGAATCATTTCACAATTTCTCACGCATCAATTCGTGAATTGGCGTGATCAAATTATGCGGCGTCGGCTTCGTCCTTGGCCGTTTCCTTGACGACCTTTTCCCGCTTCGGGCGCGGGCCCTTGGTGGGCTTGGCATTGTCCGTCAGGATCTCGCTGATGCGCAGCACCGTGATCTCGTCGCGATAGCCGCGCTTACGGCGCGAGTTCTTGCGGCGGCGCTTCTTGAACGCGATGACCTTCGGCCCGCGCTTGTGGTCGAGCACCTCGACCGCCACGGATGCACCGGCCACCGTGGGCAGACCCAGGACCGGCGTGTCGCCGCCGACCATCAGAACTTCATTCAACTGCACGATCGAGCCGACTTCGCCTTCGATCTTGCCTACTTCCAGGACATCATCCGGAACGACGCGGTACTGCCGGCCGCCGGTTTTGATGACTGCGAACATCGTTTTCTTCCTTCGTGTTCAATCCCGGCCTCGCGACGGATTGTCCGGGCCGGCTTTTTGTCAGTCGCTACGGGTTTATGCGAGTATGGGTTTATGCGAGTTTTGTGCGGGCGGGAATTATCCCTTTGAAAACCCACGCAAAAACAAGCGGCGCGAGAAACGCCCCGCGCCGGTTGTGGGACTTATAGCCGCCGATCGCCGGGAGTCAAGGAAAACCGCGGGAAAAGGCCTGGATTTGAAGGATTTGGCCCCTTCCGATGCCTGCGCGGAATCTGCGGCCGGCCTGCAACCAACCGGTTCCCCCGCCGTTGTGTCCTCGCAAATGGATACGCGGGCAAGGGGCCATCAAGGGGGCTATCATGGCAACAGACGAGCTGGTCAAGACGACGGGAATTGCCCAGCACGGGGCAAGCCGTCTGCCCTCGGTCGACGTCGACAGTTTCAACATCGAGATCAAGGACGACGACGGCTTTCTCGGCGATCGCGCCAGCAAGGGCGCGTTTCGCGGGATCCTCGAAGAATGGCGAAAGCCCCTCCGCAAGACCGGCGAGGATCCCTTTGGCGACGAGCCGTCCGATGGAATCAGCAAGAAGGCCCTCGATGCCGTTCTGGTCGGCGACGATACGGAGGCCACGGCCGTCGTGCACAGCGCGATCGAGGACTTCGCGCAGCAGCTGGCTTATGTCACGCGGCGGTTCCTCAAGACCAAGGCCTGGGCCAAGACCGAGTGCATCGTGGTCGGCGGCGGCTTTCGCGCCAGCCGGCTCGGCGAAATTGCCATTGCCCGGGCCGAGATCATCCTGAAATCGGAAGGCTTCAAGATCGACATGGTGCCGATCCGCTTTGATCCGGATGATGCCGGCTTGATCGGGGCCCTGCACCTCGCGCCGTCCTGGATTTTCGAGGCCTATGACAGCATCCTCGCCGTCGACATCGGCGGCACCAACATCCGCTGCGGGATCGTCGAGACCCGTTGGAAGAAGGCGCCTGATCTGTCCAAGGCCGTCGTCTTCAAATCCGATTTGTGGCGCCACGCCGATGATGAGCCCAGCCGCGAAGCTGCGGTCAAGCGGCTGGTCAAGATGCTCGAAGGCCTCATCGAGGACGCCGAAGCCGAGGGATTCAAGCTCGCCCCCTTTATCGGAATAGCCTGTCCCGGCGTGATCAACGAGGATGGCTCCATCGAAAAGGGCGCGCAGAATCTGCCCGGCAATTGGGAGAGCAGCAAGTTCAACCTGCCGGCGAGCCTGATCGAGGCTATCCCCGAGATTGGTGAGCACGACACTGCGATCGTAATGCACAATGACGGCGTGGTTCAGGGCCTCTCCGAGATCCCGTTCATGCAGGATGTCGATCGCTGGGGCGTGCTCACCATCGGCACCGGCCTCGGCAATGCGCGCTTCACCAACCGCCGCAAGGAGGGCAGCAACGGAAAAGACCGGGGCTCTACGGAGAACGGCAAGGAAACCAACAAGAAAAAGAGCAGGAATGACAAGGAGTAACCTTGACTGGTTAGGTTAAGGACCGGATTGCGTTGCCGCGCACGGGCCGCACGCTAGGATCGAATCGTCGCCTCACCTGGCCGGCGAAGCCGCCCTTCCCAGCCAGTATTTCAATGAGCGGCACGGGACCGCCAGTGTTTACCGCGTCTGGCGGTCCCACCTCTGATTTGGGCACGGCTATCGCGTATGAAGAAAAACGTGGCGGGCAGCTTGCTTGCGGCTATCCTTCGAGACGCCCGCCTACAGCGGGCCCTCAGGATGAGGTCACGGTTTGCGGCGAGACTTTAGACCCTCGTGGTGAGGAGCCCGCCAAAGCGGGCGTCTCGAACCATGCAGGCCGAGCTCGTCCGGCAGCCTCCCGCTGTGATAGGCGATAGCCCTGCCTGTTTGGGCCTCAACGCCAGCCGATGCGCTGAAAGAACGCCCCGATCTCCGCGGCCGCGCGATCCGGATCTTCCCGATGCGGGAAGTGTCCGACGCCAGGAAACATCGCAAGATCGAGATCGCCAAACGTCTCTCCCAGACGGTCGGTCCAGGCATAGGGAAACAGCGGGTCGTGCTCGGCCCAGCGCACGCAGGTCGGCACATCGATCGGCGGCAGCGGCACGGCCTCGCCCTTCATCATCGCGACACGCCCGGCATGCGACGCGCGATAATGCGCAAAGCCGCCGGCGAGGTTGCCCTCCCTAGAAAAATTGTCGGCGAAGGCGTCGAGGACATCGTCGAAGGCGTTCTTTCGATGCGCCCAGGCTTTGAGGAAGTGGCCGATATAGAGCCGGCAGCTTTCGCGGTTCGCGCCGACAAGTTTTGGCGCCATCTCCATCTGCTGGAAGGACTGGTACCAGATGTGGTTGAGCCTATCGGGCGCGGCCATGCGCGGCCCGATGCCGGGATAGACGAAATCGAAGAAAAACAGTCCGGCGAGCCGCTCCGGCGCCTGCCGGGCGAGGGGCTGCATCACGGCGCCGCCGACATCATGGCCGACCAGCCCGAATCGTTCGATGCCGAGCCCGTCCATCAGCGCCAGCATGTCGGAGGCATGGCCGTCCGGCCCGTAAGGCCCGTCCGGCTTGTCGCTGTCGCCGAAGCCGCGCAGATCGGGCGCGATCAGCATGAAGCGATCGGCCAGCCGGGCCATCACCGGCTCCCAGGTCAGCCAGAATTCCGGCCAACCGTGCAGCAAAAGCAGCGGTTTGCCCCGTCCGGCGCGGACCAGGTGGAAGTCGGCACCATTGGCCCTGATCGTGAGATGCTCCATGGCAGTTCCTCCGGAGTTTGGAAGGACAGGGCGAAAGAGGCAGCGGATTTTCCCTTTCGCGCCTTGTCTGGCCCGCCATCCTCGCCTATTAACGCCCCCAACCACAGGGGCCCTGCTCCTTACTTGGCGCCTTCAGGAGAGGTGGCAGAGTGGTTGAATGCACCGCACTCGAAATGCGGCATAGGTGCAAGCCTATCGGGGGTTCGAATCCCTCCCTCTCCGCCAGTTAATTCGCACCTCGCCGCCACTTTAGATCTGCGAAAATCTCGAAAAACAACGCTTCCGGCCTGCCCCAGGTGTGCAAGTGTCGAAGCGTGTATCCACCAATGTAGTCCACGAAGTAGTCCACCAGGAAAGGGCGTCCAAGGGCCCGGCACGCTGGCCCAGAGGGCCGGGGCGTGCGCCAACCTATCTGGTGCGCCGGCTTTCCACGTATTTCTTCCAGATTCGGCCCCCCTCAAACCTTGCAGCCAGACTGCCGTCATGCGCTCCTATTCGGGTGCGTCTTGGGGTGCTTCCGCATCGTGAGGCGCAGCGGCGGGCGTCTTGGCTGGGCGCGTTGGCGCAGACCGGCTTCAGCCAGTGGAGAGGCGGGGTGAGTACCGACATCGGGGGCGAGATCCCGTGCAGTGACGTCGGGTTTCCGAGGGGCAACAGCCCTGAGGAATTCCTTGCGAACATGCACACCTTCCTGGAGGCGGCGGCGGCTAAAATCGCCAATCCCGCTCCGTGGCCGGATTTCTCGCCGGACGCGCTTCGCGACATCGCCTCGATTCAAGAGGCTGTGCTGATCGAAAAGGAGGTCAGCAGGGGTGGAGCGGGCAATCCCACGGTTGTGGCCCGAGCCGACCTGTTGCGGCAAGACGTCTGGAATCGTTGGCGGGCTGGCGCAGGAATCGCCCCGAGCGGTGAGCCGCTCTCAGACGTGCTCGGCAAGTTGACCGAAGTCGCCGACCGGCAACTTGCAATTCTGGAGCAGACCTCGGCAACGTCGACCAGCCGCAGGTCGCGTGACTTCAGGCCGGTGAAGCCCGAGCCGGCGCATGCGGTCGCTACGCCTAACGTCGAAACCTCGACCGCGCCAAAGTTCAGTGAGCTAGAAGACGAATATTTCGAGCTCCGAAAGGCCGGAGGAGCGTCTGACAGTGCCCTAAGCACGGGGCGGATGCGTGCGGCAACCTTCAAAGCTCTTGTCGGAGATCGGCCGATCGATTGCTATTTGCCGATTGACCTGCAGAACTTCGTCAACGAGCTTCAGTACGTCCCGGTTGAGCTCTCGCGCGAAGGCGAAAATACCGAAGAGCTCCGACAGATGGGCATCCATGCAGCGATCGAAAAGAATAGGATTGAAAGCTGCTACGAGCCTCTCGCCCTGAAAACAATCCAAGATGGATACGTTCAAACGGTGCGAGCTATCATCAACGGCGCCGTTGGCTTGCACCGACTTCGCAATCCGTTCGAGGGCTACCGAGTGCGTTGGCCGGACAACGCCAAACCTTCAGTGAAACGCGAAGCGCTCGACTACGAAAAAGTTGACAAGGTCTTCAGACTGGGCGTCGACAGCGGCTATCTGGATGACGCGATGCTGGGCCCTTTGTGCCTTCTCTCGTCGCGCCGCATCGGAATCCTTCCGTTCATCCGGGGCAGCGATATTGATCGCAAGCATGGTGTCGACATCGTGCGCGTCAACGGCATCGTTTATGACAAAGAAAAAGGGATGTACAAGCGCGTCGGCTTCAAAACAGAGGCGAGCCTGCGCTTCTTCGTGCTGCATGATTTTTTCCGTCGTATCGGTTTCGTCGAGTGGGCAGCCGCGCAGGGCGATAACTTCATCTTTCGCTTGTTGTCAGGTACGACTGATCCAGGCGATGTTGCTTCAAAGCGGGTGAACCGTCTCCTCAAGAAGGCAGGCGCCATTGGTATGAATATCGAAGTGGCTCATTCCCTTCGACACGGTGCCAAAGAGATGTTCATTGAAGAAGACCTCGATGATGAGGCGACGAGGCTGCAAATGGGCCACGAGCCAAACGACGTTCACGGCAATTACGGCCAGCAGTCTGCGCTACGCCGCAAGCAGTGCCAGGAGTTGGCTCATTTCGAGCTGCCGAAGGAGATCGACTGGTCGATGTTTAATGGCTTGGATTTTGAAGCAATGGCATCCAGGGCGCGGCTAGTTGGGAGGCCAAAACGATTGTGATTCTTGGCAGCCAGCGCGAAGTCGCTCACGCTCCATAGCGCTATTACGCAGGCGTGATGTCTGGAAGTCCTGGCGGCGGAACTCTGTGGCTGCACTCCTCGTTTGTTCCCTGGACGTAGATGCGTAACCAAAGGGAATGCTTTGAGCAGAGCAAAATGGTTTGGCGCTGTGGCATGTTGCGCCACAGCTGTTGCAGGCCTCGCCGCATTTTTGGAAAATACCGACAAGGTCGTAAATGAGCTTCACAAAGGATGCGAGGCCGCGAATGCATGCGCTTCGGACCCCGGACCGGCCCCTACATTGGCCGGCTATGACTCGCCCGAGATGGGTGGCGGCCATAATCAAGGTGAGCAGTGTTCGCCAACGCTAAAGGCTTACGAAGCTCAGTATCCCCGGTTCGAAATCAGCTTGAAGTCGTGGGAAGACAGCAACAAAGATTGGCTAGGTCATGCGACCTACCACTATCATTGCCGCTATTCGGCAACGCCCAGGCAGAGTTAGCTCACATCCGCGGCGGTCGAACCCGGCCATATCGCTGCGTAGGTCGAGTGTTACGCGCTGCCGATACCCGGAGCTGAACTGCCCGGGCTTCCAGCAGATCTGTGTCGACCCTCGTCAATAGATGCAGGCCGCCGCCCGCGATAACCCCGACTGTATGATGCGCGGACATCGAACTCATAGCGATAGTCCTGCCAGCTCGCTTTCAGCCGTTTGAGAAAAGCAACGCTACCATCCTCGAAGCGAGAGCTTTGCCCCTTATCGAGTCGCAGCTTCTCGAGCTTAAGCATATGCGTAAACATTGCGGCTAGGGCGGTCGCGCCACCGCGCAGGCCAGTGGCCATCGCGACTTCCAAGCACGTTGCTATCAACTGTGAAGCGGGGGGAGGTCCTAAGGGCCGAGGCCCTGAGCAGTATTAAAGGCTCGCCACCTCCGCTAAATCTTCAGCAGTCTTCGCCACCATCTGTTTAAAACAATCGTCGCACATGCGGCGAGCGGATGAATATGCGCCCCCAAGCTTGGGGACCTCAATGCAGGTAGT
Organism: Bradyrhizobium sp. 139; assembly: GCF_023074175.1. Taxonomy (GTDB): domain Bacteria; phylum Pseudomonadota; class Alphaproteobacteria; order Rhizobiales; family Xanthobacteraceae; genus Bradyrhizobium. Next base: position 75,919 of record NZ_JADPKS010000128.1, read on the forward strand.
CCCCTTCACGAGGGAATCGTTGCATCGATAACACGATGAGAGCTTCTTCACCTCGACCCGCTTTGGACGGCCGTTTGAACCGCCGATGAGCGAGGGTGTGGGTCCTCTAGGTGTTATTTTTGTCATAGTCAGCCTTCGCTTTCCGAACCCGTCGAACGAGCGTCTGAAGAAGATCATCAAGATTATCGAGAACGACGCGAAATTCCTCGCTCGATGCGTCTTGCCGCTTCTTGCCAAGCCGCTTCTCCGCTTCTTTATTCACCATCATCAATGCACAAATGAAGTTGCTCTTGCCGCTGAGTTTCAGCGATCGATATTTGAAGGCCATCTCCGTTCCGGCCATATCAAGACCGACATGGTTGAGAAGAATTTTGGCCAAGCTTTTTGCCTGCTCATTGAGACGTTTCCGCGCTTCCTCAAGCTCGCGCTGTGGCAGAATGCTGAATGGTTGTACCGCAGCGCCTTTACGCATGGCCGGCGGCTTCGCTTGGCGAACCATCTCCTCTGCACGACTTGGATCAAGGCCGTATGCCTCGAGTCGTTCGCGCAAATCCTCAACGATTTGTTGATCTTCGACCGACGTAAAATCCTCTTCCCATAAAGACTCCACCACCTCTCCGTGCACGACCACGCTATCCGAAGCTCGGAGGCGCGCATTGCCCGAGAGAATCTCCTGTGGCAGTTCAGGCTCTTCGCCCCCAATGACCTTGTCCCAAAACGCCTGATCATCGTTCTCGAACTGCTTGAATTCTTTCAATCGCTCATCAAGGTTCATGCCAAGGTGCGTGACAATATGGCCTACATTGTCCGGATGCCCTGGGTCGTTTTGGACCACCACCCGCATAATGCGACCGACGAATTGGATGTATGGACTCAACGATCGGAAGGGACGGAAGATTGCGGCGACGCTGAGCTTAGGATGATCAAATCCCTCACCCAACATCTGGACCTGGATGATGCAGTCGAGACTTCCGTTACGAAGCTGAGCCAGTATGCCCTGCTGTTCATCTTCGGACTGCTTGCTGTGAATGACTTCGGCGCTGAAGCCGCGTTCGCCGTAAAGCGACCGAATTTCCTTGGCGTGGTTGATTGAGCACGCTACAGCGATCAACTGGTGTTGCGTTCCCGTTCGCCGAAGCTCTTCTAGTTTCTGGAGACTGCTATCGACGATGTGCTGATTGCAGGGCCTCGCAAGAGCGACACCCCGACTAAACCACTCTTCCTCTTTCAGCTTTAGAACTTCGTCCAAGGCGTAAGAGCGCCCTCGGGCGTCACAGAAACTCAATTCTATTGAAGCCGGCGCAACGTAGCTCGCCTTAAGCCGCTTTATGTATCCCTTCAGAGTTGCATTGCGAAACGGGTATCGAAACACAAGTGTGCCATCGAGTTCCTGCCGGTCGCTGCGGAACGGCGTGGCAGTCAGTAGAACAACTTTGGCTTTCGGAAACCGATCGATGACCTTTTGCCAGCTGGCTGCGGCGCTGTGGTGGGCCTCATCGACAATGATCATGTCAAAGAAGTCGTCGGCAAACTGGTTTAACCACTTGTCGTCGCTTGTGGCGAGTTGTTGGACGTTCGTTATGACGACGTGGGATTTAGTGGCAACGCTGATGTTGCCACTATCGAGCGTGCATGCCAGGGGCCCTGCAAGCATCTGGTCCGCGCTGAGCACCCCAGCTTTTCGCCAGAAGCATTTCTGACGATTAGTGATGTCCATTGCCTCGAAGAGACCGGTTTTAATGGTGAGATTAGGAGCGATAACGATGACACGCCCTTGGGACAATCCGAAAGGCAATAGGGACGCGAGACCAGTTTTGCCGCAACCGACAGGTATTTGAATAATTGCTTTGTTCTTGCCCTGCCGGAAGAATTCGTAAGCCAGAAGGTAACCTTCACGCTGTGGGTCACGGAGGAATTCGTTTCCGTCGATTTTGAACTCAATGTCTAAAAAGAAGGATTCAGGCGGCCTCGCCGACTTGAGCCATTGGTCAAGGCCCGCCTTTTCGAAAATCCATTTCTTGCCGAGCTTGCGCGCCGGGACACGACCTTCGCGTGCGGCGGCATATAGAGCCGTCTTTCCCATCCCCAAGAAGTTTGCGGCTTCGTCTAAAGACAGCCATTCTATTGCTGGCATCAATCCTCGCTATCTGATATCAAACGATAGCAAATGATAGATAGGGTGGCAAGTGGAAAGGCTGGATCCGTGACAACAGCAGCTGTTTCAAAGGCAATGTCGCTCTCTCTACGCCTCATGCGGGCTACGCGAACTGTTGAAACCTCCCTCCGCAAAGACCACGAGCTGACCGAGGTCGACGCTGAAAACGGGCGCCTTTTCATAGGACAAGGCCCAGCCGCTGCACCTAGCTGGCTTCCCTTCGTCGGTGAGTTCGCGGTCGGTCGACCCCTGCGGCTGCGCAACCGGAGCTGCGGCGCAGTCCTCTTTCTCAAAATCGAAGCGGAAGGGCATCCTGGGGTCACCAGAACGATGGCGCTGACCTTCGGGACGGGTCATCACGCCTTGGAAGCCGATGCCTTTGAACGGGGCTTCGGCCTCCGTGTGGTATTAAACGCTGTCGCTCGCTCCAATCTTCGCGGCATTGATGTGGCGACGTTGGACGCGACGACGTTCCTGAAGCGCGTTCAAGCAAGTCGTGATGCCGATCTCGAAGGGTTCAAGATCGACTTCGAGCGCGATCTTGTTCGGCTTGCGGCTGGGTCGCCGAAGGACACGACGTTTGCGCGGTCGCTTGCCGGCAAAGATATGCTAACGCTGCACAGCAAGACCTCTTCGAGCGACGTCCGCGAGAAATGCAGGAAGGCCCTGACACTTTACGAGTCGCGGGACTATAAAGCGGACTTCGGTTTCATCGATTTCGTGGCACCGGTACAAGACAAGGCACTGATCGAGACCTTGGATGGACTGGCATTTGCGGAGATTCAAAGCCTTGCACAGGGTGGCTCGTCGGACTTGCATTTGGCATTACCCGAGATTCTCGACCCGGAGGAGGGCGTCGAGATCGGCTATTACGGCATTGGTCTGAAGCCTGGGGCGAAACCTTCGTTCAGTCAGGTAATGATCGACGATTACGTGGACGAGTTGCAGGGCGGGCGACTCAATGACATTGCCGATATGGCAGCGTTGCGTAGTAGTCACGAAGTGCGGGTCATCAGGAATGGTGAACTCGATAAAAAACAGAAACGAAAGTTGTACGATTGCCTCGTCTTCGAAGTTGACCACCACGGCAGTATCTATGTTCTGTTTGGCGGCGAGTGGTTCTCTGTTGACAAGAAATTTTACGCGGCCATTGAGAAAAGCTTTGCGAGACTTGTATCTCCGGTTCCGTTCGTGGCATCGACCACCGCGACGAACGAGCGCGACTTTATCGCCGAGCTCAATAGCCGCACCGATCTCCTAAACATGGATCAGGTGAAAATCAGTCCAGAAGGAATGCCGGGCGCGTCCTTCGAGCCGTGCGATTTCTTGTCTACGAAGCGACAGTTCATCCATCTCAAGGACGGACACGCCTCAGACTTGATCAGCCATCTCTGGAACCAGGGTATCGTAGCCTCGGAGTCATTTGTCCGTGACGGGAAATTCCGGAAGGAATTTCGCGACAACGCAATTGTACGTCAGCGAAAATACCGGAAGGCTGGCTTTGAGAAATTGCTTCCGAGCGGACGTTCTAGGCCGGATGCTTCCCAATTCACCGTGGTGTTTGGAATTCTGCGACTCCGCTACCGAAGAAGCGGGGCTCTCGGCATCCCCTTCTTTAGCAAAGTTAGCCTTCGCGCGGCGGCGGACCGAATTGCGTTGATGGGTTTTAACGTCGAACTTCATCTCGTCGAAAAGCAAGCTAAGCTCGGTAAAGCACCTTCCGCCAAGAAGGCAGCTTAATCCCGATCGTCCTGCACCACCGATCATCCAATGCAGTCCTGCTGTCCACAGCTAATCGAGCTTCGAATCATGAGTGTGAACTTTACGTTCGGCATTGCTGCAGGTGCGGCCGGCTCAGACGCTGGGCCGTCCGCGAGCCGCTCGATTGGCGGGTCCGTACTTCATCACGATCGCAGTGCTACGGCCAATCGGCGAACAATTATCGTAGGGGGGTAGGTTGATGCATACGTTTGAGGAAATTAAGCCCGGGGCTCGCTTGCGAGGTCTCGACCCCACTGGTATCGCCGAGGTCGTTTCCGTTTCAAAGTTTGGCAATGATGCGATCAATCTAGTTTTTCGAGTCGATGGAAAAGTCGCAGAGCGTCTTGTCTACAGGGGCGAAGAAACGAGTTTCGAGTTCGTAAGTGCCGGTAGGGCTTATGCTTTCGATGCGGACGGCGGCCTTTTGCGCCTGGCGTCGGAGGCATATCGGATTCGGCTGGCTCACCTGTTCGACCCTTACCTTGCCATCAGCGCGTCCCAGATCGAGGCGCTACCTCACCAAATCACAGCTGTTTATGGCGAGATGCTTCCGCGGCAACCTTTGAGATTCTTGCTGGCCGACGATCCCGGCGCCGGCAAGACCATCATGGCGGGTCTGCTGATCAAGGAACTGCTTATACGCGGCGACCTGGAACGCTGCATGATCGTTGCACCGGGTAGTTTGGTCGAGCAGTGGCAAGAGGAATTGGCTGAGAAATTCGGATTGAATTTCGACCTGCTGACGCGTGAACAAATCGAGGCATCGGTCACGGGCAACCCGTTCATCGAAAAGAATCGGCTGATCGTTCGACTGGATATGGCTGCACGTTCAGATGAGCTTAAAGCCAAGCTTGACGCGGCGCCTGATTGGGATCTGATCATCTGCGACGAAGCCCATCGGATGGCCGCCTCCTATTTTGGCGGAGAGGTAAAGGAAACGCGCCGCTACAAACTTGGCAAGTTACTCGGCACCCGTACCCGCAATCTTTTGCTCATGTCGGCAACCCCTCACAACGGCAAGGAGGCGGATTTTCAACTCTTCATGGGCCTACTTGACGCGGATCGTTTTGAAGGCAGGTTTCGGGAAGGCATTCACAAAGCCGACGTCTCCGACATGATGCGGCGGATGACGAAAGAAGAACTCTACCGCTTCGATGGCACGCCGCTTTTCCCTGAGCGTCGGGCGTATACCGCCAGCTACGCGTTATCCCCGGTTGAGAACGATCTTTATCAGGCAGTCACGACCTACGTGCGCGAAGAGATGAATCGCGCGGATCGCAGCGGAGATGATAAGCGCAGGTCCAATGTGGGATTCGCCCTGCAGATTCTGCAACGGCGCCTTGCTTCGTCTCCCGCAGCTATTCACCGTTCGCTTGAACGCCGCCGGAAGAAACTCGAAGAACGGCTACGGGAAGAGAAACTCATGCGGCGGACCGGCTCCGCACCGCTGAGCCATGCGCCTGTTCTCCCGCCCTATGATCCCGACGATCTCGACGAGGTTCCTGGCAACGAAGCTGAGGAAGCCGAAGAGCAGATTGTGGATCAGGCGACCGCCGCCGCTACGTTGGCCGAACTGGAGGCTGAAATCATCATCCTAAGGGATCTTGAGGAGCGCGCGCTCCGTCTAAAGCTCTCCGGTCAGGATGCAAAATGGCGCGAGCTAGAGTCGATCCTAGATGAGCCGCTGATGCTGGATTCCACCACGGGCCTGCGGCGGAAGGTCATCATCTTTACTGAGCCAAAGGACACGCTCGAATATTTGCAGCAGAAGATTACGGCGAGGGTAGGGGAGCCGGCTGCGGTTGTTGTGATTCACGGCGGCATTGCTCGCGAGGCCCGGCGCGCGGCCATCGCGGCGTTCAATTCTGATCCGCTCGTTCGCGTGATGATCGCGAACGACGCCGCCGGCGAAGGCGTAAACCTTCAGCGAGGCGCGCATTTGATGATTAACTACGATTTGCCGTGGAATCCCAACCGGCTCGAACAGCGCTTCGGACGTATCCATCGCATTGGTCAAACCGAGGTTTGCCATCTATGGAATCTATGTGCCGCAAATACCCGCGAGGGCGAGGTCTATCGGCGCCTACTCGAAAAACTTGAAGAAGCGCGCGCCGCTCTTGGCGGTAAAGTCTATGACGTGCTTGGAGAACTCTTCGAAGGTCACGCTCTCCGCGATCTCCTCGTCGATGCGATCCGCTATGGCGACCGGCCTGAAAAGAAGGCCGAGCTCTTCCGTAAGGTCGACGGCGTAGTCGACGTGGAAACGATCGAAAAGCTGGTTGCTGAGCGCAAGCTCACGTCCGAGGGTATGAACCCTAGCTCCGTTGCTGAGATACGCGAACAGATGGAGAGGGCGCAGGCACGCCGCCTGCAGCCCCATTTCATCGGAGCCTTCTTTCGCGAGGCGTTCACGATGCTCGGTGGTCGCATCACCGAGAGAGAAAAGGGGCGCTTTGAGATACTTCGGGTGCCGTCGATCCTTAAGGAGCGAGATCGACTGATCGGTCGAACCGATCCTGTACTGGACCGCTACGCCCGGATCACCTTCGAAAAGAACCTCGTTATTGGTCAACCGCAAGCCGAACTCGTTGCCCCCGGTCACCCGCTCTTAGAAGCCCTGGTGGATGTAGTACTCGAACGGTTCCAGCCGCTGTTGTCTCAGGGGAGCGTGCTGGTCGACGATGCGGACCAAGGAGAAGAGCCGCGTCTTCTGGTCTATCTCGAACATGCGGTTCGCGATGCGCGCACAACTCGCTCAGGCGAACCACGGGCCGTTTCGCAACGCCTTCAGTTCATATTCATGAAGGAAGACGGCTCCGCTATGGACGGCGGGCCGGCCCCATACCTCGACTTCCGACCGATCACGGCGGAGGAGCGATCGGTTGCGGCCGACGCGGTATCAGCGCAATGGCTTTCCGGGAACGTCGAGGCCCAAGCACTCGGATATGCAGTGCGGGAGCTGGTGCCAGAGCATCTGGCAGAAATAAGGACGCGCCGTATAACTGAGATCGACAAGGTCGAGCGCGAAGTGCGTGCCCGGCTCAACCGCGAAATTAATTATTGGGACGCCCGGGCAGCACGTCTGCGGGAAGAGGAGCGCGCCGGGAAGGAGCAGCGCATCAACGCACAGAACGCCGAGGCGACTGCTGCGCGCCTTGTGGAGCGCCTACACAGGCGCCAAGGCGAACTGGACCGGGAACGCCAGATATCGGCCCTACCACCTGTCTTAAAGGGCGCTGCACTGGTAGTTCCGGGTGGGCTCCTCAAGGCAAGGACAATTGAACCCCCGCCTACGGTCAAGGCGGATGGGTTCTGTGAGGATCCCATCGCCCGTGCTGAGACCGAGCGCCTAGCTATGGAGGCTGTATTCGTGGCAGAGCGGGCGCTTGGCCATGAACCGCGGGACGTGTCGGCAGCGAAAAAGGGCTGGGATATCGAGAGCCGAAACCTGAAGGCCGGGCATCTGCGCTTCATCGAGGTGAAGGGTAGGCAGACGGACGGTCGCGAAGTAATTCTGACCAAGAACGAGATACTGGCCTCCTTGAACGCGGCTGAAGCGTTCATTTTGGCGATAGTCCAAGTTGACGGCGGATTTGCAAGGGAGCCGGTCTACGTTCGGAAATTCTTCACTCGGGAGCTTGGGTTCGGCGAGACCGCAGTTGTATTCAACATCTCAGACCTACTCTCACTAGGGTCCCGGCCGGACTGAGATCTGATCTACTGGCTTCCCCCAAGCGGCGATTTCAACCTTGCGTCGTCAACACCGTTGCGCTCTCCTTCGGGAATAGGGGGCAAGATGACAAACAATACGAAGCTATTAGAGGCCGTTGCGAACATCATCGCCGATTATCGGGACGGAGAAATCTGCCGACCCAACGCGAATCACGTTGAACTATGGCTTGCTCAGTTTCCAGCGCAGGACCGGGCAGCTGTGTTGTCTGAGACGGCACACGTCCTCGACAAGACATATTTCACCAAAAAAAATGCCGCTGGCTTTATTAAATCATTGATATCGAACGATAAATTAGCCGGGTCCAGTCCCAAGACTTTCTGGAAAAACGTCAATTTCCTGCGTATCCAGGAAAACGGCGAGAGCCAAACGGATATGTTGGGGCTATTCGACGAAAGTCTAAACACCCAACACGGCATTAAAACGAAGGATTGCGGAGGAGGTGATGTTTACGTGTACCTCGACGACGTCATTTTTACTGGCAGTCGTGCGGGTAACGATCTTGAAGCCTGGATTCGAGACGTCGCTCCCGCGACGGCAACCCTCCACGTGATTGTCATGGCGCTACACGCATTTGGAAGTTGGAAGTTGGGGGACCGCCTTAAGAAGGTTGCTGCCGCCGGCAGCAAGAACATTACGCTGCATGTGTGGAGATCGTTAGAGCTGGAAAATCGGAAAGCTCACAAAAACGACGCGGACGTCCTCTGGCCAACTAGCCTGCCTGACGAAGCCATGGAGTACGCTGCGGGGAAATTCCCCTTTGAAGCTCGTGCCGCTGGCGGCAACAGCAAGATCTTTTCGGGCGAGGCGGGCCGAAATGCGCTCGAACAAGCGCTCCTTCGGGCAGGAATGAAGATTCGGGGATTCTCTGCCAATCCGAAGGCAATCTTGCGACCATTAGGATTTGGCCCCTTCGGGGTCGGGTTTGGCTCGACGATTGTGACGTATCGCAACTGTCCGAACAATGCGCCTCTGGCTCTTTGGTGGGGCGATCCGGACGCCCACAAGGGCCACCCTTTCAGCAATTGGCGCCCCCTTGTGCCGCGGAAGACTTACGGCGGAGCCTGATTTTGAAGATTGAACACGCGCCGCAATCGAAATTCCGAGAGTACGAGCGAAGTTCGTCCGTCGTCTTCCTCAAAACGAAGGAAGCCTATGGCGGACTCTCGAACATGGCTGGCGGATTTCCACTGCGCGTCAATGGTGTACGAATTCTGACCTCCGAAGCGCTGTATCAAGCCTGCCGGTTCCCCCATCGACCGGAAGTGCAACGCCTTGTCATCGAGCAGACCAGCCCGATGACGGCGAAGATGAAGACCAAGCCCTATCGCGATGACACGCGTCCTGATTGGGATAGGGTGCGAGTCAAGATCATGCGCTGGTGCCTACGCGTAAAGTTGGCTCAGAACTACTCGAATTTCGCGCGCCTCCTTCGATCGACGGGCGACCGTCCAATAGTGGAGGAGTCGCGCAAAGACGACTTCTGGGGAGCTAAGCCGCTCGACATCGACGTTCTGGTTGGCATGAACGTCCTTGGGCGGCTTTTGATGGAGCTTCGACAGGACGTTTACCAGAAACCAGAACAGGTTCTTGATGTATTACCGCTGGATATTCCGGACTTCCTCTTGTTTGGCGAGCCCATAGAGGCCATCCAGGGGCGCGCGTCTGCGATTGTTCGTGCTGCAGACGGACCGCCGGCGCCGCAGGCTAACCCGCACTCGCCGCTTGCCGCCTCAACCGATCGCGCTACGGATCAAATGGTCAATACTGTGAGAAAGAAGCTGATCGAGGTTTCGATCCCGTTGGAGGCGATCAATATCGCCTCGGCGCGGGAGAAGTCGATCCGGCACGGTCATCCTTCAACCTTGCACTTATGGTGGGCGCGGCGCCCATTGGCCGCGTGCCGCGCGGTGCTGTTTGCGCAACTGGTGGATGACCCATCCTCGTGGCCCGACCGGTTCGATAACGACGAAGCAAAGATTGAGGCTGAACGCAAACGCCTCCACAAGATCATCGCCGATATGGTGCCGTGGGAGGCTTCCAGCAACGAGACCATCCTGAACGCAGCGCGATGGGAGATCGCGCGCTCCGTCGCATGGGGTCTAGGCGAGGAGCCCCCGCAGAAGGACGATAGCAAGGCTGTACTGGATTTTCTTCAGACCAAGGCTCCGCCTGTTTATGATCCGTTTTCCGGTGGTGGGTCCATTCCGCTGGAGGCCCAACGGCTCGGGCTACGGGCCTATGGCTCAGATCTTAATCCGGTCGCCGTCCTTATTGGCAAGGCGCTAGTGGAGATACCGCCGAAATTCGCCAATCGATCGCCACTCAATCCGAAGGCGCGCGAGGAAGCAAAAAATGGTGCTCTACGCGCCTGGAGGGGTACACAGGGTCTAGCCGAAGATGTGCGGCACTATGGCCAATGGATGAGGGAGGAGGCAGAGAAGCGAATAGGCCACCTTTACCCCAAAGCGAAACTACCAGACGGCTCCGAAGCCACTGTCATAGCTTGGTTGTGGGCGCGCACGGTCCGCTCGCCCGATCCCGCGGCGAAGGGTGCGATGGTGCCGCTTGTTTCCTCCTTCATGCTGTCGACTAAGGAAGGAAAGAAAGCATGGGTTGAGCCAGTAGTCGATCCGGCTGCACCGAACGGTTATTATTTTGTGGTGCGCGAGGGGAAACTCTCAAAAGAGCACGAAGAGAAACTTGAACTCGGCACAAAATCGGCGAAGGGCGAAGCCTTCGTTTGTGTAATTACAGGCTCACCCATTGAGCGAAAATACATTCAAACAGAAGGAAAAAGCGACCGACTAGGGACGAGACTGATGGCGGTTGTGGTTGAAAAGGATCGCAGCCGAATCTATCTGGCTCCCAACCCGTCACATGAGCATGCAGCGTCAACGCTAATAGACGATCGTATCGTCGAAGATGCTCGGGCCAGCTTTCTTTCGGCAGCAACGCCCACTCGGGCGATGATCACAGGCGGTGTTTGCTCGGCGTATGGCTTGCGTTCTTGGGGCCACCTTTTTACTTCCCGTCAGATTGTCGCTTTAAGCACCTACGCTGAGCTAGTTATCGAGGCGAGAGAGAAAGTCAAACATGACGCGGCACTGCTCGGCGCCGAAAGTCAGTTATACGCAGACGCGATCGCAACCTATCTAGGGCTTGGGGTTGGCCGGCTGACTGATATTCAGAATTCTCTTTGTCGTTGGGAAACATCAAAAACGCAGGTCCGAAACTTGTTTAGTCGCCAGGGTATGGCGATGGTATGGGATTTTGCAGAAAATAATATATTCAACGGTGCGGCAGGAGATTTTGCGACAAGCCTAGAAAACCTCACCAAGGCAATGAAGTCCGCGCCAGCAATCGGTGTTGGTCAAATCGATCAACTTGATGCCGCAAAGAATAATTATCCAATTCGGCCCATCGTGATTTCTACCGATCCTCCATACTATGACAACATCGCTTATTCCATCTTGTCTGATTTTTTCTACGTCTGGCTAAGGAAGGCGCTGTCTGAGGTGTGGCCCGACTTATTCAGGCGGCTCACAACTCCCAAAGAAGGGGAGCTAGTCGCTACGTCTTTTCAGCATGGGGGAAAGGTTGAAGCCGAGGCCTTCTTTATGAAGGGCATGGGCCAAGCTCTCACCGCCATCGGAAAGGCTGCGAGAGATAACGAGCCGCTCGCAATCTACTATGCGTTCAAGCAATCAGAATTGGCTAAGGAAGGCGTTGTCTCGGCAGGTTGGGCGTCGTTCCTTCAAGCAGTTGTCGATGCAGGGCTTGGGGTTGATGGCACTTGGCCGGTTCGCACCGAATTGTCCAATCGAATGATAGCGAAAGGCACTAACGCTCTCGCTTCTTCGATTGTCCTCGTTTGCCGCAAACGCGAACAATCCGCGTTCGTCGTGACCCGTGCCGACTTCGTTCGGGCACTAAAGCGCGAAATGCCCGACGCTATTGATGACATCCGCAAGGCGGGCGTTGGACCTGTCGATATGGAACAGTCAGTGATCGGTCCAGGAATGGGGATTTTCACGCGTTATGCAAAGGTGCTGGAAGATGATGACAGTGCTATGCCAGTGAAGACAGCCCTGGCGCTCATCAATCGGGTGTGGGAGGAGATCGAGAACGAGCTCGACACTAATTTCGACGCAGAAACTCAGGTAGCGTTAGCCTGGTTTGCTACGTACGGCTTCGAAGCTAAGCCCTCTGGCGAGTTGATTACGCTCGCTAACGCGAAGAACGTCTCACTTGGTATCCTGTTTTCCTCCGGCGTGTTTTGGGACGGGAAGGGCAAGGGGGGGCTCACTGTTCGTAATGATCTACCGCGCGACTGGAATCCAGAGTCTGACAAGAGTCTCACTGTTTGGGAATGCGTTCAACATACCGCCCGTGCGCTCAGTGCACAGGATGGTGGTGGTGAGGCCGCGGCGAAATTGGTTGGCCAAATGGGTTCAAAAGCTGATCCAGCGCGTGCGCTCGCATATCGGCTTTTTGAGATAGCCACAAAAAAGGGTTGGACAGCCGAAGCGCTGATCTACAACGAACTCGCCCAAGAGTGGCCGAAGCTTGAAGGTTTGGCTTCTGCCACTGATAGCCGCGCGGCTTCGACGGCTCCTGCGCAAGCTGAGATGTTCTGATTGTTCGGGAGGATCGAATGTCGGCAGAAAAAGAAATCCTGCAAAGGGTTCAGGGCGGGCTTTACCATCTTCAAAAGGGCCTCACACCATTTGTCGAAGCTCGCATGAAGCTGGCGCACGGCGCAAACTGGCTGAATTATGCGAGCCGCGCGTCCGGCGGGGCACCGAACGCGCCCCTTGATGCCTATGGTCTCGTGAAGACGATGATTGACCGATGGCGTGAGGTTTTCGATGACGCCTTTGGACGAAATGACAAACATAAGGCTCGCAATTTTGCCTCGATGGCACTCGAAGCGCGAAATGCCATCTCGCACCTTGCGATCGGCCTGCAAGATGACGAAGCGTTGCGTTACATCGATGCGATGCACCAGCTGCTAAAGCTGGTGAAGGCGCCGTCCAGTGAGGTTGTGGAGTTGAAAAAGCTTTACGACGCGCAACGCCAGTCCGGACTAGCAAGAGCACCCGTCTCGGACCCTATAATGATAGCGTCTTCCGGATCTTCAAAGTCCACCCAAGCAACGTTGACGCTGCCTCAGACTTCTGAAGGAGAGCGAACCGGCAAAGCACTTAGGCCTTGGATTGAGGTTGCGCTGCCGCATCCGGATGTGATCGCTAACCGATTTAAGGAAGCAGAGTTCGCTGCCGATCTTTTCGCGGTCGACACCGGCCATGCGAGCGATGCTTATGCAACGCCAACAAATTTCTTTGGGATCACCTTCCTGACGGAGGGGCTAAGCCGCGTGCTGACATCGGCCGTGCAGCGGTTGGGTGACACGGGCGGTGACCCCGTAATCGGGCTTCAGACCTCGTTCGGTGGTGGCAAGACCCATACTATGCTCGCGATATATCATTTAGCCCGCCATCTCAGTGATGGCGGCGACGCAAGCCGCTTGCCAGGCGTTGGAAAGATTGTGGAGGAGACTGGCGCGCTCAGGCTGCCAAAGCCCAAGATTGCAGTGTTCGTTGGTTCTGCAGACGGTCCCGATATTAGTTTGAAGCTAGAGGAGGGGCCTCGGGTTCACACGGTATGGGGCTACATTGCGTGGAGGCTTGCTGGCGACAAGGGACTTGCACTGGTTGCCGAGGCTGAGGCGGCCCGCACGAGCCCCGGTTCGCGCGTTATGGTCGAGGTATTCAAGCTGGCTGGTCCCAGCGTTGTCCTTCTCGACGAGCTCACTATGTTCGCGCGTCAGCTTGACGACGATCGCTTCGAGGCGTTTTTGTCGTTTATTCAGTCGCTGACTGAGGCGGCAAAAATGGTACCCGGCATCCTGATTATAGGTTCACTGCCGGAAAGCGACGCCGAGGCGGGCGGCGAACGAGGAAAGGCTGCGCTGCGGCGTCTTGAAAAAGTATTTGGTCGAGTGCAGTCACCGTGGTTGCCGGCTTCTGGCGATGAAACATATGAGATCATCCGCCGTCGCCTGTTCCAGGCGCTCGATGCCGATGGAGAGAAGGCGCGCGAAGAGACCGTGAAGGCGTTTCACGAGCTTTACAAGAAGAACGCAGCTGAATTTCCACCCGAAGCGAAGGAACAGCGATATTTGGAGCTGCTGCGTTTATCCTATCCAATTCACCCGGAGTTGTTTGACAGGCTGTCGAAAGATTGGGCCAGCCTCGAAAAATTTCAGCGAACCCGAGGCGTTCTCCGGTTCATGGCAAATGTCGTGGGAGTCCTCTGGCCTTCGCAGACGCATGACCCACTGATTACGCCGGCTCGCATTCCGGTGGCTCATGAACGTGTTCGTGCGAGCGTGCTATATCCGCTCGATCCCCAATTCGGGTCCGTGGTTGACAAGGAAGTTGATGGCGAGGGTTCATTACCGAACCGCATGGAGTCGAATCCGTCGCGAAGGATCTCGCAGCTACGGGCCGCCACTCGTTCTGCCCGGGCCGTCTTTCTATGCTCCGCACCTTTGGTAGGTCAGCCAAATGCTGGGCTTACGGGACAAGGGCTTCGGCTTGCCTGTGCCGAGCCTGGCGATCAACTAGCCATTTTCGGTGAGGCGCTTCGTGAACTGAGCGAGCGTGCTACTTATCTCTATGAGGAGGCCGGCCGCTATTGGTTCTCGACGCAGCCGACGCTTAATCGACTAGCGGATGATCGCGCTAAGGCGTTGGCTGATCATGACGTTGACGAGGCGATTGCTGATCTTCTCCGGAAGGATGCGGCAACCAAGGGCGGATTTGATCGCGTCCATGCGGCGCCAGACGACCCAGTGACAGTGGATGAAGCACAAGCATTGGCGCTTGTCATGCTCGCACCGGCAAGCTCGCATGCCGGAAAGGGCCCTTCGAAATCTGCAGCGACTGATGCCGCGAGCGACGCACTAATGCGCTGTCGGGCCTCCCAGCGTCGTTTTCGTAATACTCTTGTTTTTGTTGCGGCCGACGAGGCAAATCTAGGGACAGCCCGAGACGTTATGCGAAAGGCTTTGGCGTGGAAGCAGATCGTTGACGACAAGCGTCTGCACGAAGCGATGACGACGTCGCAAATTGCGGACGCGGAAGACAAAGCGAGGACAAATCGCGATTCTGCGCTGAAGGCGGTTCGTGCCGCGTGGAGCCACATTCTTTACGCCGTCAAAGGCGATATCGCCGGCAAGCCGTTTGAGCTTGAGCATAGCCTAATCTCGTCGCGAGATCGCGCAGCCATACCGTCTGTTGTCTACGACAAGGCTAAGGCGGATGGAATCGTGCTGGAAAAATTGGGCACCGAGCGACTCTGGCTTGCGCTTAAGCCGATCTGGCCAATTGATCGGGATCACCTGCCTATATCCGAGCTCGCGGATTGGTTTTCTTCCTACGTCTACCTGCCGAAACTGCGTGATCGTGTTGTATTGGAGACGTCGATCAGAGACGCCGTTGCAAAATTGGATCCCCAATTCGGATACGCCGACGGGTTCGATGAGGGGAGTGGTAAATATCAAGGGTTGTTATGGGCAAAGGATCCGCCGCAGCCGTTCCCTGCAACAGCGATGCTGATCAGCGACGCTGCAACAAAGAAGCAACTCGCTGAAGGCGCTGCCGCTGGACAAACGGCGCCCGCAGGAGCGTCCGCGGCGCCTGGAGAATCGCCAGTTGCAACTGTTCACACACCGTCCACAACCCAGCCTCGCAAGGCTCGCCGGTTCTATGGCTCGGTGGAGCTCGACATGGTGCGGCCGGTAAAGGCCTTCGATGCCATCTTAAATGCCATCGTCATGGAACTACAGCGTGCTCAGGGAGCCAAGGTGAGGCTGACTCTGGAGATCGAGGCAGTGGCCGAAGAAGGGTTTTCGGAAAATGATGTAAGCGTGGTCAGGGACAACGCTAGACAACTCAGGTTCAAAGCGGAATCCACAGGTTTTGAAGACTGACACTGAGTCCTGCGGTGTGAGAAATCATGAGCCAGTGGGAGCGAGCCTAGAATGGAGTATCCATACCGCCTCATCAAGGGCGGCTCGCGCTGTTGCCTTAGCTGGATCTTTTCCCAAGTCCCAATCGCCTAGCCGGTCAAGCCAAGCTTTGATCGTATCAGACAGGATTTCGGAGGCACCCGAATCGTCGCTCAGGCCGAAAATCTGGAGGACCTTGTCGAACCTCGTCGAGATCTCGGGATGATCGGAGCTCGATTGTCCGTTGTGGTGTTCAAAGAGAGCAATCCAAATCAGAGCAATTCCTGCCCGTAGTGCCCACCCCTCAAGCTCTAGCTCTTCTGACGTAGGCGTCGCTCCGGCACTCCGATTTGGATCTGCTTGCCTCATGCCTTTGAGCCAAACAGCGGCCTGCTTATCGGCAGCGAATTCGTTGGCCTTCATTATATCGACGGTGTCGGTAGCTTGATGTCCGAGAAACAGGTGGGCCCGTTCATGTGACAAAATGAAATCTAGGCTGCCTAAAAAAAGCCGGCGAACTTGATCTTCTTCATCCGTAGCTGGCGTCGGGGTCGGAAAGGGGACGCCCGCGGGCCATTCTCGCAACTCCGTTTTGGTGAGTAACTGCGAGATTTCAATCGCTTTAATTGCGGCTTTTAGATCGTCGTCTTCAGGGAGGCTGGACTGACCATTACGCCGTGCATGAAATGATCGACTGCCCAAACGCAGCACGGCAAACGTTGCAAGCCACAGGCTCGCAAGCCCGTCCCAGGTCACTCTGACCTGCTGAAGGCTCGGTACCGCCTCAAAGACAGTTCTCGCGACGTTAAGGTTTCCGCTGGCGAATTGACCCGGCTCTCCTATGACCAGTTCAACAACACTAACATCTGCTTTCAACTGACTTTCAAGAAACATCTTGCGTATCTGAGCCTCAAGCGGCTTCATCACGATTGTTAAATTCTTGATTGGTATGTTCGGCTTAACCGGCCTTCCGAAATGAAAACTTACTTTGATCATAATACCTCTAAACTGAGACAGGCGACGATATCGCAGAAGGTCGGATATGTCGAAGATCATCCTTTGCAATCGGCCGCGGTGGGCCTCAAGACGAAAGGCAAGTTTACACTTACCCCTGTGTTCTTGTCAGGGGTGTTCCTAAGGGATCCTCTGCTTCACATACGTGATAAGGTGCCCGCATTCTGCGGCGGCCATTAACAGCTCCAGTCGGATTTCGTCAACTTCGGTAGAACGGGCGCCAAGTAAGGCGGCGTGCTCGTAGAGAAGACCGAGAGCAAAGGCGCGCCGACGCATTAAAGCATGCGATTGAGGACTTGGCGCCTAGATGTGCGCGAGTGCCAATCTCGGGAGCTCTGTTGCGCAAGGTCCCAATTCTGTTCAGCCTGTCTTCCACGAACGCACCGCGGCTTAGATTGCGGCGTTATTCCCGGAGATAGTGAAAATGGCGTTGGAAGGCCCCGCTGAGGCGCTTGCGGGGCGATTGCGCTCGTGGCTATCGCCTACTTTCTCGAGCAGCGTAAAAAAAGTTTGCGCGGGTCTGCGGTCAGCGCGACCCCTCAGAGAGCTATGTGGCGCGTGGCTTTGTCAACTTTTGAGCGCCGAAAATGATGGCACCCTGAGCCGAAGGGAGGGCTATCTCACGCTCGACATAGCTTGCGGTCGATCTCGATGCGCACCATCTCGGACTAGTCTTGATCAGAATTTGCTGGAGGATACGATGCTTACGGAAATTGCGAAATGCGTTATCGATTCTGCGGCCAATTTTATTGCGAGCGGTCGCGTAGCCGCGCCGTCGGTCGTACTCGAGGGCCTTTGGTACGATGTCCTCGACAGTCAGAAGCCGCATAATGACGCCATGTCGGCAAAACCGCTCACTGTCGCCGTCGTTAACAGCTGGTCGCTTGAGGCGCGCATCGCTTGGTTGATGAACAATTTCGACGCTGACGATCGCTATGCTGCGAGCTGGAACGTCGCTCGGCGCGCCATGGCCGAATTCCACGCCGAATTTTCGAACGAGCTCGATCGCCTCTGGCAGGAGCGTATGACTAAAAACTGGCGCGGCGACAATCCGGCCTAAGCTTACGTTCAATGACGGTAGGGAGAGGGGGATGCTATTGCGAAACTTTGGCATAGCTTTGGTGACGATTCTCGCGATACTAGTTGGCTACCCCTGCGCCGCGGCGGTCACGCACGGAATAGACCCGACGTTGTGGCCGTCTGCAGCGCTTACGCCGTCGCAGTGGGTCGCGGGGTGGTTGCATTCCTATGGACTTCCGAACCTAACGGCACTTGCTGAAATGGCCGAAAGCAAATCCCCGGCGTTCGCAGGAGGGGGGCTTGTGCAGCTTCTCGCTCTCGTTGCCGCTCCGATAGCGCTGTTGATGACGGCGCCATCGCGGAAAGCTGGGCCGAGGAGGGATCCAAATGCGCCGCACGGCGAAGCGCGCTGGGCCATTCGCCGCGAACGCAAGGCGATGAGGAAAGGCGTGGAATTCGGCATCGATGCCGAAACGGGTGCCCCAATTCGCGTCGCGGTCGAAGGAAATTTATTGACAATTGCTCCCCCGCGGACCCGCAAAACCTCGGGATTGCTCATACCAAACCTACTGCAGCCCGATAAGGATTCCTGGAGCGGGCCGGCCGTGGTCCTTGATCCCAAAGCGCAAGCGTATCAGGCCGTCGTTGAGCGGCGCCGCGCATTGGGAAGGATTGTACGTTGCCTAGACCCGATGGCCTTGGCAGGGGGCACCGATCGTTGGAATCCCCTTGCGGACCTCAATCCCGCGAACATCGTCTACCTGCAGCGCGTGGCGCGAACCCTCCTGCCGGCCTCCGTCTCGGAAGAAAATGCGTATTTCCAGAACAGAGCCACGGATCTCGTCGTAGCGGCTTTCCTCGCTGCCCACCGGCGCGGGAATCCGACGCCGCTGGCCGTGTCCGAACTATTGTCAGATGGCGATAGGCTTGGCGAGGCTCTCGAAGCCATCAAAGGTACCACTGCGAGCCGGGTACGAAAGCTGCTCGCCATGGACGCCAAGACGAGAGACCCTATCTTGTCGACTGCGCAACAGGCGTTTCAGTGGTGCGACGACGAGCGGTTGCAGGCTTTGACCTCTGAGAGCACATTCTCGATGACAGATCTCTGCCACGGGGATGTGGATTTATTTATAAGTCTGCCGACGGAAGATCTTGAGCCACTAGCCCCGTTTGTCCGATGGATGCTCATTGAATTGTTCGTCGCGATCCGGCGCAATCGAGTGACCAAGCGATTGATCATCTTTGTGGATGAAGCGAGGACGTTAGGCAAAAGCCGTGAGCTGGTTTCCGCAGCCGGAGAACTCCCCGGCTACGGCGCGTCGCTATGGACATTTTGGCAGGATAGGTCGCAGCTAATCTCCGTCTATGGTGAAGATGACGCGGCGACGTTGATTCGGTCGTCAGAATTCGTCACCCTTTCCGATCCAACGATGGTTGACCCGGACGAGAGAGAATACTGGTCGAGGGCATTGGGCGACTATTCAGCATTTGAAGTAACGAAGATGAGCGACAAGTTGAAGGGCGGTGATAGCACTTCCGAGACAACGCGTGCGTTGAGGCTGATGACCGCGGAAGAGCTCGGGCGACTTCCATCCGACGAACTGATCCTTTTCGCCAATAGCCGCCGTTACGCCAAGCGGCCGGTGCGGCTGTTCAAGAACCGCCATGATGATCAGCGATTCGCGGGACTCGCCACCGCCGTGGCGCCGGTCGGGGCGACGACGTAAGTAAAGCTATGATCCAACAGCCAATGCTCGTCGACTTCCGTCGTCGCGTAGCCTCGGCCGTTCAGCCAAAGGCGCAGGACCACTGTTCCATTTTTTGCGCGCATGGCGACTGTCGGAATGCGCGCGTTCCAGGCGCCGTGCAGGATTGCGCCATCCGGAAGGCGCCAATCGACGATCCAGGTGTCGTCCGAGCCGACGAGACGGGTGCCGGTGTTGCGCCAGGCGAAGGTGGTAGCCACGGCGAAGGTAACCAACGCGATCAGCGGCGTGATGCACTTGTAGCCGCAGCGCAGCTTGAGCCCGCGCAACGCTCCGGTCGGGCGCCACCCGGGAAATCTGAGCCGGAACGAAGCCGGCAGAGCCGACCGGACCGAGTTCGCGAGTGCGTCGCGATCGGCGGAAGTCAGTTCCGAATCGTTCAAATGAGCCATCCGGTTGCGCGGAGGGGACACCATCAGCCTCGCCAAGTGGGCTTGGCTGACGCGGACGACGTCCTGCTCAGCGCTAACGGCGTCCTGCTGCGCCTGCCGGAGTGCTTCGGCCGCCGCGGCACGCAGGGAAGTTTTTGCGAGCGCGCGGGCACGGAGGTCCGGCGTCCGCGGCCTCGGCGGCGCCGACTTGTCATCTGACAATCGCGCGGTCAATTTCGACGCGAGATCAAGGAACTTGCTCATGCGACCAGCCATTCCGCGGCGGGGCGCACGGCCTGCATCACGTCGAGGCGGACGCGGGCGAGATCGCGGCGGATCCGGCTACCCTGGGCGATGCCGAACTTGGCGTTCAGCGCTTTTGCATCGAGCTTCTGGATGGACGCCAGGCCGCCAGCCTGCAGGATCGCCGCTGCCTGTTCGTCAAGGACTTGATTCCTCAGACAGGCCAATGTCGTGTCGGCGGCGATCTTCGCGAGCATTCTTGGGTCGAGCTCGCCCGCGACTCGGTTCTCGATGACGAAGCGCGCCGCAGCGAAGTGTTCCGCGATCGCGAGCAGCTTGGGAACGCAGGCCAGGGCGCCGGGCTCGGCCGTCGTGACGACGAGGACGCCGAACTCGATGCCGGCGGCGCTGAAATCCTCGCCCAAGTCGGCGATCACCGTCAACAAAGATGCGCCGGTGTTCGCGCCGACGTCGACGATGGTCGGCAGCGTTGCCGAGGCGATGGCATCGATCACCGGATCGAACTCCGCGCGGGCCGCGGCTCCGCCGGTGCGTTCGATCGCTTCGCGGTCCGCTCGCATCTGGAAGAACTTGACCCGCTTGCCGAGCTCGAGCATGCGCTGGCTGGAATCGACTTCGATCAGCGGGGCCGCGGGGACAACCTCCGCCAATCCGCGCGCAGCGAGCGTCTTGCCCACGCCGCCCTTGTCCTGGATGATCAGCATTGCCTTCGTCATTGCTTACTCCTTTCAGTAGCGCCGGCACGCGGCCATCGGATTCTTGATGCGAAACGGTCGCTTCACTTTCGGTCGCTGTGGCCGCAAGCCGCCGAACATTGGTCGATGGTGCCAGCGTGTGGGCGCTTGCCGGCAACGGTGCGGGACTAGGGTCTTGCCAGGGCCGCCCTCGGCGGCCGTGATGAACAGCATTTTCTTCATGGCGGATCGTCCTTGAGCAGCGACCGAACGCGGTTTTCGAATTCCTGGTGCCTGAGGGCCGCCTCGTTGTCGGTCACGTCAGCTGCCGGTACGATCGTTCGATCCAGGTCGGCCGACAACGCAATCGTTCGAGAGCTCGCCGGTAGCGGCACGAGGTCTCGTCGTTTGGCGCGATCGGACATATGCGTCTTGCGTCGCTGCTCGCGTTTGTCGATTGCTGAAATGAGTGCGGTCAGCCGGCGCGCCGTGATCGGTTGGCGATCGCCGCCTTGCACAACGCCCTGTTTCGCCAACGCAGAGGCGATCGCCGCCCAGCTGAAGTTCTGCTCGCGCAATTCGCGGATCAGCGGAAGAATGGGCTCGATGATCGCCGTCGCCCCGGTGTTTCGGTGCGCGCAAGTGGAAGCAGCCCGATTCGTCTGGGCGGCAGTGCAATCTTCCAGCAAGCGTTTTGCATCAACACGCATGTTCGCGACATGGGGACGCTATCGACGCAACGCCAGGGCGCCGGGCGGCCGTCGATCGGATCGTCGATCCGCTCGCAGAACGCGCGGGGGGCACGTCTGGCGCAGCCCCTCAGGCCCGCCACGAAGCCCCGCTCAGCGCGTTTCCCGACCGAAGGTGACATCTTTGTCGCGCCGACGCCGCTTCCTACCCAGACGTTGCAGACGCCGACGAGAAGCGATCGAGAATTTTTCGTTCAGGAGCGGCATAGCCTAAGAAGCTCGAGGCAGATGCAACGTGCCGTTTTGTGGAATACCAACGATACCAACTCGAACCAACAGATGCCAACATGCCCATTCGCAGCCCAACAGAAGGCCAACTAAAGTTCTTTGCACACCCCACGCACTGAAGCTGCCAACCGAGCGGAAAGCGCCGAAAAGTAAGAGCCGCCATTGCCGATCGCTTCGCTCGGCTCCATCTTTGCTTCGACTTCGACAATGCCCCAGGCAGAGATCCAGATGACTACTGCGAAGACGGTTCGTTTCAGCATCGAGATCGCGGCCGACCTCGCCGCAGCGGTCGTTAGTGCGGCCAGCACAAATAACGTGACGGCCGAGGATATCGTCAATGATTGCCTTCGCCAGCAGTTCGAGACCGCGTTGCGCTACCGCGTGCTTCTTCAACGCCAGAACGACGTAGATGAGGCGCTGATCGAACTTGCACGACTGGTCGGCCGCTTGAGCGCTGCGCAAGAAAATATGCCCGGGGAATGACAGGTGACGGCGAGCCTGCATGCGCTCGGATGTGGCCGCGGAGCGGGCGCTTACTACACCGAAGATCCCAACCGTGAGGCGAGCCCGCGGCTCCGGGACAACTAGTATGCTCGTGACGACGTCAATGGGACTTGGTGGTCGACATCATCCAGCGTCGTTCGGAATGGTTCATCTATCGACAAGGAGACGTTCCGGGACCTATGCGCGGGCATTGATCCGCGCACCGGCAAGAGCTTGGTACGAGGCGCCGGCGAACGTCACCGCGCCGGATGGGACATCACGTTTTCTACGCCGAAGAGCTTCGGAATCCTTTGGGCCGCAGGCACTCCCGAACAGCGGGTCATCTTGGAGACGATTCAGCGAGACGCCGTCGACCAGGCATTGCAAATGGTGGCCGACGAGCGTCTCATCGAGGTCCGGCTGGGCGCCGGTGGCCGGCTGCGCGAAGCGCCCAGCGACATCATGGTGGCTAAATTCCCGCACTTCACGTCGCGAGAAGGGGACCCCGCCTGTCATACGCATTGCATATTATTAAACAGCGCGCGGTCGTCGAACGATCCAAAGAAGTACCTCACCATCGAGCCACGGCAGGTCTACGCTTGGCAGGTCGTCCTTGGGGCGGCCTTTCGGACGACGCTCTCGGAAAAATTGGTTGCGATGGGATTTTCCGTCAGGGCCGCGGGTCGGGGCCAGTTCGAAATTGCCGGCATTTCAGATGCGCTGATCGAACAGTTCTCGAAGCGCTCCCGGCAGATCAAAGCCGTGGTACGAGGCGACGCGTCGGCAGCCGAGAAAGAGGTCGCGGCGCTTGCGACCCGAGGCGACAAGGCCAGCGTGCCGACCGGGGATGAGTTGGAACGCCGTTGGCGTCAGGAGCTCGCGGAGTTCGGCATCGATCCGTGGAGCGCTGCGTTGGCTGCTGGACGGAAGCTTGGCCCGCACCGCGGAGCTTTGCGCGACTACGAGTTTGATCCGCCGGAAGTCCCTGGAGATACGCCCGTGGCACTGGCAGCTTCGGAAATCTTCCGCACCGAAAGCGTCGCGACGCGCAAGGAACTGCTGCAACGGGCCTTGGCCGAAGCAAGCCTTCAGGGAGGCAGCATCGAAAGCGTCTATGCAGGACTCGCGCAGCATGCAGCATCGGGAAAACTTGTTCGGCTGGACCGGGATGCGTTACCCCAGGATTGGACCACGGCCGGCCTCGCTGCGGAAGAAGCAACGCTGCTCCGCCTCGCAGGGGAACGGCAGCGGGGATCGTGGTTCAAGCCGGAGGCCATAGAGGCCGCATTGAAGCACGCTTCAATCGTCTCGGAAGAACAACATGAAGCGATTCGAGAAGTGACGTCGCAAGATCCGACGTGCGTGCTCGAGGCGGGCGCGGGGACGGGTAAGACCACCCTGGCAAAAGTAGTCCTGGATGCCGCCAAGAGGTCGGGTCTCACCATCGTAGGATTGGCGCCTTCCTGGGTTGCGGCGGATGAATTGTCGCGTTCAACCGGAATCGAGGCTATTGCGATCGCGCGGTTTCGGCATGAAATCGACGTAGGGAAGCGGCGTCCACCCGACGACAAGACACTGGTGATCGTCGATGAGGCGGGGATGGTAGGAATGCGCGACATGGCGGCAATCTTCAAAGCTTGCACCGGCCATGTGCCTTCGAATGCCTTAGGGGACGGTTCTGCAAAAATATTGCTCTGTGGCGATCGCCGCCAGCTTGCCTCGGTAGCAGGAGGCAGTGCGCTCAGGGCGATTGCCGACACTATCGAGCGCAGCTCGACCCTGAGAGGCGTTCGGCGCCAAGCGGTGGATTGGCAGCGCGCGGCGTCTGTCGCCATGGCACAGGGCGACTCGGAGGCTGGCCTACGCGCCTATGCCGAGGAGGACCGCATCGAGATGGTGGCGGGCCGCGAAGCTGCGGAGGCCCTTGCGATAAAGACTTGGCAGGATCTTCGGCGATTCCATGGCGATGACGTCATCGTCGTGACGCGTCGCAATCGCGATGCCGTCTCGCTCAACCTCGCCGCCCGCGAAATTCTACGCGAGGAAAGGAAAATCCAGGGCCCGGACATTGCCCTGCCCGCGATCGACCGTGATGGAGAGATCGTTCAGCTTCCGCTTGCTATCGGCGATCGCATTCGCTTCAGCGAAACGCTCCCCCGCCATGAAGTTCGGAATGGTACCCGTGGGACGGTTGAACAGTTGTTCCCAAGTGGCGATGGATCAGTTCGCCTTGCAATCCGTCTCGAAGATGGCCGCGTGGTGGAGGATGCATGGTCCGGCTTTGCGGCTCGCAGGCGCAGCCACCAGGCAGGCGTTCCAAAAATCGTTCATTCGGTAGCTGGATCAGCTTATTCCGTTCAAGGTCGCACCGCTGCCGCGACCGTATACTACGTTCCGGGCGCAACTGACGCTCGCGAAACCTATGTGGCGTTGACACGCCACCGAAACGACGTACGGATCGTGGTCGAAAGTGCGAGGCTGGACGGCATATGCCGTACGGATCAAGCGGATCCGACTGTGCCACCGACCAAGTCGGTGCTGCTCGAACGGCTATTTAGTGAAGCGCGTCGATATAGGGAAAAAGTGAATGTTGCCGATTACGTTGAAGATCGGCTGCGGTTCGTCAGGTCTGGCTTCGTCGAATTGCCGCAAGTTCAAAAAGAGATGAATTTAGGCCTCGTGGCCAGGGCTGCGCGCCGCATTGAGTTGGCTGCACATTCACTTGGTCTAGATGGACATCGTTTCATTGCGGAGCTCCGCC
Source organism: Bradyrhizobium sp. 139 (assembly GCF_023074175.1). Classification (GTDB taxonomy): domain Bacteria; phylum Pseudomonadota; class Alphaproteobacteria; order Rhizobiales; family Xanthobacteraceae; genus Bradyrhizobium. The sequence continues at coordinate 100,912 of NZ_JADPKS010000128.1, forward strand.
GTCATGCCCGCTTTGTACCCGAAAGGCAACTGTACGAAGGTGCTGCTTCTATCGTCGAAAGGGTCAAATCGTGGTCCCGTACCCGCGTTGGGTCGGTCGAGCGCGATCCTCATGAACCGTCAATATCTTGATCGAGGCCACCGCGCTTTTCATTTCCATCAAAAGCCGGCGGCCGGAAGCGCTCGTTTGGCAGTGCGCGCTCTCGTGCGTCTGTGTTTTCTATCTCGGCTGCAATGAAGGATTCGAAAGTCTTGCTCAAGGATTCGAATTAGTGCGGTTCAAGTTTTCAAGGATTCGAGTGATTTATCAACGTGTTAGATCATTCTTGGCTTGACTCCCAAGAATTCATTTTTGTATGGGGCTCTCATCGGCAGAGGAGAGTTTCATGAAAAAGCATGTCGCACTTGTGAGGTGACAACGGAGACGTGGGCGTCGGTCGAGGAGTTCATCTCCTACAACAGGCGGAGAAAGAGTTCGTCGCACGGCGCCCTTACCCTCGAACTTTTGCTTGAGCTTTTCCTGCAGGACGTCGCGCTGATGCTGAACCGCCACGGCTGTTGGGAGGCCGATGCAGTGTTCGGATTGCTCGCGAGCCACGGCTACGATTGCTAATTGCAGCGTCTTTAATGAGGGAGAAGACCATGGAGAGATACGGCATTCACGTCCCGGGCTTCCGCCGACCGTTGAGCATAGCTATGGGGCCGATTTTTGGCGGCCACTGCATTGTTGGACCGCCCGAAGCCCTCAGCTTACATCTGCGTTGCTGTTGCGCCGATGCGTGCCAGGGCGGGTTGGCCGCACCTCGAACCATTCGATACCTTTCGCTATCTCTCTAACGACAGGTCAAGCTTTCGTCATGCACAGGGACTTCTTCATCAGTAGCTTTCTCATTGCCGATATCGCGATCGAAGGAGGCATTTGGTTAACTGCTGCAATGATCGACGCGACAGACGCTAACTCGCCCTTGGTCCTGTCATCTGCTCGCGCTGCTGAGGCTTTCGCTCGCTCGGATGCCATCAGAGAACTCGCGACGCTATCCGAGGAAAATCGTCATCGCATGTTCATCGCCGGCTTCCGCAGAATTAAGCCTCACCCAGGACAATTGGGGACCATCTTTGAAAAGATGTTGGAAAAAGATAGTACAGTTGTCGATGAGGTCTTCCGAATCCAGTGGCTCAAGCGCTGTGACGTTTTGACGCCAAACGGTCACCAGGCTGAGGCTTGTCCACGTGCTGCGCGGCGCTCTGTGGACTAAGTCGCGGGCGCTGCGTCTTCCTTCGCGTCGCGCGCGACGATCTTCAATGACCCAACCGGAAGGGGACGCGGCCGTTTGAAGGCTTCATCCGCGGGAGCCGTCATCCGATCTCGACCTCTTGGGGCGTCTCAGGATCACCGGCATCGCCTCAGGTGGATGGCGAAGACTCGGCATTCGCCTCCGTCGTCAGGAACGCAAAGAGGTCGTTGGTGGTCTCGCCTTCCTTGACCTTGTCTCGCAGGATCTGCGCGCCATCGCCGACCTCACGCCACTGTAGCACCGATTGAGAAGGGCGCTGCGGGAGGACGGGCTTGAAAACGAGGCCGCTTCGACAGTGCGTCTTTTGCTGACTTCATGCAGCTGGGCCGGTCGCGATGGCAGGTTCAACTTGGTGCTGGGCCGGCTAGGGGCCTCTGCATTGTCGCGGCTTTCCGAAGAATCGCAGCTCCGTTTCGGCGGCTTCCGCACCTGTTCCATCCCCGTGCTTTTTCGGTCAGTTTCGCTCATTCAGTGCAGCGGGCCCCTCAAAAATGATTGACGCGTCGCCCTAAAACACATGTACGGATAAATTCAATAATTGGCATGAAACCATTGGCAGTACGCCATATCTGGCATTAGATATGTGACCTGCCGGTTAGCACCGTGTCTCCAGCTAGGGGGTTAAGATGTCGTTTACAATAACCGACCTCCAAAAATTGGAGGCGCAACTAAAGGTCGCAAAAAACGAAAGTAAGGCAGCCAGTCTCGCCGTACTTAAACGTATCGGTGTCGTAGACAGCAAAGGAAAGTTAGACAAGTCTTACGCCATCAAATCGAAGAAAGGCACTTTAGCCCAAGCTCGGAAAGTTGCTCAGAACCAGACAAGGGCATGGAAGCGGCTTGTCGATCCCAATTCCATGGTTCGTCAGAAAGGCGTTTACAGCGTCAAGGATGTGCCCGATGAGGTTGTGGTTGTTCGTGTTCGGAATGGAGCGATTGAGCCTGTAGCTGTCACGAAAGACAAACTTGGTGCCATTAAGCGCTATCGTGGTTTCGACGGCAAGCTATCGCCCGTAACTGTATCCGTGAAGAAGCAAGTGAAAGCTGGCGCAGTTCGGAAGCGATTCCGAACACCCTGATAATTGTCAGGGTTCTCGTTCATGTATCACAGCTTGCATGCAAATCTGATCCTTGCTTATCACGGCTGCGATGAGCGCGTGGGTAAACGTCTTCTCCAAGGTGCAAAGTTTAAGCCGAGCACGAACGACTACGACTGGTTGGGGCCTGGTATATATTTTTGGGAAGCGAATCCCAATCGTGCGTGGAGCTTCGCCAAAGAACAGCAGGCTAGGGGAAGGGTAAAGAAGCCCTTTGTTGTAGGTGCGGTTCTTTCTCTTGGAACTTGCATAGATACTTTAAGCGAAAGCAGCATCGAAGCCATTGCGTATGCCCATGCGGCATTAAAGAAGCGACTTGCGCGGCAAAGGCAGCCTATGCCTAAAAACGTTGGCAAAGATCTTTTGCTTAAACGGCTAGATTGCGCTGTGATCAATCAGCTTCACGATATGAGCGCTGCGGCAGGCATTCAAAAGGCCGATAGTCTCCGTGGTTTGTATTTCGAGGGCAGGCCCCTTTACCGAACTGCCGCTTTTTACGAGAAGTCTCACGTCCAGATTTGCATTGTAAACCCAGCTTGCATTAAGGGTGTATTTTACGTGCCGCAGGTCGTCTCGTAAGTTGGATCGAACCGCTCGAGTGGGCTTTGTCTGAGAAGTAGCTGTCTTCCCGACTGGGTTCGTCCAAGCCTGCCCCATGCGTCAGCTCCACTCCAGTTCGGCCCTGTTGCGCGGGTGTTGGCGGCGCTCGACGGCGGCGTATTCGATGAAGTGACGATAAGGCGGCATTTCGATACAGTCGGCTGACGGAAGATAGCAGGCACGGTTGTCAATCGGCGTTCGACTGGGACCCCCGATCGGCATCCAAAGGGTTATTCCATGCCGAAACACATCGGGGTGCCCTCTTCATTCAAAGTGACGCGAATGGCGACCGCAAGATCGGTCATCGATCGGAAGGTGAACTCCTGGATGACAATCGGCCGATGATCGCGACCTGGATCCAGCCGGTTTTCTGCAAGAAGATGCGGGGCGCTTCGATCTGATTGGCTTGAAGTCGCCCTCGCGCGGGAGCGTTGTTTCTGGAGGCGCCGTTTGCCCGAATGAAGATGGTTTAGTCATCAGCCCATTGATCGAAGTCGCCCGGGCACCGCGATTGCCGCCTCGTCGGAGTCAATGCCGCTCGGAACGCTTATCTGCCCCAACCATTGAGCGGGCTCGCGCGCGGTGCGAAACCACTAGAAATCGACGCTTTCGCCCCCAGACGCGGGGAGGCCGAGCGTAAGCCCCCGGTGAAGGCCGCCTTCCCGGATCGTGCTCAAGCGTGAGATGCTTTGCTCATTAATTTGCAAACAAATGAGCAAACGTGACGACGGTAACGGTTCTATCCGGTCCAGAGC
>NZ_JADPKS010000050.1 GCF_023074175.1 Bradyrhizobium sp. 139
CGGCTACGGGCCGCCCCAGCGCCACTCCGAGCCTAAATCCGTCAAACATTCCGACACGACCGCGTAAGCCGGCGACAAAACAAATAATTGCCCAGTCTCGTAGCGAAACTCATCGTCGCGCGTCGCTCGCGGAAGTCGCGATGGGTTTCGCTGCGCTCTACCCATCCTACAAGCCTCATGAGATCTATCTCAAGTTGTGCTACGATGCGGCATGACCTCCTATCGGCGCAACTTCGTCCCCGGCGGAAGTTACTTCTTCACCGTCAACCTGGCGGATCGGAGCCTCTCGTTGCTGACCGCGCATGTTGATCAACTGCGCGCCGCATTTCGCGAAACACGTCAACGACATCCTTTCACGATCGATGCGATTGTGGTGCTGCCTGAGCATCTTCACACGGTTTGGACGATGCCGGACGGCGATGCGGACTTCGCAATGCGCTGGAGGCAGATCAAATCCGCCTTCTCTCGCAACCTCGCGCCGGACGAACCGGTTTCAGCCAGCCACGCCGCCAAGTCGGAACGAGGCATCTGGCAGCGCCGTTACTGGGAGCACACCATCCGGGACGAGGAAGATTATGCCCGACACATCGACTATGTGCATATCAACCCAGTCAAGCACGGATTGGCCAATCGCGTCTGCGATTGGGCGCCGTCGTCGTTTCATCGTTACGTCGAGCTCGGAATCTACCCGGCGGATTGGGCCGGTGATCTTTCTCGGCGCGAGGACGAGGCCCAGTTCGGAGAACGGATCTGAAGCGCCAATTTGTGGGATGCGTAGAGCGAAGCGACACCCATTATCTTCGCCGGCGTTGGAAGAAAGAGCTTGATGGGTTTCGCTTCGCTCTACCCATCCTACAAGCATCCAAGCCGCCGCCTACACTTCCCTCCGGCTCAAGAACGCCAGCCGCTCGAACAGATGCACGTCCTGCTCGTTCTTGAGCAGCGCGCCGTGCAGCGGCGGGATCAGTTTGCGCGGATCACGCTCCCTGAGCTGCTCGGGGGTCATCTCCTCGTTGAGCAGCAGCTTCAGCCAGTCGAGCAGCTCCGAAGTCGACGGCTTCTTCTTCAGCCCGGGCACCTCACGCACCTCGAAGAAGATGCGCAGGGCTTCCTCGACCAGGCGCTTCTTGATGTTGGGAAAGTGGACGTCGACGATGCGGCCCATGGTGTCGGCGTCGGGGAATTTGATGTAGTGGAAGAAGCAGCGGCGCAGGAACGCGTCCGGCAGCTCCTTCTCGTTGTTGGAGGTGATCATCATGATCGGGCGCTGCTTGGCCTTGATCGTCTCGCCGGTCTCGTAGACATGGAATTCCATGCGGTCGAGCTCGAGCAGCAGGTCGTTGGGAAATTCGATGTCGGCCTTGTCGATCTCGTCGATCAAGAGCACCGGGCGCTGCTCCGCGGTGAAGGCGTCCCACAGCTTGCCGCGCTTGATGTAGTTCTTGATGTCGGAGACGCGGGCGTCGCCGAGCTGGCTGTCGCGCAGGCGCGACACCGCGTCGTATTCGTAGAGGCCCTGCTGCGCCTTGGTGGTGGACTTGATGTGCCAGGTGAGCAGCGGGGCGTTCAGCGCCTTCGCCACTTCCTCCGCCAGCACCGTCTTGCCGGTGCCGGGCTCGCCCTTGATGAGCAGCGGGCGCTCCAGCACGATCGAGGCATTGACGGCGACCTTGAGATCATCGGTCGCAACATAGTCCTTGGTGCCGGTAAATTTCATTGCGCGTCCTTGTTGGTCGTCGTCCCAGGCATTGCCCTGGTCGCGACATGGGAACGGCCGCTCGCGGCGGCCGTTCCCGGTTCGGTCAGGCTTTCAGACCCGTTTTATCAGCGAAAGGATGACGAGCACAATCACCGCGCCGATGGTGGCATCGACGATGGCCCCGACCGTGCCCGTTGCGAGCTGGATATGCAGCTGAGGCAGAATCCAGCTCGCCACGAGCGCACCGATGATGCCGACGACGATGTTGCCGATCAGCCCAAATCCCGCCCCATGGACAATCTTGCCGGCAAGCCAGCCGGCGATCGCGCCGATGATCAGCGCCGCGATAATTCCGATCGAAAACGCCCCCAAAAAGAAGTCACAAGTCCGGCAATTCTAGAGCAAAAACCCTCCCGGTCCAGCGCCCAGCGGCGGCCTCCGCCCCTTGACGTCGGCCACCCGACGGGCAATCTGTCACCCATGTTCCTGCAATTCTTCACTTCTCTGCGCGATGCGCAGGTCCCCGTGACGCTGCGCGAATACCTCACGCTGGTGGAGGCACTCGACGCTGATCTGGCGGATTACTCGGTCGAGAATTTCTACTATCTGTCGCGCACCTCGCTGGTGAAGGACGAGCGCAACCTCGACAAGTTCGACCGCGTCTTCGGCACCGTGTTCAAGGGGCTGGAAAGCCTGCTCGACGCCATGGAAGGCGCCGAGATCCCCGAGGAGTGGCTGAAGAAGCTCGCCGAAAAGTACCTCACCGAAGAAGAGAAGAAGCAGATCGAGGCCATGGGCTGGGACAAGCTCATGGAGACCCTGAAGAAGCGCCTCGAGGAGCAGAAAGGCCGTCATCAGGGCGGCAGCAAGTGGATCGGCACGGCCGGCACCTCGCCGTTCGGCGCCCACGGCTACAATCCCGAAGGCGTCCGCATCGGCCAGGAGAAGAACCGCAACAACCGCGCCGTGAAGGTGTGGGACAAGCGCGAGTTCAAAGACCTCGACGGCAATGTCGAGCTCGGCATCCGCAATATCAAGGTGGCGCTGCGCCGGCTACGCAAATTCGCGCGCACCGGCGCGCCGGACGAACTCGATCTCGACACCACGATCCGCGAGACCGCCAATCACGGCTATCTCGATGTTCACATGCGTCCCGAGCGGCGCAATGCGGTGAGGCTCCTGGTGTTCTTCGACATCGGCGGCTCGATGGACGCGCATATCGAGCAGGTCGAGGAGCTGTTCTCGGCGGCGAAGAGCGAGTTCAAGCACATGGAGTATTTCTACTTCCACAATTGCCTCTATGAAGGCGTGTGGAAGCAGAACAAGCGGCGCTTCACCGACCGCACGCCGACCTGGGACGTGCTGCACAAATATCCGCACGACTACAAGATCGTGTTCGTCGGCGATGCCTCGATGTCGCCTTACGAGATCATGGTGCCCGGTGGCTCGGTCGAGCATGTCAACGAGGAGCCGGGCTCGGTCTGGCTCGATCGCATCATCCACACCTATCCACATTCGGTGTGGCTCAATCCGGTGCAGCAGAAGCACTGGGATTATTCGGAATCGACCACCATCATCCGCCGCATCTTCGCCAACCGCATGTTCCCGATCACGATCGAAGGTCTCGAAGGCGCGATGAAGGAATTGACGCACTAGCTTTTTGTCATTCCGGGGCGCCCAAAGGGCGAACCCGGAATCCATCGGGCGGCAGCGCGTATAGATGAATGGATTCTCTGATGCGCAATTGCGCATCATAGTTCGCGACTTCGTCGCGCCCCGGAATGACGAAAGAGAAGGGAATAGATATGCCCCAGACCATCACCCGCGGCATCAAGGCGCTGATCGACGAGGCCAATGCCGAGATCGAGACGCTCACCGCCAAGGATGCCATCGAAATCTCCAGGAACGGCGACGTCGTCATCGTCGACATCCGCGACCCCCGCGAAATCGAACGCGATGGCCGCATCCCCGGCGCGTTCGCCTGCACGCGCGGCATGCTCGAATTCTGGATTGATCCGCAGAGCCCTTATGCCAAGCCGGTGTTCCAGGAGGACAAGAAGTTCGTGTTCCACTGCGCCGGCGGCCTGCGCTCTGCGCTTGCGGCCAAGACCGCGCAGGACATGGGCCTCAAGCCCGTCGCCCACATCGCCGGCGGCTACGCCGCCTGGCGCGACGCCGGCGGCCCGGTGGAGCAATGGGAGCCGAAGAAGAAGGGCTAGATTGGACGCACACGATCAGCCACAACGTCATGCCCGGGCCTGTCCCGGGCATCCACGTTCTTGCGAGACCAGGCGAGGCGTGGATGGCCGGGACAGGCCCGGACATGACGACCGAGACAATTGCCGGAGACCACATCAATGACGAACGCGACCCCCACTGATCCCCTCGTCTCCACCGAATGGCTCGCCGCCCATATCAGCGACGCCAACGTCAAGATCCTCGACGCCAGCTTCAAGCTGCCCGGCGTGCTGCCGCTGCCGAAGGACGACTACCTGGCCGCGCATCTGCCGGGCGCTGCCTTCTTCGACGTCGATGCAGTGTCGGACCATTCCAACCCGCTGCCGCACATGTATCCGAGCGCCGAGCAGTTTGGCCGCGATGTCGGCCATCTCGGCATCTCCAATGCCGATACCGTCGTGATTTATGATGCCGGCGGCTGGGTTGCTGCGCCCCGCGCGTGGTGGATGTTCCTGTCCTACGGCCACAGCAATGTGCGCATCCTCAATGGCGGCCTGAAGAAGTGGCGCGTCGATGGACGTCCCATCGAGACCGGCGAGGTGAAGCCCAGCCCGGCGACCTTCAAGGCGAGCTACGATTCAAAGCGCGTGCGCAGCATGCAGCAGTTGATCGCCAACGTCGAAAGCCGGGCCGAGCAGGTGATCGACGCGCGGGCTGCCGATCGCTTCGAGGGCCGCGCACCCGAACCGCGTCCGGGCATCCGCTCAGGTCACATTCCCGGCGCCCGCAACGTGCCCTACAATCTGTTGTTCGATGCCGCGACCGGCACCATGAAGCCGCTCGACGACCTCCGCGCCGCCTTCACTGGCGCCGGCGTCAAGCTCGATGCGCCGATCGTGACGAGCTGCGGCTCGGGCGTCTCGGCCGGCGTGCTGACGCTCGCCCTCTATCGCCTCGGCATCACCGACACCGCGCTCTATGACGGCTCATGGTCGGAATGGGGCCAGGCCGGCGGACCGCCGGTCGCGACCGGGCCGGCGTGATCTTACTGGCGGGTGCGCGTGGCCGTTGTCGCTAGCGTCTGCTGCTGGCCGAACGGATCGAAGCTCTGCTGCAACTGCTGAGGCGGAGGACGCCGTACCACGCGGTGCCGCGTCTTCGACTTCGCCCGGCGCTTGGTTGCCTTGCTTTCCGAGGCGCTGCTGTCCGCCTTGCGACTCTCGGCCTTGTTACTCTCGGCCTTGGCCTTCGCGGGCGGATCCTTCCGGGCCGTGGTCGCCGGATCGTTCAGCGCGGCCAGCTTGGCCGAGGCGACATCGAGCGCCGAGGAGGCGAGGGCGGCACTGGCGTCAGCCGGCGCCGACGTGCCGGCGGCAGCGGCAGGCTTGGCCTCGGGAATCGATGCCGTGGTATCGGCAGGGGTCAGCGTGTCGGTGGGAGCGGGCGCTGCGGCTTCCGCCGTCGTCTCGGCCTTCGCCGGCTCGGCCGCCGGGGCTTCAGCCGGAGGCGCGGCGACCTGAGCTTGAACCTCGGGCTCGGTCGTCACCGCGGCGACCTGCTCGGGCTCACTCATCGGCAGCGCGATGGTCGGCACCTGGTCGCGCAGCGACGGCGCAGGCTCGGCCGCCATTTCTGGCTCGGCCCGCAACACTGCGAGCACCGGCTGGGCCGGTTCGGAAGCTTGCGCAAACACCTGCTCCTGCGGGTTGTTCCGCCAGGAGGGATTGCTGACATACTGCTCATGGGTCGCCCGCAGCAGCGCGGCGGCGCCCAGGCCGAACACCAGGATGGAGGCTGACAGCAGGATCGCGGCAAACAGGAAGCGAAAGCCGGGAAGCATCGAGGGATTGCGAATTTCCGCCCCGGCGGCGAAATGGCCAGGGCCCATGAGCCAACTGAACGCGGTGACGGTACTGATTGCCGCGTTCGCCAAACGGGGACGGAAGCTCAAACCGGAGGCGAATCAGGCTGATTCGAACATACCGCAACGATTCCGACCCATTCCGTAAAAAACGGGGCCGGACACTCCGGCGATCTACGGCATGAGTTGATTTCGGCCCCGTGATGCAACGGGGCAACGGTCACAAATCGGCAAATGCAGCGCAAATCAGCCTGTAATGTCTTGAATGTGCCGCTATCTTCAGTCATCTGGCCGTTAACGGTCCGGACGGGGCCCGGGGACTATACAAGAGCGATGATGATCAAACATTTTCTGACGATATGCGCTGCTGCAACAGTCGCGGCGGCGGGAACCTCGTTCGCACAGGCCCAGAGCTATCCGGTCCAGCAGGCACCGAGCTATGGCGCTCCGGCCGAATATCGCCCCGGGGATCGCACGCCGAATTTCGACGCGCTGGAAGATGAAGACGACGCGATGCCCCAGGCCGCGCTGCCGCCGCCCGGTCCGGCCGACGATCGGCGCTACGGCCGCCCGGCCGGCGCTCCTCCGGTTTATTCGGCCGCCCCGCCGCAGGGTCCGGTGATGTCGCCGGATGATCCCCGTTATGGCCGTCCCGCAGGCGCCCCCGTCTACTCGGCCGCGCCGCCGCAGGGTCCCGTGACGTCGCCCGACGATCCCCGCTACGGCCGCCCCGCCGGTCCGCCGCCGGTGATCTACGCCGATCGTCCGGCCCAGGCCCCCTCTGGCGATGGCCTGCGTCCGCCGGAGGCCGTTGGTGGTCCCGCTGCGACCGGAACGGTCCAGGCCGGGCAGCCGCCTGTTGGTGCCGACGGCCGGCCGATGGCAATCGCGTCGCTGCCGCCCGAGGAGCAGCCTGACGCAGCTCCAGCGCAGTTGTCGCAGAACCTGCGCCGCCAGGAAGTCTCGCTGGCGACCAAGGAGCCGGCCGGAACGCTCATCGTCGATACCCCGAACACCTATCTCTATTACGTGCTCGGCAATGGCCGTGCGATCCGCTACGGCGTGCGCGTCGGCCGCGACGGCTTCACCTGGACCGGCGTGCAGAAGATCACCCGCAAGGCCGAGTGGCCGGATTGGCATCCGCCGACGGAGATGATCGAGCGCCAGCCCTATTTGCCGCGCTTCATGGCCGGCGGCCCCGGCAATCCGCTCGGCGCCCGCGCGATGTATCTCGGCTCGACCGTCTATCGCATCCACGGCACCAACCAGCCCTCGACGATCGGCAAGTTCGTCTCCTCCGGCTGCATCGGCATGCTGAACGAGGACGTCTCCGACCTGTTCGATCGCGTCAAGGTCGGCACCCGCGTGGTGGTGATGCCGGGCGGCCCGCCGCCGGGAACGGCAACCGCATCCGCAGCACCCACGCCGGGTGCCGCTGGTCAGGCTCCGATGGCTGCCCAGGCCGGCCCGGTCGGGGGCACCCAGCCGACGGTGGTGCCACCGCTGCCCGCCCCGGTCACCGTGCGCTGAACCGGCCTCCCAGGAATTGATCTGATTACGGCGCGTGAACTTCGGTCACGCGCCGCAATCATTTGACGCATGCGCGCAGGTCTTTACTTGCACATGTGTGACTTGAACGGCTCCGCAGCTCGATTACGTCCGGGAGGATTGCAACGAATTGAGGAGCACACGATGCGCATCTTTGTTGCGGGCGCGACCGGCGCGGTCGGTCAGTATCTTGTTCCGGCGCTGGTCGCCGCGGGTCATTCCGTGATTGGCACGACACGGCATGCGACAAGAACGGACCTCGTGCGTCAATGGGGTGCGGAGCCGGTCGTCGCCGACGGCGTCGATGCCGACAGCATGCGCGCTGCGGTGATTGCGGCAAAGCCCGACGTGGTCATCCACCAGATGACGGATCTCGCGGCCGCCACGGACCTGCGTCACTTCGATCGGACTTTCGCGCGAACCAACGAGCTCCGCATGCGCGGAACCGACATCCTGCTCACCGCCGCACGCGAGGCCGGCGCCAAGCGCTTCATCGCGCAAAGCTTCTGCGGCTGGACGTTCAGTCGGGTCGGGGGAACGGTGAAGACCGAGACCGATGAACTCGACCCGCACCCGCCGCAAGAGCTGCGGCGCACGCTTGAGGCAATCCAGTATCTGGAGCGAAGCGTCACCACATCAACGACGCCGGAGGGCATCGTGCTGCGCTATGGATTCTTCTATGGACCTGGCACCGGCACGCTGTCTCCGGCGATGATCGACCAGCTGCGTCACCGGCGAGTGCCAGTGATCGGCGATGGCATCGGCACGTGGTCGTTCATTCACACCGAAGATGCCGCCTCTGCCACGCTCGCCGCGGTTGAACGCGGACGTGCTGGCAGCATCTACAACATCGTCGACGATCATCCGGCGCAGGTGAAGCATTGGTTGCCCGCGCTGGCCGAACTGCTTGGTGCCAAGCCGCCGCGTCACATTCCCGCCTGGCTCGGGCGCCTGCTTGCGGGCGAGCATATGGTTGCGATGATGACAGAGGTGCGCGGGGCATCCAACGACAAGGCAAAGCGCGAGCTCGGCTGGCTGCCGGCGCATGCCTCCTGGCGCGACGGCTTTGCCGATGCGGCAATACAGCCCGCCAGCCACCGCTCGGCGGCCTGAGGCGTCAGGCCAGCTTCCGCGGCAGCTCGCCGCCCTTGGTCCAGGCGTCGATCGCCTCGACCATCTGGCCGTAATGGATGCGCAAGCCGTCCTGGGTGGCGTAGCCGAGATGCGGCGTCAGCACGATATTGTCGAGCTTGCGGAAGGGATGGTCGACCGGCAGCGGCTCGACCGAGAACACGTCTAGGCCGGCGCTCGCGATCTTCCGCTGCTGCAAGGCTTCCAGCAGCGCCTGCTCGTCCACGATCGGCCCGCGCGCGGTGTTGACGAGGAAGGCCGTCGGCTTCATCCGTGCGAGATCGTCGCGGCCGACCAGACCGCGCGAACGCTCGCTCAGCACCACATGAATGGTGACGATGTCCGCCTTGGTGAAAAGCTGTTCCTTGCTGGCATAGCCGATGCCGGCCTCCTTGCACTTCTCCGGCGTGAGGTTTGGGCTCCAGGCGATCACGTTCATGCCGAACGCCTTGGCGATGACCGCCATCCTGCTGCCGAGCTTGCCGAGCCCGACGATGCCGAGCGTCAGTCCCTCGATTTCGACGCCGGCAAAGGTCTGCCAGGGCTCGCCTGCATGCATGCGCGCATTCTCGCGGCCGATACCGCGGGTCAGTTCCAGGATCAGGCCCATGGCGAGAGGAGCAGTCGGATCACGCGAATATTGCGTGCCACCGATGGTGACGCCGCGCGCCTTCGCGGCCTCCATGTCGATTGCGGCGTTTCGCATGCCTGAAGTGAGCAGCAGCTTCAGCTTCGGCAAGCTGTCGAACAGCCTCTTCGCGAACGCGGTGCGCTCACGCATCGCGCAGATGATATCGAAGTCGGCCAGCGCGCTTGCTGCAGCCTGCTCCGAGGCGAAGGGGTGGCTGAACACGGTGACATCGACGCGGTCGGACAGTTTTTGCCAGTCGGCGACCTCGAGGGCGAGATTAAAATAGTCGTCGAGAATTGCACAGCGCAGCCGCGTCATCGGCGTTCATCCATGGCAAGGGGCGATGGCGCAGATGAGAGCGCCATCATTGGAACCTGGCCATGGTTGCGCGCAATCAGGATCGCGCGCAAGCCGCTGACGTTTCAAAAATCCGCTAGGACGAAGGACTCAGATGTCGCGGGGCTTGAGGCGGAACGGCGCATCCATGCCGTGCTTGGCGCGCCAGGCGGGGCCGGGACCACGCATGTAGTGCAACTCGGGGCGGTAAGGATTGAAGGCCGTGGTGAAGAAGCGTTTCCAGAAGCCCTTGATGTCCGTGACGAGCACGGAGGTGCTGCCGGCTTCTGCCGGAACGGGAAAAGAATTGGTCTCGGTCAGAGCCATGGCGCGGCCTCGCTGTTCTCCCCGCCCGTTCTGCGCGGGTGACGCTTTTTTCAGCGCTGAGGCGAGCTTTGGCCTGATTTATTAAAAGATGGTTTCAATTGTCCGGATCGGCGGCAGGATGGTGTCCGTTCCGTATTGATCCATGGTGAACGGAGGGAAAACATTGCCCTTTGGGGGCGGGATCGCTACATCGGCGGCAAGCAAAATTTCCTCAAATCGAAGGTTTTCGGGACCGATGGCGCGCCAGTTCATCTATTTCATGAAGGATCTGACCAAGAGCTACCCGACCCGGAAGTTGCTCGACAACATCAACCTGAGCTTCTACCCGGATGCCAAGATCGGCGTGCTCGGTGTCAACGGCTCGGGCAAGTCGACGCTGCTCAAGATCATGGCCGGCATCGACAAGGAGTACAACGGCGAAGCCTGGGTCGCCCAGGGCGCCCGCGTTGGCTACCTCGAGCAGGAGCCGCAGCTCGATGCCAGCCTGTCCGCGCGCGAGAACGTCATGCTGGGCGTCGCCAAGCAGAAGGCCATCCTCGATCGCTACAATGAGCTGGCGATGAACTACTCCGAGGAGACCGCCGACGAGATGACCAAGCTGCAGGACGAGATCGAGGCCCAGGGCCTCTGGGATCTCGACAGCAAGGTCGACCAGGCCATGGACGCGCTGCGCTGCCCGCCTGACGATGCCGACGTGACGAAACTCTCCGGCGGTGAGCGCCGCCGCGTCGCCCTGTGCAAGCTGCTGCTCGACCAACCCGAGCTGTTGCTGCTGGACGAGCCGACCAACCACCTCGATGCCGAGTCGGTGTCGTGGCTGGAAGGCCATCTGCGCAATTATCCCGGCGCAATCCTGATCGTCACCCACGATCGGTACTTCCTCGACAATGTGACCGGCTGGATTCTCGAGCTCGACCGCGGCAAGGGGATTCCCTACGAGGGCAATTACTCGTCCTGGCTGGTGCAGAAGCAGAAGCGGCTGGAGCAGGAAGGCCGCGAGGACGCCGCGCACCAGAAAACGCTGGCACGCGAGCAAGAATGGGTCGCCTCGTCACCGAAAGCGCGTCAGGCCAAGTCCAAGGCGCGCTATCAGCGCTACGAGGATCTGCTCAAGCAGGCGAGCGAGAAGCAGACCCAGACCGCGCAGATCATCATTCCCGTCGCCGAGCGGCTCGGTGCCAACGTCGTCGACTTCGAAGGCCTCAGCAAAGGCTTTGGCGATCGTCTTCTGATCGACGATCTCACCTTCAAGCTGCCGCCCGGCGGCATCGTCGGCGTGATCGGCGCCAACGGCGCCGGCAAGACCACGCTGTTCAGGATGATCACCAAGCAGGAGACGCCGGACAAGGGCACCATCACGGTCGGCGAGACCGTGCATCTCGGCTACGTCGACCAGTCGCGCGACGCGCTCGACGGCAATAAGAACGTGTGGGAGGAGATCTCCGGCGGCAACGAACTGATCCTGCTTGGCAAGAAGGAAGTGAACTCGCGCGGCTATTGCTCGGCATTCAACTTCAAGGGTGCCGACCAGCAGAAGAAGGTCGGCGCGCTGTCGGGCGGTGAGCGCAATCGCGTGCATCTTGCAAAAATGCTGAAGTCAGGCGCAAACGTGCTGCTGCTCGACGAACCGACCAACGATCTCGACGTCGACACGCTGCGCGCGCTCGAAGAGGCACTGGAGGATTTTGCCGGCTGTGCCGTCATCATCAGCCATGATCGCTGGTTCCTCGATCGCATCGCGACCCACATCCTTTCCTTCGAAGGCGACAGCCATGTCGAATGGTTCGAAGGCAACTTCCAGGACTACGAGAAGGACAAGATGCGTCGCCTCGGCCAGGACAGCATCATTCCGCACCGCGTGAAGTACAAGAAGCTGACGCGGTGATTTCGGCATGATGCGGCGTGCGCTCATAGCTGCGGTGATCGCTATCGCCTGTGGCCTGTCGCCCGCCCGCGCTGCCGACGCCGCCTTCACGCAGTTCATCGCCTCGCTCTGGCCGGAGGCGCAAACCGCGGGCGTGTCGCGTGCGACGTTCGATCGAGAGACGCGCGGGCTCGAGCCTGATTACAAGCTACCCGACCTGATCCTGCCCGGACGGCCCACGACCGGCGCGCCGTCGCAGGCCGAATTCGTGCAGGTGCCTGCCGATTACGTCAAGGAAGCATCGATCGCGCGGCTTGCGGGCGAGGGACAGCGGCTGCTGCAAAAATACAATTCCGCGCTGACGAGAATCGAGAAGACCTCCGGCGTGCCGGCGACTGTCATGCTGGCGATCTGGGGCCGCGAGACCGATTACGGCCGCTACACGCTGCCTTACGATCTCGTGCGCGTGCTGGCGACGCAGGCCTATGTCGGTCGCCGCAAGGACAGCTATCGCAACGAGTTCATCCTCTCGCTGAAAATTCTCGGCGAGGGCGTGGTGACGCGCAAGGAGATGCGCTCGTCCTGGGCGGGCGCCACCGGGCTCACGCAATTCCTGCCGTCCGAATATTACAACCACGGCGTCGATTTCGACGGCGACGGCCGCATCGATATCTGGCATTCGGTGCCGGATGCACTGGCCTCGGCCGCGCAGCAACTCGTCAACAAGGGCTGGCAGAGCGGCGTGCGCTGGGCTTACGAGGTGCAAGCGCCGGCAAAAGTCGATTGCACCGCCGGCGTGCCCGAGGTGACGAAGCCGATCGGCCAGTGGCTGCGCGAAGGCTTTGTGCCGGTGCGTGGACAAAAGCTCAGTGCCGCCGAACAGGCGCAGCCGGCCTCGCTGCTGCAGCCGGAAGGCATTTACGGTCCGTCGTTCCTGAGCACCAAGAATTACTTCGTCATCAAGGAATACAATTTCTCCGACCTCTACGTGCTGTTCGTCGGTCATCTCAGCGATCGCATGGCGAGCCCGCAGCCGTTCGCAACGCCGTGGGCGGCCTCCAAGCAGTTGCGCACAAAGGATGTCGAGATCATGCAGCGCGGGCTCACGCGCGTCGGGCTCTACAAAGACAAGATCGACGGCAAGGCCGGCATGCAGACGCGCGCCGCGCTCGGCGCCTATCAGAAATCCGCAGGCCTCAAGGTCGATTGCTGGCCGAGCGAAGAGGTGCTGCGCTCGATCCAGGCGGCGCGCTAGCGCGAGGCCAAAAAGAAAAAGCCCGGCCGATGGTCTCGGCCGGGCTTCGATCGCGGCGCGGATGCGCCCAGCGATCAGATCAGTAGCAAACGCGAACCGGGCGAACGGTCCAGCCGTAGCCATCCCAGTAGCGCTGGCGCTGCCAGTAGCAGGGCGGGGGCGGCGGGCCCGGCTCGGCGACATAAACCGGACCACCATAGGCCGGACGGCTCGACGCGATGGCGCCGCCGACAATGGCGCCGCCGATCAGGCCGGCTGCGATGCCGACGCCGACACCGTCATGGGCCTGGGCAGACGGAGTGGCGGTCACCAGCGAACCGGCGATCGTCGCAACCGTGAGGGCGGCAACAAAAGTCTTCTTCATGCTCTTGGCTCTCCTGAGAGATGGATGCTCCTTGTTAGGAGCGCCCGGGGTTCAAAGGTTCACGCAGACTCTGATGGAATTGGCCTTGCAGCTAGGAAGCGCGCAAATGGTCAATCCACGGTAAACGCACACGGAGCTGTGACGAGAAAAAGCGGTCTTTTTCAGGCCCGGAGATGAACGGCGCATCCGTAGCGAACCGGTTCAACGCGCCTCAGCCACAGACTCTGACGCGGCGGGCGCGCCAGGCATAGCCGTCCCAGAAGCGCTGCTTCTGCCAGACGCAGCCGCCGCCGTAATAGTCGTCGGCGACATAGCCGGGACCCGGCGCGTAGTAGCGCGGCGGGTAATAGCCGGGACCATAGGAGTAGCCCGGGCCTGGTCCGTAATAATACGGAGAAGCCAACGCGCCGCCGACAATGGCGCCACCGATGATCCCGGCGGCTACGCCAGCGGCGACACCACGCTGAGCATGGGCCGGGGTCCCGGCCGTGAGGGCCAGGGCGGCGACGGCGGCGACCGCCAGGAGCGACTTCTTCATGGGGCTTTGACCTTTCGCACAAACACGCGGGAACTCTTTGGGGGCAAACTTCCATACTTCGTTTGAATGATCAATGAACGGCACCTTTGCCGGGTGCGACCAATTAATATCGATCGCAGGTCCGCGAGGGGGACGACCATGGGCAACGCGATGATGAATGCTTTGATCGCCGCCGGCGTCATTTTCGGGATTGGCTATGGCTGGTTCACCCATCTCCAGCACCGCGGCCGGCGCTCGCGTGCTGGGGCCGGGAGTGACGGAGGGAGTGGCGGCGGCTATGCAGGGACCGGCGACGGCTTCTCGCCGGGGAGTTGGTTTTCCAGCGACAGCTCCGGCAGCGCAACCGACAGCGGCAGCTGCTCCAGCGGCGATACCGGCAGCAGTGGCGGGGATTGCGGAGGCGGCGGCGATGGTGGCGGAGGCGGTGGCGGTGGCGGTGGCGGTGACTAGGTCCGCCGAAATCTTGATTCAGCGCAACACCCTATTTTAGAGCCGTTCTAGGCTGTTTCCGGGGCCAGTTTGGAATAGCTTCAAATACCGGTTTTTCTCTTTGCATCCGGACGGCCCCTTAAATATCGATGATGGCGCATCACCGAAGGGCCTGCCGCTTCCATGATCGTTTGTTCCTGTAACGTGCTGAGCGATGACGACATCCGCGCCGCGGTCGCCGAATCCGACGACGCCGTACGCCATGCCAAGCAGGTCTATGGATGCCTCGGCTGTAGCGCGGAATGCGGCCGCTGCGCCCGCACCATCAAGACCATCATCGACGAAGCGCTTGGTCCCTGTGCCAAGTCCTGCTGCTCCGGCTGTCCGCACGGCCACACTGTGGCCGCCAATGACGAGACGGCCGAGCCCGCCCAATTCGCCCTCGCGGCGTGCTGAAATCCCTCGTCGGCTGCGCTTTTCCCGGGCTGCGTCTCCGTAGCGGTTGCTCCCGTTCGCAAACTGACTTAGAAGCATTCTAAATTCGGTTTGGGGCCGATTTGGACTGCAAGAGCTGGAGTGAACCATGCAGGGCGACGCAAAAGTCATCGACTATCTCAACAAGGCACTGCGTCACGAGCTGACTGCGATCAACCAGTACTGGCTGCACTACCGCTTCCTCGACAATTGGGGCCTCCTCGACATGGCCAAGGTCTGGCGCAAGGAGTCCATCGAGGAGATGGAGCACGCCGACAAGCTCACCGCCCGTATCCTGTTCTTTGACGGTTTCCCGAACATGCAGGTGCTCGATCCCCTGCGCATCGGCCAGAACGTCAAGGAGATCATCGAGTGCGACCTCGCCGCCGAGATGAGTGCGCGAGCGCTCTACCAGGAGGCGGCGACCTACTGCCACGGCGTCAAGGATTACGTCACGCGCGACCTGTTCGAGAAGCTGATGAGCGACGAGGAGCACCACATCGACTTCCTCGAAACCCAGCTCGACCTGATCGGCCGCATCGGCCTCGAGCTCTACACCCAGAAGCACGTCGGCGGGCTCGAGGGCGAGGGGCATTAAGCTCCGGCAACATCAGCCGCACACTCCGATGTCGTCGCGGTAACCGCAAGCCTTCGCAAAACAGGGCCTATGGGTATGGGTCCCGGATCGGCGCTTACGCTTGTCCGGGACGACAGCCAAACTTGTGGAGCCAGCTACAACTGCGTCTTGTAGAGCTCTTCCACGATGTCCTGACTCTGCGGCTCGCCCAGACCGGTCTGCTCGTGGATCACCTCGACGATGCTCGGCATGACCGAGCGCTCGACCTTCTCCGTCGACCACAGCTTCGAGCGCATCAGCGCCTTGCCGCAGTGGAAATAGACTTCGCTGACGGCAATGTTCAGCACCGCGCGCGGCGGCTTGCCGAATTCCACCATCGAGGCGAGCAGATCCGGATCATCCGACAGTGTGCCGCGTCCGCCGACCCGTAGCGTCTCGTCGATCCCCGGCACGAAGAACAACAGATGCACGAAGCCCGAGCCTTCGACGACGTTGCGAAAGCTGTCGATCCGGTTGTTGCCGGAGCGGTCGGGCATCAGCAAGCGGTTGGGGCCGGCGACGTGGACGAAGCCGATGCCGCCGCCGCGCGGCGAAGCATCGACGCTGCCGTCCGCTCCCGATGTCGCGAGCACGCAGAACGGCGACATCTCGATGAATTTCCTCGCATGCGCATCGATCGCGGGGCGCGCTTTCGCGATCACGCGCGCGCTCGGCTTGGCATAGATGGTGGCGAGGTCTTCGGCGCTAAGATCGGTCAACGGCGTCCTCCGCATCGGTCGGTGCCAAACTACCCGATAGGGTCGCCTCCAGCCAACGAAATCCATCACGCTAGACCGCGTCCGCCGGTACGAAGCAACTGATGATGATGGCACTGCGGTGGTGGACGTACCACACCACGGCCTGACCGACCGGATTGCCGCGATCCCGGATGACGGCGCGTTCGGGCACCTCCATCCACTGCCCCTCGATCGGCACCCAATAGTTGCCGTCGCGCACGTCGTATTCGGTGCGATGGCCGTCGGAGACGTCGCAGCAGGGCACGCCGTTCGGTGCAATCACGCTCTTGAACCAGGTGCGGATGTCGGGCGGAACGTGATCGTATTGCCCGTTGTCGAACGCGAACGCGGCGCTCGTCAGCGCCGTCATTGCGGCCAGCCAAACGCACAGTGCGAGCCTGTGCATGCGATCCTCCTCACCGCGTCTCGATTCTAGTTGTTGCGATTAAGCCCGAGCTGTCAGCGCATTGCATGCTCAAATAATATGCGGCGCCGTGGCGCCGCATTTGATGCGTTGCGATATGAGGGATGCGCAGTCCGCCGCCTCACATCGGCCGTTGCGGCGCGGTTTGCAGCAATTGCCGGACCTGCTCGCTGTAGAACTTTGCATTGCCGGTGGTGCCGTGGCCGCGCGTCTCGGTGCTCGCCTCGTAGTCGGCGGCCGCGTTGCGGGGACCTTACCAGAAGTGTCCGGAAGGATGTAGGATTTCGGTTCGGTCGATCGTCTTTGAGGGAAACATCAGGAGAGAGTGCATGTGCCGCAACATCAAGACGCTGTTCAACTTCGAGCCGCCGGCGACGGAGGACGAGATCCATGCCTCGGCCTTGCAGTTCGTGCGCAAACTGTCCGGCTTCAACAAGCCGTCGCAGGCCAATGAGGCGGCGTTCAACCGCGCCGTGGTTGAAGTCTCGGAGGCCGCGCGAAAACTGCTGACCTCGCTGCACACCCATGCGCCGACGCGCGACCGTGAGGTCGAGGCGGAAAGGGCCAAGGAGCGCTCGCGGCTGCGGTTCGGTTAGCCAGTCTCCTGCGCCGTTCCGTGATCTGGCTCACGGTGAGAGCGGCCTCGACTTGCGAGGATGTCTGCCGGGATTTGACAACCCGGAGCACCAACATGAACCGCCCCCTTCTTCCCCTGAAAGCAGGTGCCATCGTCTTTACGCTGCTGTGGACCGCGTGGATGATGTGGTGGAGCGGCTCGTTCTCGAGCGCGAACGTCGTGATCCTCGCCTTGTGCGGCGCGGCGGTCGGTTATCTCTGGTACCGCGCCATGCGCTGGCAGTTCGAGCGCATGGGGATGCTGCCGCGCAAGGATGATTCATCTCATGCTTCTTGACCGAGGCCCAGCCCCGGGCGTCCTGCTCGCGCTGCCGGCGATGTTGGTCCCAGGCGTCGAAGAGCTGGTCCAGCCATGGCAGCACTTAGCGGCGTTTGACGACGGCAGCAATTCCGACCGCGCATCGCGCCGGGCCTGATCAACATCAATCAGCGGTACCGATCGACGTCACGCCGCCGCGCGCTAATCCTGATAGGCGGGCACGTCGATACCAGAGGCGGCATAGAGCCTGATCTTGTTGCGCAGCGTGCGCACCGACAGGCCGAGCACGCGCGATGCGCGCGTGCGGTTGCCGTCGCAGCGTGCGAGCGTCTGGAGCACGAGCTCGCGCTCGACCTCGTCGACGGTCGCGCCGATCAACAGCGGAACGATCTGGTTGGGGGCAAGGAATTGCGCGCCCGGCTCGGACGCAGCGACATGAACAGTGGTCATCAACACACCTCCCGATCAACGCCCGCTTCCGTCTTTGGAAGCGATCGAGAACAACGGCCCCCAAGCCGTAGATCTACGGTGAGCGGGTTTGGTTAATGAAAGGTTAATCGCGGGGCCATCGCACCAATTGACCTCAGGAATGCCGCGAAGCGGCCGCGATTGGCACGAGATGCATAGCGATGCGGGCCGATCTCTCTCGGCCCACATCGCCTCGCTCACACCGTCCTGTATCCGCCATCCACCATCACGATCGTTCCCGTGACATAAGCCGACAGATCGGACGCAAGAAAGATGGCGGGACCGACGATGTCCTCGGGCTTGCCGGTGCGCGCCAGCGGCGTGTGATCGACGAAGGCCTGCACCAGCGCCGGATTGGTCGCGCGCACGTTGGCGTTGATGTTGGTCTCGATGAAGCCCGGCCCGATTGCGTTGACGCGCACGCCTTCCTTGCCGAGCTCGACCGCAAGCGCCTTGGTGAAGCCGAGCACGCCGTGCTTCGAGGTTGTGTAAGCCACCGAGCTCGGCGTGCGCAGATGCACGAAGGACTGGATCGAGCCGATATTGACGATGCGGCCCTTAGCTGCCCGCAGCGGAGCCAGGAACGCCTGCGTCATGTTGAAGACGCCGTTGAGGTTGAGCGAAATGATGTCGTTCCAGTCCTTCGCCACCGTCTCCGTCTCCGCGGTGAAGGCATTGCGGCGGGTGATGCCGGCATTGTTGACGAGGATCGAGACCTGCCCGACCTTATCGGCGACCTGCTTGGCGAGCGCAAAGCAGTCCTCGCGCTTTGTCACGTCGAGCGCAAAGCTCTCGGCCTTGCCGCCGGCCTTGCGGATCTCCTGGGCGGCTTCCGCGACGGTGTCCGCGTTGACGTCGAGCAGGACCACCTGCGCGCCCTCGCGCGCGTAGCCGGCCGCGATTGCCCGGCCGATGCCGGAACCGGCGCCCGTGACGACGGCGATGTGGTTAGCGAGCAGTGCCATGACAATTTCCTCCCGATTTCGCTTCTAAGTTTCATGAAAGCCTAACTCGAAATTAAGGGGTCGGAAACGGCGGCCTTGGCATACTGATCGTGATTGCTAAACGTTGCGCGCATGATGGGACGGCTTGAATCCTGGAAACTCGCTCTCGAACGCCTGCGGTCGGCGCCGTCTGCCGACTGGGCCGAGGCCGGCCGGCTGGTCGCCGAGATCGTGCGGATGAGCCCTGACGCCACGCTGCGCCAGGCAGCCGAGCAGGCGCTTGCCGTGCTGCGCCAGGCCGTGGACAATGACGATCACGGCGTCGCGCTGGCGGCCCGGCGCCGCGTCGGCGTGGTGCTCGAGGTCGTTCACGACCTGACGGCGCCGCGCTTCGGCCGCCGCAACGCCGCGCCGAAGAAGCTCTCCCGCGAGGATCGTGCCCGCAGGATGCTCGGCCTGCCGCTCGCCGTGCAGCTCACCTGCGAGGACATCAACAAGGCCTATCGCCGCGCGGCCAAAGGCATGCACCCCGACCAGGGCGGCAGCGCGGAAGCCTTTATCGATCTCGCCGCCGCGCGCGACATCCTCATCCATCCCGGTGCGCACAAGGACGCGTGAGCGCAACAATCGTGGGCTGCAAAAGAAGAAGGCGGATCGCTCGCGCGACCCGCCGCTTCAATTCGATCTGTGATGTAAGGCTCAGAGCGTGCAGCGGCGCTCCGCGCGCAGCTTGATCTGGACGTCCGAAGCCGCGGCGAAGGTCGGGAGCGGCTTGCTGACGATCTTGTAGGTCGACACCCCCCACTGGAACGGCTTGTACTTCAGATCCTCGTTCCAGACCTGGCAGATGCCGGTGTTGTCCCAGCGGATCACGTAATAGCCGACAGCAGCCGAGGCCGGCACGGCGAAGACGGAGGTGGCGATGCCGGCAACGGCACAGAGGGCCAGAACGCGACGCATGAAATATCTCCTTGGGAAGTGTGACCCGGTGGGGAAGTGTGACCCGAAAATTCGTGCGGTAAAAGCAAGGCCTTTGCAAGCCGAGGAGCGGCCGTTCACGGATATGTCAGACGGAGCCGCGCACTTGGTTTGGCCGAGTGCCCGACAAGTCACACGCGCCAGGCGCGGCTCACTTCGAAAGCGCGGCCACCGCCTCGATCTCGATCAGCATTTTTGGATCGGGCAGCGCCTGCACCACGCAGGTGGTGCGCGCCGGGTAGGGCGGCGGGCCGAAGGCGCCGGCATAGAGTGCGTTCATCGCGGCGACATCGGAGGCGCGGGTCAGGAGCACGTTGACCTTGACGAGATTGCGGAACGTCGCCCCGGCCTCGTCCAGCACGCGCCTGATGTTGACGACGACGTTGGCGAACTGCGCCTCGAAACCGTCCGGCAACGCGCCACCGGCGTCGAAGCCGGGAATGCCGGAGACGAACAGGAGATCGCCGGCACGCGTCGCAAAGGACAGCGGCGGCGCCTTCACGTGCGGCGGGGGCGCGAAATGCTGGATCGGCATGGGATCACCTCGGATGAAACGGTCGCGGACACCCATGAGCCTAGCGACATGCGGGGGACTTGCAATCGGGATTGGATGGCAGCGCTGGCTGGCGCAAAACAAAAGCGCGAAAACAACCCCATGCACAGTAGCCATCAAGCAGAAATCATTGATCTTTTATCTGCTTCGGGAAAAACAAATAATCATTTGCTCCGTCGGGCAAAACAGGGGCAGAATGGCATGATGGCAGTTGGGCGTCTTGTCGCGCCAAACTCCGCCGTCATGCGCCGGCTTGACCGGGGCATCCGGTACGCCGCGGCTTCTCGGTTCAATCACCGCCGTCTCCAGACTATTGGATCGCCCGGTTAAGCCGGGCGATGACAGTTGAGTGAGTTGCTACAGACCACGACTCACGCCCACCCCATCATGTTGCCGCCGCGATCCATCGGATACATTCGCTTCGTCTGATTCGATTTCCTCCTTGAAAAATAGCCCCGGAGACGCCCCATGAAGATCGCTACCACCTTCCGCGCCGCGCTGGTCGCCATTGCCGCTCTGGCCGGCCTTTCGACCTCGGCGATCGCCGATGGCGGCACCGTGGTGCTGACGATCTACAAGGCGGGCTGGATCATCGGCGGTTCCGGCGGCTCGGGCGTGCTGAACTTCCGCGGCCGCGCCTATTCGCTCTCGACCGGCGGGCTCGATTACGGCCTCGTCTTCGGCGGCTCCAAGACCGTGCTGCGCGGCCGTGTCTCCAACATCAATCGTCCCTCCGATGTCGCCGGCGTCTACGGCGCCGCCGGTGCTGGCCTTGCCATCGGCCGCGGCGCGCGAGCGATCGTGCTCACCAACCAGAAGGGCGCCGTGCTTGAGCTGACCGGCACGCAGGTCGGCCTGATGGCGAATGCGGATCTGAGCGGGCTTGCGATTACGATGCGGTAGGAGCGGGTCGCGCAGGGTGGGCAAAGGCGCGCAAGCGCCGTGCCCACCATCGGTGCCAGTACGATACGAAACGGTTGGTGGGCACGCTTCGCTTTG
Organism: Bradyrhizobium sp. 139; assembly: GCF_023074175.1. Lineage (GTDB taxonomy): Bacteria > Pseudomonadota > Alphaproteobacteria > Rhizobiales > Xanthobacteraceae > Bradyrhizobium. The sequence continues at coordinate 21,250 of NZ_JADPKS010000050.1, forward strand.
CCCACCCTACGATCCGCTCACCGCTGCATGAATCCGCTGGCAATGCGTGACGAGATTCTCGTGCGCGTCGACGAAGGCTTTCAGCGGCGTCGGGATCGGCAGGAAGTAGATGTTGGCGATGAAGCCGTAGATGCCGGCATCGATGCTGGTCGGCGCGGCGCCATGCACGAAGCCGGCCGCAGGCACGATCTCGGCCAGGACCTGCAGATCGGCCAACCCCCGCGCGTAGGCCTGCTCGGGCGTGTAGCGGCCGATGCCCTGGAAACGATAACGCTGCGCGTTATACGCCTTTGCCTTCTTCAGCCCTTCGGCATCGATTTGCGGATGCTGTGCAATGAACGCGTCGCGGAACGCCGGGTAATAGCGCTCGTCCTGCCAGCGTGAATACGACATCACCCAGTAGAGATCATCCAGCATGCGGGTGACGAGGTGATTGGTGCGGCGCTGCTGCGGTGAGAGGCCGGCATCGATGGTCAGGCGATATTTGGCGATGGCATGCGCGATGATCGTTTCGCTGTCGCCGATGGTCTCGCCGTCGTCGACCACGTAGGGAAGCTGCCCGCGCGGGGCTGACGAGGCGTCGAACAGGTGCTCGTGCACGAATGCGACGCCGGCGAGCTTGAAGAAGGCGTAGACCTTGAGGCCATAGCCGTTGTTGTCGGCGACGCCGAACAGTTTTGGGTAGGAATAGAGGGTTAGCATGATCGCTCCCTTCAGCGCGATGGCACCTTGGCTTGCTGCTCCGTCGTGACCGCCCGCGCAGCCTTGCTGGCGCGGATCATCAGAAATGCTCCGGAAAAACCCGGCAGCCGCCAGCGCCCGTCGATCTCGGTCGCATCCGCATTCACCACGCCTTCGTAGTGGACCGTGTCGAAGCCGTAGCCGGGCGGCTCGTAGCGCTTGACGAACGAGACGCTGCTGCTGGAGCGCTGGCCCGCGATCGAGGCATTGTGGGTTCGCAGCGGGCAATTCGGATTGGAGCACGGCTCGGTCACGCTGCCGCTGACGGCGCCGCCGGCTTCGACCAGCGTCGCGGTGAACGTGACCATTCCCGTGCCCGGCTGAATGTAGCTGCCGTTCCAGACACCCGAGAGATCATCGCTCATTGCGGCGGCTTCCTGGAGTGACCCGAGCCGGTCGCCCCGGCTGTTCCACCTGAAGTCGTATCGCCGCAGTGACGGGCTTGCAACAATTCCGCGCTTTGTGCGCGATGTCCTTCGACCGGAGGACGATGGCATGGTCGCTGGTTTGTCCCCGACAACTTCGCCCGAGTTCGCTATACTCCAGATCCTGGTGACCTCGGCAAGATGGAAATCGTATGGCGAGAGAATTGGACGGCAAGGTTGCGGCCGTGACCGGGGCTGCGTCGGGCATCGGATTGGCCAGCACCGAGGCGATGTTGGCTGCGGGCGCGCGCGTGGTGATGGTCGACCGCGACGAGGCCGCGCTGAAGGCGCTCTGCGACAAGCACGGCGACGCAGTGATCCCGCTGCTCGTCGACCTGCTGAACCCGAAAGACTGCGCAACGCTGCTGCCGCGCGTTCTGGAGAAGGCTGGCCAGCTCGACATCCTGCATGCGAATGCGGGGACGTATGTCGGTGGCGATCTGGTCGATGCCGACATCATGGCGATCGACCGCATGCTCAACCTGAATGTCAACGTCGGGATGAAAAACGTGCACGACGTGCTGCCCCACATGATCGCGCGCCGGACCGGCGACATCATCGTCACGAGTTCCCTGACGGCCCATTTTCCGACGCCGTGGGAGCCGGTCTATGCGTCGTCCAAATGGGCGATCAACTGCTTTGTCCAGACGGTGCGGCGCCAGGTCTTCAAGCACGGCATCCGCGTCGGCTCGATCTCGCCCGGCCCGGTCGTCAGCGCCCTGCTCGCGGACTGGCCGCCGGAGAAGCTCAGGGAAGCCAAGGAATCGGGGAGCCTGCTGGAGGCCAGCGAAGTGGCCGACGTGGTGATGTTCATGTTAACGCGGCCACGCGGCATGACAATTCGTGACGTAGTGATGCTGCCGACCAATTTCGATCTTTAGAGCGCCGACCGACCTTACGAACCCTTCGATGCGGCCATGAAAACCGCCAATTGAGCCTCGAACGCACGCCTGAAGGCCGGCCGGGCTTCGCCGCGGGCGACATAGGCGGAGAGATCAGGATATTCGTCCAGCAGGCCCGATGCGCTCAACCTGCGCAGCACCGTCACCATCATGAGATCGCCGGCGCTGAACGCGCCATCGAGCCAGTCGGCGTCGCCGAGGCGGCGGGACAATTCGCCGAGCCTGATACGGACGCGATCCTTCAGGACAGGCAGGCGCTCCTCATACCAGCTTCTGTCGCGCTCGAACAGCATGGCCATCCCGAGATCGACGATCGGCGGCTCCAGCGTGCTCAGCGCGGCAAACATCCATGCGATCGCGCGGGCCCGGGCATTCGCATCATCAGGCAGCAGCCCGGCGTGGCGCTCGGCGATGTGGAGCACGATCGCGCCGGACTCGAACAGGGCGAGATCGCCGTCCTCGTACGTCGGAATCTGCCCGAACGGATGCCGCGCACGGTGCGCGGGCGCCTTCATGTCCTCGAACGACACGAGCCGCACATCATAGGGCTGGCCCACCTCTTCGAGCGCCCAGCGCACCCGCATGTCGCGCGCCTGTCCTCTGCCGCGGTCGGGCGAGCTTTCGAAGGCGGTGATGGTGGGGGGCATTGGAGGTCTCCGAGTTGGTCGCGCGTTGTGTCGAGGACGAACGACGGGGGCGGATTCCGACAGGCTATTTCGTTTTCTTGTAGGGTGGGTTAGCCGTTCACAAACTCGCTCTCTCCACGAATGAAGGCACAAGGCGTAACCCACCACTTCAGTAGTTGGGTGGGCAAAGGCGCGCTCTTCGCGCGCTGTGCCCACCATCCTGCGGGTTCGTGGAGACACGGTGGGCACGGCGCAAGAGCGCCTTTGCCCACCCTACGCAGCCATCCATGCTGCTAAATCGCGCCACGGCTCCAGCGTCCAGTGACCGGACGCAGCGCCGGACGGGGACGGGAGCACGAATATCTCGGGCAAGCTCCCGTCCGCTTGCTGCTGTCCAAGTGCGATCACGCTCGACGGCCTGCCGTAAAACAGGCTCGCAGCCTTCTTGCTCGTGAACGCAATCGTCCTCGGTCGATACTCTTCGATCTTGGCCCTGAAGCCCGCCACGTCGATCGATGCGGCCTCGATCTGGTGATCCATCCCGGCACCCGACTTGGAAAGATCCGTGAAGCCGATCCCGAGTTCCAGCAGCGCGGCGAACTCGCCCGGTTGATAGCGCCGCGGCGTGATCCCGGCCTCATGGATCGCGCGCCAGAAACGGTTGCCGGGATGGGCGTAGTAGTGCCCGAGTTCAGCCGAGCGCGTGCTGGCGGCGGTGCCGACGAAGACGAGGCGGAGGGTGGGAAGGAGCTGGTCGGGGAGGCGATCGGAGTTGTTATCTGGCATCTGGGTGGACCGATAACTCCGTCCAATTGGAACCGCCTTTGGGCGGTGCAGTAACTGTTGCGGATCGCATATTGCCGAATACGATCACTCGGCATCGCTCTGCGAGAGGTACAACATGGCCATCAACAAGGACAAGGTCGACGATGCAGCATTGGCTTTGCTCTATCTGACCCTGCATGATCGCTATCGGGCATGGAAGGGGTTCGACTGGGATGTGCTCGATCGCCTTTATGAGAAGGGAATGATTCATGATCCCGTCGGCAAAGTGAAATCGGTGGTGTTCACGGACGAGGGGCTAGAACGAGCAAAGGCGTTGTTCAAGGAGTTGTTCGAGGAATAATACCGCAGCAAAAGAAGGCCGGGCAAAAGCCCGGCCCATGTTTGGTATGAGATACCAGGGTCTCACAACACCCGATTGCTCTCCTTCACCTTCTCCGCATCCAGATACACGCTTGATCCCATCTCCTTGAACTTCGCGCTCATCCTGGCCATGCCGTCTTCGGCCGTTCCCTGCATCGACATTCCCACGCTGTTCGGATCGTTCAGCGTCGCCGCGTAATCCCGCACGTCCTGCGTGATCTTCATCGAGCAGAATTTCGGGCCGCACATCGAGCAGAAATGGGCGACCTTGTGAGCTTCCTTCGGCAGGGTCTCGTCGTGGAAGTTTTTGGCGGTGTCGGGGTCGAGGCCGAGGTTGAACTGGTCGCTCCAGCGGAAGTCGAAACGGGCGCGGGAGAGCGCGTCGTCGCGAAGCTGGGCGGCGGGGTGGCCCTTGGCGAGATCGGACGCGTGGGCGGCGATCCTGTAGGTGATGACGCCGACCTTGACGTCGTTGCGATCAGGCAGGCCGAGATGCTCCTTCGGCGTGACGTAGCAGAGCATGGCGCAGCCGAACCAGCCGATCATGGCCGCACCGATGCCCGAGGTGATGTGGTCGTAGCCCGGCGCGATGTCGGTGGTCAGCGGTCCAAGGGTGTAGAACGGCGCTTCGCCGCACTCCTTGAGCTGCTTGTCCATGTTGATCTTGATCTTGTGCATCGGCACGTGGCCGGGGCCTTCGATCATGACCTGACAGCCCTTGTCCCACGCAATCTTGGTGAGCTCGCCGAGCGTCTCCAGTTCGGCGAATTGCGCGCGGTCGTTGGCGTCGGCGATCGAGCCCGGGCGCAGGCCGTCGCCGAGCGAGAACGAGACGTCGTATTTGCGCATGAGGTCGCAGATCTCGTCGAAATGGGTGTAAAGGAAGCTCTCCTTGTGATGCGCCAGGCACCACTTCGCCATGATCGAGCCGCCGCGCGAGACAATGCCGGTGACGCGGTTGGCGGTGAGGTGGATGTATTGCAGGCGCACGCCGGCGTGGATCGTAAAGTAGTCGACGCCCTGTTCGCACTGCTCGATCAGCGTGTCCTTGTAGAGCTCCCAGGTCAGCTTGACCGGATCGCCGTCGCACTTCTCCAGCGCCTGGTAAATTGGCACGGTGCCGATCGGCACCGGCGCGTTGCGCAAGATCCATTCGCGGGTCGTGTGAATGTTGCGGCCGGTCGAGAGGTCCATCACGGTGTCGGCGCCCCAGCGGATCGCCCACACCATCTTCTCGACCTCTTCCTCGACGGATGAGGTCACCGCCGAGTTGCCGATATTGGCGTTGATCTTGGTCAGGAAGTTGCGGCCGATGATCATCGGCTCGAGCTCGGAATGGTTGATGTTGCAGGGGATGATGGCGCGGCCGCGCGCGATCTCGCTGCGCACGAACTCCGGCGTGATGAAGGCGGGCACTTCGGCGCCAAAGCTTTCGCCGTCGGCGAGAGCTGCCTCCGCGCGTTCGAGCTGCTGCTTGCGGCCGAGATTTTCGCGCGCCGCGACGTAGATCATCTCCTTGGTGACGATGCCGGCCCGCGCAAATTCCAGCTGCGTGATCTTGTGGCCGTCGAGGCCGCGCAGCGGCTGGTGATAGGCCGAGAAAGCGCGCGCGGCCTTGTCGGTGGAGACGCTGCCATTGTCCTCCGGCTTGATCTGGCGGCCCGCATATTCTTCGACGCCGCCGCGCTCCAGCACCCAGGCCTTGCGGTCGCGGGCGAGGCCGGCGTTGACGTCGATGGTCACGGACGGATCGGTGTAGGGGCCGGAGGTGTCGTACACCGGCAGGTTCGGCTCGCCGGCGCCCTCGGAGAGGATGATCTCGCGCAAGGGCACGCGCAGGTCAGGCGCGGCGTCGGGCGAGGCAAAGATTTTTCGCGAGGACGGCAGCGGGCCGGTGGTGACGGCGGGAACGGTCTTGTCGGGATTGGAGCGGATGTTCATGGGATCCTCCTTTTATGTCCTGGGCGCATTTGATGATCTCGTCATCCTGAGGTGCGAGGCCTGCGGCGCGAACGCGACGCTGGGCGAGCCTCGAAGGATGGACGAGCCGGGCCGTCGCCCTTCGAGGGCCGCTGAAGAAGCGGCCACCTCAGGGTGACGGGGAAAAGTCTGAGCGAGGCGCATCACGCAGCCTCCACGGAGAGGCCGAGCCACTGCCGCACCCGCGCGTCGGGGTCGGCATTTTGCGTGACGTCGGAAACGACGGCGATCGAATCCGCGCCCGCCGCAAAGATCTCCGCGGCGTGCTCGAACTTGATGCCGCCGATCGCGACCAGCGGGATGGTGCCGATGCGCTCCTTCCAGTCGGTGATTTTTGCAATGCCCTGCGGTTCGAAGCGCATCGATTTCAGCGTGGTGAAGAAGATCGGGCCGAGCGCGACGTAGTCGGGTTTTGCGGCCAGCGCGGTCTCAAGCTCGTCGTCGTCGTGGGTCGAGACGCCGAGCGACAGGCCCGCTTCGCGGATGGCCTTGAGGTCCGCGTCCGCCAGATCCTCCTGGCCGAGATGCAGATACTTTGCGCCCGCGACGACCGCCGCGCGCCAATAGTCATTGACGACGAGTTTGGCCTGCGTGCCATTCGTGATCGCCAGCGCGTCGGTGACCATCTGCAGCGACTGCGAGTCGTCGAGATCTTTCGCGCGCAGCTGGATGGTGCCCACGCCGAGCTTGGTCAGGCGTTCGACCCAGGCGAGGCTGTCGACGACGGGATAGAATCGATCAGGATACGGCATGCCAGAACGGGGTCCCAACGACAGGGGTGGAGGGGGAAGCAAAATCGCGGGCGTCCATCAGCCCGGCTTCATAGGCGGTGCGGCCGGCCTCGACGCCCAGGCGGAAGGCATTGGCCATGGCAACGGGATCGGCGGCTTTGGCGATGGCCGTGTTGAGCAGCACGGCGTCATAGCCGAGCTCGAGCGCCTCGGCCGCGTGCGAGGGCGCGCCGATGCCGGCGTCAACCACCAGCGTGATGTCGGGCAGCCGCTCGCGCAGCAGTCTTAGCGCATCGCGGTTGGTGATGCCCTTGGCACTGCCGATTGGGGCTGCCCACGGCATCACCACCTTGCAGCCGGCGTCGACCAGGCGATTGGCGACCGAGAGATCTTCGGTGCAATAGGGGAACACTTCGAAACCGTCCTTGATCAGGATGGCGGCGGCTTCCACGAGACCAACGACGTCGGGCTGCAGCGTATCATTGTCGGCGATGACTTCGAGCTTGATCCAGCTGGTGCCGAACAGTTCGCGCGCGAGCTTCGCGGTCGTCACGGCTTCGCGCACGCTGCGGCAGCCGGCGGTGTTCGGCAGCACGGTGACATCGAGCTCGCGGATCAGCTTCCAGAAGGCATCGCCGGTCTTGCCGCCGGCGGATTCGCGGCGCAGCGACACCGTGACGATGTTCGAGCCTGAGCTGCGGATCGCCGCCTGCATGATCGCGGGCGAGGGATACAGCGCGCTGCCGATCAGCAGGCGGGAGGCGAAGGATTTGCCGTAGAAGGTCAGCATGTCGAAGGTGACTCCTCAGATGTAGCTGTCATCCCCGCGAAGGCGGGGATCCAGTATTCCAGAGGCCGTGCCGTAGAACAGAGAGGCCGCGGCGTACTGGATCGCCCGGTCAAGCCGGGCGATGACGGCGGAGTATGTAGCCTTCGCCGGGACGACTTGGGGAGGTTGTGCCTGCATCCTCACCCTCCCTGCCGCGGCGTGATGATTTCGATCTCGTCGCCGGCCTTGAGGTGGGTTTCGGCCCAGCGGCTTTTCGGCACGACGTCGTAGTTCAGCGCGATGGCGAAATGAGTTCCCTCGTAATCGAGCTCGCTGAGCAGCGCGTCGACGCTTGCCGAGTTCACTTCGCGTTGCTCGCCGTTGACGATCACACGCATTGCATCACCTCATTGTCGATCGCGCCGCGCTGCACGTAATTGAGCGTCAGCTCCGCAAGCGCGGGCGCCAGCAGAAAACCGTGGCGATAAAGCCCGTTCACGGCGATCTTCTTGTCGACCGTGATGCGCGGCAAATTGTCAGGATAGGCCGGACGCAACCCCGAACCGAACTCGACGATGCGCGCTTCAGCAAAGGCCGGATGCACGGCATAGGCCGCACCTAACAGCTCCAGCGCGGAGCGCACGCTGACGCCGGTGTCCTCGGCCTCGATCGAGGTCGCGCCCAGCATAAACAGATTGTCCTCGCGCGGGATCACGTAGAGCGGCCAGCGCGGATGAATCAGCCGCACCGGGCGCGCCAGCTGCACCTCGCCGGTCTCGATCAGGATCATCTCGCCCTTGACGCCGCGAAGTTCCGGCTGCTCCTCGCGTGCGCCGAGGCCGCGGCAGTCGATCACGATGCCGTTGAGCTCGGCGGCGCTGACATCGCTGGAGAATTTGATGGTGCCGCCGGCGGCGCGGATGCGCTCGTGCAGTTTCGGCAGAACACGGCGCGGCTCGACATGACCTTCGTTTGGGAAGAACAGCGCATCGTGGAAGCGGCCCTGCAGCGACGGTTCGAGCTCGGCAAGGTCGGTCGCGTCGAGCCGGCGGTGCCCTTCGGTCATCCGCGCAAAACGCTCGAAGTCGCTGCGCTCGCGCGGGTGGGCGACGACGAGCGAGCCGTTGAAAGGGGTATCGGGCAATTCGCGCCGCCAAATGTCCAGGGAGCGTTGGCCGAGCCGGCTGATGATGGGTTCGGCGACCTCCGCCTCGCACCAGGGCGCGAGCATGCCGCCGGCCCAATGGCTGGTGGAATCGGTCATCGCCGCGTCATCGCGCTCGTGCAGCGTCACGACATGGCCGGCCTGCGCGAACAACAATGCCTGCCAGGCACCTGCAATGCCTGCGCCGATGATGGATACCGCTGAATCCGGTCGCTTGGTGGTCTGCAACATCCCTGTCCCTTCGCCGGCATGACCCGGATCAGGTTCAAAGGGTCACCGCGGTCCTGGGCCGGTTTGCCCATTTAGCGGTATCTCAGCTCCTCCTCGGAGCACCCCTCGGAACGGCTTTAATGTATGCCAGTGGGAGCCTGTGTCAACGCGTTAGCGCTGGTCATGCCCGGCCATGATGTCCGTTATCGATTGGGAACCTTGTGCCCGGGCGTTGCGGACGCGCTGGGCCAGCTTCCGGTGCGGCGTCGTGCCGAACATCGGCTGCGGATTGCCGTTCGGCTCGAGCCAGGTGTCGCCCATGTTGGCGACCTGCACGGCCTCGTGCCGCTGCCGCTTTGCGGCGTAGTAATAGCCGCCTGCAAAATAGCGAACGGCCCGGGCGTGGTCGCCGTTGGCGGCACGATAGGCGCCGGCGAGATACTTGACGGCATAGGTGAGGTTGGTGTTGGGATCGCGCAGGCCTGCGGCATCGCCGGTGTAGCCGACCCCGCGGGCGGTCGCGAGCTTGATCTGCATCAGGCCGATGGTGCCGCCATGGCCGACGAGGCCGGGCTGATAGCGGCTTTCGCGCATGATGACGCGATGCACCAGCGTCTCCGGCACGCCGTTGGCGCGGGCATGGGCTGCGACCATCTCGGCGTATTCCGCTTCGCCCGCGAATGCAGCCTGCGGCAACGTCAGTCCGGCCGCGAGCAGCGCGGCAAAACGTAAAATTTTCATCAGATATCCCAGACGTTCCTGAGTGACCTGCCCTGAGTGATCTTCGTTCGGCTGCCGTTAGGCCTTCCGAACGCGGCGATGATGTGACCAAACGCCGCCGCTCTCGATTTCGCGCGCCGAGCCCTCGTTACGACGCAAAGCCGGCGCAGAAGTCCCCTCAGGCGGACAACTCGCGACAGCACGCCTGTCTATTCGTGCGGTTGCGCGAAAGCGAGTATGAAAGCGCTGCGAATCGGGAGAGGTGCCATGACAAAATCAACCATGGTCAACGCCCACACTGGTGATATCCCCAGACAGAACCCCTGTGCCCAATGCGGCACGCCGATCCCGCAGCCCGACTGGATCGAGCCGGGCGAGGGGCGCGTGTCCTATCTCTGGAATTGCCGCGCCTGCAATTATCGCTTCGAGGCGGTGGCGATCTACGATAAGGCCGCAGTCGAGCATCCGCCGCTCGCGGCGTAAGGGGCGGTCTTAGGCCGCCAGCCGCGGCTCCTGCCAAATCGGCAATTGCATCCGCACGATCAGTCCGTGCGGCTGGCGGTCGTGCAGCGACAGCTCGCCGCCATGGGCGAGCGCGATCGCGCGCGCGATCGAGAGGCCGAGCCCGAAGCCGGTGGACTCGTCCATGGTGCGCGCATGGTCGCCGCGCACGAACGGCTCCAGCATCTCCTGCTTGCGCGCATCGGAAATGCCGGGGCCGTCGTCCTCGACGTCGATGACGAGCTTGGTGCCTGATACATCGAGGCGGATCGTCACTTCGGCGCCGAAGCGCACCGCATTCTCGACGAGGTTGGTCACGCCGCGATGCAGATCGTCGGGCCGCGCGGCGGCGGTTGCCGAAGCGGGGCCGTCATAGTGCACGACATGTCCCATGTCGCCGAACTGGTCGGCGATGAGCTGGAGCGTGCTCGCGATGTCGACCAGCGTCACCGCTTCGACCTTGCGGTCGTTCCGCAGCAGCGACAGCACGGATTCCAGCATCGCGCGCATCTGGTCGAGGTCGATCAGCATGCGCTTGCGGTTGCCCTCGTCCTCGATGAACTCGGCGCGCAGGCGCAGCCGGGTGATCGGGGTGCGCAGATCGTGGCTGATCGCCGCCAGCATTCTGGTGCGGTCGGACATCAGCCGTGCGATCCGCTCGTGCATGCGATTGAACGCGCGCGCGACCGAGCGGATTTCCTCCGGGCCGCGCTCGGGCAGCGGATCGGCCGCTCCGTCGAGACTGAAATTCTCGGCGGCCTTGGCGAACGAGGACAGCGGCGCGGCCAGCGCGTAGGCCGCCCACAGGCCGAGCATGGTGACGCTGATCAGTGCGAACAGCAGCGTAATCATCCAGGGGCCGCCCCAGAACCGCGGCGGATAGGGGCCCTGCTCGACGCGGCCTGCGATCATGCTGCCGTCGGGGAGTTCGACCGCGACGCGGTGCACGCCGAAGTTCGGTGCCAGCGCGAGCACCTTATACTGATGGCCGAGATGCCGGCGCACGTTGCGCAGATGCTGGCCTTCGCTGTCATTGGCGATGGAGACGGTCCCCGGCGCCAGGAGCTCGATGCCGGCCTTCGGAAACGCCCGCGTGATATCGGCGAGGATGCGCGGCCGCTCGCTTGCATCAGCGCCGTTGAGCAGCAGGGCCGCATCCGCGAGCTGATGCGCGCTGTCGGGCAGCGGCTCGGCACGGTCCGGCCGGCTGATCAGGAAACTGACGGTGAGGATCAGATGCAGCGCGACGATCGACGCCACCACCAGCGCGGCGATCTGTCCGCCGATGCTTTTGAGGTGGAAGAAACGGAACGGCGTCATGACGGCCGCTCCACTAATTGCCCAGGGTCGCCGCGACCGCTCCGATGCTCGCTGCTTCAGTCCCAGCAGCTTCAGTTCTGGGCGTGAACAGATAGCCGCCGGAGCGCACTGTTTTGATGATGGTCGGGTCCTGCGGATTGGGTTCGATCTTGCGGCGGATGCGGCTGACCAGCACGTCGATCGAGCGCTCGAACGAGCCGGTGTTGCGCCCTTGCGTGAGGTCGAGCAGGCTGTCGCGCGACAGCACGCGGCCGGGCCGCTCGCAGAAGGTCCGCAAGAGATCGAACTCGGCGCTGGTCACCGCGACGCGCGCGCCTTCCGGATTGCGCAGTTCGCGCAGGCGCAGATCGATGCGCCAGCCTTCGAAGGCGAGTGCAGACGCGCCCTCGATCGAGCTTGCGGCCTGCGCGGCGGCCTGACGGCGCAGCACCGCATTGATGCGCGCGAGCAGCTCGCGCGGGTTGAAGGGCTTTGGCAGATAGTCGTCCGCGCCCATTTCAAGGCCGACGATGCGATCGACGTCCTCGCCGCGCGCGGTCAGCATGATGATCGGCGTCTGCGCCTCCGCGCGTACCTTGCGGCACAGGCTCAAGCCGTCCTCGCCGGGCAGCATGACGTCGAGGATGATGAGGTCGACCCTGTGATCGGCCATGGCACGCGACATCTCGCGGCCATCGCTCACGGCGCTGACGTTGCAGGCGTTGTTGCGCAGGTATTTTGCAATCAAGGTCCGCGTTTCGCGGTCGTCCTCGACGATCAGGATGTTGGGATTGGAAATGGCCATGAGCTTTGTTTGTCCAAGATTCGGGCCAAATGGCGAAGATTTTTGTTTCAGATTGTTTCTGCCTGCCCGGGCGCAACACCCGGCAACACCTGGGCCGGGCAGCAGCAAGGTCTAACCATACCGTGGCGGTGCCAGCTGCGTAACCCCGCAAAAGCCACGGAGCCATCCAGCCGTCGCAATCGTCGGCATCGTCCGACGGCGCCAACGGCAGCGATCGTGCTTCACCCAGGCGCATGATCGTCGGCGGGGAACAGTGCGCTGCAAAATGTTCCTGAGTGACGCAGGAACAATCGCGGGCGGCTTTCGCGCTCGCGCATTGCGCGACGAAATTGCAGCACGCAAAGGAACCGCGAGTGATCAGCGCTGTTCTCTCAGCACGAGTTTTCTGCTGAAGGAGAGGACGACAATGTTGATGAAATCGATCGCGGCCGGCCTCGCCGGCACCGCACTGCTTGCGACCGTTGCGTTCGCGCAATCGCCGCCCGCCGCCACCGACAAGGCACCGACCGCGGCCACCACGACGACGACGAGTGCGTCGGGCGAGTGGCGTGCTTCGAAGATGGCGGGCCTGAAGATCTACAATGAGGCCAACGAGAACATTGGCTCGATCAACGACTTGCTGATGGACAAGAGCGGCAACATCAAGATCGCCGTGATCGGCGTCGGCGGCTTCCTCGGCATGGGCGAGCATCTGGTCGCCGTCCCCTACGAGAAGCTGAAGTTCGCCAACGAAGCCATTGCCTACACCGGCACCGGCACGAATCCGGGCGCAAGGCCCGCTACGACCACGACGACGGGCGCTGCGACCGGCACCGACAACAGGCCCGCTGCGACCGCGACGTCGTCCTCGTCGAAATGGTATCCGGACCATGCCGTGTTCAACGCCAGCAAGGACGAACTGAAGAACATGCCCGAGTTCAAGTACTCGGAGTAATGCAGCTCTAAGCGCTAACGAAGCGCGCCCGGTTTCACCGGGCGCGCTGTCGTGTCTTTCGTCATTGCGAGGAGCACGCGACAAAATTGCGTGGCAATTTTGCGCTGATGCGACGAAGCAATCCAGAGCTATCCACGGATGCATTTCTGGATTGCGTCGCTTCGCTCGCAATGGCGGAGATGTTGCCTCAGTGCGTCACCAGCGGGCAGCCGCCCTTGTCGAGTGGGCGGAAGGCTTCGTCGCCGGGAACGGTGGCGATTAGCTTGTAGAGATCCCACTCGCCCTTGGACTCCTCGGGCTTCTTCACCTCGAACAGATACATGTCATGGACCATGCGGCCGTCGATGCGGATCTTGCCGTTCCTGGCGAAGAAGTCGTTGACCGGCGTGGCGCGCATCTGCGCCATCACCTTCGGCGCCTCGTCGGTCTTGGTCGCCTCGATCGCCTTCAGATAGTGCATGGTCGCCGAATAGAGGCCGGCCTGGATCATCGTCGGCATGTGGCCGACCTTCTCGTTGAAGCGCTTCGAGAAGGCGCGCGTCTCGTCGTTCATGTCCCAGTAAAAGGCGTCGGTGACGATCAGGCCCTGCGTCGCCTTGATGCCGAGCGAATGCGTGTCGGTGATCTCCTGCAAGAGCGCGATCATCTTCTGGCCGCCTTGCACCAGGCCGAACTCGGCCGCCTGCTTCAGCGCGTTGGTGGTGTCGCCGCCGGCATTGGCGAGCGCGACCACCTTGGCCTTGGAGGCCTGGGCCTGCAGCAGGAAGGAGGAGAAGTCCGACGAATTCAGCGGATGCCGGACCTCGCCGAGCACCTTGCCGCCGCTCTCCTTGACGACATTGGCGGCGTCGCGCTGCAGCGCCATGCCGAAGGCGTAGTCGGCGGTGACGAAGAACCAGGTGTCCTCGCCGCGCTTCACCATCGCCTTGCCGGCGACGTTCGACAGCGCATAGGTGTCGTAGGTCCAGTGCACCGTATTGGGCGAGCAGGCGGGCCCGGTGATGTCGGACGAGCCGCCGCCGGAATTGATGTTGATCTTGTTCTTCTCGCGCGTCAGCGCCGAGATCGGCAGCGCCACTGACGAAGTGGGGACGTCAAAGATCGCGTCGACCTTGTCGTTGTCGTACCAGTTGCGGGCGATGTTGACGCCGACATCGGGCTTGTTCTGGTGATCGGCGGCGACCACCTGCACCGGCTTGCCGGCGACCTTGGCGCCGTAATCGGCGACCGCCATTTCCACGGCGGCGAGCGAGCCCTTGCCGGTCGCGTCCGCATAGAGGCTCGACATGTCCGTGAGCACGCCGATCTTGACGACGTCGTCTGAAATCTGCGCCTGCGTCGCGCCGGATGTAGCGGCGAGGGCGAGACCGGCCGCAACCGCGGCGATGAGTTTTTGCATGTTGTTTTTCTCCCTGTGTGTTGTTGTTAGGGCGTTGTTGCGGGGACCGTTTTAGCGACAATCGGTCGCGGTCGCAAAGCCCGGGATGCGCGAGGAGGGTTGAGAAATAAGTAGGGGCCTGCGGTGTTTCTTCCCTCTCCCCTTGTGGGCTAAGGCGTGCACACATCTCAAAAACGGAATCTAATACAGGGACTTAGATGACCCCAGGTTTCGGAACCGCCCAAAGAGCGGTCGGTCAGCTATCATTGAAAAGACTTGCGCTTTCCATTGGTGCTGACCAACGGCCGAAAGATGTGTGCACGCCTTAGCCCCTTGTGGGAGAGGGTGGCTCGCCGCGATAGCGGCGAGACGGGTGAGGGGTCTCTGTCCGCGAGTCCAACTCTCAATTGAGTGTGCGGACAGATACCCCTCATCCGGCGCTTCGCGCCACCTTCTCCCACAAGGGGAGAAGGAAGAAGGTCAACAGCCGCTTACACGCCGCCGCCCTTGAGCCGCTCGTTGCGTCGGCGCAAGCCTTCCAGGGTCGCGAGGAGGATGACCGACACCGTCGTCAAGATCACCGCCGCCGCCGTGATGGTCGGGCTGATGTTCTCGCGGATGCCGCTGAACATTTCGCGCGGCAGGGTGCGCTGCTCGGGACCTGCCATGAACAGCACAATCACCACCTCATCGAAGCTGGTCGCGAAGGCGAACAGCGCACCCGACGCCAGGCCGGGCAGGATCAGCGGCAGGATCACGCGGCGGAACGCCTCAAGCGGCGAGGCGCCGAGCGAGGCGGCGGCGCGTGCCAGATTGGTGTCGAAGCTTTGCAGCGTTGCGCCGACCGTGATCACCACAAAGGGCGCCGCCAGCGCGGTGTGGGCCAGAATCAAGCCGAGATAGCTGCCGGTCAGTCCGATCGGCGCGAAGAAGAAATACAGGCCGACCGCGGTGATGACGCCGGGCACGACGACCGGCGACAGCACGAAAGCCAGCACGAGCGGCTTGAACCGGCTCTTCCACTGCGCCAGCCCGAGCGCGGCCAGCGTGCCAAGGACCATCGACAGCAGGGTCGAGGCTACCCCAATGATCATGCTGTTCTTCAGCGAATTCATCCAGCGCGGCGAATTGATGAAGTCGTCGTACCAGCGCAAGGAAAGGCCCGGCAGCGGATAGGTGAGGTACGAGCCCGAGCTGAATGACAGCGGCATGATCGCAAGGATTGGCGCGATCAGGAAGATGAACACCAGCGTTGAGATGACGATGGTCGCGATCCACGCGATGCGCTGGCTGGACGTGCGGAGGAAAGAATTATCGCTCAATTCTTCATTCCTCCCGTGACCTGCTGTCCCTGCACCAGCTTGCCGTAGACGAGAGCGAGCAACAGAGTGGCCAGCAGCAGCACCGCACCCAGCGCGGAAGCGAGGCCCCAGTTGGCGGTCTCGGTGGTGTAGAGCGCGATGAAATAGCTGATCATCTGGTCGGCGGCGCCCCCGACGAGAGCCGGTGTGATGTAGTATCCGAGCGCCAGGATGAAGACGAGCAGGCTTCCCGCGCCGATGCCGGGCAGGGTCTGAGGCAGGTAGATCCGCAGGAAGGCGGTGAGTGGTGGCGCACCGAGCGAGGCGGCAGCACGCATGTAGGCCGGCGAGATCGCCTTCATGCTGCTGTACAGCGGCAGGATCATGAACGGCAGGAGGACGTGGGTCATGGCCACGCAGACACCGAAGCGGTTGTAGATCAGGCGTAACGGCTCGTCGATGATGCCAAGCCAGTGCAGGCTGTCGTTCACGACGCCTTTGCTCTGCAACAGCACGATCCAGGCGCAGGTGCGGACCAGAAGTGACGTCCAGAACGGCAGCAGGACGAAGATCATCAGCAGGTTCGACCGGCCGGGCGGCAGCGTCGCCAGCAGGTAAGCGACCGGGAAGCCAAGGATCAGGCAGAGTACGGTGACACTGATGCTGATGAGGAAGGTGCGCGCGAACACGTCGCGGTAGATGGCCTGATCCGGCGGAGCTGCGATGATGGCGCCATCCACATTCCGCGTCAGGTCGAGGGCCGCCAGGAGGTAGAAGCCGGTCACAGGACCACTGGCATCCTTGATCGTGGTCCAGGTGGTGCGCTCGCGCCAGGCCGGGTTGATCTTGCCAAGTGTCTCCCTGGCCGTGCCGGGCTCCGGCACCGCCTTGAGATTGCGTGCGGTGCTGGTGAGGATCGTGCGAAAACCGTTCAGTGCGTAGTTGAGACGTTTGGCTGCGATGGCGACGGTGCCGGAGGCGCGCGCCGCCAGGATATCGCTTGCCAGTGCTGCGTAGGCTTTCTCGTCCGGCAGGTCCTTGCCGTTCCAAGTCGCGAGAGCAGCGATGGTTTGAGGCAGAACCCGACGCACCTCCCGGTCATCGACCGACCGCCAGAGCATGCCGGCGATCGGGCCTGCAAAGGTGAAGAGCAGGAAGACGAGAAGCGGCAGGACCAGCGCCAATGCCTTGACCTGGCGTGTCCGTTCCGCACGCCTCAATCGGCGCTTGAGCGGCACCTCGGTCGTGGGATCAGCGCCGGTCAGAGACGCTGTCGTCATGGCATGAGCCTCTTTGACCGGATATCCTTCGCCGATTCTGGGAGAGGGATCGCATATGGCGTTTCGGAGCAGTCTGAGCGCGCGCCCCGTCCTTCGAGACGACCGCTTCGCGGTCTCGTCAGGATGAGGCTCATTGAGACCGACGCCTGTACAGTCGCTGCCACAGACTCAGACCTCATCCTGAGGGCCCGCCGTAGGCGGGCGTCTCGAAGGATGCGCCGCAGGCGAGCTATCCGCCACGCTTTTCCCTCTGTCTGCGCGGCACGCCATTTTGCGGTCGCCCGCTATTTCGCGGCCCATTTGTTGAAGCGCTCGGTCAGGCGGTCGATGTTCTCGAGCCAGAAGGCAACGTTGATCTCGACCGCGTTCTTGATGTTGTCAGGCGCGGTCGGCAGGTCCTTCAGAACGGCGGGCTGCAACCGGCCGGCTGCGTCCTTGTTCGAAGTGCCATAGGCAATGTTCTCCGACAGTTTTGACTGGTTCTCCGCCTTGCCCGCGAAGTCCAGGAACTTGTAGGCGGCGTCCTTGTTCGGGCTCCCCTTCAGGATGACCCAACTGTCGAGGGTGAAGAGCGCTCCGTCCCACACCATGCCGAAATTCTTCTTGTCGTTCTTGTTCGCGGTGTCGATGCGGCCATTGTAGACAGAGGTCATGGCCACTTCCCCGGAAGCGAGCAATTGCGGCGGCTGGGCGCCGGCCTTCCACCAGACGATATCGCCCTTGATGGTGTCCAGCTTCCTGAACGCGCGATCGATGCCTTCGTCGGTCGCCAGCATCTTGTAGACGTCCTTCGGTGCGACGCCGTCGGCCATCAGGGCGATCTCCAGCGTGGTCTTCGGGCCCTGACGCAAAGCGCGCTTGCCCGGAATCTTCTTGGTGTCGAAGAAGTCGGCCCAGCCGCCCGGGGCTTCCTTCAGCTTGTCCTTGTCGTAGCCGAGAACGAAATCGTAGAGGATGGCACCGACGCCGCAGGGATTGACTGACGGCGGTATATAGGCGGCCTCGCCGCCGATTTTGGAATAATCCATCTTCTCGAACAGGCCTTCCTCGCAGCCGACCGCCAGTTCGTCGCTCTCGACCTGGACGACGTCCCATGTGGCGGCACCACCCTGCACCTTGGCGCGCAACACGCCGACGCCGCCGTCCCAGGACTCGTCGTTCATCGCAACACCGGCCGCCTTCTTGAACGGCTCGAAATAGACCTTCTTCTGGGCATCCTGATACGCACCACCCCACGACACGACGGTGAGGTCACGCGCCTGCGCGACCGTGGCCAGCGCAGCGCTGGCGCTGAACGCCGCGGCGAACCCCAGAGCAATCTTGCCAGTCTTGCGCTTCAGCATGGTCTTTGTTCCTTCTTCACGTGCGTTGCGTTGAGATTGATCGATGCGGGTCCGCTTGCGTCGGATCAGACGGGATCGAGGGCCAGGCAGTCCTCCGGGCGGAAGGTGATGAAGACACTCTCGCCGTGTCCCAGGCTGTCATGCGACCCCGGTTGAAGCTTGACCATGAACTCCCCGTTGCCGGCGACATCGAGCACGGCCAGCGCGTGGTCGCCGAGATAGATCGTGTTCCGCACCTTGGCCGCCAGTCGGTTCGGTCCGTCGCTGGAGGCGCCATCAGGGATAATGACGATCCGCTCCGGCCGCACCGACAGGGAGGTCAATGCACCCGCGCCTGATACATTGACCACCCGTGCGGTCACGGCGCCGCCACCAGCCAGCGCGACGCGGCAATAGTCCCTGTCGACCGACTCGACGGTGCCCGCCAGCACATTGTTCTCGCCGATGAAGTGGGCGACGAAGCTGTTCACCGGATGCTCGTACAGCGCGTCGGGCCTGTCGATCTGCTGCACGATGCCGTCGTTGAACACAGCGATGCGGTCCGACATGGTGAGTGCCTCACTCTGATCGTGGGTGACGTAGACGACTGTGATGCCCATCGTCTCATGCAGCTGCTTGATCTCCAACTGCATCTGCTCCCGCAGGCGTTTGTCCAGAGCGCCCAGGGGCTCGTCCATCAGCACGAGTTGCGGATTGAAAACCAGCGCGCGGGCCAGCGCCACGCGCTGCTGCTGACCGCCTGACAGCTGCCCGGGCCGCCGATGCCCCAGGGTTTCCATCTTGATCATGCGCAAAGCCGCGTTGACGCGTTCCTGCGCTTCGGCCTTGTTCGTCTTCCGAACGGAGAGCGGGAAGGCGATATTCTCCGCGATCGTCAGGTGCGGAAACAAGGCATAGTTCTGGAAGACCATGCCGATGTCGCGCTTGTGCGGCGGCACGTTCTTGATCGGCCGGTCGGAGAGGTAGATCTCGCCATGGGTCGGAACCTCGAAGCCAGCCAACATCATCAGCGTGGTCGTCTTGCCCGAGCCCGACGGACCGAGCAGGGTGATGAACTCGCCCTTCCTGATGTCGAGATCGAGGTTCCTCACCACGAGGTGCTCGCCATCATAGGTCTTCTGAATGCCGGAAAAGCGCACCAGTGCCGGCGCAGGGGTGACCATGCCGGCTTCCATGTTGTCCTCGCGTTATCAGCTATAGTGCTGTCAGCACCTCGTCCGAGGTTGCGAAGAACAGCTTAGCATCCCCCGACGAGAATGCCAGCGGTGCAAGCGACGCGCGCGGGCCCGGCGGGTCAGGACGTGCTACATCCCCGACAGCTTGCTCACATACACGTTGAGCGAGCCGCCGGCTTCCGCGGTCACGCGCAGCGTCTTGGAATCGAAGGCGATGTCGGCGAGGGTCAGGCTGTCGATCTTGGCCTCGACCTTGAGTCCGTCCTCGCTCTTCTGGTAGTCGGCGATCGCTGCTGCGATCTTCTCGCGCGCATTGGCGGCGATCGGCTTGAGATCGAGCGCCGCCTTCTGCACCAATGCCTGCTGCATCTGCGGCACCACCGCGCGTGCGGCCGCGCCGAGCAGGCCGAAGGCGGCCTCGGACTCCACCGCGAGCTGGATGTCGGCAAGCCGCAGCGTCTGCTGCGCCTGGTCGAGCATCGGCCGGCCCCAGATGTGCACGGTCGCTTCCGCGCCGAGGCCGAGCCAGCTCTTCTTCTCCTTGGCGCGCACCAGCAGCGAGATCAGCAGCCGGTCGCCGGATGGGACCACGTTGACGCTCTTGACGGTGACGTCCACCGGGCCGGAGCCGTCCTCGGGATAGGTGTGGCCGACCATCTGTGCCGCGATCAGCTTGTTGATCTCGGTGAAGGGCACGTCGATCGGCACGCCGATGTTCACGCCGGTGCCGGTCGGCGGCACGATCGAGATCTTGTCGGGGAACGGACAGTCCGGCTTGGTCTGCTTCGAGGTGACGCGCGTCTCGGCCTCGAGGCCCATCAGCAGCGTCACGGCCTGCGCGTCGACGCGCGGCTGCGCCGCGATCGCGCGCACCGGCTTCATCTCGAGCCAGAGCGGCGGCAACGCGGCCGAGGAGCCCGAGCCTTGCAGCGGGATCGAGCGGCAGGCCTTGGCCCATTGCGCCTTTGCATTCTCCCGTAGCGAGGGATCGTTGCGGATGCGCTCGGAGACGGCGTTGATCTGCTCGCCGACGGTCTTGTCGATCAGCGGCTTCACCTGCGCCGGCACGTTGACCTTGGCGCCGGCGACCGAGAGGTTGGTGTCGCCGAGATTGACCTGGGCGCCGAGATTAGGCTCGAGGTGCCAGTTGGCCGCGAGCTTCGGGCGCGAGGTGACGACGACGTTGCCCTTGATCTCGGCGCTGGCGTTCAGGTTCTTGATGTTGACGGCGCCGATTTGTTTCGCCGCGTTGCCACCGAGCACGCTGCCGAGCGCCTCGCCGAGTGCGCCGGTGGCTTTGGACGACAGCGAGCCCGTCACGTTCAGCTTGCCGGAGAGCGGCGTCGACAGGGTCAGCGCGTCCTTGTCGCCGGCAGCCGACATCGGCCCGCGCACGGCGGACCAGCCGATGTCGGCGTCCTGCAGGATTTGCGAAATCGGATTCTCGGCCTTCCCCGCGAAATTGCGCGGCGCTGCCTTCTCGGCCTGTTCGCGGATCGCCGATAGTGCGATCGCAACCGGCGCCACCACGATCGAGTTCTTCGCGACCGGCGGCAGCGGCGGCAATTGCGCGACCGGCGGCGCCGTCGTCGTCGCGCGCGGCGACAGCCAGTCCATCGCCTTCAGGCTGATGAAAAACGACGCCGCGAGCACCGCCACGGCGATCAGGACAGTCTTCAAGTTCAGCGTCAGTCGCATCAATCCCCCAAGCGGCCCAGTGCCGGAAGTCTACAGGGCAGGCGAGAGAGGCGCTAGAGCGCACCGGTGGGGTGGAATTGGGGCGAATGGGTTAACGGCTGCGAACGCGCCGTTGCTGCGTAGCCGTCACCGCAGGGCTGCGCGCCTGGGACGGCGGACCGCTCTCACATTGCCGCGACTGCCGCCACCGCAGAAGAAGCGATCGCCGCCATCGGACTCCAATCCTGAAACCATCGTCCCGGCGGGCAGGTCGAGCTGCTCGAGCACTTTTCCGGTTTCGGGATCGATCCGCCGCACGTCGCTTTCCTCGCCTTCCCAGGTGCCATGCCAGAGTTCGCCGTCGACCCAGGTGACGCCAGTCACGAAGCGCTTGCTTTCGATGGTGCGGAGAACCTTTCCCGTCTCCGGATCGACCTGATGGATCTTGCGCTCGCGATATTGACCGACCCAAAGCGAACCCTCCGCCCAGGCCAATCCGGAATCGCCGCCGCCGCCGGGCGCCGGGATGGTAGTGAGCACCTTGCCGGTGGCGGCGTCGATCTTCTGGATGCGATCCTCCGCGATCTGGAACAGGTGCCGGCCGTCGAATGCCGTCCCCGCATGCGCGGCGACATCGATCGAGCGCGCGATCTTCCCGTCGGCCGGATCGACCGCATTCAGCTTGTCGCCGGATGCGAACCAGACATGGGTGCCGTCATAGGTGACGCCATGCACGGCTTCGACGCCTGCAAAAGGCCCGTACTCCTGGATGATTTCGGCGGCGGAACGTTTCATCTGCTCGATCCCTGTGAGGTGATCCACCCTAGCCCTTCAGAAGCGGTCCGGGGAGTAACAAGCCTGTCGGGAAACCCGGGACGGGCAGCGTCATCCAGCGCCGTGCCCGGCCATGTCCGAACGACTGCACCTTGTTCGATCGCGCCAGCTCTTCGAGAGCCCGCTGCACCGTGCGCGCGCTCGTGCCAAGCGCGAGCGCGAGCGCCGAGCTCGACCACGGCTCGCCATCGGACAGCAAGGCGAGGACATTGGCGTGCTTCTCCTCGACCGGCCGCGCCAGCACGATGACGTCTCGCGTCTTGCGCGGCGCCAGCGCAAAACCCTGCTTCGTCGCGCTGACATCGGCCAGCGGCTTGAGCTTGGCGCGAAGCCGTCCGATCTCGACCCGCAACCGCGCGCGGTGGGATTCATCGACGTGCTTCGCTCGAAACGCGCCGGCGATCAGCGTCTCTCGCGAGACATCCGCGGGCCATGCCTGCGCCAGGAGACGGGCGAGCGCGAACAGCACCGGCCGCGTTCCGAGCGACACGACAACGACTTGCCTGCGCACGACATGATGGAAGGTGTCCAGGACGAGCGCTGTCGAAGTCGCCAGTCTTTCGACCTCCCCGAGCAACAACGGGTGCTCGCTGCCGCGCGCGATCAGGCGCGCCGCGGGCGTGTCGAGGATGAGCTTCGTGCTGTCGACTTCGGCGGCCAGTGCCGGGATCCCGGCCAGCCGCGCTGCGCGCGCCGCCCGGTCGAGCGCCGCGCGCGCGGTTTCCGTCCTGAGCCGTCGTATCGCAATGCCCGCGACCACGAGCTCGCGGGCGACCTGCGATGCAGGTGGGAGCGGTGTGGTACTGACCTCGGCCAGCGTGCGCTCGGCGTCGTCGAGTTGCCCGACGAGGAGAAGACGGCGTGCCTCGATGTGACCCGCGTGGGCCGCGTTGGCGAGATCGCCGTGCTTTTCGAGCGTTGCCCGCGCGGCCGCGAGTGTCCTTACCGGCCAGCCCAGGTCGCGTGAGACCAGCGCGATCTCGGCCTCGGCCACCACGCATCTTGCGCGCGCCACGGCCTCTCTCGGACCGAAGGCGCGTGCGGCGCTCCGCAGCAGCGCCTTCGCCTTGGCGAGATCGCCGAGCTGTGCCATCGCGATGCCGCGCAGCGCCAGCGAAGGTGCATCGTTGCGCAACGCCACGCGGTTGAGAGCGCCGAGCGGATCGCCGGCCTCGAGTGCACGCGCTGCCGCCGTGATCAGCGACTCCATTCAAATCCCGCCACACTTGTTACTCCCACCGCGCAACTGTCCGGTGCCAGAAAGAGTTTACGGCCGACAATGTGCGGTGAGGGGCGAACGGTTCCGCGTCTGTCGTAGCGCGACGCGGAACGGCCGCCCAGGCAAGAGGTTTGGAGAGCCATCATGACATCAGTAGAAAACGCAGGGACTAACGGACAGAGCGCCATGCAAACACCCCCGGTGGTGTCGCCGCAGGACTGGGAAGCCGCCCGCCAGCAACTGCTTGTGAAGGAAAAGGCGCATACCCGTGCCCGCGACGCTCTGGCCGCCGAGCGCCGGCGCATGCCGTGGATGGAGGTCACCAAAACCTATGCGTTCGAGGGGCCCGGCGGCAAGATCAGTTTGCCCGACCTGTTCCAGGGCCGGCGGCAGCTGATCGTCTACCGGGCCTTCTTCGAGCCGGGCGTGTTCGGCTGGCCCGATCACGCCTGCCGCGGCTGCTCCATGGTGGCCGACCAGGTCGCCCATGTCGCCCACCTGAATGCCCGCGATACCACGCTCGTGTTCGCCTCGCGCGCGCCGCAGGCCGACATCATCAGGCTGAAGCAGCGGATGGGATGGACCATGCCATGGGTCACCATCACGGACAGCTTTGACGCCGACTTCGGCGTGGACGAATGGCACGGGACGAACGTGTTCTACCGCGACGGCGACCGCATCTTCCGCACCTACTTCGTCAAGAGCCGGGGCGACGAGCAGATGGGCGGCACCTGGAACTACCTCGACATCACGCCGCTCGGCCGGCAGGAGGTCTGGGAGGATTCGCCGAAGGGCTATCCGCAGACGCCGACCTACAAATGGTGGAACTGGCACGACAGCTACACGGAAGGTGCCGCGCCCGACAAGAAGTGGGTCGAGATCTCGGACGCCGGCGAAAAGGCTTTTCGCGAGGAGGCGGCGGAAGGCCGTGACTAGTCCCGCCGGCGTGGCCACTGGCGTGAGCCGCGATGGCGTGGTGGCCGCGCGCCACCTCGCCAGATGGCTTGCGCTAGCGGCCACGCCGACCTTCGCGATCATGGCCGTGGTGACGGCCATGCTCGGCAACGGCGCGGCGGACATGCTGTGTACCGCCGGGCACGGGTCTGTGCTCGGCGGGATGGTGCCGATGTATCTGCTGATGAGCGCGTTTCATGCATCGGCGTGGTTGAGGCTGATCTCGGAGTGGCGAGGTGCGGCCGGCTGAACGCGGTCTGCGTCATGCCCGCCTCGTCCTTCGAGACGCCGCTGACGCGGCTCCTCAGGATGAGGCTCAATGGGCATCCGCTGGTTACGGTCGACATGTCGAAGTGGAGGTCTCTCTTCGAACTCGGAGCCTCACACTCCGCCCTCATCCTGAGGGCCCGCCAAAGGCGGGCGTCTCGAAGGATGATGCGACCCGCGCTTTGCCAATTCACGCAGTTCAGCAAAATCGTCGCGCATGAACGCTTCCTTCTTGGCGCGATTCCATTTCTTGAGTTTACGTTCGCATTCGATTGCGTCGGTGATCCTGTCGAACCATTGCGAGAAGACCAGCGTCACGGGTCTGCGCGACTTGGTGTAGCCGCCGAATGTGCCGGCGTTGTGCTGGACGATCCTGATTTCAAGTTCGGTTCGCGTCGTTCCGATGTAGTAGCTGCCATCGGCACATCTGAGAATGTAGAGGTACGCGCCATCGGTCATCGTGCCCGCCTCGTCCTTCGAGACGCGCGCAAGAGCGCGCTCCTCAGGATGAGGCTAACTGGCATTCGTGTCCGGCTGCAAGCGTGAAGCTGCACACTCCACCCTCATCCTGAGGGCCCGCCAAAGGCGGGCGTCTCGAAGGACGCGCCACGGACTCAAACAAAACGACCTCGGTTTTGCCGAGGCCGTTTGTATCTCAGTCCTGCCTGTCGTTCAGCGCGTCGCGCCGCCGAGATCCGCTCTCCGCTCCGTCATCGGCAGCACGATCACCTTGGTACCGACATTGACGCGGGAGTAGAGGTCGGAGACGTCGTCATTGGTCAGGCGGATGCAGCCGGAGGAGACGTGCTTGCCGATGGTGTCGGGGGCGTTGGTGCCGTGGATGCGGTAGATGGTGCCGCCGAGATACATGGCGCGGGCCCCTAACGGGTTGCCGGGGCCGCCGGCCATGTGGCGCGGCAGATAGGGCTGGCGGGCGATCATTTCCGGCGGCGGGGTCCAGTCCGGCCACTCGGCCTTCCTGGTCACCGACTGGGTGCCGGACCAGGTGAAGCCGTCGCGGCCGACGCCGATGCCGTAGCGCATCGCCTGGCCGTTGCCGAGCATGTAATAGAGATAGGTGTTGGGGGTATCGATGATGATGGTGCCGGGCGCCTCACGCGTCGCGTAGGAGACGGTCTGGCGGCGGAAGCGGGCCGGCATCTCGACCGCATCCTGATCCTCGGAAGGAGCGGCCTGGTAAGTCGTTGCCTGGTAGGGCTGGATCGGCTGCGGCGCGGCCATCGGCGGCAGCGGCTGGAAAAAGGGGAATAGCTGCACGGGCGCGGCCTTCGCCGGGCCGGCGAATGCCACCGCGGTAATAGCCACTGCAGTGAACGCAACGGCGCGCGAATACGTCTTGAACGTGTCCAGATTGAACATTTGATCGCCCCTGTTTGCGCGGTGTTTCTTGGTCACCCCGGCACCGTTTCGGTGCTCGTTACGTAGATCACTAACGGCAATAAGTTTCGGGACGTTTGCGCGGAAAATCGAAAACGGCTTCGTCGCGGCAAGGATTGTTTCATGACAGTTTCGTGGCCTTGCCAGCCCGTTAACGAACAAAACGGGCTGCCGACATTTCTGTGACGTCACACGCCTGAAATATCCGTGGTTGATGGTCGAAAGCCGAGAATCATCAAACTCTCGGGATTTCCCCATGCGGGTATTAATCGCGACTGACGCCTGGCATCCGCAGGTCAACGGTGTGGTGCGGACGCTGACCTCGCTCGCGGGCGCTGCCAAGGCGCTCGACGTCGAGATCGACTTCCTCAACCCGGACGGCTTTCGGTCATGGCCGCTGCCGACCTATCCGGGCCTGCGCATCGCGCTGCCTACGGATAAGGAGATCGCGCGGCGGATCGAGAAGGCCGCGCCGGAAGCCTTGCACATCGCGACCGAAGGCCCGATCGGCTGGGCCGCGCGCGCCTATTGCCGCCGCAACCGGTTCGCTTTTACGACGTCCTATACGACGCGTTTTCCCGAATACGTCTCCGTGCGAACCGGCATCCCGGTCGCCGTCGGCTATGCCGTGCTGCGCCACTTCCACGATGCCGCCGCCATGACCATGGTGGCGACGCCGTCGCTGCGGCAGGAGCTCTCCGAGCGCGGCTTCAAGCGGCTGGGATTCTGGACGCGCGGCGTCAATACCGAGCTGTTCCATCCTGATTCTCCGGCAACGCTCGATCTGCCGCGGCCGATCTTCATGACGATGGGGCGCGTGGCGGTGGAGAAGAATCTCGAAGCATTCCTGTCGCTCGATCTGCCCGGCACCAAGGTCGTCGTCGGCGACGGCCCGCAGAAGACGCAGCTCGAAAAGAAGTATCCGGGCGCCGTCTTCCTCGGCGAGAAGAAGGGCGCGGATCTCACCGCGCATCTCGCCGCCGCCGACGTGTTCGTGTTTCCGAGCCTGACCGACACGTTCGGCGTGGTGCAGCTCGAGGCGCTCGCCTGCGGCACGCCGGTTGCGGCCTTTCCGGTGACGGGTCCGAAGGACGTCATTGCCGATCACCCGATCGGCGCGATCGACCACGATCTGCGCACCGCGTGCCTCCGCGCACTGACCATGTCGCGCGAGACCTGCCGCAATTTCGCGCTGGAGCGCTCCTGGGAGAACAGCGCGCGCCAGTTCGTCGGAAACCTGACGTCACTTCAGCCCAGCCGCATTCTGCGCGCCTCGCCGGTCATGGCGCGGCGGCCGGTGCGCGGTTGATCCTCACCGTTCTGAACCACAGCGAGAACCTCACCGATGGCTAAGATCATGAACCTTGACGGCACCCAGCAGCTTGACCTCACCCGTGGCACGGTCGAGCAGGCCTATGACCGCTGGGCGCCGGTCTACGACCTCGTGTTCGGCGGCGTGTTCGCCAAGGGCCGGCAGGCCGCGATCGCGGCCACCAACAAGATCGGCGGCCGTGTGCTCGAGGTCGGGGTCGGCACCGGCATCTCGCTGCCGATGTACGCGCCGCATCTGCGCATCTTCGGCACCGACATTTCGGAAGCGATGCTCGACAAGGCGCGCCAGCGGGTCACCGACGGTAAGCTGAAGAATGTCGAGGGCCTCGCGGCGATGGACGCCGAGAAGCTCGAATTCCCCGACAATTCCTTCGACGTCGTGATGGCGCAATATGTCGTCACCGCCGTGCCCAATCCGGAAACGGCGCTCGACGAATTCGCCCGCGTGCTGCGCCCGGGCGGCGAGCTGATCATCCTGACCCGCGTCAGCGCCGATGCCGGCATGCGCCGCTTCATCGAGCAGAAGCTCCAGCCGGTGGTGCGTCCGCTCGGCTTCCGCACCGCCGAGTTCGCCTGGTCGCGTTACGCCAAATGGCTGGCCGGCGCCGACGGCATCGAGCTCGCCGAGCGTCGCCTGATTCCGCCGCTCGGCCATTTCTCGCTGGTGCGCTTCCGCAAGGTCGACGTCGCCAAGGCGGCTTGAGCAAGCGTTGCCCCTCATGGTGAGGAGGCGCGCAAGCGCCGCCTCGAACCATGAAGGCCCGACTGTCACCAGGCCGGCCTCGCCCTTCGAGACGCTTGCTTCGCAAGCTCCTCAGGGTGAGGGGAGAGAGTAACCCATGCGTCATCGCGCCGCTGCGCATCGTCACATGACGAAATGATGATGTCACACGGCGTACATCGAATCTCGGTAAATCCTGAACCCGAAAGCATTTGGGGGAGAGCATGATCAAGAATTATCTCGAGCAGCTGCGGATCCAGCGCTGGGACGACCATCGCTACTATCACCACAGCCGCATCAATCAGAGCCTGCACTTCGTCAGCGCGCTGAGCTTCCTGTTCGCCTATGTCTGGCTGTTCGTCGATCCCATGATCTCCGCGCTGGTCGGCTGGCTGGTCTCGATGACCTCGCGCCAGGCCGGTCACTTCTTCTTCGAGCCGCATGATTACGACCACGTCAACCAGGCCACGCACGAGCACAAGGAAGAGATCAAGGTCGGCTACAACCTTCAGCGCAAGGTGGTGCTGATGTCGATCTGGGCGGCATCGCCGCTGGTGCTGTTCGTCGATCCCACGCTGTTCGGGCTGTTCACGCCCTGGGCGGGCGCGACCGATTTCATGCGCCAGGTTGCCAAGATCTGGCTCGTGGTCGGCGGCGGCGGTCTGCTTTTCCGTACCGTGCATCTGTTTTTCATTCGCGACGTCAAGACCGGTCTCGTCTGGATGACCAAGATCCTGACCGATCCCTTCCACGACCTGATGCTCTATCGCAGCGCTCCGCTGGCCCTGATGCGCGGCGAGCTGATGGACCCCGGCCTGCACCTCAACCCCGAGCACACGCTGGGTCTCATCGGCGAGCCCACGCTTGAGGAGCAGCACGCCTGATCCGGCCGCCCAGACCACGAATGTCTATTATTTGCGTCATGCCCGGGCTTGTCCCGGGCATCCACGTCTTGGAACTTTCGCGCCGAGACGCGTGGATGGCCGGGACAGGCCCGGCCATGACGGCGTTGGAGGAATTGGCCTCAGCGCCCGAAGCGCTTGGCCAGCATCTCTTTCAGGATCTGCCGCTTGATGCTTTTGTTGGTGAGCACGCCATCGTGCCACCAGAAGCCGTCGGCCTTCATCTTCTCGGCCGCGCGGACGAAGCGCTCGGCGACCTCGGTGAAATCGGCGTCGGTGTAGTTGAGGCTGAAGATCAGCCGTCCGGTGCCGACCCAGCTCAGCGCCAGGCCCTCGGCGCGCAGATAATATTGCAGCATCCAATTGTAGCGGGACGGCGTGGTGTATTTCACCGTCCAGATCGACGAGAAGTTGGCCAACCGCACCGGCAGGTCGGCATCGGTCATCATCTGGTTGAGCTTTTGCGCGCGGCCGTTCCAGGTCGCCTCCAGGTGGTCATAGATGGCGCGGAAGTTCGGGCTGGCGAGGCGGCTCAGGAACTCGTCCATCGCCGTCATGACGTAGGGGTGCGAGTTGAAAGTGCCGCGGGCGAAGCAGACGTCGGCAGGGCGGTCGTCGCGGAAACGGCGCATCAGCTCGCGTCTGCCGCAGACCACGCCGACAGGCAGGCCGCCGGCGAGGCTCTTGCCGTAGGTCACCATGTCGGCGCGGACGCCAAAGTATTCCTGGGCGCCGCCGGCGGCGAGGCGGAAGCCGACGAAGACCTCGTCGAAGATCAGCACGATGCCGCGCTCGGTGCAGACCTCGCGCAGCTTCTTCAGCCACTCGGTGTAGGCCGCGCGGTCGAAATTGCCACCGCGGGAGCTGTCGACCAGCGCGGAATCGCCGGGCGCATTGGCATTCGGATGCAGCGCCTGGAGCGGATTGACCAGCACGCAGGCGATATCTTTGCGCGTGCGCAGCACGTGCAGCGTCTTCTCCGACATCTCGGCGAGGGTGTAGGTCTCGTGCGCGGGAAGCGGATTGCCGACGCCGGGTTGCACGTCGCCCCACCAGCCGTGATAGGCGCCGGCGAAGCGGACGAGATGCGTGCGCTTGGTGTGGTAGCGCGCGAGCCGCACCGCCTGCATCACGGCTTCGGTGCCGGACATGTGGAAGGAAACTTCGTCGAGACCCGAGATCTGGCAGAGCCGGGTCACGTTGTCGAGGATGACGGGATGGTAGGGGCCAAGCACCGGCCCGAGCGCATGCGCCCGCTTCTCGGAGCCCTCGATGCACTCCTTGTAGAAGTCGTTGCCGAAGATGTTGACGCCGTAGGACCCCGTGAGATCGTAGGAGGTGTTGCCGTCGACATCGGTGACGGTGACGCCGCGCGAGGACTCCATGAAGGTCGAGGTGCCCAGCTGCTCGCGGACGAGACGCGAGAACTGGAACGGCACGCGGTAGGCTTCGGTGAAGTGCAGGTCGGAGATCTTTTCCGCCGCCTCTTTCGTCATCGCGCGGCCTTTCGGGTAGCGCTCGGCGTAGAGGCTTGCGAGGCGGAAGAAGGCCTCCTTACGCTGCGTCACCACATTCGCCGGCGCGCCGTCGCAGCCGAAATACTTGTCGCCTTCGAACTCGTAGAACGGGAGCAGCTTGGCCACCCGGCGCGACATCTTGGAGTGCCCGGCGAGCGACCGGTGCTTGGCGCGGGACAGCTCAATCCGCGCTTTGAGCTTCGGGAAGGCGGCGGCAGCGGACGCTGCGGCGGCCACGGAAAATGAGAGAATCGGGAGTGTCGTTTCCATGACAACAAGCGCTAATACTGCGAGCTGACAGATTCATGACAGTCAAAGCCCTCATCGCCTGTTTCACCCAGCAGGAAGACCTCAATTTCCTGTTGACCAACCGCATCCCCCGCGCGGCGCTGACCCGCTTCATGGGCTGGTTCTCCAAGATCAAGAACCCGCTCATTCGGGACGGCTCCATCGCTCTGTGGAAGCTGTTTTCCGACCTCGATTTGACGGAGGCGCGCAAGACTCATTTCAGGAGCCTGCACGACTGCTTCACCCGGGAGCTGAAGCCCGGCCTGCGGCCGTTCGATCCGGATCCGTCGATCGTGGCCAGCCCCTCGGACGGTATCGTCGGCGCCCATGGCCGCATCGCCGATACCGAGCTGTTCCAGGTCAAGGGCGCGCCCTATTCGCTGCTCGACCTGCTCGGCGATTCCGCGCTGGTCAATCAGCACCGCAACGGCTCCTTCGTCACGCTGCGGCTGACCTCGAGCATGTATCACCGCTTCCATGCGCCCTTCGATGCGCATATCGAGCGCGTCACGCTGATCCATGGCGATGTCTGGAACGTCAATCCGATCGCGTTGAAGCGGGTCGAGCGCTTGTTCTGCAAGAACGAGCGCGCGGTGATCCGCACGCACCTTGCGACCGGCGAGGCCGTGACGCTGGTGCCGGTCGCCGCGATCCTGGTCGCAAGCATACGCCTGCATTTCCTCGACATGGTGCTGAATGCGCAGACGCGCGGCCCGGTCAATTTTCCCTGCAACGTCCAGGTGGCCAAAGGCGAGGAGCTCGGCTGGTTCGAGCATGGCTCGACCATCATCATCCTCGCGCCGGGCGATTTCACGTTCTGCGACGGAATCGGAGAGGGCAGCCGTGTTCGCGCAGGTCAAGCGCTGTTGAAGAGAAACTAGCCTTCAATCCGCCGCGCCCGCCGCCTATATGGTGGGCGGGGACGATCGACACGGATTTGGTGATGGCACGGGCGCCGGTCATGGCGGCGGGTGGTATTGTGCTGCGGCGTGGGGCGCCGCCGCTGATCGCCGTCGTGCGCCAGCGCAAGCGTAACGAATGGGTTTTGCCCAAGGGCAAGCTCGATGACGGCGAGACGCCGAAACAGGCAGCGCATCGCGAGGTGCTGGAAGAGACCGGCCACCACGTCGCCATCCACGAATTTTTGGGCACGCTCGTCTATCAGTCGGGCGGCCGCTCCAAGGTCGTGCATTTCTGGCGCATGGAGGCCGAGGGCGGTCCCGTCCGCAAGCTGATGAGCGACATCAAGGCGATCGACTGGCTGACGCTGGAGGACGCGCTCGCGCGCCTGTCGCGCGAATATGAGCGCGCGTTCCTGACCCAGACCGGCCCGATCGCGATCGCAGCCGCCGGCCTCGCGGCGGCTGATGCGGAAGCCACACCGCGGCTAGCGACCGACGATGTCGACGTCGCCATGCAGGCGCTGACATCGACCGAAGCCGCCACGGTCGACGAGCCGCGTCATGGCCTGTTGCAGAAGGTGAGGGTGTGGCTGCGCGGCGAGGCGTGAGTTCTCTTCTTCACCTCGCCCCGCTTGCGGCAGGGCAATCGCATATGAAAAAAACGGGCGGGAGCTCGCCTGCGGCCATCCTTCGAGACGCCCGCCTGCGGCGGGCCCTCAGGATGAGGTCGCGTTTCGCGGAGAGATATCAGACCCTCGCATGGGCGGGGCGACGTTCAAACGCCAGGTCCCTGGGGCCGGCGTCGTCACATCGTCATGGCCGGGCCGTCCCGGCCATCCACGCCTTGATGCGCGGTACGAAGAACGTGGATGTCCGGGACAAGCCCGGGCATGACGAGTGATTGTGTACGTCGCGGCGGGTGACGCCTTCGGCATCAGCTCACGCGCTTCCAGATCTGGCCGCCGCAGAACATGCCGCCGAAGGCGCAGCCCTGAACACGCATCGCGTTCGGTCCCTTCATCGCGATCGTCGAATCGTAGTTGCGGCCGGAGTCGGGGTCGTGGATGCGGCCGCTCCACTTCGAGCCCTCAGGCTTCATGTTGATCAAGATCCGCTCATTGGTCTTCTCTGCATAGCCGCACAGGCTGGTGCCGCACTGTTCGACGCGGACATTGCCCTTGTTCTCTTCGCTCGCCCACACGCCGATCGGCGTGCTGGCGGCCGGCGCAGGCGCGGTGGCCATCGGAGCCGGAGCGGGCGCCGGAGCAATCGCGACCGGCGCGGGCGCAGCAACGGGCGCCGTCTGCATCGTGTTGTCGTAGGCGGCGGCCGGAGCAGCGGTGATTGTCGCGGCCGGGGCGGCGGGAGCAGGAGCGGCGGACGCAGCCGGCGCGGTCGCCTGCACCGGCGCCTGCTGCACGGGAGCCGGCGCGGGCTGCGCAGTCGTGGCCGGAGCCGGCGTGGTGTCGATGTCATCGTCCTTCGAACCGCCAAGGCCGTTGAGGTTGATGTTGTTCAGCTTGATCGGCTTGTCCGACAGACCCGGCGCGACGATGGTCACGCAGTTGAGCGAGGCGCAGTTGCGCGGCGTCTCGATGCGGATGTGCTGGCCTTCGATCTGGAACGAGATCGAATTGCCGGCATGCGCGGCGGTGGTCGAAGCGAGGAAGAGCGCGGTGGCGGCGATGGTGAGCTTGTTCATGACAACCTCCGAAAATTGCGTGGTGCCGATATGGACTGAAGTCGCTGGTGGATGAAGCCGGGTTCGACCCTAGGCCTGCTAGGTCCCGCCTTCTGTGATGGACGTCACAAGGGTCCGGCGCCGTCTGGGCGAGGCAGACGATGACGTTGAAAGCCTCCGGCAAGCTCCGTGTCAAAGCCTGCGTGCCTGGCCACTTCTTTTGCTGCGGCAATGACTGGATGCGCGTCGAGGAGCAGCGGGAGAAGCTGATCACGACGTCGCGGCAATGGAGTGCGAGGTCGTAGCGTATCGCGATACAAGCGCAATCTACGAAAAGGGAAGAGCGGCAGCCTTCGATGCGCTTTGATGCGTCGCTAGATCATGCCGAGCACGATGGCGCCGACGAAGGCCATGGCGAGGTACGCGGCGATAACGCTCAATCTTGCAGCGAACGTCATGAGGTCGCTCCCGCTGCTCGCGCGCTCTGCGCGGGAGCAGCATGGTTAACAGAAAGTCTCTTTTCGAAAAAGTCAGCCTTGCTGTCGCTCATCCCGGCGGCATTCTGGCGTGCGCAGGCCGGCATGGTTAAAGAAGGCTGAAATCAACGCGTTGAAGAGTCTTTAAGTAAATTCACCGAACCTGCGTGCATGACGCGCGGAGTTCGTTTGTATCTCGTCGGCTCCATCGTCCTTGTTTCGCTAGCGGGTTGCGGACGCGGCTTCTTCCAGGCCGAACGTGAACCGTGGCGGGCCGAGGCCGAAGCGGCGTGCCTGAAATCGGGCGCGGTGAAAGAGGGGCCAGATCTCGTCCGCATCGACCCGATCTCCGGGCCAGGCATGTGCGGCGCCGAGTTTCCGCTCAAGGTCGCGGCCATCGGCGAAGCCTCGAGCAGCTACGGCTTTGCCGATGAGGAACTGCGCCCGCCGGGGAGCGTCGGCAACCAGCCGCGCTGGCCGGTGACGCAGCCGCGATCGAACTTGCCGCAGAGCCAGAACTATCCGGCCTCCTCCTATCCGCAGCGGTCGAATTATCCCGAGAGCGCGGTGCGTCAGCCCTCCGGCTATGCCGCGCCGTCCGGCCCGGTGTCGTTGAACGCGCCCGGCGTGGCGCCGCAGGACGACGAGATCGACCTGCCGCCCGAGGGCACCGATGCCGCGGGCGCGGCGCGCTACATGAATGCGCCGAGCTATCCGGCGCGGCCGGCACCGTACTCGCAGGCGCCCGTGCAGCAACCGCTGCCGCGTCTTGGTCCGGCGCAGGGCAATCCCGTCACCGCCGTCGGTCCCGTCGCGATCAAGCCGACTGCGACGCTGGCCTGTCCGATCGTCTCCGAGCTGGACCGCTGGCTCGCCGACACCGTGCAGCCATCGGCGATGCGCTGGTTCGGCGCACGCGTCGCCGAGATCAAGCAGATCTCCGCCTATTCCTGTCGCGGCATGAACGGCAATTCGCATGCCCACATTTCCGAGCACGCCTTCGGCAATGCGCTCGACATCGCCGCTTTCGTGCTCGCCGACGGCCGCCGCGTCACCGTAAAAGATGGCTGGCGCGGCATGCCGGAAGAGCAGGGGTTCTTGCGCGACGTGCAGTCGGGCGCGTGCGCGCATTTCACGACGGTGCTCGCGCCGGGCTCCAACGTCTATCATTACGATCACATCCACGTCGACCTGATGCGCCGCGCCAGCCGCCGCCTGATCTGCCAGCCTGCCGCCGTCTCCGGCGAAGAGGTCGCCGGGCGCGCTCAGCAGCGCAACCCCTACGCTGGCCGGCGTGATCCCACCATCACCGGCTCGCTCGGAACGCGCAAGAGCACGACGCGCAAGCAGGAAGAGGACGAGTACGCCGACGATTAAGATGACCGCCGACATCATCCGCTATCTCACCCACCCGCAGGTGCAAATCGATCCCGCCGTGCCGGTGCCGCAATGGGGCCTGAGCCCGGTCGGTCGCGTGCGCACCGAGACGGCGGCACAGGCGAACTGGCTCGCGAACACCACGCAAATTATCTCCAGCGGCGAACGCAAGGCGATCGAGACCGCCGAGATCATTGCAGCCCGGCTCGGCCTCATGATCGAGATCCGCGAGGCCATGCACGAGAACGACCGCTCCGCGACCGGCTTTCTGAAGCCCGTCGAGTTTGAAGCGGTTGCCGATCAGTTTTTCGCGGAGCCGCATCTCAGCGTCCGCGGCTGGGAGCGCGCCGTGGATGCACAGGCGCGCATCGTGCGCGAGGCCGAAACCGTGCTCGCCCGCAACCGTCCGGGCGATGTTCTCTTCGTCGGTCACGGCGCCGTCGGTACGCTGCTGTTCTGCCGCACTGCCGGCCATCCTATCGATCGCGCCTACGATCAGCCCGCCGGCGGCGGCCACGTCTTTGCGTTCACGCGCGAGGCGCGCCAGATCCTGCACAGCTGGCGACGACTGGAAGAGATCGGGACGTAGCTCGGTGAAGCTGGAAACTCATTTCGAGGTCGGCTTCGACGGTGCGGGGACCAGCCCCATGCACCGCTGCACCTCGCCGGGGACGTTGTAGGTCCGCATGATATGGCGGCTGTCGCGCAGGCCGGTCGCCTCACGTTGCACCACGAACATCCAGAGCGCCTGGCCGGCTTCCATCACCAGCTTGCGCCGGACCGGCTGCATCGAAGCAGGCACCTCCGCGGCAGCGTGCGCGGCGTCGAACTCGCGCAAACGCGTGAGCGCCTGTTCGAGTGTACGGCCCATCCGGCCAAGCGCGGAGGCCTGTTCCTGGACGATCTCATAATGGAGGATATCGACGGGCGGGCGAAGATCACGAGACATGAGCCCAAATATAATGGCGCCGGAGCGGCCGACGCAACGCGCGTCCTGCTTGCCGTTATTTCGCGCGGTACGCCGCCAGAAACATCCGCGTCGCGCTGTCGACCACCTCGATCATGCGTTCTTCCGACGGCGCGGGTGCGGCCTGGAAGACGAAGGGCAGGAACAGTGAGGCCTTGCACAGTTCCATGAACTGCGACGCCGCAAGATCGCTATCGTCGATCTTGAGATCGCCGGACGCGACGTGGGCCTTGAGATAGTCGGAGAGGCGGTTGATGGTCTTGTCCAGCACGCGCAAATAATAACGGCGGCCGACATCGGGCATGCGCTCGGCGATCGCCATCACGGTGCGGATCGCCGATCCGCCGCCGGGCCGGCAAAGTAGGTGGATGTAGGCGCGGCCGAAATCCCTCAGCGTGGTCTCAGCGTCGCGCGCGGGATCGAAATTGAACACGACCTGGCCGAACTGGAGCGCCTCCTGCTCGAGGATGGCTTCGAACAGGGCGCATTTGTCGGCGAAGTAGACGTAGAGCGTGCCCTTGGAGACCTGCGCGGCACGCGCGATCTCGCCCATGCTGGCGCCGTCAAAACCGAGATCCATGAACACCTTGCGGGCACCGTCCAGAATTTGGCGGCGCTTGGAGCTGTCCTCCTCCGGAATGACGTGCAGATGTTCGCGACTGGCTACAACCATTGGTTCAGCGTCTCGGAAGGTTTTTGCATTGGGCCCGGACTATGAAACCCAAATAGAGGATTCGGGCCAGTAGGGTCCCGCCCGGCATATTATGTATGTTGACCGAACCGTTCGGTCAATGGTATTTGGAATGGCGGGAGGGAACCGGTCGCAGGACGGCCGTCCTTGATCGCGCTTTATTTCGGGGAGGCCTTTATGGCCGTATCGAGAGACCAGGCTGCGCGCGTCCTTCACCAGGAAACGGTGGAGACGCCGGAGCAGGCCGGCAGCGAGGCTGCGACCGAGAAATCTGCCGTGCTTGCCGAGCAGTTGCGCTCTCATGTGGCCGAGGAAACCAAGCGCCGCACCGCTCAGGCGCCGGAGAAGCCCGTGACCGACAAGCCGGCCACGCCTGTGCTGGACGCGTCCGCCGCCGCTGGCGCGCGGAAGTCCGGCAAGCGCAAGTTCGTCCTGACGGGTGTTGGCCTCGTGCTGGCGCTCGCGGTCGCGAGCTATGCCGGCTACTACACGCTGGTCGGCCGTTTCCACATCGCCACCGACGACGCCTATGTCCGCGCCAACAACACCATGCTGGGCGCGCGCGTTGCCGGCCAC
This sequence comes from Bradyrhizobium sp. 139, assembly GCF_023074175.1. GTDB lineage: Bacteria > Pseudomonadota > Alphaproteobacteria > Rhizobiales > Xanthobacteraceae > Bradyrhizobium. The sequence goes on from NZ_JADPKS010000050.1 coordinate 58,460, forward strand.
ATCTCTTCGATCCTCGCGGGCGACAACACGACGGTGCGCGCCGGGGACATCGTCTTTCGTATCGATGACGGTGACTACAAGATCGCGGTCGATGCCGCCGCGACCAGGATCGCCACCCAGCAGGCCACTATCGATCGCATCGGCCGCCAAATTGCAGCGCTCGACAGCCAGGTTGCGCAGGCCAAGGCGCAGCTCGTCTCCGCCGAAGCCGGCCTCAAGCGCGCCGATCTCGATTATGAGCGCCAGCAGGCGCTGAACAGCAAGGGTTTTGCCTCGCGCGCTACCTTCGAGAGCTCCGAAGCCGGACGCGACCAGGGCGCCGCCGCGGTCAAGGCTGCGCAGGCCGCTTACGACGTCGCCGTCAGCAATGTCGATGTCGCCAAGGCGCAGCAGGCTGAAGCGAAGGCGCAGCTCGCCGAGCTCAAGACCTCGCTCGCCAAGGCCGAGCGCGATCTCGCCTTCACCGCGGTGCGCGCGCCGGTCGACGGCACGTTCTCGAACCGCCTGGTCAGCGCCGGCGACTTCGTCGCGGTCGGCCAGCGTCTCGGCAACATCGTCCCGCTCAATGACGTCTATATCGACGCCAATTTCAAGGAAACGCAGCTCAAGCGCATCCGTCCCGGCCAGCCGGTGACGATCAAGGTCGATGCCTACGGCATGCGCAAATTCTCCGGCGTCGTCGACAGCATCGCGGCGGGCGCGGGCTCGGTGTTCACGCTGCTGCCCCCTGATAACGCCACCGGCAATTTCACCAAGATCGTGCAGCGCGTGCCGGTCCGCATCCGCGTGCCGAAGTCGGTCGCCAGGCAGAACCTGCTGCGCGCCGGCATGTCGGTCTACGCGAGCGTCGACACCAACAAGGGTGCGGCCGACGCCGACAGCGAGATCGATCTCGACGATCCCACCATGGTCCATCCGCAGTAGGCGCTTCAAGCGCTGCGAGGTCAGACCATGGCGAACGCCACGACTGCTTCACCTGCCATGATGGGCAACCCCGCATCGGAGCGCATCGCGCCGAAGCGGCTGTTCGCCTTCGTCATCATGGTGTTCGGGATGTTCATGTCGATCCTGGACATCCAGATCGTCTCGGCCTCCTTGAGCGAAATCCAGGCCGGATTGTCGGCGAGCTCGAGCGAAGTGTCCTGGGTTCAGACCGCCTATCTGATCGCTGAAGTCATCGCGATCCCGCTGTCGGGATTCTTGTCGCGCGCGTTCGGCACGCGGCTGTTGTTCGCGATCTCGGCGGCCGGCTTCACCGCCTCGAGCCTGCTCTGCGGCTTTGCCACGACCATCGAGGAGATGATCCTCTGGCGCGCGCTGCAGGGTTTCCTCGGTGCAGGCATGATCCCGACGGTGTTCGCCTCGGCCTACACCGTCTTCCCGCGTTCCAAATTCCACATCGTCGGTCCCATCATCGGCCTCGTCGCAACGCTGGCGCCGACCATCGGGCCGACCGTGGGCGGCTACATCACCGATCTGATGTCGTGGAACTGGCTGTTCTTCATCAACATCGTGCCCGGCATCGCCATCACCCTGGGCGTGCTGGCGCTGGTCGATTTCGACGAGCCGCATTTCGAGCTGCTCGATCGTTTCGACTGGTGGGGCTTGATCTTCATGGCCGGCTTCCTCGGCACTCTGGAATATGTCCTCGAGGAAGGCCCGCAATATGAATGGATGCAGGACACCTCGGTCGCGATCTGCGCCTGGATCTGCGCGATGTCGGCGATCGCCTTCTTCTGGCGCGTCTTCACGGCGGCCGAGCCGATCGTCAATTTGCGCACCTTCTCCAATCGCAATTTCGCTGTGGGCTGCGTGCTGCAGTTCTGCATTGGCATCGGCCTCTACGGCCTGACCTATATCTATCCGCGCTATCTCGCCGAAGTGCGCGGCTACAGCGCACTGATGATCGGCGAGACCATGTTCGTCTCCGGCATCACCATGTTCCTGGTTGCGCCTCTGGTCGGCCGCCTCATGGTGAAGTTCGACATGCGCTACATGATCGCGTTCGGCCTCATCGTGTTCGCGATCGGTTCCTACCAGATGACCTGGATCACGCGCGACTACGATTTCTACGAGCTGCTCGTGCCGCAGATCCTGCGCGGCGTCGGCATGATGTTCGCGATGGTGCCGACCAACAACATCGCGCTCGGCACGCTGGAGCCGGACCGGGTCAAGAACGCGAGCGGCCTGTTCAACCTGATGCGCAATCTCGGCGGCGCCGTCGGCCTCGCCGTCATCAACACCGTGCTCAACGACCGCACCGATTTGCACATCACCCGTCTCCAGGAGCGCGTGACCTGGGGCAATGCGGCCGCGACCGAAACCCTGACCATGTTCATGCAGAAATTTCAGGGGCTCGGCGATGCCACACTGATGGCGATGAAGCAGCTCAGCCAGCTCGTGCACCGCCAGGCGGTGGTCATGAGCTTTGGCGACGCCTTCCTCATGCTGACACTGTTCTATCTCGGCCTCAGCCTGCTGGTCACACTGCTGAACAAGCCGGCGTCGATGGCCGGCGGCGGCGACGCGCACTAATTTGCAACACTCGTGCGTGATCTCGCGCGAGCCCCGTTGCAAATCACCAACTCCACATCTATAAAGCGCACCTCATTCATTGAACCGGGGAGGGATTTGCATGATTTCGTCGCATTCGCAGATCGCACGCCCGCGCTCGGTGAAGTTCTGGCTCGGTATGTGCTCGGCCTCCTAGAGGCCCTTTCCGCCAGCTTCGATTGGGCTCCAGGTCCCGATCACACCGCTTCCCAAGTTAAAGCCAATCTTAAGTGACGCCGCCTCGGCCCTCGCGGCCGGCTTGCGTCCATCGATGGAGCCGGCTCGCAAAAAGCGGCCGGATGATGCCATGACCGCTCTGTCAAAAAAGCCCGCGGCGATACGCGTGGTGCTGCCCTTCGTGTTCCGGCACTGGCTGAACCAGCCGGGGCGCGGCCTCGTCGTGGCCGGCAGCCTGCTGGGGGCGACCATCGCCGACCTGTTCATGCCGGTCTTCTCGGGACATTTGATCGATGCGCTGACCCGCGGCCCGTCTGATCCCGATGCGCGCCATGCGGCGCTGGTTGCGTTCGGCGCCATCGTGGCGCTGGGCGCGGCTTCGATGGTGCTGCGACTCGCAGGCCTCCAGGCCATCGTGCCGTTCACGTTGAAGATCATGTCGGACGTCGCGCAGGACGCATTCATGCGCGTGCAGCGCTTCTCGACCGACTGGCATGCGAACGCCTTCGCGGGTTCGACCGTGCGCAAGATCACGCGCGGCATGTGGGCGCTTGATCTGCTCAACGACACCATCCTGCTCGCGCTTCTGCCTTCCCTCGTCGTGTTGATGGGGTCGATGGTCCTGCTTGGCGCGCACTGGGCCTCGCTCGGCGCAGTGATCGCGCTCGGCGCGCTCGCCTATGTCTCGATGACGGTGCTGTTCTCGACCCGCTACATCGCGCCGGCCGCGCGTGTCTCCAACGCCTGGGACACCAAGGTCGGCGGCACGCTGGCGGACGCATTGACCTGCAATGCCGTGGTGAAATCCTTCGGTGCGGAAGCGCGCGAGGACGCGCGGCTTGGCCGCGTCATCAGCCGCTGGCGCGTGCGGGTGCGGCGGACCTGGTTTCGCTACAACTACACCGCTATGTCGCAATTTTCGCTGCTGCTGTGCCTGCGCGGCTCGGTGATCGGCGGGGCGGTCCTGTTGTGGATGTCCGGGCATGCCTCGCCCGGCGACGTCACCTATGTGCTGACGAGCTACTACGTCATCCATTCCTATTTGCGCGACGTCGGCATGCACATCAACAACCTCCAGCGTTCGGTGAACGACATGGAGGAGCTGGTGGCGATCCATGACGAGCCGATCGGGATTGCGGACGCGGTCGACGCGCGACCGACCGCGATTGACGGCGGCGAGATCGTGTTCGACGACGTCACGTTCCATTATGGCGGTCATCGCGCGCCGCTCTATGACGGACTGTCGCTCACGATCCGCGCCGGCGAGCGCGTCGGCCTAGTCGGCCGCTCCGGCTCCGGCAAGACAACCTTCGTCAAGCTGGTACAGCGGCTCTACGACGTCTCTGATGGCCGCGTGCTGATCGACGGGCAGGACATTGCTCTCGCCACGCAGCAATCGCTGCGCAGCCAGATCGCGATCGTGCAGCAGGATCCGATCCTGTTTCACCGCTCGCTCGCCGAGAACATCGCCTATGGCCGGCCCGGTGCCAGCCTGGAGGCAATCGAGCGGGCAGCGCGGCTGGCCAATGCGCACGATTTCATCCTGCGCCTGCCGAAGAGCTACGGCACGCTGGTCGGCGAGCGCGGCGTGAAGCTGTCGGGCGGCGAACGACAACGCGTGGCGCTGGCGCGCGCTTTTCTGGCGGATGCGCCGGTGCTGATCCTGGACGAGGCGACTTCGAGCCTGGATTCTGAATCGGAGGCGCTGATCCAGCAGGCGATGGAGCGGCTGATGAAGGGCCGGACCTCGATCGTGATTGCGCACCGGCTGTCGACGGTGCGCAGCCTCGATCGCATCCTGGTGTTCGACCGCGGCGCGATCGTCGAGCAGGGCACGCACGCCCTGCTCGCAGGCAAGCCCGGCGGCATCTATCGCGGCCTGTTCGAGCGCCAGGTGGTGGAGCTCGGGCACGTCGCAGCGGCGGAATGAGAAATGGCGCACGGCTGACGGACGAAGGTCCGGAAAGCCGCGACGCCAGGGAATGGACGACATGAAAGATCTGACGAACGGCTCCATCGCGAAGCACATCCTGGCCATGGCACCGCCGATCATGGTCGGCATGGTCACGATCATGGTTTGCCAATTGGTCGATCTGTACTTCGTCTCGGGGCTAGGCGAGGCGGCGATCGCGGGTGTCGCTGCGGCCGGCAACGCCGGCTTTCTCGTCAACGCCCTGATGCAGGTGCTCGGCGTCGGCGCGGTTGCTTTGATTGCACACGCCGTGGGCCGCAAGGACCGCGGCGACGCCAATCTCGTCTTCAACCAGTCGGTCGTCCTGTCAGTGCTGTTCGGGCTGCTGACGCTGGTGGCGGGCTTCGCACTGTCGCGCCCCTATATGCGCGCGGTTGCGGCCGACGAAGCCACGGTTGAAGCCGGCACGATCTATCTGCTCTGGTTCATGCCGGCCTTGGCGCTGCAATTTGCGACGCAGGTGATGGCGTCTGCATTGCGGGCGACCGGCATCGTGCGGCCGAGCATGCTGGTGCAGGCGCTCGCCGTGGCCATCAACATCGCGCTGGCGCCGGTGCTGATTTCGGGCTGGGGCACCGGGCATGCGCTCGGTGTTGCCGGAGCCGGGCTTGCCAGCTCGATCGCCGTGTTCGTCGGCGTGCTGATGCTGCTCGGGTATTTCCTCAAGCTGGAGCGTTACGTCGCGTTCCATCCTGCGCAATGGCGGCCGCAGCTTCGGCAATGGAAGCGGATCCTCAATGTCGGCCTGCCCGCGGGCGGCGAGTTCGTGATGGTCTTCATCATCATGGCGTGGGCTATTACGTGCTGAGCGTTTTCGGCCCGGCGGCGCAGGCCGGATTTGGCATCGGGACGCGTCTCCTTGGCCTGATCCAGATGCCGGCGCTCGCCGTCGCCCTCGCCGCAGGGCCGATCGCCGGCCAGAATTTCGGTGCAGGCAACGGCGCGCGGGTGCGGGAGACTTTCGTCAAAGCGGCGCTCATCGCGACTGCCGTGATGGTCATTCTCCTGATCCTCGCGCAGCTCGCGCCAGGCCTGTTGCTTGCCGGCTTCTCGAATGATCGAGAGACAATGGCGGTCGCGTCGCTCTTTCTGCGGATCGTCTCGCTCAACATGATGGCGCAGGGGCTGATCTTTACCTGCTCCAGCATGTTCCAGGGGCTCGGCAATACCAAGCCGGTGTTGTGGACCTCGGCAACGCGGGTCCTGACCTATTCCCTGCCGTCGATCTGGCTCTCGACGTGGCCGGGCTTCCGGATGGAGCACGTATGGTATTTGTCGATCGCGACGACAACGCTTCAGGCCGGCTTAAGCGTCTGGCTGTTGCGCCGCGAGTTCAGCAAACGCCTCGTACTGCCGCCGCGAGAGAACGTTGCGGAGCCAACGCTTGTCGAGCCGGCCGTGCCACCCGTGCGCGAGCCCGCGTAGCGACGGTTTGAACGGACGCGCGCTTGTCCCCCACCCACGGCCGTGGGGATGGCGCGAATCTACCGGGGATCGGAATGACCGAGCTGTTGACCGAGTAGGGGCGAGCGTCCTGGCTCTCCGCGATCTGGGCGGCGCGTTACCGCACGCCGGCCCGCTTCGTCGCTCTGGTCGCGCTGCTACTGCCGTGGACCACCACCGGGCTGACCTTTGCACTCGTGTCCTGGCTGATCGCCTTCGCGTTCGTGGATCTCAGGGAGTTTCCGCGCTCATTGCGGCGCCCGATCTGCCTCCTGCCGATCGGACTGGTCGTTCTCGCCGTCGCCGGGATGCTCTGGTCGGATGCGCCATGGCCTGAGCGAGCCCATGCGATCGGACCGCCGGCGAAGCTCCTGGTGATTCCGCTGCTGATCTATCAGTTCGAGCGCTGGCCCCACGGCAACTGGGTGTTTTCCGCGTTCCTGGCGTCGTGCGCGGTGTTGATGCTGTATTCCTTCGCCGCCGCGATCGACCCCGCACTGTCGCTGAAACTGTATCTGTCGCGCGGACCCTACAAGGTCGAGAGCGGGATCGCGGTCCGCAACTATATCGACCAGAGCCAGGAGTTCGCGCTCTGCGCGATCGCGCTGGTCTATCCGATCGTGACGCTGGTCCGCCGGGGTCCGCATTCGGATCGCGGCGCTGTTCGCCATATCGGCGATCGGCTTCCTTGCCAACATGATGTTCATGGTGGTCTCGCGCACGGCGCTGGTGACGCTGCCGATCCTGCTCGCGGTGTTTGCGCTGCTGCATCTGCGCTGGCGGGCGGCGCTCGTCGCCGGCGGAGCGACGGCGTTGGTCGCCGTATCGCTCTGGGCCGTGTCGCCGCATCTGCGCGCGACCGTCGGCAAATTCCAGAGCGATTATGAAAGGAGCTTGGAGGCCGAGAACAATTCGATCAGCGGCATGGGCTCACGTCTGGAATACTGGCGGAAGTCCCTGGGATTCATCGCCGACGCGCCGCTGATCGGGCACGGCACCGGCCCGATCCGAGGCCTGTTCGCAAGTGTGGCCGTCGATGCGGATATCGATCCACTGCGCGGCGAGGTCGTCAGCAACCCGCACATCAGACCCTCAGCGTTGCCGTGCAGTGGGGCGTCGTCGGAATCCTGGTGGTGCTCTATGCGCTGTGGCTTGCGCACCTTCTGATGTTTCGCGGCGAGGGGCTGGCCTGCTGGATCGGCATGCTGATCGTGGTGCAGAACATGCTGTCCTCACTGCTCAACACGCATTTGTTCGATTTCACCTCGGGCTGGATCTACGTGCTCGATGTCGGCGTCGCCGGCGGCATGGCGCTCGCTGCGAAGAAGACACAGAGCTAATGCGCGCCAAAGCTGTTCCAGACGAGGCCGAGACCTGACAGGAACAAGAGGCCGAGCACGACATCGCCGAAATGTTTGTCGCTCAGCGCGTGATAGACGCGCGCACCGGCCCATGCGCCGATCAGCGTGCCCGGGAAGGCGACCAGCGCGAGCCAGACCACCTTGAAGGCGACGAGGCCTGACGCCGTCTGCAACACCAGCGCGGTGGCGAGCACCGTGGAATTGAAGAGCTGGAAGATGCCGCGGCGCTCGTGCTTGTTCCAGCCGCGGATATTGGCCCACAGGATCGGCAGCGGTCCCGACAGGCCGGCCAGGCCGCCCAAAATGCCGCCGGCAAAGCCGATTGCGCCGTCGGCGATCCGGCCGCCGAACGTGACGGCGAGCGGCCTCTTGTTCAGGTAGAGAGCCGTTGAAAAAATCAGGATCAGCACGCCGACGCTCAGCTTGAACACTTTTGGATCGGCGGAGGCGACCATCATGGTCCCGAGCGGCACGCCAATCAGTCCTCCGATCAGGAATGGCCAGACCAGCGACAGGTCAAAACTCTTCCACATCGACGGCAGCGTCGAGCTCTGCGCGATCACCGAGCAGATCAGCACCAGCGGCACCGCGAGCGAGGGCGGCAGCACGTAGAGCCAGATGCCGAGCGCCATCAGCGCCGTGCCGAAGCCGGCCAGCCCCGAGACGAAGCCGCCGGCCAATGCGCCGAACAGCAGCAGCGCGTAAGTGAGCGTTTCCAACAGATTGTCCTTGTCGCAATGGGCGATACCGAACTGTTGATCGCCACCGCCCGCATAGCACGGTTGCGGCCGTGCAGGTCAATTTCAAAACCGCACGCAAGCGTGATCCCCACCGGTGGGCGTTCGCGAAAGACAGGCCTACATGATGGCCGTAGCTGAATCTGGGGGCCCGCCCGACGCGATGATGCGCTCCGATTGGCCTCTCCCCGAACGAGATGATGGAGAACGACCATGACCCGCACGAAGATTGCCGTTGCGGCCGCGCTGCTGTCTGCTGCGGCCCTGATGCCGACCATGGCGCAGGCGCAGTTTTCCGAGCCCGCGGCCTATCAGGCCGCCCATCCCGATCGCGATGTGCTGAATGGCGGCCAGCTCACGCCTGCGGCGCGCGCGGCTCTCGGCCAGCAGGGAACGCCGAGCGATGCCTATGCATCGCAGGCCTATCCGTCAGCCGTTGCGCCGGTGGTCCGCTCGCGCCATCGCCATCGCCATCGGCAATAGTAAGCGGCTCATTGGTTAAGCATGATCATTCTCGGACAACCGCTGCACACTTTTCCGGATCATGCTTTAGACGATCTGCCTGGTGTCGGCGGGTCTGTGCAGCGCGCCGACCAGGATGCGCAGCGCTTCCGTCAATTCCGCTCGATTGCGCGCTGCGCCGAGCGAGACGCGCGCTGCATGCGGCGGTGTTCCGTTCACAGTGAAAGCATCGCCGCCGACGACTGCAAGACCATTCCGCAACAGATGCGCGGCGACGTCGGGACGGCCATCCGGCAGCCGCAGCCAGAGATGATGCGCGGCTGGCTTGGCCAGGAACCGAAAGCCTTTCAGCGCGCGTTGGGCAAGCTGCTGGCGGCCGACCGCCTCGTTGCGGATGGCGGTGATGATGCGATCGGCGATGCCGTTCTCGATCCAATGCGTCACCAGCGCTACCATCAACGGCGCCGGCATCTGCACGGTGGCCTGCAAGCAGGCACGCATGTCCTGCTGCGCGGCGTGGTCGGGAGCGACGAGGTAAGCGACGCGCAGCGCCGGCGCGATGCATTTTGAGAGCGTTGTCGCAAGATAGGTCCGCTCCGGAATGAGGTTTGCGATCGGCGATGCCGAACGGTCGAGCAATCCGTAGGCATCGTCTTCGATCAGCGCCGTATCGGCTTCGCTGATGATCTTTGCGATCGCGTTGCGCCGTTCGGCGGAAAGCGTCGCGGTGGTCGGATTGTGCAGCGTTGGAATGAGATAGACGGCTTTCGGTCGGTGCGTGCGGCACGCCTTCGCAAGTGCATCGGGCAGGATGCCGCCGTCATCCATGGCGACGCCAACGAGCTTGACGCCGAGCTGTGCCGCGGCGGCCTTGATGCCGGGGAAGGTGAGGGCTTCCGTCAGCACGATTTCGCCGGGCCGCGCCAGATGGGCGAGCAGGTTGAACAGGATCGTCTGTGCGCCCGGAAAGATCACGACTCTGTCGGCCTGCGCGTGCGGAACGCGTGCACGCATCCAGCGTGCCGCGACCTCGCGCTCATGCGCGCTGCCGCCGGGCGGCTGATAGTTGAGATGCGCGGTCAGGCCCGATTGCGCGCGGACGGCTTCCATTCCCGCGATGATGCGCTCGTCGAGCTGGGCCTCGAGTGGATGCGGCGGCACGTTCATCGAGAGGTCGATCGCGACGGGGTGGGGCATGTCGACCGCGCGGCGCGCGCTGGTCTCCGATACGAAGGAGCCTCGTCCGACCCGGGCTTCCATGATGCCGCGGCGCCGCGCCTCGGTGTAGGCGCGCGTCACCGTCGTGAGATCGATGCCGAGCACTTTGGCCAGCGCGCGCTGCGTCGGCAGTTGCTGGCCGCGCACCAGCCGGCCCGCGGCGATGTCGGCCTCCATGGCCTCGACGATGCGCTGGTAGCGCGGCCCGCTCAGCTCCGAAATTGTAGGGGTCCAATCCATGCAATATAGCCCATTCTCCTTTGAATGTATGGATAGAGGATATTATTGTATGGATCGGCGAAAAGGAAGAGGTGTGGTCATGGCGACCAATTCAGTTTCTCTGGCGAAGGCGATGTGGCGCGGTTTTCGCGGCAAGTGCCCGAACTGCGGCGAAGGGCATCTGTTCGGCCGTTTCCTGAAGGTCACCGATACCTGCGATCATTGCGGCGAGGAGCTGTTCCACCAGCGCGCCGATGACCTCCCCGCTTATCTCGTGATCGTCGTGGTCGGCCATCTCGTGGTGCCGGCGATCCTCGCGGTCGAGACCGCCTATGCGCCGGCAGTCTGGTTGCAGCTGGCGGTGTGGCTGCCAATGACGCTGTTTGCTTCGCTGGCACTGTTGCAACCGACCAAGGGCGGCATCGTGGGACTGCAATGGCAGATCGGCATGCACGGCTTCGAGGCAAGCAAGCTGCGGCGCGAGCTTGCGCCGGTGCTGGTGAAGGTGGACACGCGCGCGGCCTGAGCGGCAGCGTTTACATCGCGCGCTCGGCCCCTACACTCCATCGTACAAACAAGAACGATGGAAACACCGATGGCCGCACGCTCGAAGACTTTTCTGCTCTGTCATGGCGCATGGTCCGGCGGTTGGGCCTTGATTCGTCATTGCGGGGCGTGCGCAGCACGAACTATGAATGCGCAATTGCGCATCATGGCTCTCGCTTCGCGAGCCCCGGAATGACAGCCGGGCCAAAATGGTGAGGGGCCCGATGCGGTCAGCATCGAACCCCTCGTTGCAAGATATCAGCCGGCCTGTAAGCCGGGTTCTGTAGGGCACCGTCCGCTTGCGCGAACGATACGTGACGGCCATTCCTCTGGGACCATGTTTGCACATGGCCTCGAGCAACCTACCCGGACGGCGGGCCTGACATCGCCCCGCGGCGTTATCGCTTGCGCGAACAGCCCGCTACGCCGTCCCTATTCGGTTTTGCTCCCGGTGGGGTTTACCATGCCGGCTCCGTTGCCGCAGCCGCGGTGCGCTCTTACCGCACCTTTTCACCCTTACCTCGCCAAAGCCCCCGAAGGGGCGACGGCGGGCGGTTCGTTCTCTGTGGCACTTTCCCTAAGGTCACCCTCGCCGGACGTTATCCGGCACCGTATGTCAAGGGAGCCCAGACTTTCCTCCCCGGCGGCCTTTCGGCCCCTGCCGGAGCGGCCGTCCGGCCGACTGACGGCTTACGCATGGGGCATTTGTGACGGTTCCGTCAAGCGGAGATCGCCGCGCACGCGGTCGTCAAATAATTTATCCTGAAGATGTCGTTTGGTGTGTGCCCCGTTCGACTGCATGTCGGCGATCCAGCCGAACAACAGGAGTAACCGATGCAGTATCTGCTGCTGATCTACCGGAACGAAGCGAAACTGATCAACATGACTCCCGAGGACCGGCAAAAGGTGTCGGCGGAGTACGGTGCTTATACCCAGTCCATCGTCCAGAGCGGCAACTTCAAGGCTGGCGATGGCCTGCAGCCGACCACGACGGCGACTACCGTCCGCGTGCGCGAGGGCAAGATCATGACAACCGATGGTCCGTTCGCGGAGACCCGCGAGCAACTCGGCGGCTACTATCTGGTCGAAGCCAAGGATCTCGATACCGCGATTGCACTGGCTGCGCGGATTCCGGAAGCCAAAGAGGGATCGATCGAAGTCAGGCCGGTCATGATCTACAAGTGATTTCGTCCACCGATATCGACAAGATCTTTCGCGACGAGGCGGGGCGGGCGCTGGCCACCCTGATCCGCCTCGTCGGCGATTTCGATCTCGCCGAGGATGCGCTTCAGGATGGCTTTGCGGTCGCGCTCGAGCGCTGGCCTGCGTGCGGGATGCCGGACAATCCGCGCGCCTGGCTGGTCAACGTCGCCCGCAACAAGGCGATCGATCGGGTCCGCCGCCAGATTGCGTTTCGCGGCAAGCAGCAGGCGCTCGTACACGAGCTCGAGCTGAACGCGCAGGCGCCCGACGAGACGCCGGCGATGCTCGACGATGATATGCTGCGGCTGATCTTCACCTGCTGCCATCCCGCGTTCGCGCCCGAGGTCCAGGTCGCATTGACGCTGCGCACCGTCGGCGGGCTCTCGACCTCGCAGGTCGCGCGGGCTTTCCTCGTCGGTGAGGAAGCGATGGCGCAGCGCCTCGTCCGCGCCAAGCAGAAGATCAGGCTCGCCGGCATTCCCTATGAGGTGCCCGAGCCCGACGCGCTGGCGCCGAGGCTCGACGGCGTGCTGGCCGTGATCTATCTCGTCTTTACCGAAGGCTATGTCGCGACCTCGGGTGCAGATCTGATGCGGGCCGATCTTGCGGTCGAAGCCATCCGGCTCGGCCGTTTGCTCGATCGGCTGATGCCCGATCGCGCCGGGATCAAAGGCCTGCTCGCCCTGATGCTGCTGCATGACGCGCGGCGCGCCGGGCGCGAGACCGCCGCCGGCGACATCGTGCTGCTGGAAGAGCAGGACCGCACGCTGTGGGATCGCGCGCAGATCGAGGAAGGTCTGCGATTGGTGGACGATGCGCTGCGCGTGCTCGGGCTGCCGCAAGCCTATGCGGTGCAGGCCGCGATCGCGGCGCTGCATGCGCGTGCGTCGAGCTTTGAGGAGACTGACTGGCCGCAGATCGCCGGACTCTATGAGGTGCTGCTGCGCATCAGCCCGTCTCCCGTGATCGAGCTCAACCACGCCGCGGCGGTGTCGATGGTCGACGGTCCGGACCGCGCGCTCGATCTCGTCGACGCGATCACCGCGCGCGGCGGGCTTCGTGGCTATGAGCCATTGCCGGCGGTGCGTGCGGATCTGCTGCGACGGCTCGGCCGCAAGGACGAAGCGCGCGAGGCCTATCGCGCGGCGACGGAAGCGACGCAACTGGAGCCGTTGCGGCGGCTGTATGCGCGAAGGATGAGGGAGATGGATTGAGTTTCGTCATGGCCGGGCTTGTCCCGGCCATCCACGTTCTTCCTGCGCGGAGACAAAGACGTGGATGCCAGGGACAAGCCCGGGCATGACGGAGCAAGAGGTACATTCGCGACGACGGATCCTATTTCGACGCCACCGCCGCCCCCTCCGCCGGGAGGCTCGCCAGCAGCGCCTGCAAGGTCGACAGCGTCGAGTGATCCGCGACGCCGTCGAGCCGCGCCGGGCGGAAGTGGCGCTGGAAAGCGGTGACGACTTCCATCGTCGCGGCGTCGTATTTACCGGTCAGCGGCACGCCGTAGCCATATCGGGCGAGCGCCTGCTGGAGGCTCAGCACCTCGTCGCTGATGGTGCCGAGCATCAGGCTCTCGCCGCGCACGACCGGCGCGGGTGTCACCCAATGGCCGACGCCGGAATTGGCCAGCGAATGCCATGGGAATTTCTCGCCGGGGTCCTTCTTGCGCGCAGGTGCGACGTCGGAATGGCCGAGCACCCGGTGCGCGGGCACCTTGCGGCGGAGCATGATGCCGCGGCACAGCGCGATTACGGCAGCAATCTGGCGCAGCGGAAACTCCGGATAGCCCCAGTCATGGCCGCGATTGATGATCTCGATGCCGATCGAGCAGGAGTTGACGTCGTCTTCGCCGGCCCAGGACGAGGCCCCCGCGTGCCAGGCGCGCCTTGACTCGGGCACGCATTGCACGATGCGGCCGTCCTCCAGCACGACGTAATGCGCCGACACTTCGGTGCCCGCGGTGCACAGCCTCGCCAGCGCACCCTCGACATCGGGCATGCCGGTGTAGTGCAGCACGATCATATCCGGCTGCCGTCCCTTGTTGCGGTCGCCATGATTCGGCGAGGGGATGATGTCGGAGACGGTCGAGGAATCCGGGTCGAACGTCCGCGTATTCGCCGCGGCCTTGGGAACCGGGAGAACGCGTTGACGCTTCGAATCAGATCCAGACGGCGTGGACGAACCGGACGACATAGACAGCTCAAGTCTGACAGAGAGTGGGCCAAGCCCTTCTCTTTACTATTCCTTTACCCTCCGCCGCGCGCAATCGCGCGGCGCGGTTAACGGATGCATTTTGGCGCATGTGTGTGGATGGAGCATCACCGCGGAGTCGGTTTATGACGCCAGGTCACTTTTTTGCGTCAAGTCACCTTTTCGACTTGGAGCGAGCCGATCAACGCTTTCTTAACGCTAAGGGCCGTTACTGAGGGATGAAGAGCCGACCCGCGTCCGGAGGCGGCCAAAGCGTTTTTGGCTCGAAATCCCATGGCTGCCCGACAAATTCCACTGGGAATACTGGGTTGGCGGCCCGGGATGACCGGGCTCGGTAACCATGCTGCACAAGGGTTGGGTCGTGGAACCGCCGCGACGCGGAATCATTCGAGGTGCTATGGGCTCGTTCGTCCCCGATCTGGCATCGACGTCAGGCTGGGCGTCCGGCAGGCGTGGCGCATGAGCTCGGCTCCGCATATCCCCGTTCTCGGCCGCGAGGCCATCGACCATCTCGCCCCGCGCGAGGGTGGTATCTATATCGACGCCACCTTCGGCGCCGGCGGCTATAGCCGCGCCATCCTCGACGTCGAGGGAACCCGCCTGATCGCGATCGACCGCGACCGCACTGCGATCGCGGGCGGTGCCGAGCTGGTCGAACGCTCCGCCGGCCGGCTGACGCTGGTCGAGGACCGCTTCTCCAATCTCGCCGAGGTCTGTGCGGCGCAAGGCCTCGATGTCGTCGACGGCGTCGTGATGGACGTCGGCGTCTCCTCGATGCAACTCGACCAGGCCGGCCGCGGCTTCTCCTTCCGCCTCGACGGTCCGCTCGACATGCGGATGGGGCAGGCAGGTCCGACGGCGGCCGACATCGTCGCGCGCGCTTCGGAAAGCGATCTCGCTGACATCATCTATCTCTTTGGTGAAGAGCGGCATTCGCGCCGCATCGCCCGCGCCATCGTGGCGGACCGGCAGGAGACGCCGTTCACCACCACGCGCGCGCTCGCCGATCTCGTCGGCAGGGTCGTGCGCTCAAAACCCGGCGATATTCATCCCGCGACAAGAACGTTCCAGGCCCTGCGCATCTTCGTCAATGAAGAGCTCGAGGAACTTCAGACCGCGCTTGCTGCCGCCGAGCGCGTGCT
Organism: Bradyrhizobium sp. 139; assembly: GCF_023074175.1. Taxonomy (GTDB): domain Bacteria; phylum Pseudomonadota; class Alphaproteobacteria; order Rhizobiales; family Xanthobacteraceae; genus Bradyrhizobium. The sequence continues at coordinate 73,710 of NZ_JADPKS010000050.1, forward strand.
CAAGCCCGGTGGCCGCCTGGTGGTGGTCTCGTTCCATTCGCTGGAAGACCGCATCGTCAAGAATTTCCTTGGCGAGCGCTCCAGGACCGGCGGCGGCTCGCGGCATCTGCCGGAAGTGGCGCAAGTTCCGCCGAGCTTCCAGCTCCTGACGCGGCGGCCGGTGATCGCCGGTGAGGAGGAAGTTGCGCATAACCCACGCGCGCGTTCGGCAAAACTGCGCGCTGCCGAGCGCACCTCTGCGCCCGCGCACGAGGACGGCGAGACGTCGTCCTGGCCAAAACTCTCCGACGTGATGAGGGGCGGCTAGCGCATGCGCTTCATCCACCTTCTCGTCATCGGCGCGCTGATCTTTGCGGCAGCCTATGTCTACCGGATCAAGATGGACTCCACGGCGCGCACCGAGAAAGTGCTGCGGCTGCATGCGGAGATCCGCGAGCAGCGCGACGCCATCGCGGCGCTGCGTTCCGAATGGGCCAAGCTCGATGCGCCGCTGCGCCTGCAGGGCCTGTCCGACCGGCATCTGCAGCTCAAGCCTGTCAACGGCACGCAATATGATCCGCTGAAGAACCTGCCGGAGCGTCCGCCGCGGATGTTCAGGCCGGGCGAGCCGGATCCGATCGGGGCCATGCTCAACACCATCGAAGCCGCGAGCGATCCCGACACGGTGACGGGCTCGGTGACTCAGCCCGAGGACAAGCCATGAGCGCTGCCGTTCCGGCCAAACCAACTGAACCGTTGCGGCAGCGGCTGATCCGTAGCCTGCTCTACGGGCGCAATGTTGACCGCGCCGCGAAGGCGCGCGCGCGCGTCGGCCTCGCGATGCTGGCCTTCGCCGGGGTCTACATCCTGATCGGCAGCCGGCTCGTGATGTTTGCGATCGGCGCCGACGCCCACGGCGCGCGCCGTGCTGCTGCGCAGGAGGTGGTCGCGACCGCGCGGCCCGACATCGTCGACCGCAACGGCGCTATCCTTGCAACCGACGTCAAGGCGGCGAGCCTGTTCGGCGAGCCGCGCCGCATCATCGACAAGGACGAAGCGATCGAGTTGCTCACCGCGACAGTGCCCGACCTCGACGAGGCCGAGGTGCGCGAGCGCCTGTCGGCGCGAAAGGGTTTTGTCTGGCTGAAGCGCGAGATCACGCCGAAGCAGCAGCAGGACATCCACAAGCTCGGCATTCCCGGCATCGGCTTCCTGCGCGAGAACAAGCGCGTCTATCCGACCGGCAACGAGGTCGCCCACCTCATCGGTCTGGTCAACATCGACAATCAGGGCATCGCCGGCATGGAGAAGTGGCTGGACAATCAGGGGCTCGCCGATCTCCACCGCGCGGGCTTTGCCACCGACCGGCTGCAGAAGCCGATCGAGCTGTCGGTCGATCTGCGCGTCGAGCACGCGCTGCGCGACGAACTCCTGAAGGCCAAGGAGAAGTTCCACGCCAAGGCGGCTTCCGGCATCGTCTCCAACGTCAAGACCGGCGAGATCGTGGCGATGGTCTCGCTTCCGGATTTCGATCCCAACAATCCGAAGGAAGCGCACGACCCCGATCGCATCAACCGCCTGACCACCGGCGTCTACGAAATGGGATCGACGTTCAAAGCGTTCACGCTGGCGATGGCGCTCGATTCCGGCAAGATCAACCTGAACTCGTCGTGGGATGCGCGCGGAAACCTGCACTACGGCAAGTTCACCATCCATGACAGCCACTCGCTCGGGCGTTTCATCAACACCAAGGAAGTGTTCACCTTCTCGTCCAATATCGGCGCCGCGCGGATCGCGCTCGGCCAGGGGGTCGAGGCGCACAAGGCGTTCCTGGCCAAGATGGGACAATTGACGCGGCTGCGCACCGAATTGCCCGAGAGCGCGGCTCCGCTGGTGCCGCGCCGCTGGGGTGAGCTGAACACGGTCACCATCGCGTTCGGTCAGGGCCTGTCGGTAGCGCCGCTCCAGGCGGTGATGGGCATCAACGCCCTGGTGAACGGCGGTTATTTGATTCCGCCGACATTCATGAAGCGTAGTGAGTCCGAAGCTGCGGCGATGGCCAAGCGCGTGATCAAGCAGGAGACCAGCGACAAGATGCGGTTCCTGATGCGGCTCAATGCCGAAATCGGGACCGCAAAAACCGCCGACGTCAAGGGCTACTATGTCGGCGGCAAGACCGGCACGTCCGAGAAGGTCATCAATGGCCGCTATGCGAAGAAGCGGGTGCTCAACTCCTTCACCGCGATCATGCCCTGCGACGATCCGAAGTATCAGATACTGATCATGCTGGACGAGCCGCAGGCGCTGCCCGAAACGCATGGTTTCATCACCTCAGGCTTTAACGCGGTGCCGACCGGCGGCAAGGTGATCGAGCGGATCGCGCCGCTTCTGGGCATTGAGCCGCGATTCGACCTGCCGCCGTCCGAGCGCCTTATTCTTGCAGCATCCAGGACAACTCAGTAATCAACCGGGAAGGCCGTCGCCGCCGCTGAGTCGGGAGTTCCCTGGAGATTCGGCTTTCCGGCAGGGCATGTCGACTGGAAGACCATGAAGCTGCGCGACCTCCTGGGTCAGGACATTCCGGGCAATGATGCCGCAATCGGGCCCGCTGCCGCGGTGCTCGAGGTGACGGGTGTTGCGCTCGACAGCCGCGTGGTCAGGCCGGGCGATCTCTTCTTTGCACTCGCGGGCAGCAAGACCGACGGCACCCGCTTCACCGATGCCGCGATTGCCGCAGGCGCGGTGGCGGTCGTCGGTGATCACGCGCCGGCGGCGAGCAAGGTGCCGTTCATTACGGTCGCCAATCCACGCCGCGCGCTGGCGCTGACTGCTGCACGATTTTATCCGGCGCAGCCCGCGACGATTGCGGCGGTGACTGGCACCAGCGGAAAGACGTCGGTCGCCGCATTCACGCGGCAGATCTGGGAACGGCTGGGGCATGTCTCCGCCAGCATCGGCACCATCGGCCTCGTCTCGCCCAAGCGCACGGTCTACGGCTCGCTGACGACGCCGGATCCGATCGCGCTGCATCGACAGCTCGACGAGATCGCGCGCGAGGGCGTCACCCATCTCGCCGTCGAAGCGTCCTCGCACGGGCTCGACCAATATCGCCTCGACGGCGTGCGCGTCTCCGCCGGCGGCTTCACCAATCTCTCCCGCGATCACATGGATTACCATCCAACCGTCGCGCATTATCTCGCAGCAAAGCTCCGGCTGTTCCGCGAGCTGGTCCCGCCCGGCGGCGCGGCCGTGATTTCGGCTGATCACGACAGTTCGGCGGAAGCGATCGGCGCGGCGAAGTCGCGCGGTTTGCGCGTGATGGCGGTCGGGCGCAATGGCGACGGGGCAGGCGAGGGCATTCGTCTCGTGGCCGCCGAGGTCGATGGCTTTTCGCAAGTCCTCGCGCTCGAGCATCGCGGCAAGCGCTCTTCGATCCGGCTGCCGCTGGTCGGCGAATTCCAGATCGAGAATGCGCTGGTGTCGGCCGGCCTTGCGATCGGCACCGGCAGTGACGCGGCGAGTGTGTTTGCGAGCCTCGAGCATCTCGAAGGCGCCAAGGGACGTCTCGAACGCGTTGGCGAGCGCAATGGCGCGCCGATCTTCGTCGACTACGCGCACAAGCCCGATGCGCTGGCGAAGGCATTGCAGGCGCTGCGGCCTTACGCCAAGCGCAGGCTGGTCGTCGTGTTCGGCGCCGGCGGCGACCGCGACGCCGGCAAGCGTCCGATCATGGGCGAGATCGCGGCGGAGAATGCCGACCGCATCATCATCACCGACGACAATCCGCGCAGCGAGAAGCCGGAAGCCATCCGCGCCGCGATCCTCGCCACCGCAAAAGGTGCCCGCGAAATTGGTGACCGCGCAGCGGCGATCCGCACCGCGATCGGGGAGTTGGAGGATGGCGATGCGCTGCTGATCGCCGGCAAGGGACACGAGACCGGGCAGATCGTCGGCGGCGAGGTTTTGCCCTTCAGTGATCACGAGGCGGTCGCCGCCGCATTAGCGTCGAGGATTGCATGAGCGCGCCGATATGGACGGTTGCCGAAGTGGCGCGTGCGCTGGGCGCCGCCGGATCATTCCCGGACACGCCGATCGACTTCGTCACCCAGGACAGCCGCCTGGTGAAGCCGGGCAGCCTGTTCGTCGCGCTGAGCGGCACGCCGAGCGGCGGCTTCATCTCGGCCTTCGCCAGTGCGCGCGACGGCTGGGAGTTCGCGGACAAGGCGGAAGCCTCGGGCGCTGCCGCGATGATCGTGCCGCACGAGATCGCGGGCATCGGCATTCCGCAGATCATCGTGAAGGACACGCTGATCGACGGCCTCTGGGGCCTCGCACGCGGCGCCCGCGCGCGCTTCAACGGCCCGGTGATCGGGCTCACCGGCAGCGCCGGCAAGACCAGCACCAAGGAATTTCTGGCGGCCTATCCGAACGCCTATGCCAGCCCGTCGAGCTTCAACAATTTCTGGGGCGTGCCGCTGACGCTGTGCAACGCCAGGCCCGACGCCAGCCTCTGGGTCGTCGAGATGGGCATGAACCAGACCGGCGAGATCGCGCGGCTCAGCGAATTGACGCGGCCGACCGTCGCGCTCGTCGTCAACGTTCAGCCGGTGCATCTGGAAAAGCTCGGCTCGCTCGAAGCCATCAGGCGCGAGAAGGTGTCGATCGCGCTCGGCCTGCCCTCGGACGGCGTGCTGGTGCTGCCCGCCGGGATCAAGGCGCCCGAATGGAAGGGCAAGGTCGTGCGCTTCGGCGAGCACGCCGAGGTGCACGAGGTCGCGCACGCGCCGCACGGCGAGAGTTGGCAGGTGGTGGCCGCGATCGGCAAGAAAGAGATCGCCTTCAGCCTCACCCCGGGCGCACCGCACCGCGTGCAGAATGCGCTCGCTGCGTTGGCTTCGATCCGCGCAGCGAACCTCGATGTGGCGACGCTCGCGGTCAAGCTCGACCGGGTCGGCATCATGACCGGCCGCGGCGTCGAGCAGGCGGTTGGCGGCGTCACATTGATCGACGACAGTTTTAACGGCAATCCGGCCAGCGTGGCTGCTGCGCTGCAAAGCCTCCAGGCGCGCAACATGACCGGCGGCCGCCGCATTGCGGTGCTCGGCGACATGCTGGAACTGGGCGATGATGCTCCAAGCTACCATACCGGCCTCGCCAGGCATCTCGAAGGCATCGACGGCGTCTACTGCGTCGGGCCGCTGATGCGTCAGCTGTTCGAGGTGCTTCCAGCCGGCAAGGGCCTCGGCTGGCACGACGATCCCGCCACGCTGAGGCCGGGCGAGGTCGCAAATCTGCTGAGGGCAGGCGATGTCGTGGTTGTCAAGGGCAGCAAGAAGATGTTCTGGGTCAACAAGTTTGTGCCGGGCCTAGTGGCCGCCTTGCAGGCAAAGGCGTAAACTGCTTGGAAGGCGCTGTTCCCGAATCCCACCCCTTGCGGCGCGAAGCCGTCCGTTTTCCCAGAGGTCGCCCGACCCCATGATGAAGACCAGCGAATGCGCATGAGGCACGCAAGGCCAAGGTTAAGCCAAGGCGACGTGCGAAAGGCGCCATAGGACCATCTGAATGTTTTACTGGCTGATCGAGCTCTCCAATACATTTCCGGGCTTCGGTGCCGTTCGCACCTTCCTGAACGTCTTCCGCTACATCACCTTCCGCACCGGCGGCGCCGTCGTCACCGGCGCGCTGTTCGTGTTCCTGTTCGGACCCTGGATCATCGACCATCTGCGCATCCGCCAGGGCAAGGGCCAGCCGATCCGGGCCGATGGCCCGCAATCGCATCTCGCCAAGAAAGGCACGCCCACCATGGGCGGGCTGATGATCCTGTCCGGCCTCACGGTCGGCACCGTGTTGTGGGCCAATCCGCTCAACCCCTACGTCTGGATCGTGCTGGCAGTGACGCTCGGCTTCGGGTTCGTTGGCTTCTATGACGATTATCTCAAGGTGACCAAGCAGACTACGACGGGCTTCGGCAGCAAGCTTCGCCTGCTGATCGAGGCGGCCATCGCGCTGGTCGCCTGCTACGCACTGGTGCGGCTGAACCGCGATCCCGCGTCGACCGCGCTGACGATTCCTTTCCTGAAGGACACCGTGCTGCATTTCGGCTGGTTCTTCGTCGCGTTCGGCGCCTTTGTCATCGTCGGCGCCGGTAACGCGGTGAACCTCACCGACGGTCTCGACGGCCTTGCCATCGTGCCTGTGATGATCGCGACCGCGAGCTTTGCGATGATCGCCTATCTCGCCGGCAACGCGGTGTTCGCCGATTATCTCCAGATCAAATATGTCGCCGGCACCGGCGAACTGGCCGTGCTCTGCGGTGCGCTGCTGGGCGCCGGCCTCGGCTTCCTCTGGTTCAACGCGCCGCCGGCCTCGATCTTCATGGGCGACACCGGCTCGCTTGCGCTCGGCGGCATGCTGGGTGCGATCGCGGTGGCGGTGAAGCACGAGATCGTGCTCGCGGTGATCGGCGGCCTGTTCGTGCTGGAGGCGGTCTCCGTCATCGTGCAGGTCGTATCGTTCAAGCTCACGGGCAAGCGCATCTTCCGGATGGCGCCGATCCATCACCATTTCGAGCAGCTCGGCTGGACCGAGCCGCAGATCGTGATCCGCTTCTGGATCATCTCGGTGATGCTGGCGCTCGCCGGCCTCTCGACGCTGAAGCTGCGGTGACCGGTCGATGATCCCGGTTACGTCCTTTGCCGGCAAGACAGTCGCGGTGTTCGGCCTCGGCGGCTCGGGGCTCGCCTCCTGCCACGCGCTGAAGGCCGGTGGCGCCGAGGCGATCGCCGCCGATGACAATGCCGAGAACGTTGCCAAGGCTGCGCAAGCCGGTTTCATCACCGCCGATTTGCGCAATGTCTCCTGGGCAAATTTTTCGGCCCTCGTGCTCGCGCCTGGCGTGCCGCTGACCCATCCAGTTCCGCACTGGAGCGTCCTGAAGGCCCGCGAGGCCGGCGTCGAGGTGATCGGCGATATCGAGCTGTTCTGCCGCGAGCGTCGGCGGCATGCACCGGACGCACCGTTCATCGCGATCACCGGCACCAACGGCAAATCGACCACCACGGCGCTGATCGCGCATCTGACCAGGTTCGCGGGCTACGACACCCAGATGGGCGGCAATATCGGCACCGCGATCCTGTCGCTGGAGCCGCCGCGCATGGGCCGGGTCCACGTCATAGAGATGTCGTCCTACCAGATCGACCTCACGCCCTCGCTCGATCCCTCCGTCGGCATTCTGCTCAATGTCAGCGAAGACCATATCGACCGTCACGGCACCATCGCGCATTACGCCGCGGTAAAGGAGCGTCTCGTCGCCGGCGTGCAGGCCGGCGGCACTGCGGTCGTCGGTGTCGATGACGGTTTTTGCCGCGACATCGCCGACCGGCTCGACCGCGCCGGCAAGAACGTTGTGCGGATCTCCGTCAAGAATCCGCTGGCGAGCGGTATCCATGTCGAGCACGGCATCATCGTGCGCACCGCGGGCGGCGCCCGCAGCGAGATCGCAAAGCTCGGCGGCATCGGCTCGCTGCGGGGCCTGCACAATGCACAGAACGCGGCCTGCGCCGCGGCTGCCGCGCGCGCGATGGGCATCGGCCAGGATGTGTTGCAGAACGGCCTGCGCAGCTTTCCGGGCCTTGCGCACCGCATGGAGCAGGTCGGCCGCCGCGCCAACGTGCTGTTCGTCAACGACTCCAAAGGCACCAACGCCGACGCCACCGCGCATGCGCTGTCGTCCTTTGCCGACATCTTCTGGATCGCCGGCGGCAAGCCGAAGGCAGGCGGCATCACGGGCCTTACCGGCTACTTCCCGCGCATCCGCAAGGCCTATCTGATCGGCGAGGCCGCGCCGGAGTTTGCCGGCACGCTGGGCACGCAAGCTCCGCACGAGATCAGCCAGACCCTCGACGTCGCGGTCGAGCACGCCGCGCGCGATGCGGAAGCATCGGGCATCACCGACGCGGTCGTGCTGCTGTCGCCCGCCTGTGCCTCCTTCGACCAGTACCGCAATTTCGAAATCCGCGGCACAAAGTTCCGCGAACTGGTGCAGGCGCTGCCGGGTGTGAAGCCGGCAGTGTAAGTTCCCGTAGGATGGGTAGAGCGAAGCGAAACCCATCGCTCTCGAATTGATGGGTTTCGCTTCGCTCTACCCATCCTACAATTCGAAACATCCGCGATTCCTTAACCCCCCGGTAACCAACCTCGGCGACCAATGGATGACCTCCGTCCGAAAGCGGCCGCCCATGCTCTCCCGAGAAGAACGCACCCCCTTTTCCGAGTGGTGGTGGACCGTCGACAAGCCGCTGATGGGCGCCATCCTGGCGCTGATGCTGACCGGCGTGATCCTGTCGCTGGCGGCGAGCCCGCCGGTTGCGACCCGCATCGGGCTCGATCCTTTCCATTTCTTCAGCCGCCATGTGATGTTCCTGGCGCCGTCCTGCATCGTGCTGCTCGGGGTGTCCTTCATGTCGCCGCGCGCGATCCGCCGCTCGGCGTTGATCATCTTCGCCGCCAGCATCATCCTCATCGTGCTGACGCTGGCGATCGGCCCCGAGGTGAAGGGCTCGCGGCGTTGGATCACGCTGCTTGGACTCAATATCCAGGCCTCTGAGGTGGCCAAACCGTCTTTCGTCGTCATCGCGGCCTGGCTTTTCGCGGAATCCACCAGGCGGCCTGAGATGCCGGCGACCTCGATGGCGCTGGTGCTGCTGTTGATGCTGGTCTCGCTGCTGGTGATGGAGCCCGACTTCGGTCAGACCATGCTGATCCTGATGGTGTGGGGCTCGCTGTTCTTCATCGCGGGCATGCGCATGATCTGGGTGTTCGGCCTTGCGGGCGCCGCCGCGGCCGGCTTGTTCAGCGCTTATCTGTTCGTTCCGCACGTCGCCGGCCGCATCAAGCGCTTCATGAATCCGGCTTCCGGTGACACCTTCCAGGTCGATACCGCGATGGAAGCCTTCTACAACGGCGGCTGGTTCGGGCTCGGGCCGGGCGAGGGCATTGCCAAGCGTAGCCTGCCGGACAGCCACACCGACTTCGTGTTCGCGGTTGCCGCCGAGGAGTTCGGCATCATCCTGTGCCTTGCGATGCTGGCGCTGTTCGCCTTCGTCGTCATCCGCACGCTCTCGCGCGCCTATGCCAATGAGGACATGTTCTCGCGCTTTGCCGCCTCCGGCCTTGCGATCCTGTTCGGCGTACAGGCCGCGATCAACATGTCGGTCAATCTCCAGCTCATCCCTGCCAAGGGCATGACGCTGCCCTTCATCTCCTATGGCGGTTCATCCATCGTGTCGCTGGCCTACGGCGTCGGCATGATGCTGGCGCTGACGCGCCTGCGCCCGCGCACCGAGGTCGAGGCGAGCGGCCACGCCGAGGCGATGCGCAGTTACGCGTGATCCTCATCCTGAGGAGCCGCGCTTGCGCGGCGTCTCGAAGGGCGAGGCCACCGGCCGGGCCTTCATCCTTCGAGACGCTTGCTGCGCAAGCTCCTCAGGATGAGGAGCTGACAGTTGTGTCGCTCGCAATGGGCGTACTTTCCCTGTAAATACGGCCGCCATGGACACCTCCCCCCTGATTCTTCTCGCCGCGGGCGGCACCGGCGGCCATTTGTTTCCGGCCGAGGCGCTCGGCGTCGAGCTGATCCGGCGCGGCTTTCGCGTCCGCCTCGTCACGGACGAGCGGGCGCTGCGCTATAGCGGGCTGTTCAACAAGGACATGATCGACGTCGTCCCGAGCGAGACTGCGCGTGGACGCAATCCGTTCCAGCTGGCCTATGCCGGCCTCTCGCTCGCCGCCGGCACGCTGTCCGCCTACACCCTGATCAGGCGATTGAAGCCGGTCGCCGTCGTCGGCTTCGGCGGCTATCCGACGCTGCCGCCGCTGGTCGCTGCAAAATTCGCCGGCGTGCCTGGCATCATCCACGAGGCCAATGCGGTGCTCGGCCGCGCCAACCGGTTTCTGTCGGGTCGCGTCCGCGCCATTGCGACATCGTTACCTGGCGTGCTCGACCGCGATCCGGCGCTGGCTGGCAAGACCACGACGGTCGGCACGCCGATGCGTCCGGCCGTCCTCGCTGCGGCCGCTGTGACCTATGCCACGCCTGAAGTGAGCGGGCCGCTGCGCCTGCTCGTCGTCGGCGGCAGTCAGGGCGCACGCATCATGGCCGACGTCGTGCCGGGTGCGATCGAGCGGCTCGAACCTGCGCTGTGGAGTCGGCTTATCCTGACCCAGCAGGTCCGCGACGAAGATATGGATCGCGTGCGCGCGGTCTACGACAAGCTCAAGATCAATGCCGAACTCGCGCCGTTCTTCGCGGATCTTCCGGCACGGCTGGCCTCCAACCATCTGGTGGTGTCGCGCTCCGGCGCCGGCACGGTCGCCGAGCTCGCCGCGATCGGACGGCCCTCGATCCTGGTGCCGCTGCCCGGCTCGATCGACCAGGACCAGTTCGCCAATGCCGGCGTGCTGGCCAAGGTCGACGGCGCGGTCCGCATCCCGCAGACCGAGTTCACCTCCGACCGGCTTGCCGCCGAGATCGCCGCCTTCGCCGCCGAGCCCGCGCGCCTCGCGTCCATGGCGCAGGCCGCCCGCGGCGCCGGCCGGCTCGATGCGGCCGAGCGGCTGGCCGATCTGGTGGTCAAGGTTGCGGGAATCTGACGCGAAACCGGCCAAATTTCCTGCTTTTTCCGTCGTGGCCGGGCTTGTCCAACCAAGTCGGATTTATCCGACTTGGTCCTTTAAAAAGAGACGGCACTCGGTATACCGAGTGCCTGTGCATCCACGTCTTGCAAGAAGTGGTAAGGATTCGTGGATGCCCCGGGACAAGCCCGGGCATGACGACGGAACGACGGGATAAACCATGAGACTGCCGCGCGAGATCGGACCCATCCACTTCGTCGGGATCGGCGGGATCGGCATGAGCGGCATCGCCGAGGTGCTGGTCAATCTCGGCTATGCCGTGCAGGGCTCGGACGCCTCCGACAATTACAATATCGATCGTTTGCGCAACAAGGGTGCGAAGGTGTCGGTCGGTCACAGCAGCGAGAATGTCGACGGCGCTGCGGTCGTCGTGGTGTCTTCCGCGATCAAGCGCGACAATCCGGAACTGATGGTGGCGCGCGAACGGCGCATTCCCGTGGTGCGCCGCGCCGAGATGCTGGCCGAGCTGATGCGGCTGAAGAGCTGCGTCGCGATCGCCGGCACGCACGGCAAGACCACGACGACCACGATGGTCGCAGCGCTGCTCGATGCCGGCGGCCTCGATCCCACCGTGATCAACGGCGGCATCATCAACGCCTACGGCTCCAACGCGCGGCTCGGGGCCGGCGACTGGATGGTGGTGGAAGCCGACGAGAGCGACGGCACGTTTTTGAAGCTGCCGACCGAGGTTGCGATCGTCACCAATGTCGATCCTGAGCATCTCGACCACTTCAAGACCTTCGAGGCCGTGCAGGACGCGTTCCGAAGCTTCGTCGAGAACCTGCCGTTCTACGGCTTTGCCGTGATGTGCATCGATCATCCCGTGGTGCAGAGCCTGGTCGGCCAGATCGAGGACCGCCGCATCATCACCTATGGCGAGAATCCGCAGGCCGATGCCCGGCTGGTCGATCTCACCCCGGGCGGCGGCGGCTCGAGATTCAAAGTCGTGATCCGCGACCGCAAGGCTGGCACCACGCATGAGATCGCCGACCTCGCGCTGCCGATGCCGGGCCGGCACAACGCCTCCAACGCGACGGCGGCGATTGCAGTCGCGCACATGCTCGGCGTCTCCGGCGACAGGATCCGCAGTGCCCTGGCAGGCTTCGGCGGTGTCAAGCGGCGCTTCACCAAGACCGGCGAGTGGAACGGCGTCACCATCATCGACGATTACGGTCATCACCCCGTGGAGATCGCGGCCGTGCTGAGAGCGGCCCGCGATTCCTACACTGGCAAGGTGATCGCCGTGGTGCAGCCGCATCGCTACACCCGCCTGCAGTCGCTGTTCGAGGAATTTTGCAGCTGCTTCAACGATGCGGATACGGTGATCGTCGCCGACGTCTATGCCGCAGGCGAAGCGCCGATCAAAGGCATCGATCGTGACCATTTCGTCGCGGGCCTGCGCGCCCACGGCCACCGCGAGGTGATCCCGCTGCCGGCGGCGTCTGAGCTTGCGGGTATCGTCAAGGGATTGGCACAGTCGGGCGATCTCGTCGTGTGCTTAGGGGCCGGCAACATCACGCAATGGGCGTATGCGCTGCCCGGCGAACTGAAGGCGCTGGGGTGAGAGGTGACGATCGGGATCGAAAAAGAGAATTTAGAATTTCTGACGGCTATCGGTGCCGTCAGAGAAGCTCTGCGACTTTCCAAACCTTTCTACGTCTACGTACTCCACCGACCCGACGGCGAACCTTTCTATGTTGGCAAAGGCGTTGCCGATCGGATATTGCAGCATGAATCTGAAGCAAGAAACACACGTCGATTGACGCATAAACTCAACGTTATTCGTGCCCTTCATCGCAAAGGCGATCTAGTTCACTACCGTTTTGATGGGTTTTTTGATGACGAATTGGAAGCTCTCGCTCGCGAACGACACTTGATTCAGAAGATAGGCCGCCATGATCTGAAACTCGGTCCTCTAACTAATCAGACAGACGGTGGAGAAGGAACTTCGAACCCTTCCGAAGAATCGCGACAAAAAAGACGAGAATCTCTCTGGGGTGACGACGCGCAGGACCCTGAGCGACAGATTGCAAATAGCTACTTTAGGAAGCTCGCTTCGGTTCAATCGGTCACGCTGAAGCCAGCTAATACTTTTAGGCGGGCCGCAGCTCTCAGGCGGAATCGAGCCAGCTTTCCCAAATCGCCTCGGCAGGCCGCTACCCTCGTAGCTAGCGCAATCGAAAATAGAGTCATGCTCTGTGCCGGTGCGTTGATTCCACGTAGGCTGGCTGTGGATGGGGCGGAGCTAATCATCGAGAATGGTGTCGGCTGTGACATGCTTTCTAGCGAGATGATTGAATTGACGGACGGGACTCCAACCAGGGAAATTCTAAGGCTGACGCCAAGCGGCTTCAACTACATCGTCCAGGAGCTTGGTGCGGACTTCCTTATCGATGCCGGCATACTCTTGCCTGAATTAGAGAAGCGGTAAATGAGCTTTCCCGACATCACGCCCGATCTCAAAGCCGCGCTGCCCGATCTTCGCGGCCGGCTGCTGGCCAACCAGTCGCTCGCCGAGTTCACCTGGTTTCGCGTCGGTGGTCCCGCGCAGGTGCTGTTCACGCCGGCGGACGAAGACGATCTCGCGTATTTTCTCGCGCATCTCGCTCCTGATATTCCCGTCTATGTCGTCGGCGTCGGCTCCAACCTGATCGTGCGCGACGGCGGCATTGCGGGCGTGGTGATCCGCCTCGCGCCGCGCGCGTTTGGCGAGTCGAGCGCGAGCGGCGCTGTCGTCACCGCTGGAACTGCCGCGCTCGACAAGCGCGTAGCGGAAGTGGCGGCCTCCGCCAATATCGGCGGGCTCGAATTCTACTTCGGCATTCCCGGCACCATCGGCGGCGCGCTGCGCATGAACGCGGGGGCCAATGGCGGCGAGACCAAGGACGTGCTGATCGAGGCGCGAGGTGTCGGGCGCGACGGCACCAAGCACGTGTTCTCGAACGCCGACATGAAATTCGTCTACCGCAACAGCGGCGTCGATCCCTCCATCATCTTCACCTCCGCGCGCTTTCGCGGCGAGATCAGCGACACCGATATGATCCGCGCGCGCATGGCGGAGGTGCAGACCCATCGCGAGACCGCGCAGCCGATCCGCGAAAAGACCGGCGGCTCGACCTTCAAGAATCCGCCCGGCCATTCCGCCTGGAAGCTGGTCGACGCTGCCGGCTGCCGCGGCCTGCGCGTCGGCGGCGCGCAGGTCTCGGAGATGCACTGCAATTTCCTGATCAACACGGGCGAGGCCACCGCGCACGACATCGAGATGCTGGGCGAGACCGTGCGCGAACGGGTGAAGGCAAATTCCGGAATTGAGCTACACTGGGAAATCAAGCGGATCGGAGTTTCATGATCACCGTCATTCCGGGGCTCGCGACTTCGTCGCGCCCCGGAATGACGAATTGGAGAGATTGCGGACTATGAACATGCGCATCACCATCCTCTTCGGCGGCTCCAACCGGGAGCGTCTGGTTTCGGTCGCCTCAGCCCAGGCGCTGCATCAGGCGCTGCCCGAGGCCGATCTCTGGTGGTGGGACATCGAGGACAAGGTGCATGTCGTGCAGTCGAAGCAGCTGCTCGAACACGCCCGTCCGTTCGAGGACGAGTTCAAGCCCGGCACATCAGGCATTGCGCTGGAGCAGGCGCTCGACCGGGCCAAGGCGGAAGGCCGCGTGCTGGTGCTGGCCCTGCATGGCGGGCGCGCGGAGAACGGCGAATTGCAGGTGATGTGCGAGGCGCGCGGCGTGCCCTTCACCGGTTCGGGCTCGGCCTCCTCGCATCTCGCCTTCGACAAGATCGCGGCCAAGCATTTCGCCGCGCTCGGCGGCGTGACGCCGCCGGCAAACGTTGCGCTGGACAAGATCGACGAGGCCTTCGCCGAATACGGCCGGCTGATCGCAAAGCCGACGCGCGACGGCTCAAGCTATGGCCTGATCTTCGTCAACGCCAGGCAGGATCTCGTCGCCGTCCGCAATGCGGCGAAGCACGAAGACTATGTGATCGAGCCCTACATCGCAGGTGTCGAGGCAACCTGCGGCGTGCTGGAGCGGCCGGACGGGTCGATCCTCTCACTACCGCCGATCGAGATCATTCCGGGCGAGGGCAATTTCGATTACGCCGCAAAATATCTCCTGAAGTCGACCCAGGAGATCTGCCCGGGCCGTTTTTCGCCCGAGATCACCGCGGCGCTGAAGCAGCAGGCGATGCTGGCGCATCGCGCGATGTCCTGCACCGGTTATTCCCGTTCGGACTTCATCGTCTCCGAGAGGGGCCTGGTCTATCTCGAGACCAACACGCTGCCCGGTCTGACCAAGTCCTCGCTCTACCCCAAGGCGCTGAAAGCCGAAGGCATCGAATTCGTCGACTTCCTGCGCGGCCTGATCGAGCTCGCCGGGCGGGCGGGCGAAAATAATTAGGACTGGTTAACGGCCGAACGGGTGAAATGGCCGGTTTTGGAACCCAAAATCGATAAAATGCCGGAAATCGCGGCATAAATGCCTCACAGGCCTGGGCAAAACGCATCCCGCGTTAACGAACTTTACCTTTTGTTTACCAGGACGTCCGAAGGTTAACGCTGGCGGCGCATATGACGCTTTGGCTGCCGGCGCGTGGGCTGTTGCGGGTGATCTCACCTCCAGCGAACGCTTTGAAGGGGAGAGGTTTTCTTCTTCTGAAGACCAGCACCCGGCCCGGCAAGTCCGAGACGTCATGTTCGCCAGGACCCGCGCGATGTCGCGGGCTAACTGTTGACGAGCTCGTGCAATGGATGGTGCAGGAAGCCTCACCCGGTCGTTTTTGAGATCGCTGAGGCCCCAAGCTGACCTGAAGGCGGCCGCTATCGGAGCGGTCGTGCTTCTGCGCGAGTGGGTGCAGGACAAGCGCCAGGAAAGACTTCACGGGACGCGCGCTGCCGCCCAAGAAAAGATAAAGGACAAGATCAGGACCAAGACCAAGCCCGTCGTCGAGCGCGAGCCGCCGCCGCGCGTGATCGCGCTGGTCGAACGCTATATGCCGCGCCGGGTCGGCATCAGCATGACGGTTCTGCTGCTGATCGGAAGCTGCGGCTTCGGCATCGTCAGGGGCGGCCATCTTCAGGATTTCATCACGGCGGTCAGCGACACCCGCAACGCGCTGGCCAATTCCGCCGGCTTTCGCATCACCTCGGTCGTGATTAACGGCCGCAAACAGCTCAGCCAGGACGAGATCCTCGCGGTCGGCGGCGTCAGCGGCCGTTCCTCGCTGCTGTTCCTCGATGCCGACGCCGTGCGCGACAAGCTCAAGGCCAATCCCTGGATCGCGGATGCGACCGTGCTGAAGCTCTATCCGGGCCGGCTCATGATCGACATCACCGAGCGTCAGGCGTTCGCGCTGTGGCAGGAGGCCGGCCGGCTCTCCGTCATCGCCGATGACGGTGCCGTGCTCGAACCCTATGTCTCGCGCCGGTTCCTGTCGCTGCCGCTCGTGGTCGGCAAGGGCGCCGAGACGCAGGCGCGCGATTTCCTGGCGCTGCTGGCGCGCTATCCGCAGATCAATTCGGTGACCAAGGCCGCCATCTTCGTCGGCGAGCGCCGCTGGAACCTGAGGCTCAAGGACGGGCTCGACATCCGCCTGCCCGAGCAGGACGTCGGCAACGCGCTTGCGATGCTGTCCAGGCTCGACAAGGAGGACAAGCTATTCTCCCGCGACATCGTCGCCGTCGACATGCGCCTGCCGGATCGTCTGGTGGTGCAGCTGTCCGACGACGCCGCCAAGGTGCGCGAAGATTTGTTCAAGGACAAGAAGAAGAAAAAGGCCGGGGACGCTGCATGACCGGTCTCGATCGCACCCAAACGCCCAAAACGCGCCAGATGCCGCACAAGCGCGTCGGCCTCGTCGCCTGCCTCGACATCGGCACCAGCAAGATCGCCTGCATGATCGCGCGGCTGAAGCCGTCGGCGCCCAGCGACGCCTTGCGCGGCCGTACCCATGCGGTGGAATTGATCGGCTACAGCCAGATCCAGTCGCGCGGCATGAAGGCCGGCGCGGTGGTCGATCTCGCCGAATGCGAGCAGGCTGTGCGCCAGGCCGTCGGGCTGGCGGAAAAAATGGCCAAGGTGCAGGTCGAGTCCGTGCTGCTGTCGGTCTCCGGCGGCCGGCTTTCCGGCCAGCTGGTCGAAGCCGCGGCCGATATCCGCGGCGGCGCCGTGACGCCGGCCGATGTCAGCCGCGTCACCTCCACCGGCATGCGCCACGCCACCGGCGAAGGCCGTACCGTGCTGCACGCGCTGCCGGTCGGCTACACGCTCGACGGCGTCAAGGGCATCCGCGATCCCCGCGGCATGGTCGCGCATCAGTTCGGCGTCGACATGAACGTCGTCACCTGCGATGCCACCGTGGCGCGGAACCTGATGCTGGCGGTGGAGCGCTGCCACATCAATGTCGAAGCCATGGCGGCGAGCCCCTATGTGGCCGGCCTGTCGGTGCTGACCGACGACGAGGCCGATCTCGGCGCGGCCGTCGTCGAGATGGGCGCGGGCACCACTACGATCGCGGTCTATTCCGGCGGCCGCTTCGTGCATGCCGCGGGCTTTGCGGTCGGCGGGCAACACATCACGATGGATCTTGCGCGTGGACTCTCCGCGACCATTGCCGATGCCGAGCGAATCAAGACGTTATACGGGACCGTCATCACCGGCGGATCGGACTCGCGTGAGCTGATGTCTGTACCGACAGCCGGTGACGAGCAGGATCTGCCGCAGATCGTCTCCCGCGCCACCATCGCCAACATCGTCAAGCACCGTGCCGAGGAAGTCTTCGAAATGGTCCGGGACAAGCTGAAGGATTCGCCCTTCGCCTCAGAGTCCAACGGCCGCGTCGTGCTCTCGGGCGGCGCCTCGCAGCTCACCGGCCTCGTTGAACTCGGCACACAGATTCTCGGCCGGCCCGTGCGGGTCGGACGCCCGCTCGGTTTCGGCCGGCTGCCCAACGAGGCGAAGAACGCCGCGTTCGCGGTGCCGGCCGGGCTTCTCGTCTACCCGCAATATGTTCACCACGAGCATGTCGAACCGCGGCATACGCGGCAGCAGGTCAAGACAGGGACGGGCGGCTATTTTGGAAAGGTCGGACGATGGCTACGCGAGGGCTTCTGATGAACCGGTTCCGCAATCTTCGAATTTCACCAACTCCCGCGGCCGCCGGCCGGGGCGAACCCACGCGCGCGTGATCGAGAGGCAAACATGACCATCAGCATCAATGCTCCTGATATTCACGAATTGAAGCCCCGGATCACCGTGTTCGGCGTCGGCGGCGCCGGTGGCAACGCCGTCAACAACATGATCACGGCGGGCCTTCAGGGCGTCGACTTCGTGGTCGCCAACACCGATGCGCAGGCGCTGACGATGTCGAAGGCGCAGCGCATCGTGCAGATGGGCACGGCGGTCACGCAAGGCCTCGGCGCAGGTTCGCAGCCGAACGTCGGCGCGGCGGCGGCGGAAGAGGTGATCGACGAGTTGCGCGACCATCTCTCGGGCGCCAACATGGTGTTCGTCACCGCCGGCATGGGCGGCGGCACCGGCACGGGTGCAGCCCCCGTCATCGCCAAGACCGCGCGCGACATGGGCATTCTCACCGTCGGCGTCGTGACCAAGCCGTTCCACTTCGAAGGCGGCCGCCGCATGCGCACCGCCGAGGCCGGCATCAACGAGCTGCACAAGGTCGTCGATACGCTCCTGATCATCCCGAACCAGAACCTGTTCCGGGTGGCCAACGAGAAGACCACCTTCGCCGACGCCTTCGCGATGGCCGACCAGGTGCTCTATTCCGGCGTTGCCTGCATCACCGACCTGATGGTCAAGGAAGGTCTGATCAACCTCGACTTCGCCGACGTTCGCGCCGTCATGCGCGAGATGGGCAAGGCGATGATGGGCACCGGCGAAGCTTCCGGCGACAAGCGCGCGCTGACCGCCGCTGAAGCCGCGATCGCCAACCCGCTGATCGACGATAGCTCGATGAAAGGCGCCAAGGGCCTCCTCATCTCGATCACCGGCGGCAAGGACCTCACCTTGTTCGAGGTTGATGAAGCCGCGACCCGCATCCGCGAGGAAGTCGATCAGGACGCCAACATCATCGTTGGCGCGACCTTCGACGAAGCGCTCGACGGCCTGATCCGCGTCTCGGTCGTTGCCACCGGCATCGAGCAGGCCGCGATCGCCCGCAACAGCCAGGCCACCAGCGCTCCGGTCGCGAACGCGGCGCCGCAGCAGGGTCAACAGGTACAACAGGCTCCCGCTGCTCCGGCTGCCCCTGCCGAGAGCCGTCTCGCCGACCTGACCGCGCGTCTGCGTGCCGACAATCAGCGGATGGCCGAGCGCGCCCAGAAGCTGGAAGGCCAGGTCCCGGCGGGCGCGCCTGTCGCGCCGCGTCCGAATGTCGAGCGTGCGGCGCTTGCGGCCATCGCCGCCGCCGTTGCCGATGTCTCGCAGGCGCCCGCGCCGATGCAGACCTATGGCGACGTCACCGTGCGCCCGATCGCGCAGAAGCCCACGCTGTTTCCGGAGCCTGAGCTGGCCCCCGTCGCGATGCAGGAGCCGATGACGCCGGAAACCTTCATCCCGCCGCAGGCCGAGCGTGCGCCGGCACGCGCGCCTCGGATGCCGCGCCTCGATGAACTGCCGATGCCGGCTCAGGCCGAGATTCGCCAAGCCCGCGGCGAAGTCGAGGACGAGACTCCGCAAAAGACGCGCCTGTCGCTGCTGCAGCGCCTCGCCAACGTCGGCCTCGGCCGCCGCGACGAGGAGAGTGAGGCGCCGATCGCAGCCCGCACCGCCGGTCCCGCGATGCCGCCGCTGCCCGATCGCCGGGCGCAGAAGACCGTGGCGCAGCAAATCGCGGCCACCGAGCCGGTATCCGAGTATGCCCGCCGTCCCGCCCCGCAGGGACTGGACATGCATGGCCGCCCGGCACCTGTTGCGCCGGCGCCACAGGGTGACGACCATCTTGATATCCCCGCCTTCTTGAGGCGGCAGGCGACCTGAAGATTGTTACAATAAGGCAGACGAAAAAAGGTCCCGGCGGGAAGCTTGCCGGGACCTTTTCTGTTCTCCCGTGCATGCCCGGATTGCGCGCCCAAGCAACTGATTTTAAATCATTAATTACGTATTCGGTGGTTCAGTAAAACTGCCGATAACAGTCTCAAACTCCGGCCCAATTTGGTTAAGCCTTGGCGCGAATACGGCAGGTTTGGGGTAACAATCGGTAAAAAAGCGTGAGTTGGCGCTGTTTGAGGCAGTGACTATGGTTTGCCGTGACTTGGGGATACGGATTCGCAGCGGGCGGCACTGGCCGGCCAAGCGGGTCCAGTATAAGTCGCGGTGATCGTAGTGGGGCGGGTTCCTGATGAAATTTAGCCGGCAAACAACGCTTCGTGCGCAAGCCACCGTGGCCGGCGTCGGCGTTCATTCCGGTCTTCCCGTCACTCTCACGCTTGGGCCTGCACCTGTCGACGCGGGTTTTATTTTTGTCCGCACCGGCCTCGAGGGAAGTGACCGTGAAGTTCAGGCGACCGCCGAGCAGGTGATCGCGACCGACTTCGCCACCGTCCTCGGCGATCGTAGCGGCCCGTTGGTTTCCACCGCCGAGCACGTGCTTGCTGCTTTGCGGGGCATGGGTGTCGACAACGCCACCATCGAGATCGATGGCCCGGAAGTGCCGATCATGGACGGCAGCGCCGCGGCTTTCATTGCGGCGATCGACCAGGCCGGCATCATCACTCAATCGGCGCAGCGCCGTTTCATCCAGGTTTTAAAGCCGATCTCGGTCAAGACCGGTGACTCCTTCGGCGAGATCCGGCCCTATGCCAGCGGGTTCCGCGCCGAGGTCGAGATCGATTTCACTAATCCCGTCATCGGCCAGCAGAGCTACGCCTTCGATCTGAGCCCGGAACGCTTTCGCCGCGAGATTGCCCGTGCCCGGACCTTCGGTCTGATGTGCGATCAGGCGCGCCTCTGGGGCGCGGGCTACGCGCGCGGTGCTTCCTTCGACAACACCGTCGTGTTCGATGAGGAGCGGCTGCTCAACACCGAAGGCCTGCGCTACGCCGACGAATGCGTGCGCCACAAGGTGCTGGACGTCATTGGCGACCTCGCGCTGGCCGGTCTGCCCCTGCTTGGCGCCTACCGCTCGGTGCGTGGCGGCCACAAGCTCAACCACGCTGTCCTGACCGCGCTGCTCGCCGACCGTACCGCTTGGCGGGTGGTCGAGGGCGAGGCGGCCCGTCGCACCACGCGTCCCATGGTCGAAACCGGACGCGGCATCGTCGGCGGCCGGATCGCCGCGGCCTACGGGCCGGACGTGTCCTGAAGAGACCTGTCGCTACCGGCGTTTCGTCGCTGCAAGCGTTTTGTTGCCGCGGGTGTTTGGCGGCGGCTTTCCCCAGGAAACTCCTGGTAACGATGATCGTCTAGGATTGCGGCGCGTTCGCCTTAATCCGGGCGAAATGCCTGCCTATCCGGTTGGTTCAAGATCGTTTTTCGGTTACACCGGCGTAGTCGCATGGCAGGCACCACGGCTACATTTCGCGCCCATGACGGGGTTCATGGGCTGGCGGACACCGCATCACAGGGCGTCAGGGCTTAAACTCATGTCGGCACAGCGGATGACGCGCGGATATCTCTCGGTCTCGTCTCGAGTCCGCGGGCTGCTTCACGCTGCCACCTTCATCGTGCTCGCGCTGCCGCTCGCCGGCTGCGGCACCGGCGCGCTCTGGGACAAGTTCACCGCCAAGGACGACACCTTCCTCGAGGAGCCCGCCGACAAGATCTACAATGAGGGCCTGTACCTCATGAACGAGAAGAAGGACATGAAGGCGGCGAACAAGAAGTTCGAAGAGGTCGACCGCCAGCATCCTTATTCCGACTGGGCCCGCAAATCGCTGCTGATGTCGGCCTATGCGTCCTACCAGGGCGGCGACTATGATGGCTGCATCGGCGCTGCGACCCGCTACGTCACGCTGCATCCCGGCAGCCCGGACGCGGCCTATGCGCAATACCTGATCGCCGCCTCCCATTACGACCAGATCCCGGACATCAGCCGCGACCAAGCCCGCACCGAGAAGGCGATCGCCGCGCTGGAAGAGGTGAACCGCAAATATCCAAACTCGGAATATGCGACCTCGGCCAAGGCCAAGATCGAGGGTGCGCGCGACCAGCTCGCCGGCAAGGAAATGAATGTCGGCCGCTACTACATGCAGAAGCGCGACTACACGGCGGCAATCAACCGCTACAAGGCCGTCGTCACGCAGTACCAGACCACTCGCCATGTCGAGGAGGCGCTGTTCCGGCTCACCGAGGCCTATTTGGCGATCGGCATCGTCGGCGAAGCGCAGACCGCGGCGGCCGTGCTCGGGCACAATTTTCCTGATAGCCGCTGGTACAAGGACGCCTATAATCTTGTAAAATCCGGCGGTCTCGAACCGAGCGAGAATCAGGGGTCCTGGATTAGCCGGACCTTCAAGAAGTTGGGTCTCGGCTAGGAAATTTGGTTCCATGCTCGCGCGTCTGTCGATCCGTGACATCGTCCTGATCGAACGGCTCGATATCGAATTCGCCACCGGGCTTGCGGTTTTGACCGGCGAGACCGGTGCGGGCAAATCCATTCTGCTCGATGCCTTTGCACTGGCGCTCGGCGGCCGCGGCGACGCCGGCCTCGTGCGCCATGGCGCGGAGCAGGGGCAGGTCACTGCCGTCTTCGATATCCCCAAAAGTCACCCCGCAACGAAGATTCTGGTCGAGAACGGCCTGGATGACACCGGCGAGATGATTCTCCGCCGGGTGCAACTCGCCGACGGCCGCACCCGCGCCTTCATCAACGACCAGTCGATCAGCGTGCAGACGCTGAAGGCGGTCGGCGCCGCCTTGGTCGAAATCCACGGCCAGCACGACGAGCGCGCGCTGGTCGATGCCGCCACCCACCGCCGCCTGCTCGATGCCTTCGCCGGGCTCGAAAAGGACGTCGCGGCCGTTGAGGCGCTCTGGGATGCCCGCCGCACCGCCAACACGGCGCTGGAGGAGCATCGCGCCGGCATGGAGCGCGCCGCGCGCGAGGCCGACTATCTGCGCCACGCCTCCGACGAGCTGAAGCAGCTCGCGCCCAAGGATGGCGAGGAGACCTTGCTCGCCCATCGCCGCACCACCATGATGCAAGGCGAGAAGATCGCCTCCGATCTGCGCGAGGCGCAGGAAGCCGTGGGCGGCAATCATTCGCCGGTCGCCTCCCTGTCGGCCGCGGTGCGCCGGCTGGAGCGCCGCGGCGTCAACTCGCCGGCGCTGGTCGAGCCTGCCGTGAAGGCGATTGACGCCGCGATCAACGCGCTGGAGGAAGCCGACCAGCATCTCCAGGCGGCACTCGCCGCGACCGACTTCGACCCGGCCGAACTCGAACGCATCGAGGAGCGGCTGTTCGCACTGCGCGCCGCTTCGCGCAAATATTCGACGCCGGTTGACGGTCTCGCCGCGCTTGCCGCCAAATATGCTGCCGATGTCGTCCTGATCGATGCCGGTGCTTCGCGGTTGAAGAAGCTGGAGCAGGCCGCGATCGAGGCTGACGCGCGCTATGCCGCTGCCGCCAAGAAACTGTCGATGGCGCGGCAGAAATCGTCGGACAAGCTCAACAAGGCCGTCAACGCCGAGCTCGCGCCGCTCAAGCTCGAACGCGCCAAGTTCATGACCCAGGTCGAGACCGACGAGGCCGCGCCGGGCCCGCAAGGTTTTGACCGCGTCGAGTTCTGGGTGCAGACCAATCCGGGCACCAAGCCGGGTCCGCTGATGAAGGTCGCTTCCGGCGGCGAGCTCTCGCGCTTTCTCCTGGCGTTGAAGGTCGTGCTGTCGGACCGCGGCTCGGCGCCGACCCTGGTGTTCGACGAAATCGACACCGGCGTCGGCGGTGCGGTCGCGGACGCCATCGGTGGGCGGCTGGCACGGCTTGCCGGCAAGGTGCAGGTGATGGCCGTGACCCACGCCCCGCAGGTCGCCGCCCGTGCCGACCAGCACCTGCTGATCTCCAAGGACGCTCTCGACAAGGGCAAGCGCGTCGCCACCCGGGTCAATGCGCTGGCCGCCGACCACCGCCGCGAGGAAATCGCGCGGATGCTCGCCGGCGCCGAGATCACGGCGGAGGCGAGGGCCGCCGCGGACCGGCTGCTGAAGGCGGCGACGGCCTGATTTCTTGTCCCGGACGCGCGTAGCGCGAGCCGGGACCCAGAATGCCGCCCCATGGGCCCCGGCTCTGCAGCGCACCGCCAAAGCGCGCTGCGCAGCGTCCGGGCACGAGATCTCCACACGTCTTTACCGTCCCGCCCGCTCCGTCGTATCCAAGCACCATGGCCAGAGCAGCAAAATCCAAAGCAACACCGCTTCGCGACATCGCCGATCTCACCAAGGCGCAGGCCAAGGTCGAGCACACGCGGCTGGCGCTCGAAATCGAGGGGCACAATGAGCGCTACTATCAGGACGACGCGCCCATCGTGGCCGACGCCGAATACGACGCGCTGCGCCGGCGCTTCAACGCGATCGAGAAGCGCTTTCCTGAATTCGTCACCGCGGAATCCCCCTCGCAGAAGGTCGGCGCGGCGCCATCAGGCCGCTTCAAGAAAGTCCGGCACTCCGTTCCGATGCTGTCGCTCGACAACGCGTTTGCCGAAGAAGATTTGCGCGACTTCGTCGGCCGCATCGTGCGTTTCCTGAAGCTCGCGGACAATCAGGTCGACTTCTCCGCCGAGCCGAAGATCGACGGTCTTTCGATGTCGCTGCGCTACGAGGGCGGCGAGCTGGTGACGGCGGCGACGCGTGGCGACGGCGCGGTGGGCGAGGACGTCACCGCCAACATCCGCACGCTCGAAGACGTGCCGCAGACGCTTAGGGGTCGCAACGTCCCTGATATCTGCGAGGTGCGCGGGGAGGTCTACATGACCAAGAAGGCGTTCCTCGCGCTCAATGAGCGGCAGAAGGCCGCCGGCGATACCATCTTTGCCAATCCGCGCAATTCGGCCGCAGGCTCGCTCCGGCAGAAGGACCCGACCATCACCGCCTCGCGCCCGCTCGGTTTCTTCGCCTATGCCTGGGGCCAGATGAGCGTGATGCCGGAGGGTACGCAGAGCGGCATGATCGGTTGGTTCGAGCGCTGCGGCTTCAGGACCAATCCGTTGACCAGGCTCTGTCATTCCGTCGAGGAGTTGCTCGCCTTCCATCATTCGATCGAGGAGCAGCGCGCAAAACTCGACTACGACATCGACGGCGTGGTCTACAAGGTCGACCGCATCGACTGGCAGGAACGGCTCGGCTTCGTCTCACGCACGCCGCGCTGGGGCATCGCGCATAAGTTCCCGGCCGAGCAGGCTATGACGGTGCTGCGCGATATCGAGATCCAGGTTGGCCGCACCGGCTCGTTCACGCCGGTCGGCAAGCTCGAACCGGTCGGCGTCGGCGGCGTGATAGTGCAGAACGTCACGCTGCACAACGAGGACTATATCAAGGGCATCGGCAACAAGGGTGAGGTGCTGCGCGAGGGCCGCGATATCAGAATTGGCGACACTGTCGTGATCCAGCGCGCCGGCGACGTCATCCCGCAGGTGGTCGACGTCGTCCTCGACAAGCGGCCGGAGAATGCGAAAGAGTTCCACTTCCCGAAGAAGTGCCCGTGCCCGCTGCACACCGACGTCACGCGCGAGGAGACGGCGGCGGGCGAAGAGGGCTCGCGCGCCCGCTGCACCGGCGAATTCGCCTGTCCCTATCAGAAGATCGAGCATCTCAAACTATTCGTGTCGCGGCGCGCGTTCGACATCGACGGTCTCGGCGAGAAGCAGCTCCAGTATTTCTTCGACGAGGAGTGGGTGAGGGAGCCCGCCGACATCTTCACGCTGGAGAAGCGCAATGCGAAGCTGAAGCTCGAGGAGATCGAGGGCTACGGCGCCACCTCGGTGCGCAATCTGTTCGGCGCGATCGAGAGCCGGCGCAAAATCGCGCTGGAGCGCTTCGTCTATGCGCTCGGCATGCGCCATGTCGGCGAGACCACGGCGCTGGCGCTCGCACGCGGCTACGGCTCGTGGGACGCTTTCCACGACGCCTGTCTCAAGGTCGCCAAGGGCGACGAGGAGGCGATGACCGAGATGGACGCGCTCGATCAGATAGGCGACACCGTGATCAAGAGCATCGCCGACTATTTCGGCGAGAGCCACAATCGTGGCATCGTCGAGCGGCTGACGAAGGAGGTCGAGATCATCGACGCCGAGAAGCCGAAGAGCAACTCGGTCGTCGCCGGCAAGACGGTGGTGTTTACGGGCTCGCTGGAGAAAATGACGCGCGATGAGTCCAAGGCCACCGCGGAGCGTCTGGGGGCGAAGGTTTCGGGTTCGGTGTCGAAGAAGACCGATCTCGTCGTCGCCGGCCCCGGCGCGGGCTCCAAGCTCGCGGAAGCCAACAAGCACGGCGTCAAGGTATTGACCGAGGACGAGTGGCTGAAGCTGATCGGGGAGTGAGGGGGCGCTCGCGCCTTTTACACCGCTGTCATCGGCCGCGAAGTGCGGGGGATCCAGTACGCCGCGGCCCCTCCGTATCCCTGCGCTTTCTCTGGAATACTGGATCCCCCGCTTTCGCGGAGGATGACACCGCGCGTGTTGCGATGGCCGTCGCGTCCCGCGGCAGTCACATCATCCCGCTCTCTTCCTCCTCCGCCTGCTCGATCAGCGTCTCGCTCACCACGACCTCGCGGCGGGGGACGACGAAGATCATCGTGCAGGCGCAGAGCAGCGAGATCGCGAGGAGCGCGGAGGTCAGCGGCAGCGTCGTGGCGGAGTGACCGCCGAGATAGGCGCCGAATTGCGACATCAGCGCGCCGATGCCCTGCTGGAGGAAGCCCATCGCGCCGGACGCGGTGCCTGCGGCCTCGGGACGGATGCTGATCGCGCCGGCCGCGGAGTTCGCCATCACGAAGGCATTGCCGGCCATCACGATCATCTGCGTGCCGAACAGCCAGGCGGGCGCCTCGTTCCAGCCGGTGAAGCTCCAGAGCAGGTTCAACAGGCTGCCGCAAAGCTGGAGACCTAGCCCGAACCAGATCAGCTTCTCCAGCGAATGCCTGGGCGCAAAGCGCACGCAGAGCAGATTGCCGACCAGATATGCGAAGCCGGTCGTCGCGAACCAGGCGCCGTATTCGGCGCTGGTCCGGCCCATCTGCGTCACCACGATGTAGGGACCGCCGCCGGCAAAGGTGAAGATGATTTGCGAGGCCAGCACCTGGCACATCACGTAACCGACGAAGGCGCGGTTGCGAATGAGAATGCCGACGTCGCCGCGAAAGCCGCTGCCGGCGGCGCGGGTGCGGCGTGTCTCCGGCAGCGCGACCGCAATGCCGACGGCGACAATGATCGCACCGATCGTGATGGCGTAGAAGATCGCGCGCCAGCCGAATGCGGTCTCGATCAGGCCGCCGGTGAGCGGGGAGACCATCTGCCCGATCATCAGCGCCGCGACCACGAGGCTGATCATCGAGGCGACCCGATCGCGCTCGTAGATGTCACGGATGATGGCGCGGCTCACCACCATGCCGGCGGCGCCGCCCAGCGCCTGGAAGAAACGTGCGGCGATCAGTTGCGGCAAGGTTTGCGCGAAGATGCAGCCGATGCTGGCCGCCACCATCAGCGTCAGCCCGCCGAGCAGCACCGGGCGCCGCCCTAACCGGTCCGACAGCGGGCCCATGATGAGCTGCGACAGCGCGATGCCGACCATGTAGAGCGACACCGTCATCTGCGCGATCGAGATGTCGCTGCCAAATGTCGTCGCCAGAACCGGCAGCGCCGGAACCAGCATGTAGAGCGAGATCGGCGCGATCCCGGTCATGACGACGAGCAGCAGCAACACCATGCGCGAGGTCGCGAGGTTCGTCGCCGTTTCCGGCGGCTTGCTGATCATGCCGTGCATGTGTGTCCGTCTCGTAGAAATTCGAATCGGACTGTAGCGTGCTCGCGCAAGACGGACATCGGCGTTTCGGAATGCGGCTATACGGATCCCGGGATGGTTATGACTGCCGCGCGATCTCTGGAATACTGGATGCCCGCCTGCGGGGGCATGACAGCTACAAGGTGGGAACGAGCCTTGCGCAAATCGCGTAGCGCCATGCGCAGCGCTACTTCAGCTCCGCCGTCGCCTGATCGAGCCACGCCTTCGTCGCCTCGTCCAGCGCCGGCCGCACCTCGGCCCTCACGCGCGCGTGGTAGGCATTGAGCCAGTCGAGCTCGTCCTTGGCCAGCATCGCGACATCGATCAGCCGGCGGTCGATCGGCGCCAGGGTCAGCGTCTCGAACGCGTTCATCGGTTTTTCCGCGCCCTTGATGTCGGCGGCGACCACCAGCTCGAGGTTCTCGATGCGGATGCCGAAACCGTCGGTCTTGTAGTAGCCCGGCTCGTTGGAGAGGATCATGCCGCGCTTCAGTGGCGTGGTGCCGAGTTTTGAGATTCGCGCCGGTCCTTCATGGACCGAGAGATAGCTGCCGACGCCGTGGCCGGTGCCGTGCTCGAAATCGACGCCGGCGGCCCAGAGATATTGCCGCGCCAGCGTGTCGAGCTGCGCACCCGTGGTGCCGTCGGGAAACACCGCGCGCGCGATCGCGATGTGGCCGCGCAGCACGCGGGTGAAACGGTCGCGCATCTCGCCCGTCGGATTGCCCACGGCCATGGTGCGGGTGACGTCGGTGGTGCCGTCTTCATATTGCGCGCCGGAATCGATCAGCAGCAGATCGCCCGGCGCGATGCGCCGGTTGCTCTTGCGGGTGACGCGGTAGTGCACGATGGCGCCGTTCGGGCCGGTGCCCGATATGGTCGGGAACGATACGTCCTTCAGCGCGCCGGTGTCGCGGCGGAAGGTCTCAAGCGCCTCGACCGCGTCGATCTCGGTCAGCTTGCCGCTTGGTGCCTCGCGGTCGATGAATGCGAGGAAGCGCGCCAGCGCCACGGCATCGCGGCGGTGCGCCGTCTGCGTGCCCTTGATCTCGGTCGTGTTCTTGACCGCTTTCAGCAGCGCAATCGGATCGTTGCCGCGCACCGGCTTGCCGCCTGCGCCCACGATCAGCCGGCTGAGCGCGTCGGCCGCGGTGGCATTGTCGAGCGCGATCGCCGCGCCGCTCTTGGCGAGCGCCATCAGCGTCGGCGCCATCGCGTCGGGCTCGCGCACGTCGGCGGACTGCTCGAGATGGTCGCGGGTCAGGTTGGAGAGCTTGCGGTGATCGATGAACACGGTCGGCCGGCCGTCTTTCGGCACCAGCGCGTAGGACAGCGGCAGCGGCGTAT
The DNA here is from genome assembly GCF_023074175.1 of Bradyrhizobium sp. 139. Taxonomy (GTDB): domain Bacteria; phylum Pseudomonadota; class Alphaproteobacteria; order Rhizobiales; family Xanthobacteraceae; genus Bradyrhizobium. The sequence continues at coordinate 102,689 of NZ_JADPKS010000050.1, forward strand.
GTGCGACGTCGGCGCCGCGGATGTTGAAAGTCCAGGCCACGGCGTGGCTGTCAGACAGCACCAGCGCGTCGACGCCGAGCTTGTCGATCTCGCTCCTGACCTGTGTGATCTTCTCGGCCTCGGCGATCCCGGCATGCTGCATTCCGTGCACCGCGACGGGCGCGAGCGGAGGCTGCGGCCGGTCCTGCCAGATCGCGTCGACCGGATTGCTGTCGACGGCGACCAGCTCGGCGCCGGCCTTGGCGCAGGCGGCGGCGAGGCGCTCGGCTGCCGAAAAAGTGTGCAGCCACGGATCAAATCCGAGGCGGTCGCCGGCTTTCAGGTGCGCCGACACCCAGCTTTCCGGGGGCGGATCGATCAGCGATTCCACAGCCCAGGCCTTTGCGTCGACCTGCTTGGCCGCCTGGATCGTGTAACGGCCATCGACGAACACCGCGGCTTCATGCGTCAGCACCATCGCCAATCCGGCCGAACCGGTAAAGCCGGTCAGCCAGGCCAGCCGCTCTTCCGACGGGGCCACATATTCGTTCTGCTGCTGGTCGGCGCGCGGAATGACGAAGCCGGTCAACTTGCGGCGGGCGAGTTCTTCACGGAGCGCGGCAAGGCGCGCCGTCAATGCGACGCCGGCCTCGGGCTCCTCGAATGTCTGGAAGTGCGCTTCGAACATGTGGATCACTTTAGGATCATGGGCATCAGTCCGCAATGTAGACGCATTCGCGGGGCATCTGGCATGGACTGTGCTTGAAAAAGCTCTGCTTGAGTCGAGTGGAGTAAAGGGATGCGGCCTTTGAGCTTCGTCCGGACAACAGGGAAATTCGAGCAAGTGTTTCTACTCAACGGCGAGGGGATACACGATGCCTGCGTTCACGTTTGAGAAGATCTCGCCGCCGGCTCGGCGCACGCCGGCCGCGACGACACCGAAGAAGCGGCGCGGCCTCATCACCCAGATGATCGACCGTCTGGCCGAGCGCCGCGCCAGACGCGCCTTGCGGGGCGAGCGCGCAATGCGCCGGGACGATAAGCCGGCGCAGTAGGGCCCCGAGGATCTCGTAGGGTGGGCAAAGGCGCGCTCTTCGCGCGCCGTGCCCACCATCTATCCTTACGGCTTAAGTCGATTGGTGGGCACGCTTCGCTTTGCCCACCCTTGTATTAGCGCGCCGAGGTAGGATGGCGTCGTTCCGTGAGGAATGGCCCAGCCCGGGCGGCCACCCGAGCTGGGCCGCCGATCGAT
>NZ_JADPKS010000158.1 GCF_023074175.1 Bradyrhizobium sp. 139
CAATTCGACGGTTTACCTGCAGTCCGGCGCGGTCAGTGACATTCTGAACGCCATCGATCTCGCGACCGGGGTGCAGACCGTCAAGACTGCCGGTGCCTCGGGTGCCTTGCAGACCACCGCCGGAGCCAAGAACTCGTCGGTCGTGGCCGGCGCGCTCAACCTCTCGACCGGTGCGAACGCGGATCTGTCGGTCACCGGGTCGGGCAATGCGCTGTCGGCCCTCGGTCTCACCGGCTCAACTGGCACCGGCACCGCCTTCACGGCGAGCCGGTCCGCAGCGTCGGGCGGCGTCTCGGGCAAGACCTTGACCTTCGCCTCCTTCAATGGCGGCGCGGCGGTCAATGTCACCTTCGGCGATGGCACCGGCGGCACGGTCAAGACGCTCGATCAGCTTAACACGCAGCTGCAGGCGAACAATCTTGCGGCTACGATCGATGCCAATGGCCTGCTCACAATCTCCGCGACCAACGACTATGCCTCGTCGACGATCGGCTCGGCCGTCGCTGGTGGTGCGATAGGCGGCACGATCACGGCGTCGCTGACCTGGACAAACGCGACCACGCCGACCGTCGATGCCGTTGCTCAGGCGACCCGTTCCAACCTGGTCGCCCAGTACAACAACATCCTGTCGCAGATCGACACGACCTCCGTCGACTCGTCCTTCAATGGCGTCAACCTGCTCAACGGCGACCAGCTCAAGCTGGTGTTCGACGAGACTGCGAAGTCGAGCCTGAGCATCACCGGCGTGACCTTCAACTCGAAGGGTTTGGGTCTGGCCGGCCTGCTCCAAGGCACGGACTTCATCGACAATGCCGCGACCAACAAGGTGCTGACCAGCCTGAACGCGGCCTCGAGCACGCTGCGCTCGGAAGCTTCGACCCTCGGTTCGAACCTCTCGGTGGTACAGGTGCGTCAGGACTTCAACAAGAACCTGATCAACGTGCTCCAGACCGGCTCGTCCAACCTGACGCTGGCCGACACCAACGAGGAAGCGGCCAACAGCCAGGCGCTGTCGACCCGCCAGTCGATCGCGGTGTCCGCGCTGTCGCTGGCCAATACGTCGCAGCAGAGCGTGCTCCAGCTGCTCCGCTAATAAGCGACTGAAATTACAAAACTAAATAGAGCGGCGGGGCTTCGGCCCCGCCGCTTTCTTGCGTGCACAAGGGACCTCCAGATCCGGCACCTCAGGCGGGAAGGGCTGCTAACCCGGCATTAACCGTGTCTCTTAAACCGCCGTTAACCATACTTTAAAGGACAGCCCCTAAAAGTGGACAAAAGCCCGCCTTCAAGATCGGCGAGCCCCCGATTCGTACCCGGTTCAAGAGGAAGACCCGCCAATGTCCAACATTGTTCTCTCGGCGTCGGTTCGCCAGAACCTGTTGTCACTGCAGTCAACGGCCGACCTGCTGGCCACGACGCAGCAGCGCCTCGCGACGGGCAAGAAGGTCAACACGGCGCTCGACAACCCCACCAACTTCTTCACCGCGCAGGGGCTGGACAACCGAGCGAGCGACATCAGCAACCTGCTCGATGGCATCAACAATGGCGTGCAGGTGCTCCAGGCAGCCAACACCGGCATCACCTCGCTGCAAAAACTGATCGACAGCGCGAAATCGATCGCGAACCAAGCACTGCAGACCACGGTCGGCTACTCGACCAAGTCGAACGTCTCGACCACCATCCCGGGAGCAACGCCGGCCGACCTGCGCGGCACGACCTCCTATGCGAGTGCGAGCGCGCTGTCGAATGTGTTGTTCACCGGTGCCGCCGGCGGCGTAACGCCCGTCACCGCGGGTGCGTTGCTGGGCTCAACTGCCGGTACCGCGCCAGCTCCCGGCGCACCTGTGAACGCCGCTGACAATGCGACCGCGCTGGTTGGCACCGACACCCTGATCGGAAGCACGGCCAGCAGCACGTTGGCATCGTCTCCCGCGGACGGCGACACAATCACGGTGAATGGCAAGACCGTCACCTTCCGGACCGGCGCTGCACCCGCCACTCAGCCGGCTGGGTGGGGTCTCAACCCGAGCGGCCATATTGCGACCGACGGCAACGGCAACTCGATCGTCTATATGGGAACCAGCGCCGCTCCGACCGGTACGGTCAACGATCTGTTGAGCGCAATCGACCTGGCGAGCGGCGTGAAGAGCGCTGCGATCAGTGCTGGCGCTGCGACCATCAGCGTGAGCGGCTCCAGTGGTCCTGTGGGTACCCTGCAGACCGCATCGTCGATCGCGGCTGGCACCGTCACTCTGAAGACCTCGACGGGCGCCGATCTGACCGTGACCGGCAAGGCGGACTTCCTCAAGTCTCTGGGCCTGACCACAGCGACCGGCGCAGGCAGCGCAATCGTGACTGCCGCGAGGACCACTGGAGCCGGCTCGCTTGGATCGCTGATCCAGGATGGCTCAATTCTCAATGTCGACGGCCACGTCATCACGTTTAAAAACGCCCAAACGCCACAGTCGGCTGCCAGCGTGACCTCCGGCGGCGTCAGCGGCAACATCGTTACCGACGGCAACGGCAACTCGACAGTTTACCTCCAGAGCGCGACGCTGACTGACGTGCTCAATTCGATCGATCTCGCCACAGGCGTGAAGACAGCCAGCATCTTCAACGGTGCCGCCGCTCTCTCGACGACGTCCGGCCAAATCCCGTCTTCGGTGAATTCCAGCGGACAGCTGCAGCTCTCCACCGGCGTCAACGCCGACCTCGCCATCACCGGCACCGGCAACGCACTGAGCGCGTTTGGACTTAGCGGCAACACGGGAACTGCTACCGCTTTCAGCGCCGCGCGTACGTCCGGCGTCGGCGGTATCAGCGGCAAGACCTTGACCTTCACCTCTTTCAACGGTGGGACGCCCGTGAACGTCACTTTTGGTGACGGCACCAACGGTACGGTGAAAACGCTTGATCAGCTGAACTCTCAGCTGCAGGCGAACCACCTGACCGCCACGATCGACGCCAACGGCGTGCTCACGGTCACCACCGTCAACGAATATGCCTCCTCGACCTTGGGTTCTTCGACCGCCGGCGGCGCGATCGGCGGCACGATCACCGGCGTATTGGCCTTCACCACGGCGCAATCGCCGATCCAGGATCCGGTCGCGCAGACGGCGCGCTCGAACCTGGTCAATCAGTTCAACAACATCCTCGCGCAGATCGATACGACTTCACAGGATGCATCCTTCAACGGTGTGAACCTGCTCAATGGCGACACGCTGAAGCTGATCTTCAACGAGACCGGCAGCTCCACACTCGGCATCAACGGGGTAGTCTTCAACGCGGCGGGCTTGGGCCTCAGCAATCTCGTCAACGGCATCGACTTCATCGACAATGGCGCCACCAACAGGGTGCTGGCGAGTCTGAATGCGGCCTCGAGCACGCTGCGGTCGGAAGGGTCCGCGCTGGGTTCGAACCTCTCGATCGTGCAGGTGCGTCAGGACTTCTCCAAGAACCTGATCAACGTGCTCCAGACCGGCTCGTCCAACCTGACGCTCGCCGACACCAACGAGGAAGCGGCCAACAGCCAGGCGCTGTCGACCCGTCAATCGATCGCGGTGTCCGCGCTGTCGCTGGCCAACCAGTCGCAGCAGAGCGTGCTGCAGCTGCTCCGCTAATTTCGCAGCTCAAGATCGCAACTCGAAACATCGCGGCGGGGCTAATGCTCCGCCGTTCTTTTTACGGACAGCGCTAAGGCCGGATTAGCTGAGCTTGATGCGCATCGTGCGAAGCAGTTTACAGCGTGCATGTACGCATCTAGCTTTGCGATGAAGGACTCCGTGGCCCGTAATAGTCCGGAGTGCTTCCAAGCACACACGTAAGCAAATCTTAAGCGGTGCTGCCTAGGGTCGGGAAAGAAATCCTTAAGCGCGTTCAACGGGCTAGGTAACCTCCAGGGTGTGATTGATGTCGAATTCTGCTGCCTCGGCCTACGCGCGCGTTGCAACGACCACCGCATCTCCGCGCGACATTGAGGCGCAAACCCTGCTCAAGGCCGCCAACAAGCTCCAGGATGCGGTCAACAGCGCCGACCCGTTCAGCGAGTGGACCACGCACGCCCTGATGTTCAACCGCAAGCTCTGGACGATCTTCCTGAGCGAGGCGATGCGCGAAAACAATCCGCAGCCGCTCGACGTCCGGCAGAAGATCGCCAACATCAGCGTGTTCGTGCTGAGCCAGACCGCGGCGCTCCAGATGAGCCCGCAGTTCGATCACTTCCGCCCGCTGATCGAGATCAACCGAAATATTGCCGCCGGTCTGTCCGGCCGTCCGTGATCGCGGTCTGCCGCGGCCGGCATCCGAGCATCCTGTCGACCATGTACGAAGTTCACGCTGACCTGTGCCGGAAAGACCAGGTCAAAAACGTCGTCACCGATCCCGCGACCGGTTCGATTTATCTCGACACTGCCGTCGTCACGCTCGACACCTGATCCTCAGGCGCTGAGGTCCGTATTGAGCGGACGCGAAGGCTCGGACTTCAGATCCTGCGCATGGAAATAGGCCCGCCGGCGCAGCATCGCTTCGTCCGGGAACTGGTTGACCACCGCGTCGGTCCTGTCGTTGACGACCTGGAAGACGAAAGACGCCGCCGCCTGGTCGAATACGACCTGACGCGAGACGTTCTCGTTTTTCGGCAAATCATTGCGCACGGCCGCGCTCGGATCGCTAGCGGTGACCGTCTGGCTCACCGGTAAATCCGTTTGCACTGCCTCGTTCGCCGCCGTATTCGACGTCGTTACGATCTGCGTTGGGACCGGTATCCCCACCGGCCTGATGCTGAAATCTGTACTCATGGCAGCCTCCTGGTTGCCTCACGTGAGTCAAATCCCAATCCCTCTCAATGCGCAACCATGGAACACCAGGATTGAAGACCTGGTTAGGAAACGTGACTAACCGCGCGACGACATCGTCGCGCTGTTTTTCGTAAAATTGTTGCTTGTTCTTGCATGTGCTCAGAGCGAGCGGCTGACCGCGAGCGGGGTGATGTGGCGCGGGCCTGGCGCGGCGCGACGACCCGCAGCTGTATAGGTGTTCGGTACGTTGCGCTTCTGGATCTCGGCGTTGACGCCGCGCACCACGCTCTCGGAGACCGCGTGTGCGGTCGCAAGCACGGTGAGATTGACCTGAAGCATCGCGCGGAACGCATCGTGGTGCCGATGCAGCGTCGAGAGCAGCTCGGGCGCTGATTTCGCGAGCTGGACCTGGTTCGCCTTCAACGCGCTGACCGCGACGATATAGTTTCGCGACAGTTCCTGCTTCTTGCTCTCGAGGGTCATCGCCTCGCGGACCTTGCCGGCACGAACGAACTCGGTCTCGCGCTCGATCAGGCCGAGCAGGGCGCTCATCGCATCCATCAGCTGCTCGGCGATCTTGCGCGCCTCGGCATTGCCGGGGGCGGTGTTCGGGCGCTGCGCTAGCATCGGCTGACGTGAGGCGTTGAAGTGGTTCATCTCGGTTGACCTTATGCCGTGCGGATCGTTTTCGCCTGCTGCATGATGAGGGTGCGGTAGACTTCGGTGGCGATGCCGACGCCGCCGGCCTTGGCGAAGTTCTTGGAATATTGCTCGGTCAGCATCGAGCGCCATACGCCGGTGCCCGGGGTGTCGCCGAACGGGCCTTCGCCCTTCAGGCCCGAGGTCATCTGCGAGAACATGCTGTTGAGGAACATCGCCTCGAAATCGGTGGCGGTCTTCTGCGCCTTGGCCTGCTGCTGCGGCGGGACCTTTTGCAGGGCGCTCGCGAGCTCGAAGTCGGGTCGGCCGTTGCGGCTCTCCACGGAGAAGGCCGAGGAGGTGACGGCATGCGCAGTGTTGATCATGCCAGCCTGCATCACATCACCTCGATGTCGGCTTCGATCGCGCCGGCGGCCTTGATCGCCTGGAGGATGCTGATGAGGTCGCGGGGGCCGATGCCGAGCCCATTGAGGCCATCGACGAGCTGTTGAAGCGAGACGCCGTCCTTGACGACGGCTAACTTCTTGCCGTCCTCGGTGACACTGACGCTGCTGCGCGGCGCGACCACGGTCCGGCCCCGTGATAGCGGGTTGGGCTGGCTGACCTGCGGGCTCTCGGAGATGGTGACCGTGAGGTTGCCTTGCGCCACCGCGACGGTGGCGACACGGACGTCGCGGCCCATCACGATGATGCCGCTTCGCTCGTCGATGACGATCTTGGCGGCGAGATCAGGATCGACCTGGAGCTGCTCGATCTCGGTGAGAAAGGCGACGACGTTGCCCTTGAACTCCGGCGGGACCGAAAGCTGCACCGTCGAGGGATCGATCGGCTCGGCGCTCTTGGCGCCGAGATAGTCGTTGATCGCGGCCGCAATGCGCTTGGCCGTGGTGAAGTCGGCGTTGCGCAGTGCGAGCCGCACGTTCGGCAGCCGATTGAGCGCGAACTCGATCTCACGCTCGATGATGGCGCCGTTTACGATGCGGCCGACGGTCGGAACGCCGCGCACGATCTTCGCGGCTTCGCCCTCGGCCTGGAAACCGGAGATCGCGAGCGAGCCCTGTCCGACCGCATAGACGTTGCCATCGGCGCCGAGCAGGGGCGTGACCAGCAAGGTGCCGCCGCGCAGATCCTTGGCGTCGCCCAGCGCGGAGACGGTGACGTCCATGCGCGTGCCCTGGGTGGCGAAGGCCGGCAGATTGCCGGTGACCATCACGGCGGCGACGTTGCCGGTGCGGATGGTGGCGCCGCGGATGTTGACCCCCATGCGCTCAAGCATCGCTTGCAGCGACTGCTTGGTGAAGGGGATGTTGTTGAGCGTGTCGCCCGTGCCGTTGAGGCCGACGACGAGGCCGTAGCCGATGAGCTGGTTCTGCCGCACGCCCTCGATATTGGCGAGGTCCTTGATGCGCGATGTCGCGCTTGCAGACGTGACCGAGAGCGCCAGCGCTGACAGCGCGGCGCAGGCCACCCCAACAATCCTCACCCAACGAACGCCTGGCATCCTCTGCTCCCCGAGGCCCCTCAAATCTCGGACCATCCTCGACACTCCCATGACGAGCTGGTCCGACGCTTTCCTTGCGAGCGCTGTGCCAACCCGAGGTAGCGGGGTTACGTGACTGAACAGGTTGAATAAATCTGTTTCCAGCGGTGTCAGGGAGGGTTCTCCCTGAGGAGCGAAACTGCCGCCTGCCGGCAGATTTTGCCGGGCTGTTTACGCGCCGTTAACCATAACACGGCGAAGGTGACGGCATCGATCACCCGGATTGCTGCGATGCGCATCTATGGACCGAACGGCACCACGCTTGGAGCGCCGGCCAGCCAGGCCAGGCGGACGAACTCCGGCACCTTCGTGCTGCCCGACACCTCGTCGGCGCAGGAGACGCGGGGCGCTGCCGCACCGAAGGCCGCCGCAAACATCGACGGGCTGCTCGCACTGCAAGGCATCGAGGAAGACCCGGTCGAGCGCCGCAAGCGCTCGGTCACCCGCGGCAAGACTGCGCTCGACGTGCTCGACGATCTCAAGATGGGGCTCCTGTCCGGAAATCTCGACGCGTCGACCGTGATGCGGCTGCGCGATGCCGCGGCCAACCTGAAATCGTCCTCGGGCGATCCCGGCCTGGATTCCGTGCTCTCAGAAATCGAGCTACGCGTCGAGGTCGAGCTGGCGAAGGCCGGGCAGGCTTAGCGCCTACGCCGCGACATCCTTCTGCTGCGCGTCGTAGCGGCGCTGGGCGGCGAGCACGTCTTTCAGGTTTTGTTCGGCCCAATCGCGCAGGGGATCGACCGCGGCGGCAAGCGTCACGCCGAGCGGCGTGATCGAATATTCCACCGTCACCGGTACGGTTGCGATGGCGTGACGCTTGATCAGGCCGTCGCGTTCGAGCGACTTGAGAACCTGACTCAGCATCTTCTGCGAAATGCCTTCGATCGTGCGGCGCAACTGATTGAAGCGCATCGGCTCCTCGCGCAGCAGCAGCAGGATCAGCACCGCCCATTTGTCGCCGACGCGGTCGAGGATCTGGCGCGTGGGGCAGTTCGCTGCATAGACGTCTGGCTTCATCGTCGGTCCTCTGGCTCCGTTTGATCGCATGGCGGCTCGCGCGCCGGTTACTCCAGCGTAATCAGGTAAGCACAAAGTGCGCTCTTAACACCAGCATCCTTTGCGATATCTAGTTACTGTTGGTTACTATGAAGCAAAGGAGCCTTTCATGAAAATCGCAGTCGCCGGCGCCTCGGGCCGGGCCGGGTCGGAGATCACCAGGGAATTGTCCCGCCACGGCCACGCGGTCACGGCCATCGCCCGGAACCCCGACAAGATCGCGGCCCTCCCGAACGTCACGCCGACCAAGGGGGACGTGCTCGACCAGGCCGGCCTCGCCAGGCTGTGGGCTGGACACGACGTTGCCGTGAGTTCCGTGCACTTCCTGGCCAGCGACCCGCTTAGGCTGATCGGCGCGGCAAAGGACTCAAGGGTGGGCCGCTATCTCGTCGTCGGCGGAGCCGGCAGCCTGGAAGTCGCTCCCGGCGTCAAACTGGTCACAACCCCCGGTTTTCCGGCCCAATACAAGGCCGAGGCGGAGGCGGGCTCGGCCTTTCTCGACCTCCTGGGGCAGGAAAAAGACCTGAACTGGACCTTCATCTCGCCATCGGCGCTGTTCATCGAGGGAGAGCGGACGGGCAAGTTCCGGCTCGGCACCAACCAGCTTCTCGCAGATGCGAGCGGGAAAAGCTGGATCAGCTTTGCCGACTACGCCATTGCGCTCGCCGACGAGATCGAGCGGCCGGCCCATGTGAGGCAGCGTTTCACGGTCGGCTACTAGGCCTTTGGCCGTCCCCGGGCCCTTGCGGATAAACCTTCCTGTGCAAGGGTTTGGGGGCGGTAACCGAGGGATTAAGGAAATATTGTCTGTCACAGGACGCCGCTATATAACGCCCCGCTCAACGGACTCTGTTCCGTTTGCGAGTCGTTGCTTAGACAGATAGGCCGCCCTTGGAAAAGTTGAAAAACTACCGACCGACCGAAAAAGAGCCTTTCATGAACGATCGGCAGAAGGAGTACTTCCGTTTGAAGCTCCTCTCCTGGAAGGATGAGATCCTCAAAGAGTCCAAGCTCACCCTGCAAGCCCTGCAGGAGGAGAACGTGAACCACCCCGATCTGGCTGATCGGGCATCGTCCGAAACCGACCGCGCCATCGAACTCCGCGCCCGCGACCGCCAGCGCAAGTTGATCGCCAAGATCGACGCCGCGCTCCAGCGCATCGAGGACAACACCTACGGCTATTGCGAGGACACCGGCGAGCCGATCTCGTTGAAACGGCTCGAAGCCCGGCCCATCGCGACGCTCTCGGTGGAAGCGCAGGAGCGCCACGAGAAACGCGAGAAGGTCTATCGCGACGAATAAAGTCGGAGCCGCAGAGTTGCGGCTCTTTGTTTTTGGACGCAAGGCGCCGTTTCGCGCCGTGATCCGCATTTTGCCTGTCGCCTGCCGCTGCGCGCCTCAGTGCGCGGGCGCAATCGCGAAAAGTGAATCGCGATCAATGGGCTAGACTCAACTCCTCCGAGCTCACGTGAGTTCGGATGAGAAGCAGCCTTCACTTCAGTTGCGGGAGATTTTGCGAGTCGCATCAACGAGATCGACTCGGATGTTGAGGCGTCGATCCAGCAGCATCAAGCATCGCTGCAATCGGGCCTGATGCGACGCCGCAAGGCGCGCATCTCCATAAAGCCTGGCCCCGCTCAATATTTCCTTAAATGCCCGCACGAAGCGGCAAGTGTTCCGCGAGGTGATTGACCTGCTCTTGCGGGTGATTCGGCTTGGCTTGGTCGAGGCCGGACGCTGCACGGTCCCGACCGTGGCTTGTCAGGTCAGGGCCGGGATGCTCCACTGCCGCGCAGAACTCGCGTAGCGTGGGAGGCGGCGCCGATGGACAATATTCTCAAAGCCGCAAAGGCGATTGCGCTCGCGCGTCGTAACCATGCGCCGCTTGCGGCGCTGGACCATCCGCCCGCCGACGAAGCCGCGGGCTATCAGGTTCAGCGCGCGCTGCACGATCTCCTGCTGCCGCATGTCGGGCCGCTCGTCGGCTACAAGGTCGGCTGCACCAGCCAGGTGATGCAGGACTATATTGGCATCCCGCATCCCTGCGGCGGCGGCGTGTTCCAGAAGGGGGTGCATGAGAGCGGGGCCAAGCTCGCGGCTGCCGACTATGTCCGTGTCGGCGTCGAATGCGAGATCGCGGTGCGATTGAAGCGCGACCTCGCGGCCGGCGAGGCGCCGTTCACGGCCGAATGGGTCGGCGAGGCCGTCGAGGCCTATCATCCCGCAATCGAGATCGTCGACGATCGTTACGTGAACTGGGAGACGATGGGCGCGCCGACATTGATCGCCGACGATTTCTTCGCCGCCGGCTGCGTGCTCGGTCCATCGGTGCCGCGCTCGTCCGTGCCGGATCTGAAGGCTGTCAAGGGCCGCGCCATCGTCAACGGCGAAGAGGTCAGCCACGGCACCGGCGCCGACGTGCTCGGCCATCCCCACAACGCACTCGCCTGGCTCGCCAACCATCTCGCGGCCGAGGGCAAGGGGCTGCACGCGGAGCAACTCGTGCTGACGGGGAGCCTGGTCAAGACGCTATGGCTGAAGGCCGGCGACAAGGTGCGGATGGAGCTTGAGGGGCTGGGAGTGGTGGAGGCGGAGTTTACGTGAGGGACGCATAGCGGTCCAACATTCTGCGTCATTGCGAGGAGCCCTTGCGACGAAGCAAACCCAGAGTCTTGCCGCGGATCGAGTCTGGATTGCCTCGCTTCGCTCGCGATGACGGAGGTTGGGGCGGCGCTCGAGTGCACCAACTGGCCGCGCGGCCGTGCGCCCGCAGCCGGGCCTTGCTAAAATACATGCGGCCTCCGGCAGGGGAGCTACCGGAGGCCGCGTCGTACATCGTCGTCCACGCCTAGGTTCGCGAACACGATGTGGGAGCTCGGGAGAAAGCTAGAAGGGTAGCAGCACGTCCATGACTTGCTGGCCGTAGCGCGGCTGCTGCACGTCCATGATCTGGCCGCGTCCGCCGTAGGCGATGCGGGCCTGCGCGATCTTGGTGGAATCGATGGTGTTGTCGCTCTGGATGTCCTCGGGACGGACGACGCCGGCGACGATGAGCTCGCGAATCTCGTAGTTGACGCGGATCTCCTGCTTGCCTTCGACGACGAGGTTGCCGTTCGGCAGCACCTGCGTCACGACCGCGGCGACGTTGGTTTGCAAGGCTTCCGTGCGGTTGACCGAGCCCTTGCCGTCGCTGGAGGCGGAGGAGTCGGCGGTGAGGATGCGGCCGGGCAGCACCTTCTGCGCCTGCGCGCCGAGCGTCTTGGCGCCGATGAAGTCGGTAATGCCGGAATCTTCCGAATTGGTACGGCTGCGCTGGGTCTCGTTGGAGAGGTTGGCCTTGTCGGTGATGTTCACGGTCACGGTGAGGAGGTCGCCGATCTGGCGGGCGCGCTGGTCCTTGAAGAACGCGCGGCTGCCGTTGCGCCACAACGAGTTCGGATTGTAGGAGGCGACTTCCGGCTTCGGCATCGGCATCTGCACCGGCTTGTAGCCGGGCTGCGTCGTCGGATTGTCGATCGCTGACAATTTCGGTTGCTCGCCGATCTGCGACAGGCGGTCGATCGAGGAGCAGCCGCTCGCCAGCGCGCAAATTGCCAGCAGCAGGGCAGAGATCGCGACGTGACGAAGACGGGAAGCCGAACTGAACGTGGACATGACTTACTCTGACTTGGCTGGAGCTTGCGAGACGCGAACTTGCGGGATCTGGGCTTGGGCGATCTGGGCCGGAGACGTAGGGGCCTGGACCAGGTTCCGGACGAGGGCATCAGTGTTGACGGGAGCCGGCGCTTCGTCGCGCTTGAGCGAGGAGGTCTGCTCGACCGCAGGCGCCATCGGCGCAGACTGGCTCGCGCCCTGGATCGTTACCTGGCCGCGACCGGTGACAACGCCTGCCAGCGTGCGCTTGGTCTGCAGATTGAGAACGCTCACAGTGTCGCCCTCGGCGCCGCTCTCGAGCGCCTTGCCGCGCGTGGTGAGATAGATCCCGGGGACCTGATAAATGACGGTGACGCTCTGGTCGCGCTGAACGAAGTCGGGCTTGACGATGTCGGCGATGCGGATCGGCGCGCCCGCCCGCATCGGCCGGCGGAGCTGCATGCCGATCGTGCGGTCGCGCGAGGCGGGCTCGCCGGTGATTTCGGCCTTCGGCCGGCGCTCCAGCGCGATGTCGGAGGATTTCAGGAGATCGACCCGGTCGATGTCGCGCGTCAGCACGGCCACTTCCACCGTCTCGATCGCGGTGCCGGTGAAGCGCAGCTTGGTCGGCGTCGGATTGTTGTCGTTGTTGATCTCGAAGGCGATATCGAAACGGCCGCTGCGCGCGTCGTAGCGGGTTGCGATCGGCTGGAGCGCACCAGTGTTGGAGGCATCTAACCGCATGTCGGCGACGCCGCGGTCGAACGTGACGGTGATGTTGGCGGCATCGCCAAGGCCGAAGCGGCGGTGGAGCGCCGAGGCCACCGCGGTTTCGAGGTCCTTGTTGGCGAGCGTGCGGGCCAGACGAGTGACCGACACTTCGTTGATGTTGCCGGTCATGACGCCAATCACCTGCTTGGCGCGCAGCACCGACAGCACCTGTGCGACCGGCAGCGCACCGGTGGTGCCGAGATCTGGCGAACGGTAGACCGGGATCAGCGCGGCCGACCCGGCGTTGTCGATGAGATCGCCGATCCGCACCACGTCCGAGGTGACGGTGACGCTGGCGCGCAACGTCGGCGTTGCGATGAAATCGTCGGCGGCCTGCGCCGGCAGCGCCACCGCGAGCAGGGCGGAGATAGTGGCAAGGGTGGTGCGGATCATCGTCATCACCTCAGCGGAACAGCGCCGTGGTCGATTGCATCATCTGGTCGGCGGCGCTGATGACCTTTGCGTTCATCTCGTAGGCGCGCTGCGCGGCGATCAAGTCGCTCATCTCCGAGACGACGTCGACATTGGCCTGCTCCAGGCTGCCCTGCGTGATCTTGCCGTAGCCTTCGGAGTTCGCGGTGCCGTCCTGCGGCGCGCCGGACGACGGGGTCTCGGTGAACTGGTTGCTGCCGACCGGCTGCAGGCCCGCCTTGTTGATGAAGCGGGTCACGCCGATCTGGCCGACGATCGAGGAGCTCGACGAGCCCGGCAGCGTGACCGAGATCTGGCCCTGCTCGCTCACCGTGATGCCGGAAGCGTTGTTGGGGATGGTGATGGTCGGCTGCACCGGGTTGCCCTGCGCGGTGACGACGCGGCCCTGGTTGTCCATCTGGAAGGTGCCGTCGCGGGTGTACTGGTAAGTGCCGTCGGGCATCAGGATCTTGAAGAAGCCTTCGCCGGACATCGCGAGGTCGAGATCGTTGCCGGTCTGTGACAGCGTGCCCTGCGTCATGCTGCGCGGCGTGCCGACGGTCTTGACGCCGCCGCCGATGTCGACGCCAACAGGCACGATGGTGCCCTGATCCGAGGCCTGCGCGCCGACGCGGCGCACGTGCTCGTAGATCAGGTCCTGGAACGCCGCCGTCTGCTTCTTGAATCCGGTGGTGCGGAGGTTTGCGATGTTGTTGGAGATGACCTGGACGTTCAGTTCCTGGGCAGCCATTCCGGTCGCAGCGGTGTGGAGCGCTTGCATGTCAGTGATCCCCTAATCAGGCCGGAACGTCGGCGAGCTTCTCGATCGCCGATTTGTGGAGGTCGCTCTGCTGCTGGAGCAGGTTGGCGATGGCGGTGTAGCTGCGCATGACTTCAACCATGCGGCTCATCTCGCCCACCGAGTTCACGTTGGACTTCTCGATGTAGCCCTGGCGCACGGTCGACTTGGTGTCGGCCTGCGACGTCGCGGAGCCGGCGCTGTAGAGATTGGCGCCGAGCTTGGTCAGTTTCGCCGGATCGTCGAACGAAGCCATGCGGATCTTGCCGCGGATCGAGTCGGTCTTGGCGGTGCCCTCGAGCACCGTGACGGTGCCGTCGGGCGCGACGTTGATGTCGTGGTCGGTCGGCTGGAAGGTGATCGGCCCGCCGGTGCCGAGTACGAGGTTGCCGTCGGAGGTGACGAGCTGGCCGGTGCTGTTGAGCGAGAATTTGCCATCGCGGGTGTAGCGCTCGCCGCCATTGGCCTGCACGGCGAAGAAGGCGTTGCCGTCGATCGCCATGTCGAGCGGGTTGTTGGTCGGCTCCATCGGCCCCTGGCCGACGTCGCGGAAGGTGCCGCGGTCCTGCACATAGGAGACCCGGCGGTCGGATGCGATGAAATTGTCCTCACGCGCGTTCGAGTTGAGATACTCCTCGAACAGCGAATGGTCGGCCTTGAAGCCGTTGGTGTTGGCATTGGCGACGTTGTTGGCGACGACATCCATCTGCCGTTCCAACGTCATCTGCCGTGACAAGCCGATCAGAAGCGCGTTCTGCATCGGAAATCTCCCCTGAGTGAGCCTGCCACCTCGCTCTCCCAAGCGCCTTGGCGGACCCGTGAACGAGACCATCAGGTTCTCCCAAACCCTCCTGTCTCGGACCTCTCTCAGCGAAAGCCGTGCCAACTAATAAGATCAAGTAATTTCAATGTCTTATCGATTTTTGAGGAGCGCGGGGAGGCGGCAGAAAGGTTCTGTTAGCCATGTTTGCCCGGCAGATTTTTCCTAGCGGAGGCCCAATCGAAAGGTTCCGTTAACCATTATTACCGTAGCGTTTGCGCGTAAGAGGAGCGCACTGCGCTGGGGCATTTGTATCGCGTCACTGTCTGCCAGGAGGCTTCGCTCTTTCGACCCCTTGATGAGATGAGCGAGCCTATCGACCATGGCAGACAATGAAGCGGAAGGCCGCGCGGCCGCCGACGGCGCGGAAGCCGCTCCGCCGAAGAACAAGCTCAAGCTCATCATCATGGCCGTCGGCCTGCTCGCCGTTCTCGGCGGCGGTGCCGCGACCTGGTTCTTCTTCTTCCGTCATGGCGACGACGAGCATCACGCCGAGGCGGCGCCGCCTCCGAAGCCGCCGGCTTTCGTCGAGGTGCCCGACATCATGGTCAACCTCGCCGGCGCCCCCGGCGAGCGCGTGCAATATCTGAAGCTCAAGGTCGTGCTGGAGCTCAAGGACGAGAAGCAGATCGAGGCAATCAAGCCGACGATGCCGCGCATCACCGACATCTTCCAGACCTATGTGCGCGAATTGCGCTCCTCCGACCTCAACGGTTCGGCCGGCGTCTTCCGCCTCAAGGAAGAGCTGACCAAGCGCGTCAATGCGGCGGTTTCCCCGATCCAGGTCAGCGCGGTGCTGTTCAAGGAAGTCGTGATCCAGTGAGCATGGCGGGCTAGGGATCATGGCGAGCAACGAACAAGTCGACCAGGATGCAATCGCCGCCCAATGGGAGGCCTCGCTCGATTCCGAGGATCCGGCGGAGGCCGCGAAGGCTGCTGCCGAAAACGAACTATCCGAGACCATGGCCCTGCAATGGGCGGCCATGGTCGAGGACGGCAGCCGCGATCTCGGCACCGGCAAGAATTCCGGCGAGCGGGTGCTGTCGCAGGAGGAGATCGACAATCTCCTCGGCTTCGCCGTCGGCGACGTCACGCTCGACGACCATTCCGGCATTCGCGCGATCATCGATTCGGCGATGGTCTCTTACGAGCGTCTGCCGATGCTCGAAATCGTCTTCGACCGCCTGGTGCGGTTGCTGACGACCTCGTTGCGCAATTTTACCTCCGACAACGTCGAAGTCTCGCTCGACCGCATTACCTCGGTGCGCTTCGGCGACTACATGAACTCGATCCCGCTGCCGGCCGTACTCACGGTGTTCAAGGCCGAAGAGTGGGACAATTTCGGCATGGCGACGGTCGATTCCAGCCTGATCTACTCGATGATCGACGTGCTGCTCGGCGGCCGCCGCGGCTCGAGCCAACTCCGCATCGAGGGCCGGCCCTACACCACGATCGAGACCGAGCTGGTCAAGCGGCTGGTCGAGGTGGTGCTGGCCGATGCCGAACAGGCGTTCCGGCCGCTTTCGCCGGTGACCTTCACGATCGACCGGCTCGAGACCAATCCGCGTTTCGCCGCAATCAGCCGTCCGGCCAACGCTGCCATCCTGGTGCGCCTGCGCATCGACATGGAAGATCGCGGCGGCAACATCGAGCTCTTGCTTCCCTACGCGACCATCGAGCCGATCCGGGGCGTCCTGCTCCAGATGTTCATGGGCGAAAAGTTCGGCCGCGACCCGATCTGGGAAGGTCATTTCGCCACCGAGATCGTGCAGGCCGAGATCGCCGTCGACGCCGTGCTCTACGAGGCCAACATTCCGCTCAAGCAGCTGATGCGGCTGAAGGTCGGCGACACGCTGCCGCTCGACATGCGCGCGGACGCCAACGTCACCGTGCGCTGCGGCGACGTCACGATCACCGAAGGACGTATGGGCCGGGTCGGCGACCGCGTCGCGATTCGGGTGACGAAACCCCTGCGCAAGCCAAATACGACACTTGCGATGTTCGAGAAGGTCGACGAGCAGAACAAGATGATGGAGGCCCCATGAACCACTCTCTGGGAATGGCGATCGAGACGCTGGTGGCTATCCTGCTGATGCTGACGATCGTCTATTGCGTCATGCTCAACAAGCGGCTGACGCGGCTGAAGGCGGACGAGCATTCACTGAAGGCAGTCATCGGCGAGCTGATCACCGCGACCGAGATCGCCGAGCGCGCGATCGGCGGGCTGAAGCTTGCCGTGCGCGACGTCAACGAGAACCTCGGCAGCCAGCTTGCGGCGGCGACCCAGATGTCGGACCAGCTCCACAAACAGCTCGGCGAAGCCGACAACGTGGTGCGGCGCCTGGCCAAGATCGCGATCGCCGCGCGCCCCATGACCAGCCCGGAAACGGTCGCCGCGCCCGCAGCCAAGCCCTCGTCGGCGAAGGCGGTGGCGGCTGCGGCCGAAGCCTTCTCCGAGCGCCGACGATCCAACGGTCTTGCCGCATAAAGTCAGGGTATGAAATCCTTCCGTAACATCCGCGTCATTCCGGTCGTGCTGGTTGCCGTCGCAGGTCTCGCCACGCTGAAGGTCGCGGGCCTCGTGCTCAATGGCGGCTATGTCTTCGACTACAAGCCGAGCCAGACCAAGAAATCCTGGGCGCAGGAGAATCTGAACTTCCCGACCGGCCGCGAGGATCCTGATATCACGGGCTCCACCCATGGCGCGCCGAAGGAGGCGCCGAAGCCGGCCGCGCCCGAGAGCAAGCCCGAAGGCACCGTGGTCAAGATGGAGGAGGCCCAGCCGCAGATCTCGGCCTCAGAGCGCGCTATCCTGGAACGCCTGCAGTCGCGCCGCCAGGAGATCGAGGCCCGCCAGCGCGAGATCGACATCCGCGAGAGCCTGCTCAAGTCGGCCGAGAAGCGCATCGAAAACAAGGTCGAGGAGATGAAGGCGGTGGAATCCCGCATCTCCGCGACCCAGGCCGAGCAGAAGGCCGCCGAAGCCCAGCGCATGAAGGGCCTCGTGACCATGTATGAGGGCATGAAGCCCAAGGACGCCGCACGGGTGTTCGACCGGCTCGAGATGGGCGTGCTGATCGAGATCGCCTCGCAGATCGCGCCGCGAAAGATGTCGGACATCATGGGACTGATGTCGCCGGAGGCCGCCGAGCGGCTGACGGTCGAGATGGCGCGCCGGGCCAATGGCGGCGGCGATCAATCGGCCTCGGCCGGCGATCTCCCCAAGATCGACGGCAAGCCGACGCAAAAGCCGAATTGAGGGCTCGAGAGCCGCGGCGCAGTTCGGCAACCTGCGCACGGTCGTGCGGTCGTTCAGCCAGAACGCGGCCGGACGCGCTGGGCGTTCAGTTCGTGAGCCGCAGTTGAACTCTACGATCAGTGGAACTCAGCTGCTTCTCGACGGGAAGGAGGGCCCCGCATTCCTGATTGATCAGCGCTGCATTCGTGACCCGAGTCACGAGATGCAGGGTGCTGTGGCAACAGGAGCATTCATATACCTTCAGGGCATACCCTCCGTCGATCGGGACGACGGCCACGACCGTTCTTGCCCTGCTACACACAATGCAACCGGCTTCTCCGCTCATTGATCGCCCCCAAGCTAGCCAATCGAATTCGCATTGCCGTGATTGCATCTGATTCAGAGTCGTGCGTGGACCGCAACGCCTCGAGGGTTGTGCTGGCGCGCTCGGCAACTTGCCAAGGCATGCAGATCAAATGCGCTGGGGAGTTGGGTGATCGGCGCCGGTTTGACGTCCTCGCCGCGGGTGCGCCGCACATCAAGCGCGTCGACCTGCGTTGCAGATGCGGCCGACGCGAGCGGAGAATCGAGGCCCGGATCGGCGACGACTTTGTCCGCTACGGTGTGCCGCAAAGCGACTGACCGACGCGAGACGGCCCTTGCGCAGGTGTTAACAACTCCTTAACCGCCTGAGGCTCAAATCCAAAGCCAGCGGATCGGCTCACGCGCGGTCCGGCACGGCATCTGCGCCAAGACAAATCAAAATATAGAATTAACAAGTCCTTAATTCGCAGGACCTACAGTCGGTAGCAGCGGCCGGCGCCACTGCCGGCATGGATGGTCGGACCGGAAGAAATGCCGCCAATGGCGCGAGAGGCTGCCGCTGGATTGTTGTCGCGAGCCCGCGCCATGGCGCGAGGCCCGTCGCGTCACGTCCGCAAGGCGCCTGTGCTGGCGGCCTGCCTTCTGATCGGCCTCGGCGCGCCTGTCCGGGCTGCCGATCCGATCCGCGGCGAGGCGACTTTCGCGGCCGGCGGTGGCTTTGCCCGTCTCGTGATCAAGCTCGGCGAGGATGTTCCCTCCGAGGTGACGACAGCCGGCTCCATTCTCATCATCCGCTTCGACCGGGCGGTCGATGTTCCCGTCGACCGCGTTCCGGAAGGTGCGCCCGACTACGTCAATTCTGCTCGCCGCGATCCCGACGGCGGCGCCATCCGCCTGTCGCTGGCACGGCGCGTCACCGTCAACACCATGAATGCCGGCGAGCGCACCTTCATCGACTTGCTGCCGGAGGGCTGGAAGGGGCCGCCGCCAAGCCTGCCCATGGACGTGGTCAAGGAATTGGCCGAGCGCGCGCGTGTCGCCGAACGTGCCTTGCGCGCCCAGCGCGCCGCCGCCGAGACCAAGAAGCGCCCGCAGATCCGCGTGCGCGCCTCGGTGCAGCCAACCTTCGTGCGCTTCGTGTTCGAGATACCCGACGGCGTCGGCGTGTCCTCCGTGCTCAACGAGCAGAAGCTCACGCTCGCGTTCAACGCCAACCTCAATTTCGATCTGGCGGATGCGGTCGTCGCGGCGCCGCCGAACGTCGCCTCGATCAAGCAGAAGGGCGACATCGACCAGACCAGTGTCGAGATCGCGCTGATCGGCGATTCCGACGTACACTCCTTCCGCGACGAGAAGAATTACGTCGTCGACATCTCCTTCCAGCCCGACAAGGGCAAGACCGCCGCGACGCCTGAAGCGGTGATCGCGCAGGCAAAGCCTGTAGCTCAAAGCCATGGCCCGGCACCGGAAAAGCCAGCGGCCGAGAAGTCGAAAGACGCTCATCGCGAGATCCCTCCGCCGACGTCCGAGACGATCGCGCGCGAAGCCAGGATCGATGTCAAACCCGAGGTGAAGCCGGAAGCTCCGGCGGCGATGCCGACCGTTGAAGCACCGAAGCCTGCGCCGGCTCCCGCGGCTGAAGCTCCGCATGCTGCGGAAGCGTCGCAGCCTGCGGCGCCGGCAACGGAAGCTGTGATCGGGCCCGTCAACCCCGCGGTGGCCGAAGCGCCCAAGGAGGTCGTGAAGGAAGCTGCGAAGGAGCCGGTCAAGGCTGCGGCTGCCGAGGCGCCGGCGGCGGCGCAGCCCACTGTGGCCAGCGTCGATGTTCGCCGCGACAGCGACGGCTTGCGCGTGATCTTCCCGCTTCAGGTCGCAACACCTGCGGCGGTGTTCCGGCGCGGCGACACGGTGTGGCTGGTGTTCGATACGCCGAAGCCGATTGACGTCGAGGCGATCCGCACCAGAGGCGGTGCGATGATCGGCGAGGTCAGCCGCATGCCGCTCGACAAGGGGCAGGCGGTACGCATTCGTCTCACCCGGCCGCTGGTCTATTCGCTGACGAGCGAGGAGGTCGGCAAAGAGACGAATTGGCTCCTGACGCTCGCCGACAAGATCCAGGCGACGCCGCTGCCGCTGATGATGTCGCGCAACATCACCGACCCCGCGCTCGCCAATATCGCGATCCCTTTCGCCAATCCGGGCCTGTTGCACAGGCTGACCGATCCCGACGCCGGCGACACGCTCTATGTCGTCACCGGGCAGCGGCCGCTGCGCGGTTTCATCAAGCGGCAGGACCTCGTCGATCTTTCGCTGCTGGAGTCCGCGCACGGCATCGCGATCCGGCCGAACTCCGACGAGGTCGGCGTCGAGGTCGGGTCCGACAAGGTCATTCTCGGCAAGAAAGGCGGGCTGACGCTGTCGCCGGTCGACATCTCGGCCGAGCGGGCGCCGACGGCGGTGCGGCCGATCTTCAGTCCCGAAAACTGGCGCAGGGGCCAGTCGGAGGATTTCTGGACGCGCCAAAGCAACCTGATCACGGCGATCTCGGCCGTCGAGCCGGCGCAGCGCTCGCTCCCGCGGCTTGATCTCGCGCAGTTTTACATGTCGCGCGCCATGTACCACGAAGCCAAGTCGGTGACCGAATTGATGCTGGCCGATCCTCTCAACAAGGAAGAGAGCGGCGCCCTGATCATGCATGCGATCGCGAGCATTTTGATCGGCCGGCCGGCGCAGGGCTTGAAGGACCTCGCCAGTCCCGTGATCGGCAACAGCCACGATTCCCAGCTCTGGAAGGCGCTCGCCTATGCGCGCCAGGGCAAATGGGCTGATGCGCGCGAGAAGTTCAAGAACGTCGAATTCGCCATTGCCTCGCTCCCGCTCGACATCCAGCGCATTGTGACGATGGAGGCGATGCGCGCCTCGCTCGAGGTGAAGGATTATGCCGGCGCCTCCAAGCGCCGCAGCGAGATCGAGGTGGTCGGCGTATCGCCCGAGGCGGCGCCGGGCTTCGCCGTGCTGCGCGCCCGGCTCGCCGAGGCGCTCGGCCACGACAAGGATGCGCTCGACGACTACAAGTTTGCGGTCGCCTCGAACGATCGTCAGGCGGCAGCCGAGGCCAAGCAGCTCGAAGTGGCGCTGCGGCAGAAGCGCGACGAGATCACCAAGGAAGACGCGCTGCGCGAGCTCGAGACGCTGTCGATGACCTGGCGGGGCGACTCGATCGAGGTCAAGACGCTCCAGATGCTGTCGCAGATGTATGCCGAGAACGGGCGCTACCGGGACGCGCTCAGTGCGGCGCGCACCGCGACAAAGCTCCAGCCGAACGCCGAGGCCTCGCGTCAGGCGCAGGACCTCGCCTCCGACCTGTTCACGCAGATATTCTTAGGGCCCAAGGGCGACGAGCTGCCGCCGGTCGAGGCGCTCGGGATGTTTTACGAGTTCCGCGAGCTGACGCCGATCGGCCGCCGCGGCGACGAGCTGATCCGCCGCCTCGCCGACCGTCTCGCCTCGATCGACCTGCTCGACCAGGCCGCCGAGCTGTTGCAGTACCAGGTCGACCACCGCCTCGAGGGCGCAGCCCGTGCCCAGGTCGCCGCGCGCCTTTCCATGATCTACCTCGCCAATCGCAAGCCCGACATGGCGATCTCGGCGCTGCGCGCGAGCCGCATCAGTGATCTCTCCGGCGAGCTGCGGCAGCAGCGGCTGCTGCTGGAGGCGCGGGCACAGAGCGACGTCGGCCGTCACGATCTCGCGCTCGACATCGTCTCCAACGTTTCCGGGCGCGAGGTGCTCCGCCTGCGCTCCGACATCTTCTGGGCGGCGCGGCGCTGGCGCGAATCCGCCGAGCAGATCGAGCTCTATTACGGCGAGCGCTTCCGCGATTTCAAGCCGCTCAACGCGGTGGAGAAGAGTGACATCATCCGCGCCGCCGTCGGCTATGCGCTCGCCGACGATTCGATTGGTCTGTCGCGCTTCCGCGAGAAATATGCGCCGCTGATGAGCGAGAGCGCCGACCGTCTCGCCTTCGACATTGCCAGCAAGCCGGCAGCGTCCTCCAGCGCCGAATTCGCCGAGATCGCCAAGCTCGCCGCCAGCGTCGACACGCTCGACGGCTTCCTGCGCGAGATGAAGCAGCGCTTCCCCGACGCAACCGCCCGCGCGCCGGCCGCCCCGCAGGCCAAGGACGAGACCGACCACACCGGCTCGCTGCCGACGATCCCGGTCGTGCGGCAGATCAAGATGACGCGGTAGGAACCCTGCGGGCGCGGTCAGCGTAGTTTCGCACGAAGCGCAGCCGGACTGGTCGCCCCATTCTCCGTCATTGCGAGCGCAGCGGCGCAGCGAAGCGATCCAGAGTCGATCCGCGGCAGCAGCCTGGATTGCTCGTCGCAAGGAAAGGGCTCCTCGCAATGATGGAGGGGGTCGCTATCCCCCGTAACTCTGCACCAGGCTCCCCGCCACCAGCGACCAGCCGTCGACCAGCACGAAGAAGATCAGCTTGAACGGCAGCGAGATCGTTGCGGGCGGCAGCATCATCATGCCCATCGACATCAGTACGGAGGCGACGACGAGATCGATGATCAGAAAGGGGAGAAACAGGAGGAAGCCGATCTCGAAGGCGCGCTTCAATTCGGAGATCATGAAGGCAGGCACGAGGATGCGTAAGCTGAGGTCGTCGGGGGTTGCCGGCGGCGGCTCGCCGGAGAGATCCAGGAACAGCTTGAGATCCTTCTCGCGCACGTTCTTCTGCATGAAGCCCCGCAATGGGACGGAGGCGCGCTGGAGCGCGTCCTCGACGCCAAGCTGGTTGGCGACGAGTGGGCGAATGCCCTCGTCGTAGGATTTTTGCAGGACAGGTCCCATCACGAAGAAGGTGAGGAACATCGCGAGCGCGATGATCACCGAGTTCGGCGGCGCGGTCGCCGTGCCCATCGCGGTGCGCAGCAGCGACAATACGACCACGATGCGCGTGAATGACGTCATCATGATCAGGATCGACGGTGCGATCGACAGCACCGTGAGCAGCGCGATGAGCTGGATCGCGCGCTCGGTGACGCCGCCGCCGGCTGGGCCGCCGCCGAGATTGATGCTGATGTCCTGCGCGTGCGCAAGGGTGGCGAGCGAAGCCGCGCCGATCAGGACAGAAAGAAAAAGAACTCTACGCGGAAGGGCCGGCAGCCTCACGAAGACGGCTTCGGACGGCCCAGCAGCGAGGCCATCTCGTCTTCGAGGTTTTCAAAGCTGGTCTTTTCCGTGGCCGGCTTTGCAGGCGGGGCCGGTGGTGCCGGCGGCTCGCTGCGTGCGGCGCGCGGGGGAGCGGCGGGCGGCTCCGGCGCCACCGGCGGCGCGACCGGCTCGCCGGCTGGCCGGCGCAGCGCGGCTTCGAGCCGCTGCGCCATCTCGGCGAGATTCTGCTCGGCGCTCGAGGGCGCAGCTGGAGCGGGGGCCGGCGGTGGAACCGGCGGAGCCTGCGGCACGGGCGGAGGGGGCGGCGGCGCGGCCGCGCGCTCGGCGCGCACGGGTGGCACCTTCACCGGCTCGCTCTGGCGCGGCGGACGCGGCATCAGCGGCGGCTCGTTACGGCCAATGCGCGGCGCCATGGGCTCGGGGCGTGGCTCGCGCTCGGGGCGGGGCGGCACGATCGGCTCGGGCGGAAAGCCGGCCAGCGGCGGCTCGCTGCGACGCTCGGCCAGCGCGGGCGCGGGCCGGCGCACCTCGTCGGCGAAGGACGGCCGCGCGGGCCGCGGCGGCGGCTCGGGCATTTGCGGCTCGGGATGATCGAGCAATTCGGGCCGCGGCGCTTCGGCGGCCCAGCCGCTGGTGTCCGGCATGGGCGCAAGACGCGGCGGCTCGGCGGCATTGGGACGCTGCGGAAGCTGGTCGCGACCGGGCGCGGCCCGCACGATGTTCGGCTCGACGACGATGTCGGTGGGACCACCGATCATCAGGAGATGCTCGACATTGTCACGCCGGACCAGCACCAGGCGGCGCCGGCCATCGACCGCGGCGGCATCGATCACGGCGAGCCGGGGCATCCTGCCGCGCTGGGTGTTGGCGCCGAGCCGGCTGGTGGCGAATCGGCGAACCAGCCATGCAGCGACGCCGATCAACGCCAGAACGACGATGAACGCGACGATGAAGGTGATAGGGCTGCCTTGCATACTTGTCCCCGACAAATGGCGCTATTCTCGTGCCCATGGTCAGATGCGCCAACCACCGGCGTGAGATGCCCCAAACTGCGATTTCTTAACGTCCCACGGCAAGTTTTGCCGTCCCCAGCTCTTAATAACCTATGAATCGCTCGATCCAAAACGACTTCTTGACCTGTGCATGTTCCGCCAAACCGTTGGGTTAATGCCGCTTTTGGACAGGTAGAATCACGGAGTCGGAAACTGCTGTCCCGCCAAGGGACATTCATCATGCCATCCTTAACCGTCTGTTAACCATACACGCGGCAAATTCTGCCTAGCTTCGGGACCTTGGTCCGAGAGGCGGAAGGAGCCGCAACGATGTCCATCAACGACCTCCCGGTGCTGTCGGCGCTTCGCACCAAGATGCAGTGGCACCAGGAGCGCCAGCGCGTCCTGTCCGAGAACGTCTCCAATTCCGACACGCCCAAATTCCGGCCGCGCGACCTGGTGGAGCCGAAGCTCGACAAGGCCGGTGCTGTCACCGGCTCGATGGGCCCCCTGGCGCTCACCCGCACCAGCGGATCCCACATGACGCCATCCGGCGCGGCCTCGGGCTTCGACCAGAACAAGAATGCGGGTTTCGAGACCCGTCCCGCGGGCAACGCCGTCAATCTCGAAGAGGAGATGATGAAGGCCGCCAGCAACCAGATGGACTACGCGGCGGCGACCTCACTCTATTCGAAGAGCCTGCATCTGCTCAAGACTGCGATCGGCAAAGGTTAGAGCTGAGGGAAACAGATCATGGCGAATGACAGCAGCGACTTTGCCCGCTCGATGGCGATCGCGACCTCCGGCCTGCGCGCGCAGGCCGGGCGTATGCGGGTGATCTCGGAGAACATCGCGAACGCGGATTCGACGTCGCAGACATCAGGCGGCGATCCCTACCGGCGCAAGGTGCCGACCTTCTCTTCGGCGCTCGACCGCACGCTCGACGCACAGGTCGTCACTCTCGGCAGGATCAAGCCCGACCAGTCCAACTTCCGCACCAAATACGAGCCGAACAATCCGGCGGCGGATGCGACCGGCAACGTCAAATACCCGAACGTGAACTCGGTGGTCGAGATGACCGACATGCGCGACGCGCAGCGGTCCTACGAGGCCAATCTCAACATCATCAGTGCGACGCGCCGGATGATCCAGCGCACGCTCGACATCCTCAAGAGCTGAACAGGACAATTAAGCCATGGCATCACCGTCAATCGCAGCCAATGCCTATGCCAACCTTGCCCGCGTGCTGGAGAGCAGCGGCGCCGGCAAAGGCAGCGAGCCGAACGGGCAGTCGTTCGCTTCGCTCCTGAAAGACGCTGTCGGCAGCGTCATGGAGTCCGGCCGCAAATCCGATGCGCAGACGGTGGCGATGGCCGCCGGCAAAGCCAACGTGATGGACGTGGTGACGGCGGTCGCCGACACCGACGTCGCGGTGTCCACGCTGGTCTCGGTCCGCGACCGCGTGATCGCCGCATATGAAGACATCATGAAGATGCCGATCTGATTGGCGCTCACCGCACGCCCCAATCGTCATTGCGAGCGCAGCGAAGCAATCCAGACTGTCTCAGCGGAAGGATTCTGGATTGCTTCGCTACGCTCGCAATGACCGGGATAGTCTTCGCATCGCTTGGAATGCGGTGGGGAGGCGAGAATGAACAAAGGAATGTGCAATGACCGGACCTGAAACCCTCGACGTCGCGCGTGATGCGATCTGGACCATCGTGATCGTGTCGTCGCCGCTGATGGTGGTCGGCCTCGTGGTCGGCGTCGTCGTGTCGCTGTTCCAGGCGCTGACGCAGATCCAGGAGCAGACGCTGATCTATGTGCCGAAGATCCTGGCCATGTTCGCCACCATGCTGCTGGCGCTGCCGTTCATGGCCGACGCACTCCATTCCCACATGCTGCGGATCTCGTCGCGAATCATCGGCGGCTGAGGCACAATGCGCCCATCATGCGCATCGACGTCTCGCTGCTGCCGGCCCTTGCGGCTTCCTTCATGCTCGCCTTCGCCCGGGTCGGCGCGATGGTGATGCTGCTGCCGGGGCTGGGCGAGACCAACATCCCGACGCGGGTGAAGCTGTCGATCGCGCTGATGCTCACGCTGATCATCCTGCCGCTGCATCGCAATGCCTATCAGGTCGACATGGGCTCGATCGCGCCGCTCCTGGTCATGATGCTGCATGAGATCGTGATCGGCATCGTGCTCGGGGCGACCGCGCGCGTGACGTTGTCGGCGCTTCAGGTTGCGGGCGCCGTCATTGCGCAGCAGATGGGGCTCGGCTTCGTCACTTCGGTCGATCCGACGCAGGGACAGCAGGGCGTGCTGGTCGGCAATTTCCTGACCATGCTCGGGGTGACGCTGCTGTTTGCCACCGACAGCCATCATCTGGTGATTGCGGCGCTGAACGACAGCTATGCGATCTTCGCGCCGGGCGAGACCGTGTCGAGCGGCGACGTCGCCTCGCTGGCGACGCGTGCTTTTTCTGCTGCGTTCCTGCTCGGCTTGCAACTCTCCGGCCCGTTCCTGGTGTTCGGACTCGTCTTCAATATCGGGCTCGGCGTGCTGGCGCGGCTGATGCCGCAGATGCAGGTCTATTTCGTCGGCGTGCCGCTGTCGATCTTCGCGGGCTTCCTGGTGCTCGCAGTGGTGCTCACGGCCATGATGGGAACGTATCTCGATTACTTCATCGGTGTCATGCACCAGATGATGCCGCTCAAATAGGTGAGCTAGTGCCGCCGATTTGAAGTTCCTGCAGTGCAAGCCTCACGTCCGATCAGGAAATTCAAATCGATCAGCGGCACTGGCCAAATTTGGAATCTTGTAGCGCCCTTGTGCTTTCCGAAGTTCGTGCACAGGGGCCGCGAAAGTGACGAACTTCGGAAAGCGGGCGCTACGTGGCGGAAGACAAAGATCCCGAGAGTCAAACAGAAGACCCGACACAAAAGCGTCTCGAAGAGGCGCTCGAACGCGGCGACGTCGCCAAGAGCCAGGAGATCAACACCTGGTTCATGATCGCGGGCGGCACGCTCGTGGTCTCCACCTTCTCGGGCTCGGTGGGCAGCGGGCTGGCGACGCCGATGCGCAACCTGCTTGCCAATTCCTGGATGATCAAGACCGACGGTAGGGCTCTGCTCGCGCTGATGCAGCAGATCGAAGTCGCCGTCCTCGCAGCGATCGGCGTGCCCCTGCTGATGCTGGTGCTGGCGGCGATTGCCGGCAACATGCTTCAGCACCGCCTGGTCTGGTCGGCCGAATCCCTGAAACCCAAATTCAGCAAGCTGTCGCCTGCCGAGGGCCTCAAGCGCATCTTCGGCAAGCAAGCGGCCGCGAACTTCCTCAAGGGTCTCGGCAAGCTGATCGTGCTCGGCGCGGTCATGACTACTGTCCTGTGGCCGGAGCGGCATCGCATGGAGGCGATGGTCAAGCTCGATCCGTCCGCCATGCTGGGCGTCACCACCAGCCTGACCGTTCATCTGCTCGGCGCGGTGGTTGCAGCGCTCGCGATCATCGCCATTGGCGACTATTTCTTCCAGTATCGCAGCTGGTTCCAGCGGCAGAAGATGTCGCTCCAGGAGATCAAGGAAGAGTTCAAGCAGTCCGAAGGCGACCCGCACATCAAGGGCAAGCTCAGGCAACTGCGCCAGCAGCGCTCCAAGAAGCGCATGATGGCGGCGGTTCCCAAGGCCTCCGTGATCATCACCAACCCGACCCACTATTCGATCGCGCTGTCCTACGAGCGCGGCATGCAGGCGCCGATCTGCGTCGCCAAGGGCGTCGACAATCTCGCCTTCAAGATCCGGGAGGTCGCGCGCGAGCACGACATTCCCATCGTGGAGAACGTGCCGCTCGCCCGCGCGCTCTACGCCACCGTCGAAATCGACCAGGAAATCCCGACCGAGCACTACCATGCGGTCGCCGAGGTCATCGGATACGTCATGCGGCTGAAGCGCGGATTCGGCGCCGGGCGCGGATAAAATGCCCGAAAAGTACCGGACATGGCCGTAATCTGGGAATCAGCGTACCTTTCGCCCCTGCTGCCCTTGCGCCTGCGGGTCCGATTCAGGCAGGGAGGACCCGGCGCGCTCCGTAGCGCGTTGATTCTCTGCCGACAGGCTGCGCCAGCTTGAGATGACCGCCGAAACCGACCACGACCTCACGCGAGAACCCGTTGCGGCGCACGAGCCGTCGCCGCGCTCGGGGAGCATTGCGCTGGTGCTGCTGGTGGCCGCCGGCCTCGTCGCCGTCGCCATTGGGCTGATGACGCTCGGGCGCGCGCAGGCGCAGCCCTATATCCTCGGCATCCTCGCCGTGCTGGCGATGGTCGGCCTGTTCAACCTGTTCGCCTTCGCCGCCGGGATCATCCGCTTCGTCGACCGCAATCTCGACGATCCCGTCATGGGGCGCATTGCCGACCACGCCTTCGACGGCCTCGCGGTGACCGATCCCCGCGGCCACGTGGTCTATTCCAACGCGGCCTATCTGACGCTGACCGGCGCCACCGGCCCGCAGGAGGTGCGCCCCGTGGAGCGCGTCTTCATCGGCAACCCCGATGTCTCCGAAGCCGTGTTCCGCCTGCTGAAAGCCGCGCGCGAAGGAAAACGGCAGCAGGAAGAGGTGCGCATCTCCGGCCAGGACGGCAGCCAGGGCCGCTGGCTGCGCATGCGGGTGCGCCCGCTCGGAACCGGAAAACGCGAGGCGAAATATGCGGTGTGGTCGATCGCCGACATCACCCGCGACCGCGAGCGCCAGGAGGACGTGTTCCAGGAGCTCCAGCATGCGATCGAATATCTCGATCACGCGCCTTGCGGGTTCTTCTCGGTCAATCCGGCCGGCGAACTCGCCTATGTCAATGCGACGCTGGCGAACTGGCTCGACTACGATCTCGCCGAGATCGGGTCGGGCGGGCTGAAGCTCACCGACATCGTCTCCGGCGATGGCGCCTCGCTGCTCACGTCGATCGTGGCGGTGCCGGGCGAGGTGAAGACGGAAGTCTTCGACATCGACCTGCGCATGCGCACCGGCAAGACCATGCCGGTGCGGCTCTATCACAAGCTCGCGTTCGGGGCCGACGGCGCGCCGGGGCCGTCGCGCACGCTCGTCATCAGCCGCGCCCGCGACGAGCGCAGTGATCCGGATCGCGCGGCCGAAGTGCGCTTCATGCGCTTCTTCGACCATACGCCGATGGCGATCGCGACCGTCGACCGCGGCGGCAACGTCGTGCGCGCCAATGCGCGCTACGCCAAGCTCGGGCAGGCCCTAGGGCTCGACAGCGCCAGCAAGTCGATCTTCCGCGCGGTCAATGCACGCGACCGGCACCTGCTGATCGCGGCCATCAACCAGGCCGCCGAAAACCAGGCCGACATCGCGCCGGTCGAGGTTGCGCTGGAAGGGACCAAGGAGCGCTGGGGCCAGTTCTTCGTCACGCCGGTGGATGGCGCCGAGAGCGACGCGGAAGCCGCCATCGTGCACATGCTCGAGACCACCGAGCGGCGCGCGCTGGAGAACCAGATCAACCAGTCGCAGAAGATGGAGACGGTCGGCCAGCTCGCCGGCGGCATCGCCCACGACTTCAATAACGTGCTCTCCGCCATTATGATGGCGAACGACTTCCTGCTGAACGCGCACAAGCCGACCGACCCCTCGTTCCAGGACATCATGCAGATCAAGCAGAACGCAACGCGTGCTGCGACCCTGGTGCGGCAGTTGCTGGCGTTCTCGCGGCGGCAGACGCTGCGGCCGCAGGTGCTCGATCTCGGCGATGCGCTGTCCGATCTCGCCATGCTGCTGCGGCGGTTGATCGGCGAGAAGGTCAAGCAGGAGACCATCCACGGCCGCGATCTCTGGCCGGTCAAGGTCGACGTCTCCCAGTTCGAGCAGGTGATCGTCAACCTCGCGGTCAACGCGCGCGACGCCATGCCGGATGGCGGCAAGCTGATCATCCGCACCGCCAACGTCACCGCGGAAAAGGCGGCCAGGCTTGCCTATAAGGGGATGCCGGCCGCGGACTATGTGCGGATCGAGGTCGCCGACACCGGCACCGGCATCCCCGCCGAAATCCGCGACAAGATTTTCGAGCCGTTCTTCTCGACCAAGGAAGTGGGCAAGGGCACCGGCCTCGGGCTCTCCACCGTCTACGGTATCGTCAAGCAGACCGGTGGCTTCATCTATGTCGATTCCCAGCCGGGGCAGGGCACCTCGTTCCACATCTTCCTGCCGCGCCATCACGCCGAGCCGGAGGTGCAGGAGCAGCCCGCAGCAGGGCTCAGCGCGACCAATGGCGCCGCGAAGGAGGCCGCATCTGTGGCGGCGGAGGCCAAACCGCGCACCGATCTCACCGGACAGGGCACCATCCTTCTCGTCGAGGACGAAGAGGGCCTGCGCGCGCTGAACGCACGCGGCCTGCGCTCGCGCGGCTACACCGTGGTCGAGGCCGAGAATGGCGTCGAGGCCATGGAGGCGCTCGAGGGGCAGAGCGGCGCGATTGATCTCGTCGTCTCCGACGTCGTGATGCCCGAGATGGACGGCCCGACGCTGCTGAAGGCGATGCGCGAGAAGAATCCCGACATCAAGTTCATCTTCGTCTCCGGCTACGCCGAGGACGCTTTCGAGAAGAGCCTGCCCGAGGGCCAGCAGTTCGACTTCTTGCCGAAGCCGTTCACGCTCAGCCAGCTTGTGGCGGCCGTGAAGGAGACGATGGCGAAGGCGGAATAGGGTTACCCACCGGCACTCTGGATTTGCTTCGTCGGATTTGCTTCGTCGCAAGAGCTCCTCGCAACGACGAGGACAAGCGGAGTTTTCGCTCCAATGCCGCCGGTAACCCGCGACCGCGGTTCCCCCCGCGCCCGGCCAAGCCCCCGCCAAATATGGGCTTTTGCCACGTCCCCGCGACTGAGGGCCGCAGCCATAGGTTCCGAAACCGGCTTCACTTTTCGAGAAGTCTGCCCATCTTAGGAGCACGTCCCCATGCCGGGGATTTGGGAAAAGCACATGAATTTCTCGCAACGCTCCCGCAGCCTCTTCAAGACGATCGCCGTCGTGCTGGCGCTTGCGCTGCCGACCGCGCTGGCGATCTCGTCCGCCGACGCGCGCGTCGGTGGCGGCGCCTCGTCAGGTTCGCGCGGCTCGCGCACCTACTCCGCTCCGCCGTCGACCACGACCGCGCCGGGCTCGGCCTCGCAGTTCAACCGCACCTACACCCAGCCGGGCGCAGGCATGAACTCGGCTGCCGCCGCACCCGCACGCGGCGGCCTGTTCGGCCGTGGCGGCGGTTTCCTGGGCGGCCTTGCGGCCGGCTTCCTCGGTGCAGGCCTCTTGGGCATGCTGTTCGGTGGCGGCCTGTTCGGCGGTCTCGGCGGCCTGTCGTCAATCCTGGGCCTGCTCATCCAGATCGCGCTGGTGGTGGTCGTGGTGCGACTGGCGATGTCGTGGTGGCAGCGCCGACACACGCCGCAGCCAGCCTACGCCAATGCTGATGCCGGTGCCGGCTCTGGACCGCAGCCCAACTATCGCAGCGGTCTTGGTGGCGGCTTCGGTTTCGGCGCCAACAACGCGCCGCTCGAGATCAAGCCGGACGACTATGAGGCATTCGAGCGTCTGCTCGGCGATGTCCAGGCCGCCTGGTCGAACGAGGACGTGGCCAAGCTGCACACGCTCGCGACGCCGGAAATGGTGTCTTATTTCGAGCAGGACCTCGGCCAGAACCGTGCGCGCAACGTCGTCAACAAGGTCACGGATGTGAAACTGTTGCAGGGCGACCTCGCGGAAGCCTGGCGCGAAGGCGAGACCGAATACGCCACGGTGGCGCTGCGCTTCGCGCTCATCGACAAGACGCTCGACCGCAACAGCGGTACGGTTGTCGCCGGTAGCGAGCAGCCGGGCGAGGCCACGGAGGTCTGGACCTTTGCCCGTCGTCCGGGCAGCGGCTGGGAATTGTCGGCGATCCAGCAGACCAACTGATCGCAGACGACAAGGAAAACAAGGCGTCGTGGTTTTTGCACGGCGCCTTTTTCTTTTTGGGCATCTCGCATCGCGGCATCGGAATAAGCGGGCGCCCGTCGGGTTGAAATCTGGCGGCCAACGATAAAACACAACTGGAGGACAAGATGATCCGTATCGGGAGATCCGTGACCATTTCAGCTCTAGCGTTCGCTTTGGCCTCGCTTGCGGCGCCATCGGCGCAGGCGCAATCGGCCGAAACGACGTTCTTCGTCACGTCCAATGGACCGGGCAAGGGCGCCGATCTCGGCGGCCTGGAGGGGGCCGATGCGCAATGCCAGAAGCTGGCACAGGCCGGCGGCGCTGGCACCAAGACCTGGCGCGCCTATCTCTCGACGCAGGCAGCCGACGGTAAGCCGGCCGTCAACGCGCGCGACCGCATCGGCAAGGGACCGTGGCAGAACGCCAAGGGCGCGGTGATCGCCAAGGACGTTGCCGACCTGCACGGCGCGGCCAACAACCTCACGAAGCAGACTGCGCTCAGCGAGAAGGGCGAGGTCATCAACGGCCGCGGCGACACGCCGAACCGGCACGACATCCTCACGGGTTCGCAAGCTGACGGCACCGCATTTTCCGCGGGCGACGACAAGACCTGCAAGAACTGGACGTCGAGCACGCAAGGCGCGGCGGTCGTCGGCCACGCCGATCGTCAAGGCCTGCGCGATGACGAGCCATCGAAATCGTGGAACAGCTCGCATCCCTCGCGCGGTCCCGATGGCGGCTGCTCGCAGGCCGATCTGAAGAGCACCGGCGGCGACGGCCTGCTGTATTGTTTTGCGGCGAATTGAGGCGCGGAACTCTCTCCACCGTCATGAGTTCGTGGTTGCGTGCCACACCCGCCGCAACGCAATCACGGACAGTTTCCATGAAATACGAGCTTTACTATTGGCCCGAGATCCAGGGCCGCGGCGAATACGTGCGGCTGGCGCTGGAGGAGGCGGGCGCGGCTTATGTCGACGTGGCGCGTGGCCCGCGCGGCACCAGCGCGATGATGAAGATGATGGACGCGCACAAGGGCACGCCGCCCTTTGCGCCACCGTTCCTCAAAGCCGGCAAGCTCGTCATCGGGCAGACCGCGAACATCCTGCTCTATCTCGGCGCCCGCCACGGGCTAGCGCCGAAAACGGAAGCGAGCCAACTCTGGCTGCATCAGCTGCAGCTCACGATCACCGACCTTGTGGTCGAGATCCACGACACCCATCATCCGCTCGGGCCCTCGCTCTACTACGAAAATCAGAAGCCGCCGGCGAAGAAGCGCACGGCCGACTTCTGGGGCGAGCGCGTGCCGAAATTTCTCGGCTATTTCGAGCAGCTCCTTCAGGACAATGGCGGTGCCTATGTGACCGGCCGCAGGCTGACCTATGTCGATCTCTCGCTGTTCCAGATCGTCGCGGGGCTGCGCTATGCGTTTCCGAAGCGGATGAAGGCATTCGAGGGAGATATCCCGGACCTCGTCGGTCTGCACGACCGCGTCGCGTCGCGGCCGAACATCAAGGCTTATCTGGCGAGCGAGCGCCGGATTCCCTTCAATGAGCAGGGCATCTTCCGCCGCTATCGCGAGCTGGACGGCTAAAGCGTTTTCGAGCGAAGTGCTTTTCCGTGCAATGCACGGGAGAGTGATGCGCCCTCACCAGATGCCAGGCAGCAGGCGATAGCGCACGCGCGTGACGTAGTCGGAATAGCCCGGCAGGCCCTCGCGCAGCGTACGCTCCTCGATGCCGATGCGGATAGCAAACAAAACGAGGATGAGTGGCACCATCACAAGGCCCCACCACGTGCCCAGGAGCAGCGGCACGCCGGCAAAGAACAGGATCACGCCGCTGTACATGGGATGGCGCACATGCGCGTAAGGCCCCGTCGAGATCACGCGCTGCGCGCGTTCGGCCTGGAGCTTCACCACGGGCGCGGCGAACGAGTTCTCGCGGAACACCCAGAGGACGAACAGCATCGAGAGTAGGAACAGCACGAGGCCGAGCACCTGGAACGCAA
Organism: Bradyrhizobium sp. 139; assembly: GCF_023074175.1. Classification (GTDB taxonomy): domain Bacteria; phylum Pseudomonadota; class Alphaproteobacteria; order Rhizobiales; family Xanthobacteraceae; genus Bradyrhizobium. The sequence goes on from NZ_JADPKS010000158.1 coordinate 34,216, forward strand.
CCGGCATGTCCGAGGCTAAAGTGCGCCGGTCGAGCCCCATCGCGACCAGCCAGGCCAGCATCGCAAAAACGAATACGGTCATGAACACCTTGTCGGCGGCAGGCTGGTCCCTTTGCAGGACCGGCCGCAGACGTTCGGCGAGCAGCGCCGGGTCGACCCGATAAAGCCACCAGCCGCAAAGCGGGCCGAGCAAGGCGCAGGTGGCGAGGAACACCCAGGCTGAAGGCCACTGCAAGGTCCCGGCGGACGCGAACAGCAGCGCGCCCATCGCGACGGTGGAGATCGTGTTCTGCAACAGCAGTTTTGCGATCATGCGCAGGTCTCAGGCTCAGCCGCGCACGATATTGGTCCCGCTATCCGGCGAAGATACGGCCGGACACGCGAAAAGCCCGATCGACCGGATCGGGCGTTTCATTTTTGACCGGCCTGATCAGGCGAGCTGATCAATCCGCGTGCCCTGACCCGGCGGCAGCGGCGCGGGCGGCGGCGGCTTATAGGTCGGGTCGTTGTCCTTGGTCTTGGTCTGGTCGTCCTGCTGCCTGGTCGTGTCGTAGCTCGGCACCACGATCGCGATCGGCGGCGGCGCAACGGTAGAAACGCTCATCCACAAATCCTCACACATGGAAACAATTGACCCTGCGCTGCGAGGAGCGAAACTTCCGTCAAGACAATCGTTAAAATGCGAGGGATCCCGGTGCGATGGGATGCGCTGTTTTCGCGCCTCCTCGCGCTGATCGTGAGCGACGACTGATCTCTCCTCGTCATTGCCGAGGTCCTTGCGACGAAGCAATCCGATCTGCCTCCGCGGAGACAAACCCGGATTGCTTCGCTGCGCTCGCAATGACGGAGTGTGTGGGCGCCGCCGCGCGTATGGAAAGAACGAAGTTGCGGCGTATCTACTCGTCCTTGCCGCGCGTGATTGCGATCGACGCGTCCGTCTTGGTGCGGGTGCATTCCATGTTGAGACGCCGGTAGCGCATGATGACCTTGTCGCCGCGGAGCAGGCCCATCCGCTTCAGGCAGCGTGTCGCGCCCGTCGTGGTGTCGTCCTTGGTCACGGTGAAGACGATCGCCGCCATCGAGCCTACCAGTGCAAGGAACTCAGGCTTGGGCTTGCGATCGCTCTTGGCGTAGAGCTCGATGGAATATTTGTCGCCGCGGCAGCCGACCGACAGCTCCTTGGCCGCCGGGTGCGTCAGGTAAACGACGTTGGCGGCGCGAAAGTTCACCTTGAGGCGATCGACCTGGTTCGCCAGCTCCTTGGCGCTGTCGTCGCAGCGGTCGGCGCGGGCAGGCGAAGCGAGGGTCACAAGGCCGGTGATGGCGGCGGCGACCAGGATCGCGCCGCGGACGTTCAAGTTCAATGTCATGATGAAAAGCCCCTTAGGGCGCGCATTCAAGCGTCGGCGGACGCGGAGTGCAAGGGTGGGGTCTGGCCTTTCCACGTGCTGCGCCAATGCCTTCCCAAGCCCCGGCCGCCCGCTCTCATGCGTACCGGTCCCTTCCTTTTCCGTCCAAAATGGGCTTAGAACGCTTCTACGCTTAGAGGCCCGCCAGGGCCAAACCCCGAGATTCGCCCATGAACGCTCCCACCGCCTTTCCCGACCCGTCAAAGCCCGTTCCGCCCTACAAGCACACCCCGCTGTTCCCGCTGGGCAAGGACGAGACGCCCTACAAGAAGATCACGGCCGAGGGCGTCCGGGTCGAGAAGGTTCTGGGGAAGGACATGCTGGTGGTCTCGCGCGAGGCGCTGCGGGCGCTGTCGGAGGCGGCTTTCGGCGACATCAACCACTATCTGCGGCGCGGCCATCTAAAGCAACTCCGTGCGATCCTGGAGGACGGCGAGGCGAGCCCGAACGACAAGTTCGTCGCGCTCGACTTCCTCAAGAACGCCAACATTGCGGCTGGCGGCGTGCTGCCGATGTGCCAGGACACGGGCACCGCGATCATCATGGGCAAGAAGGGCTGCAACGTCATCACCGATGGTGACGACGAGGCGGCGCTGTCAGAAGGCGCGCGCGATGCTTACCTGCGCCGCAACCTCCGTTACTCGCAGGTCGCGCCGCTCTCGATGTACGAGGAGAAGAACACCGCCAACAACATGCCGGCGCAATGCGAGATCTACGCCGAGGGTGATGACGCCTACAAGTTCATGTTCATGGCGAAAGGCGGCGGCAGCGCCAACAAGAGTTTTCTATTCCAGGCCACGCCCTCGGTGCTGACCAAGGACCGGCTGCTCGCGTTCCTCAAGGAGAAGATCCTGACGCTGGGCACCGCAGCGTGCCCGCCTTATCACCTCGCCATCGTGATCGGCGGCACCTCGGCCGAACTCTGCATGAAGACGGTGAAGCTCGCTTCCGCGCGCTATCTCGACGCGTTGCCGACCCACGGCTCGCCCGACGGCAATGCCTTCCGCGATGTCGAGATGGAGCAGGAAATCCACAAGATGACGCAGTCGCTCGGTGTCGGCGCGCAGTTCGGCGGCAAATATTTCTGCCACGATGTGCGGGTGATCCGCATGCCGCGCCATGGCGCCTCGCTGCCGATCGGCCTCGGCGTGTCCTGTTCCGCCGACCGCCAGGTGCTCGGCAAGATCACCAGGGATGGAGTCTATCTGGAAGAGCTCGAGCACAACCCGGCGCAATACCTGCCGCAGGTCGAACAGTCGCTCGGCGGCGAGGTCGTCAAGATCGACCTCAACCAGCCGATGAAGGACATTCTGGCGACGTTCTCGAAATACCCGACCAAGACGCGGGTCTCGATGACAGGCACCATGATCGTGGCGCGCGACTCCGCGCATGCCAAGCTGCGCGAGCGCCTTGAGAGGGGCGAGCCGCTGCCGGACTATTTCAAGAACCATCCGGTCTACTACGCCGGTCCCGCCAAGACGCCCGAGGGCTACGCCTCCGGCGCCTTCGGCCCGACCACCGCGGGCCGCATGGATTCCTTCGTCGACCAGTTCCAGGCCGCCGGCGGTTCGATGGTGATGGTCGCCAAGGGCAACCGAGCGCCTGCCGTGCGCGAGGCCTGCAAGAAGTATGGTGGCTTCTATCTCGGCTCGATCGGCGGTGCCGCGGCGAACCTTGCCGAGCACTGCATCAAGAAGGTCGAAGTGCTCGAATATCCCGAGCTCGGCATGGAAGCGATCTGGCGCATCGAAGTCGTCGACTTCCCGGCCTTCATCATCATCGACGACAAGGGCAACGACTTCTTCAAGGAGCTGAACCTCGGCTAGGTCTCAACCTCACCCCGCTTGCGGCGGCATGGAGTTTTGCGAAGTCAGGGTCGTCGTGATCAGGATCGCGTTCGGTGCGCGGCTTCAACGCGGCTGAAACTGCGCGCGTCGCATCCGTTGTGAGTGCGACCGCGAGCGCCTGATGCGCCGCGAACACGCTTGCCGGTGTCTTCGGACTGTTCGATGTCACGGGATAAACGGCGAGGTAACCGGTCGCGCCGTCGGTCCGGTAGGCTGTGCCGGCGAGATAGCCTGGCGGCACCATGGCGAGCGCGCTCGCGCGCCACGCCGGTTCGGTGTCGGCCGCGCGCGCCGCTTGTGTCGCGACACACAGGATCGTTGCCGCGATGAGACGGACCACTCGCACGGTTGCCGCGCGGCTTACACGCGCGTGCCGGTGAACGGGAAACTGCCCATCGGGCCGATGCCCATCTCGCCGCTCATGCTGTCGCCGGAGACCTTTCCGATGAACTCGAGCGTCAACGGCATCGGATTGGTGATCGAGACCTTCCAGTTGACGGCGTCGCCGCTGATGGCGCCGTCGAAGATCTCGGCGGAATTACCGTCGGCGCCCTGCGTGCCCGTCAGCGTGCCGCCGGAGCTCAGCAGGGTCAGCGTCGCCTGGCGCTCACCCATCGGCGTCGTCATGATCAGATTCCAGTTGCCGTCCACGGCCATTCGCGTCTCCCAAAATCCCGGCTGGCCGCGACGATCCGCGGTCGGTCCTGAACGAGCCTATAGCCCAACTCGCAGCTCCTGCCTAACGCTCCGATAGGGCATTTAGGCGCGGGCCGCCGCACGCCTGCGGCTGGTGACGACGAGCCGAAGCACGACGTACTGCACGGCAAAAGCCAGAATCTTGGCACCGCCCGCGACGACGGAGATGTAGAGCGCCCACAGCTTCAGATCGCCGGTGGAGGCGACCGCGATCGTGCCGGCGCCGATTGCGAACATCAGCGCGGCCCAGGCATAGCCCGCGGCCGTTACATATTCCGGGACGGTCTCCGTGACGATCGGAGGCATGTAGCGCAGCATCCAACCGCGCTTGAGCATGATGACCCCGATCGCGAAATGCGCGATCGCCGGTTTTGCCAGCATGAAGCGGGGATCGTTGGTCAGGAGCGTGATCGTGCCCAGCACGACGACGAGCGCGAGGCTCGCATAGGTCATGTAGCTCAGCTGCTGCCCCTTGACGCGCACATAGATCACCTGTGCGATCGCACCAGCAATCGCCACCGACGTCGCCAGGATCACATTGTCGGTGATGAGGTAGATGACCAGGAAGATGATGGCTGAGAGGAAGTCGGAAGCGAGGCGGGCAAATACGTCCTTCATCGTCGATCCTGCTTAGCGAGGGGTGGGCAGCGCACCAGCCGGCGCACCGTACTTGATCTGGCAATACTCGGGATACCACTTTGTGAAGTAGATCGCGGTGTTGCGGGCGGCGAAGGCGACCGCAAGGCTCGACCAGAGCGGCAGGCCGGGGAAGTAGAGCAGCGCGATGTTGGCGGCCATCATCAACAGCGCGGCCGCCGTCCAGGCGCCGGTGATGATGTAATTGGCGGTGAGGAAGCCGGGAATGGCCGCCGTCTCGGCCGCGACCGTTTCAACCGCATATTGCAGCGTGAACGGACGGCGGGCCAGCATCGAGCCGAGCGAGATGACGAAGATGCCGATATCGACCGACAGCTTGACGCCGAGCGTGCCGAGCTTCGGGTCGACCAGCGCGACGTAGAGGCCGATTGTGGCGAACACGACGGCTGAGCCCGCGGCCAGGATCTTTACCGAGCGGCCGCGCGCGATATCGACAGCGATGGTGGCGAGGCAGATCGCGGAGGCTGCGAACACGCTGATCGCGGCCGACGTCACCAGCATCAGGAAGCTGTAAGCGCCGTAAGGCGCGAGGATCATGAAAATCGCCATGGGCCGCCTCGGTCAGCAAATCTTTACAATGTCAAGATTAGTAGTTTGGCGGCGAGGCTGCGTCAAGCGGAATCTTTACAGTGTCATAATGGTGTAAGCGGCCTGCAAAAGATGAGCTGCTGCAATGGCTTGGTCGGATATCTCTTCGGCGAATGCCGCCCAGGGCAGGAACGACAGGATCAGCAGCGCGCAGGCGATCAAGGGGCCGATGGAGAGCAAGATGCCGCCGGCGGCCTTGCCGCTCCGTCGCTGCCGGATCATCTGGAATGCGAGCGCGGCGCAGATCAGGGCGAGGACGGCGAGGCAGTCGGCGGTGATCGAGGACATGTGCATGGGAGGCCTCTCTGGTGGCATCCGCAACGTCATTCCGGGGCAACGCGAAGGCGTCGAGCTATGATGCGCAATTGCGCATCATAGCTCGCGACTTCGTCGCGCTCCGGAATGACGGCTACGCCGCTCCCACCCAATTGCCGTGAAAGCCATCCGGCACGCGGTGGCCGAGCTGCACCAGCGCCACGGGGCCGGCTTCGACATCGATGGCGTTGAACACGGCGAGGTCGCTGCGGTTTTCCCGCGCGCGCCAGACCACCGCCAGCAGCCAACCGTCACCTTCCGCTGCATCCTTTGACCGCTCGACGAACACCGGCTCGGAGATGGTGTCGCCGGCCGGCAGCAGATAATGGCCGAGCCGTCTGCCGTTGCCGTCGACGTGCACGATGCCCGACAGCGCGCCGAACATCGGCAGTCGCGGATTGGCGCAGGCGTACCAGCCGTGATGGCTTTTCAATCCGGCGCGGCGGTCGTCGATGCGCGGGAATTCGCCGGTGAGGTCGTCCAGATAGGTCTGCTGGAAGCGGTCGCTATTTCCCGAGAGATCGAACGTCCAGCGGCAGTGTCGGGCGCGCGATTTTTCCGGATCGGTCGGCCGTCCGTCGGGATGCGGAAACAGCGGGGCTTCCTCGAACTGCATGACGTCGGCGATGATGTGCTCGCCGTCTTCCCACGCGTTCATGACGTGGAAGACGTAGCAGGCCTCGCTGCGGAACCAGACGATGTCCTTCGCCGTGCCGTTGCGCTTCATCACGCCGACATAGGCGCCCTTGTCCGGCTCCCAGGCATAAGGCGGCCGTCCGCTCATCGCGCGCTCCATGCTGCCGGTGATCGGGAGGATCGGAAACAGCACATGGTTCTCGGTGACGATGAAGTCGTGCACCATGCTGGCATAGGGCGCCTCGAAGCGCTCGAAGCGCGTCGCCTTTCCTGACGCGTCGCTCGATCCGTAGGAGAGGGCAGGCGTCAGCGGCCCCGCGGCGTTGTAGCCGAAGAACACCAACTCGCCGGTGACGGGGTCGATCTTCGGATGCGCCGTAAAACTGCCGGCGACGCGGCCCTGGTAGCTGTGGTAGCCGCGGGTCGCCAGCGTGCCCGGCTCGATCTCGGTCGGCAGATGCGCTTCTTCCAACGCCAGGAGCTTGCCGGCATGGAAGATAATGTTGGTGTTGGCGACGCCGCTGTCGGTGAGGTCAGCTGGCGCATCCGGCAGCTTCCGACCGAAGCCGCCAAACAAGGCGCGGCCCGCATCGTGCTCGGCCACCCATTTCGGCGTGCGGACCCAGCGGTTGCGGTAGCTGGCGCGGCCGTTTTCCAGGTGGAAAGCGTGCAGCATGCCGTCGCCGACGAACCAGTGTGCGCCGGGCGAATCGAACTGCGGATTGGGACCGTTGCGGTAGAGCACGCCGTTCAGTTCGCGCGACAATTCCCCGACGATCTTGAGGAATGGCGCGTCGGCCTCGAACGGAATCGGACCGAGATTATGGTGGCGGTCGGCAACGGTGTCCTGCTGCATGGCGTATCCCTCCTATCTTTACATCGTAAAGATCAAATAAGGCCGCTGGTCCGTCTCGTCAAGTGAAATCTTTACACTGTCAATATTGCGTCCTATAGCTGGGTTCATGGCCAAGTCCGAAACAGCGCGCCGCCCGCGCGCTCCGAAAAAAACAACGCCGGCATCTGCGTCTTCCCGCACCGCAAGCGCGAAGACCGAGCCGCCCTATCACCACGGCGCCCTGCGCGAGGCGCTGCTCGAGGCCGCCGAGCGGGTGCTGGAGCGCGATGGGCTCGCCGGCCTGACGCTACGTGCGGTGGCGCGCGAGGCGGGCGTCTCGCATGCTGCGCCGACGCATCATTTCGGCGACCTGACCGGGCTCGTCAGCGAACTCGCCGCCATTGGCTTTCGCCAGTTCAACGCGGCGATGGTGTCGGCCTGTGACGCCGCCGCCACGCCGCTCGCGCGCGCGCTGGCGCGACCGAAAGCCTATGTCGCCTATGCGCAGGCCCATCCCGGCATGTACGGGCTGATGTTCCGCACCGAGCGCCTCGACTATTCCAGGCCTTCGCTGCACGAGGCGGCTGAGGCCTCCTTCGCCGGTCTCGCCAATGCCATCGGCATGATGCGGCAGGAGCAGATCAGCGAGGATGCGCTGACGCTGAACCAGGGCGCCGCGATTGCCCGCGCCTGGTCGATGGTGCACGGCTTCACCATGCTGCTGCTCGACGGACGGCTCGAGGATATTTTGGGGCGGCTGCCCGAGGGCACGACGCCCGAACGGCTGTTCGAGACGATGCTGATGGCGCCGATCGCGGGCAAGCTGCCGGCATAGCGCCTTCGGACCGCGCGGCCCTAGCGCCTCGTCACGAGTTCGACCGCATACCCGCGTCGTGCTGCCGTCGAGCTCGCTGGGCTTGCCGATGTGGCGGCAATCCTTCGGCGCTGTCGAGGTATAGGTGCTGCCCACGAATTGGGCGTCGGCCCGACCGAGACCGGTGCATGTCAGCAACACGGCCAAGCCTGTGATGCGGATCATGATGACGCCTTTGACAGAGCGGGAACTCCGTACCATCAGACGTCTTCATTGTGGGCAAGGTTCAAACAGAGGCGGGATAGACCTGACAGCGGCGCGGAATCGTTCTAGAAGAGCGGCTTCGCTTGGGCCTATCGGCCTCGTTCGCGTCCTCCATTCTCTTGATCATGCCAGCCACTTCGTCGAACAAATCCTATCGCGTCGGCCGCTCGAAAACCGGGCTCGGCCTCTTCGCCACCAAGCCGATCAAAAAGGGAACCCGGATCATCCGTTATCACGGACCGATCCTGGACTCGCGTATTCCCGAGCAGGACGACATCGAGAACAAGTACCTGTTCGAGCTCAATGGCCGCTGGACCATCGACGGCTCGGTACGCAAGAACCTCGCGCGCTACATCAATCATTCCTGCCGCCCGAACGCCGAGTCCGACGTCCGGCCGCGCGAGCGCAAGGTCTTCATCCGCGCCATCAAGAACATCGAGCCGGGCGACGAGATCAACTACGATTACGGCACCGACTATTTCAAAGCCTATCTGAAGCCGATCGGCTGCAAGTGCGAGTCGTGCGAGAAGAAGCGCAAGAAGCTGCGCGCCGAGGCCCGCGCCGATCGCGCCAAAGTAAAGGCGCGCACGGAGCGCAAGGCCAAGAAGGCGGGCGCCAAGAGTCCTAATAACAAGGGCGCCAAAAAGAAGAAGCTCAACGGCTATGCCGTTGCCAAGAGGAACGGGCGCGCGCGGGCGTAGCACTGCGCTCATGCCCCGCGAAAGCGGGGCACCCAGTAAGTCGCTGCCTCAGGCCCCAGCCACACGCCCACTCTTCCGCAATCCCACATATTGCAGCTCCGCGAATACGCCGGTCGCGATCGCCTGCGCCACGACCATGAGCTCGCCGCTGATGTTCGGCGATACCGCGCCCGAGAACAGCAGAGCAATGCTGCCGACGGTCCAGGCCGCGTTGCCGACCACGACCAGCAGCACCAGCGGCCTGGCCACGGAGGCGCGCGAGGCAAGCCAGCCGACCAGCGCGGTGTAGGCGATCAGGAACAGGCCGGTCTCACGCAACAGCGCTTCGGGCAGGTTGAACAGCGAGGCGAACGCGCCGGCACCGAAGGTGAAGCCGAGGGCGGCGACGCCGCTGAACATGGCGTCGGCGAGAAGCGCGCGGCGCAGGAAGGTGGATGCATCGATCATCATGGTCTCCATGGTTGGGGTTGGCTTGCGGTGAACTCAATGCAATCCGCGCCACCAGGCGCGGAGCAGGCGGGCGAGGCGGAACGGGCAGAGGCTCTTGCCGACGCCGTGCTCGAAGGCTGTGACCTGCGCGACGACATAGTCGCCGGTCGAATGCACCAGCGGCTCGGGCATGTTGAGGCTGCGTGCCAGCATGCGGGTCGCGAGCGTCACGGCCCAGGGAAAAAAGTGGTCTGCGATGGTCCGGTAGAGCAGCAGCGCGATCATGGTCATCTCCTGTCGCGACCAAGGATGCGCCGTGGCGGGCACCAATTCGATTACCTCGCGGGTAATGGAAGGACTGAAATTCGCATGCTAGGTTTTCGACCATGAACGCACATGCATCCACGGCACATGCCGAACGCAGCCAGCCGGTCCATATCGGCGACCATTTGCGCGAATGGCGGCAGCGCCGCCGCATGAGCCAGCTCGATCTGGCGGGCGAGGCCGAGATCTCCGCGCGGCATTTGAGCTTCGTCGAGACCGGCCGCGCCGCGCCCTCGCGCGACATGGTGCTCAGGCTCGCCGAACGTCTCGACGTGCCCTTGCGCGAACGCAACGTGCTGCTGGTTGCGGCCGGCTACGCACCGGCCTATCCGCAGCGCCCGCTGGAGGATCCCGCCTTGAAATCAGCCCGCCAGGCCATCGACCTCGTCCTCAGGGCGCACGAGCCCAATCCGGCGCTGGCGTATGACCGGCACTGGAATCTGGTCTCCGCCAACCGCATGGTGGCGCCGCTGCTCGAGGGCATCCCGCAGCGGCTGCTCGGCCAGCCCTTCAATATACTGCGGCTCGCATTTCATCCCGAGGCGCTGGCACCGCGCACGGTCAATCTCGCGGAGTGGTGCGGACATCTCTTGGAGCGGCTGCACCGGCAATGCGAGGCCACGGCCGATCCTGAATTGATCAAGCTCTATAACGATCTCAAGAGCTACCCAATTCCGGCGCGCGCGGCGCCGCTGTCGAGCGACAATGTCGCAATCCCGTTCAAGCTTCGCCATGATGGGGAGATACTAAGTTTCTTCTCCACCACCATGGTGTTCGGCACACCGGTCGACATCACCCTGTCCGAGCTGGCGCTCGAGACGTTCTTTCCGGCCGATGAGCGCACCGCCGAGCGGCTCAGGCAGATGGCGGCAGCTATGACCTAGCGCCCTTGCCTCGGGGCGGGTTCGGCTTATCTTGGGTCAAACCCGCATCGCCCGAAGGAGGCGCTCATGAGCACGTTGAAACCGCTTCAGATCGATGTCGTCTCCGACGTGGTGTGCCCGTGGTGCTATATCGGCAAGCACCGGATCGAGAGCGCGCTTGCGCTCGTTCCAGACGTTCCGGTCAGGCTCAACTTCCGTCCCTTCTTCCTCAATCCCTGGGTGCCGCGCGAGGGCATCAGCCGCGAGGATTATCTCACCACCAAGTTCGGCTCGGTCGAGGCCTATAAGGGGATTGCCGGTCGTGTCGTCGCCGCGGCAAGCGAGGAGGGGCTGGTCTACCGGCCCGAGCTGGTCGCGCGTCAGCCCAACACGACTGACTGTCATCGTCTGATCCTCTGGGCCGAGATGATCGGCAAGGCGCCTGAGATGAAGCAGCGCCTGATGGAGCTATACTTCCGCGACGGCGGCGACCTCACAGACGTGAACGTGCTGGTGCAGGCGGCCGCCGATGTCGGCCTCGATGCCGATGACATGCGCAAGCGCCTTGCCACGGACGAGGACGTCGCGCGCGTTTCGGCCGACGCGCAGGAAGCCGCCGAGAAGGGCATCTCCGGCGTGCCGACCTACGTGTTTGCGCAGAAATACGCCGTCTCCGGCGCTCAGGATCCCAACATGCTCGCACGCGCGATCCGCGAGGTCTCCGCGGAGATCAACGCGCAAGCGGCGGAGTAGTCTCTTGAGGTTGAATATGTCAGTAGCTTGAGCGACTATCCGCGTTGCGAGGCCGTCATGAAGATAAAGATAGTTGTACACGAGGCTGAAGAGGGAGGCTTTTGGGCTGAGGTCCCGGCTATTCCTGGCTGTGCCACCGAAGGCGATACCATGGATGAGCTGATGGCCAATCTCCGAGATGCGATCGAGGGCTGTCTATCCGTCGAAGTCGCACCACCCGAACCGGGTGGCGTTGAGCGGATTCTGGAACTGCCTGCGTGAAGTCAGTCTCTGGTCGGGAGTTCGCACGAATTGTCGAGCGCCGCGGCTGGAATTTGCTTCGAGTCAGCGGCAGCCACTACATCTATGGTAAAACCGGCAGCATCGTGCGGCTCTCGGTCCCCATCCACGGCAACAAGCCTCTGAAAGCTGGACTGCTGCGTCATCTCGTCAAGCTAGCTGAACTGTCTGACGCGGACTTGTAGTTGGTCATCTTCTGATCAGGTGCACCACGCATCGTGCAGTCTCATGCGCAACGTTGAGGCCGACCAAAGCAGCGCGAATCAAGGTCACGGTTGGATCGTTCCGCCGTAACGGGATCAGCACGTCACCGATGGCAAAGCGCCCGCGCCAGATCGGGTTGATCATGGGGTGGTCGGCGCTCGCGGTTGAATCTGCGCTGGCGATTGACGGATCGGCGCAGAGATGCCGCGTGAGGTCGAGCGTGAGCTGCACGCCCGGCGAATATCTTGCGAAGCGTTCGTCAACGCCGAGTTTGAAGAAGAAGGCGCGATCCTGGTGGCGCAGCACGATGCCGGCGGCGACCGGTGCCGCGCCGGCGCGGAGCGTGACGATCTCGCATTGTGCGGTCTCGGCGAGGGTCGGAACGGCGCGGCGGATGAAGGTCGCATCACCCGCATGCTGGATCAGCGCAGTGCCGCGCTTGCCTTTCCAGCCGCTGGCTTCGAGTCGCAGGAATGTTTCGAGCGCCGGCCTGATCTCGTCTGGCTTGCGCGCGACCTCGAACGCGACGGGCCCATGCTCTTCGAGGCGATGGCGCTGGCGGCGCAGCTCCTTGAGCTTTTTGGCGCCGAGCGCCTCATGCAACAGCGTTTCACCATCCTGCATCGCATCGAGGCTGGCGCGGATGTAGGAGGAGAGGACACGCGGCTTCAGGCCGTCGCGATCGAGAACCTGGCTGAACGAGTTCATTGCCGCGCCGTCGAGCGCGACGTCGTTCAGCACGAGCGCATGCGCTCCGGCCTCCCGCGCTTGCTGTAACAGACGCGTGGCTGCCTCGATCGGGGCGGCACGATCGATCAGTGGGCTGCACAGCGTGCCATAGGGATGCGCGCTGACCAGCGCGGGCAGGGGAATCTTCCAGGCCCGCCAGAGCGAGATCACCGGCATCAGCCCGATCAGCCGTGCCGAAGAGCCGTCGAATGCGCCAAGCGCCGAGGCATCCGTGCGGCCGCGTGCGGCTGCGCTCACGGCGAGCTCCCAGCCCGGCAGGTAGTAGCCGTTCGGCTCGATCGCACGCTGCGCGAGCGCGCGCCATTGGCCGGCTTCGATCGCCGTGAGCGGGACGAGCGCGCGCGCTGCTGCGGCACCCCTTGCCGCTGCCGGATTGATCGCTGCCTGGTGCGCGATATCGACCACGTCCCGTCGTCCTCGTTCAGGCGGGCTACGCCCGCGTTACGTGGTCATGCTTAGCGCAAAGATTGGAAAATACCGTTGGGACGCCGCTTCAATTCGAGTGGTAGTATTAACGTTCCGTTGAGCATCCGGCCGCAAGCCGCAGGATTGCTTGATGGAAGCTCTCGACCTGGAGGATCACAATGATCGCCACACCTTTCACGCCGATTGCGTCGCTCCTTGGTGGCGCGTTGATCGGCCTGTCCGCCGTGCTGCTGATGTGGGCGACGGGACGGATCGCCGGTGTCAGCGGCATCGCGGCGCGGCTGTTTCCGCCCTACGAGGATCGCGAGTTCGCCGGCCGGCTAGCGTTCGTCGCCGGCCTCGTCGCCGCGCCCATCCTGGTGCGCATTGTCAGCGGAAGCCTGCCGGCGCAAACCATCGCGGCAGGAACGCCGCTTCTGATTGTCGCCGGATTGCTCACGGGCTTCGGTGCAGTATGGGGCAGCGGCTGCACGTCCGGCCATGGCGTCTGTGGCCTGTCGCGGCTGTCGCTGCGATCGCTGGTCGCGACCGTCACCTTCATGGCGGCGGGCATCGCCACCGTTTTTTTGATGCGGCACTGGGGCTGACGACGATGGCAATCCTCATTCAATTCGCGATCGGCCTCGTCTTCGGCATCGGGCTCATCGTCTCCGGCATGTCGAATCCGGCAAAGGTGCTGAACTTTTTGGACGTCGGCGGAATTCCCGCCGGAACGTGGGATGCGAGCCTCGCTTTCGTGATGGCAGGTGCAGTCGCGGTCACCTTCGTCGGCTTCAGCCGTGTCTTGAAGCGCGCGCGGCCGGTCTTCGCCGAACGATTCTACGTTCCGACGCGAAAGGACATCGACTCGAGAATTATCGCCGGTCCTGCCATTTTCGGCATCGGATGGGGGCTCGCAGGCTTTTGTCCAGGCCCAGCGCTAACCGCACTCGGATTCGGCTCGGCGTCCGCCTTCATCTTCGTCGCCGCGATGTGTGCCGGCATGGTGCTCGCCCGCTTCATCGCGCAGCTACCGCCGTCAACGCGCTTCGTCATGCCGTCCGATCCGCTCGAAACTTGACATGGACAGGACCGGCGAGTGATCTCGCCCGGTCCTGTCCTATGACAGCTTCATTGACTACCAGCGGTCGCCGCCGACACCGACGCCCACGCTGACGCCGGGCGTGCGAATGCCGACGCCGCCACGCGGGCCGTCGTCCCAGTCGCGATAGGTGCGACGCTCATAGTAGCGGTCGCGTGGCATGGTCGCGTAGGAGTCGCGCACGATTACGCGGGAGCCGCCACGGGTGCGATAGCAATTGCCGGCATCGTCACAGACAAGCCGGACTTCCTGGACGAGATCAGGGCTCGCATATTCGCTGGTCGTGTAGATGTCGGCAGCCTTCGCGCCGCTCGCCGCGGCCAAGGCCCCGACGCCAGCCAGCAATGCAATCGTGAATGTCCTCATCATGTCCTCCTCGAAACTGCCCTCGGCGGTAACAAGAATGGGAGGCGGCGATCGTTCCGGTCGATCTACATGTTTTTCCCGGAACCGGAGCGGGTGCCGGCGTGATTTGTTCCTAGATCGGCTCGTAGCTTTCCGACCCGCAGATGTCGTCCGCTTCCGCGCGGCGGCGGTCGACCACCTTTCCGCCGTTGATCGTCACGACGTAGATCTGCGTGCCGAGCGCGGAGCCGGTCGCGGAGGTGAGCTGCGCGCGGACGCAGGCCGTCCAGCCCGGTCCCCGCACTTCTCGATGGGGCGGGGCGACGTGCACCTCGCGCGGATAGGACGTGTTGAGGAACACTACGTTGATCTGCTCGCGTACCATGCGCTTGACATCGGGGGGCGCTTCGGGTGGCGGCTGCTCGGCTTCCTTCATGCGCATGAACTCGGGCACCGGCGCGCGGCTGTCGGCAAAACCGCAAGAACCGAGCGCGAGAGCGCCGGCTATCAGCGCCGCACAAGCAATAATCCGCAACATCCGTGAAGGTCCCCTGCGGGCCAACAGATAGGCAAGGAATGCGAGCCGGCGAAGTCCCGGCCGATCAAGATTTGCTGAGGCCTGGGAACCCGCGGCATTTGCTATTACGGGATTGCAGGCTAGTTTGTACCCCAGACGAGGGGGATTGCACCAATGAGGATTTTGGTCATAGCGGCCGCAGTGCTCGCACTGACGGTTGCGTCCGCGCAGGCGCAGGGCCGCGGCACAGGCCAGCCGAATGAAAGTGGCCAGAAGTCGGACAACAAGCCCAAAGTCGACGAAAGGGCCTACAAGGCCGCGCTCGAGCGCATTCCGGAGCCGAAGGAGAAGTACGACCCCTGGAGCGGAGCCCGTCCGGCTGAACCTGCCAAAAAACCGAAATAAGTGAGGCGGGCCTTGGCGACCCGCCGGTGCCATTCGGCCGCTGTCATCGGGCTCCTCTTGTTTTCGTCGCGGCCAGGCATCGCCTGGGAGAGCTGGGGTGGCGATCCCGGCGGCTCACGCTTCTCGCCATTGCGACAGATCACGCCCGACAATGTCGGCAAGCTGGTTCGGGCCTTCGAATTCCATACCGGCGATCTCGCAGCGCGGCCGCCCGAGGTGATGCGGCGAACCAAATTCCAGGCGACGCCATTGTTCGTCGAGGACAGCCTGATCTTCTGCTCGCCCTTCAACGAGGTGATCGCGCTCGATCCCGGCACGGGCGCGCAGAAGTGGCGCTTCGATCCGAAGATCGCGGTCAACCAGCGGCCCGCCAATCGCTACGTCTGCCGCGGCGTGACCTACTGGATCGACGATGAGGCGCCTGCGAATGCCGCCTGCCGATCGCGCATCTTCATGGGCACGAACGATGTCCGCCTGATCGCGCTCGATGCAAAGACGGGGATTCCCTGTGCCGGTTTCGGCACTGGCGGTGAGGTCAGGCCCGATATCGGCATGAAGCTGGACTGGCCCGGCGAATTCCAGATCACCTCTCCGCCGGCGGTTGGCCGCGGTGTCGTCGCGGTCGGCTCCGCGATCGGCGACAACCGCCGCGTCGACGCGCCGAGCGGCGTTGTGCGCGCGTTCGATGCGCGCAGCGGTCAGCCGCGCTGGACGTTCGAGCCGCTCAAGCGCGACGGTATCGAAGCCGGTCACGCCAATGTCTGGGCGCCGATGTCGGTCGACGCCGCGCGCGGGCTGGTGTTCCTGCCGACATCCTCACCATCGCCGGACTTTTGGGGCGGCAAGCGGCCGGGTAACAACGAGCATGCCAATTCGGTTGTCGCGCTGCGCATCGACACTGGGGAAGTCGCATGGGCGTTCCAGACCGTGCATCACGACGTCTGGGACTACGATCTGGCGGCGCAGCCGACGCTCACGCGCCTCGACACCGTGGAGGGGCCGCGCGAAGTCGTGATCCAGCCGACCAAGCAGGGTTTTGTCTTCGTGCTCGACCGCGATACCGGCAAGCCGGTGTGGCCGGTCGAGGAGCGCACGGTGCCGCAGGGCGGCGCGGAAGGTGAACGGCTGTCGCCGACGCAGCCATTCCCGACGCATGTGCCGCCACTGACGTCGCAGAAAATCTCGACGGAGGATGCGCCCTCGCTCTTGCCTGGCCTGCGCCGCTCCGCTTGCGAAAGGCAGTTCGCGGAGGCACGTAACGAGGGGCTGTTCACGCCGCCCTCGACGCAAGGCACGCTGGAGTTTCCCTTCAGCGGCGGTGGCGCCAACTGGGGTAGCGCAGCCTTCGACCCGGTCAACCAGATCCTCTATGCCAACACCGGCCGCGCCGCTCAGCTCATCAAGCTGATCCCGCGTGCGGAGGCCGCCGGATTCGATCCGCCGCCCGGTCATGATTTCGGCCAGCAGAAGGGCGCGCCGTTTGCGATGTCGCGTTCGATGGTGACATCGCCGCTCGGGTTTCTTTGTCACAAGCCGCCTTGGGGCGAGATGGTCGCAGTCGATCTGAAGGCCGGCAAGATCCTCTGGCGTTCGACGGTCGGCACCACGGAGGACCTCGCGCCGCTCGGCCTGCCGCTGCCCTGGGGCGCGCCGCTCGTCAACGGGCTCGCGGTCACCGCAGGCGGTCTCGTCTTCACCGGCGCGATGGACGCCTATTTGCGCGCCTTCGATGCGCGAAGCGGCATGGAGCTGTGGCAAGGCCGGCTGCCCGTACCCGGGGTCGCCAATCCCATGACCTATCTTTGGAAGGGCGAGCAGTATGTCGCGATCGGCGCCGGCGGCCACTCCGAGGCAGGCACCTCGATCGGCGACAGCGTCGTTGCGTTTCGCCTGGCGCGGCCGGGCGAAGGGCCGTCGCTGTGGTCGCGCACCATCGATCGCCCGGGCGGACGATTTTGGATGTCGTCGTCAGCAATTGCGTTCGCGGTCATTGCGCTCATGGTCGCAAGCCTGCGCTGGCGCCTCCGCCGTCGTATCGGGCGAACATGACGCGGCATCGTGTGCACGATGCGAACAATCATTCACATCGTATGCACTGCTGTACGAAAGCGAGGCCGATGCGCCTGTCATTGCGCCAGACGGTGCGGCAATTCCGCACGAAATTGTCGCGCGCGATCGAGAGCGTGAATGATTGCGGCAATGTGACAGGGTGATCGAGGTCGATCGCCGCGCCGCCTTCCGACATGTTTCGCACCGTGCATGCGATGCCCCTGTTCTCCGAGGTGATCGTTCCACCCTTGAAAACACGGTGACAGTGCGTTGTGCGCTTCTCGATCATCCACGTTCATCCATAATGACGATTGTGAAATAGTGCATAGAAATTACGTTGAACTAAATTCAATACTGGCGCTACTTGCACAGCACTTCAGACTTCGTTTACGACGTTGAAGCGGAGAGCCGCTCCGCCGACTTTTCCCATAACCTTTCCTTTATGGCGTTACGCGCCGATGGAGATATCGATGAAGACCACGCTTTCGCTTCTGTTCGCCGCAGCGCTCTCGCTGGCGTCCGTTCCCGCCCACGCCACCAAGCTCGATCTCTCGACCATGAGCTGCAAGCAGTTCCTCGAGAGCGGCGACGACACGATCAAGCTGGTGCTGACCTGGATGGACGGGTGGTACAAGGGCGACGAGGATAACGCGATCATCGACACCGATGTGTTCGTCGACAACGCCAAGAAGTTCGGCACCTATTGCGGAAGCAATCCGAATGTCAGCATCGTCACCGCGGCCGACGAAGTGCTCGGCAAGTAACTAGCGTGCCGGCCGGAGCGCGATCGCAATTGCGCCTCGGTCACTCGCTTCGATACGCTCGAGAGCCGCGGTGCGCCTAGCGCTGACGCGGCTCTCCTCTTTTCGCATCACCCGGCAACATTGCGAACGCACTCGACACCATCGCCACCGGCTTGTTGTCGGTGGCCGAGAGCAGCGTGACGCGGCCGAAGCTCATGGTGCGTCCGAGCCGCACCACGCGGGCGTCGGCGAGCACATCCGACGAGGAGACTGCGCGCATGAAATGCGTGGTCTGGTCGATCGTCGTCATCGGACGATAGCCGCGGTTGGCGGCGAGGTTCGCGATCACCATCGCGGTGTCGGCAAGCGCCATCAGCGCCTGGCCGCACACCACGCCGCCGTTGCGGCACAATCGCTCCGAGAATGGCATGCGCAAGAGCGCTGCCGGCTGCCAGTCCGGCACGTCAGGCGGCGGCAGGTGCTCGATGCGCTCGACCGAGAGGTTGAGATCCTGGACCCACGGCGCAAACACCTCGCCGAGTATGCGTCTGGCGTCGGCGATGCCGAACTCGGCTTCTGGCTGCGATGGCATTGCTGTCGGTCCCTCCCGTGTTGCCGGATGTTTCGCCCATTCTGCGCGCATCGACGCGGCAAAGTCACCCGGTCTTCCGTCGGCTCCGCCGGCTTGAAAATGCCTGACTTGGCCCGATATGATACCGGGCTTGGGAGCGGGTGGACGATGTTGCGTCGGTATGTCCTCGTGTTTTGGCTGGTGACGCTTGGTGTCGCGCTGGACGGGTGCACCAGATGCGGCCCGATCTGGGACGACTGGCTGCACGCGCCGAAATCGTGCAGATCGGACCGGCTCTAACGCGCTATTCAGCCCTGAGTGGGCCGTTGACAAGGACGACAAGGCGCGGTTGACCTGCCCTTCATGGATGATCGAGGAGTCGATGATGAAGCTTTTCCGTATGGCGGCGGTGCTGCTGGCCGTGCTGGCGGGACCGGCCTACGCGCAAATGCCCAATCTCAATCTGTTGCAGGAGGGCCCGGGCAAGACTCCGGAGGAGAAGGCCGCGGAAGCCGAGCGTGACAAGGCCTACAAGGAAACGCTGAAGAAGATTCCGGACTCCAAGGCCTCCAACGATCCCTGGGGCGGCATGCGTTCCGATCCGCCGAAGCAGCCGGCTGCGCCGAAGGCGTCGGCCGCGACCAGCGCGCCCAAGAAGAAGTCCGGCACGACCGCCAATTGACCTTCTGCCCGATCGGAGGCGGCTGACGCCTCCGGCCGGGACTCCTCTTTGGCGGGCGTTCTTGCTACATCTTTCGGGAACGTATTGCGTCGAGGAGGAACGGCATGGCCGATCGCCCGCGGGATCTTGCCGAGCGAATGGCGCGCCGGCGCAAGATCGGCGGCAAGCCGGGCGAGCGCGGCGGCGACGGCTTTTTGCGTGAGACTTTCACCCTGCCGCGCGCGGCGGCGCGGGCGAGGGCGGAGGCTTTCTTCGCCCGCTATCCCAAGGCCGGCTATATGAGCGCGGTCGAGACTTGGCGCGAGCTCCCCGGCGGCGATATCGAATTCACCATGCGGCGCTTGCCCAGTGCGGACTAGCACCGGACCTATTCGAGGGTTTCCGCGACGATACGGATCCGGAACACGGGCTCCTTGGCCTCGTCCAGCAGCTCCATGTGCCATTCGGAATTTTCGTGGAGCTTGCGGGCGATGCCGGCGGCCATGTCGGCGCAGACGCTGGTCATCTCCTTCCAGGCCGCGTTGCGATCGGCAAATTCCGTCGCCTGGTCCGCGCAGCCGGAATAACGGCCGTTGCGAATTCGAAAGAAGTAGAGCGGCATGGCTGGCACCGGTCGCGTGATGGTCCCGTCGCCTGGACCATGGGAGCGCGCAGTGCAGTCCTAAACCAGGGACAGATCAATTCCGGGCCGCTACGGACGACCCCTTGCGGGGAGCCGCCGCTGCGGACCCGGTTCAGGCGGTCTTGTTCAGGCGATCTTGTTCATGATGTCTCGTTTATGATGTCTTGCGCCCGATCGCCTTCGGCTCCCGATCAATACGCAGCTGCACGCGTTCATCCGGTCTTGCTGTGCAAACCGCCCGCGCCGAGGAACTCTGTTCATGGTCGGAGAACCACGGGACAGTTCGGAGGGATGATCGACATTGACTATTCCGGGGTTCCCGATTTCTGGGACGAGCCGTCATGCCCATGGCGCCAACGCCACGTTACTATGCGCATCCCGGCGCGAGCAGTGTCGTCACGTTCTGGCGTTTCGAAGGAGTATCGTGCCGGTCCGATTGCACTGAAGCGATGCGGCGCGCGCCGCTGTCCGACTCGCGGCACTGATTCGATGCCGGCGGCGCGATCCCGCGGCGTGCGTCGAAGCCCACTCCATGCGAGCTGCGGCATGTGCCTTGCTTGGGCCCCATCACGACAAACAACATGGGCGCGTCATGCTCGGCATTCCCCGCCGCTACTCTCATTTCGTCTTCGGTGTCGTCCAGTCCGGTCTGACCTCGCTGATCGCGGCGGGCATTGCCAGCTTTCCCGCAGGCAGCGCGCTGGTCTTCCTGCGGCACTGGATGGTGTCGTGGCTGATCGCATGGGCCGCGATGCTGCCGATCGTGCTGCTCGCGGCGCCCGCGATCCGCGCCTTCTCGCTGCGGCTGACGCGAGAGGAGAGGGCTCCGTGAAGCGGCCGGCGGCAGGCATGAAAAAACCCGCTTGGGGAGAGCCAAGCGGGTGGAAGGTTATTGGAGGCTGAGGTGCTGGGCTGCAACACCATAGCCGGACAAGCCTAGCCGTTTGAGCTTACGACAGCCTGACAGGGTCGGCAGATCGGCTTGCGGCCCGGCTGCGTGTCTGCCGCAATCCGCGTCGGAACAGCCGCAGACTGGCCCCGCACTCATCCCAATTTGGCCGCTTGGTCGCACCACTTGAGCCACAGCCGCAGGCGAGATTCCGCATCGTTCGGCGACGCCATGGGGGAAACGTGGCGCGCCGGCAGCGGGGTGGCATCATGGACAACGTAGAGCGGTCATTCGCCGCCGCGACGGCGGCTGGCTTCGTCGTGCTGGTGATCGGCATCGTGCTGCTGGCGCTGCTGTAGGGGCGGGCCGGGGAGCGTGCCGGGAGACGGCGGCGAGCGCCGGGCCAACAAGGCGCTCCGATCCCTGGGTGGCATTTAGGACGCCGCCGCGTCTTTCCAAAAAATTGGAAAACAACCCCATGCACAGTAGCGTGCTGCGTGATTTTGTTGCGCGATCAATGGCTTAACTGAGGTGTTTAGATACCTTAAGGTGCGCATCACATCGCTGCGACGCGCATTCCCGGGCGCTGTCTGCCATTGCCGGCGCCGCCTCGGTCAGATCCGAAGCCGTCGCCAGGCCTAGTGGACCTTGATCTCGCCCAAGGGAATATGGAGTTCGGCCGCGCGCTCTGCGCGGTCCTTCTTGCGAAACTCGTTTTCCTTCCGCTCGAACTTCACCATCTCCTCCTGCGCCGCCTCCAGGAGGTGAGTGCGCCAGGTAGCATCGTGGTGCGTGTTTTCCGTCATGTTCCAGGTCCCCATCGTCACGGTCCCATCCCGGAGAAAGCCGGACACGGCGGAAAGGTTCGGTGCCGCAGGATTACGAATGATGACGGCGCGCGGCGGCGGCGTCTTTGATGCGCGTCACGTGCATCACCAAAATCCGCAAAGAACATATTGCGAACCTAGAACAAATGGGGTACATTGCTTTTATCGACGACCCGCCGCGCCAGCCGTTTGTCCCTCTAGCGAATCCCCGCCATAAGGAGCACGACCCAATGTCCACCAATGCCCTGCGTATCGTCGAAGGATCTTCCATGGACAAGAGTAAAGCTCTGGCCGCCGCGCTCTCCCAGATCGAGCGCCAGTTCGGCAAGGGCTCGGTGATGAAGCTCGGCAAGAACGACCGGTCGATGGATGTCGAGTCGGTCTCTTCGGGCTCGCTGGGGCTTGATATTGCGCTCGGGATTGGCGGCCTGCCGAAGGGGCGTGTCGTGGAAATCTACGGGCCGGAATCCTCGGGCAAGACCACGCTGGCGCTGCACACGGTGGCGGAAGGGCAGAAGAAGGGCGGCATCTGCGCCTTCATCGATGCCGAGCACGCGCTCGACCCGGTCTATGCGCGCAAGCTGGGCGTCAACATCGACGAACTCCTGATTTCGCAGCCGGACACCGGCGAGCAGGCGCTGGAAATCTGCGACACGCTGGTGCGCTCGGGCGCGGTGGACGTGCTGGTGATCGATTCGGTCGCGGCCCTGGTGCCGAAGGCCGAGCTCGAGGGCGAGATGGGCGATGCGTTGCCGGGCCTCCAGGCGCGGCTGATGAGCCAGGCGCTGCGCAAGCTGACCGCCTCCATCAACAAGTCCAATACCATGGTGATCTTCATCAACCAGATCCGTATGAAGATCGGTGTGATGTACGGCTCGCCGGAAACCACGACCGGCGGCAACGCGCTGAAATTCTATGCCTCGGTCCGCCTCGACATCCGCCGCATCGGCGCGATCAAGGAGCGCGACGAGGTGGTCGGCAACACCACACGCGTCAAGGTCGTGAAGAACAAGCTGGCGCCGCCCTTCAAGCAGGTCGAGTTCGACATCATGTACGGCGAGGGCGTCTCCAAGATGGGCGAGATCCTCGACCTCGGCGTCAAGGCCGGCATCGTCGAGAAATCCGGCGCCTGGTTCTCCTATGACAGCCAGCGCCTCGGCCAGGGCCGCGAGAACTCGAAAGCGTTTTTGAAGGCCAACCCCGACATCACCGCCAAGATCGAGACCTCGATCCGCCAGAACTCGGGCCTGATCGCCGAGCAAATTCTCGCCGGCACCCCGGAGCGCGACGCCGACGGCGACGAGCCGGCGGACGAGTAAGCCTAAACGCGGAGAGTTTTCGCGAGGAGCGGGCGCTGAGGACGTTGAGTTGCCGACGTCGTCAGTGCCCGTTTCGTTTTGCGTTGCGTTGATCAGGTGGTGCGATGAAGCGTCTGATCTTGACCAGTTCGTCCGGCTCTGATCTTGCCAAATCGGAGTTGGCTGAGATTGTCATTTTTTTCTTTTTTCGTTTCGCGTGGGATCCGCTGCCTTCACCCGAATATTTGGCAGCTTATTTCGGAGCGCGCTCAGGAACGCTCAGGACGGGCGATCACTGGTCGCATTGGGGCGCGGTCTGGCCTCGCGCCTTCAAGGATCGCAGCAACCTGCCCTTTGCCGAGTTTTGCGAGCGCTATGACGAGATTGAACTTTGGTTTGACCCGAACCCCGAAGATCAATTGCAGTTGATTTGGCTGCTCGACTATTTCGATTCATGCCCCCAGCTGCTGGAAAAGCTTCGATTGCGTTTGCTAGCGTCCGATTTTTTCGACATGAGCATCGAAAGGCTCGGAAATTCCACGTCACATATTCCCGTCGTGAGCGTCACGGCCAATGAGCTTGCGACCGCCAAGATGGCCTGGCAAGCCTATGGCGCACCGACACCCGAGGCTTGCGCTGATCTGGTCCACAAGGACCTTAGTGCATTGCCGATGTTGAGGCTGGCTCTGCTCGATCTGTTGGACGAGCTTCCGTCGCCTTTGACAGGACTTGGTGCAACTGAGTTGCGGTTTCTGGAGCTTATTGCGCGAGGGTTCACGCTCACAAATGCGCTGTTTCACCTGCGCTCACTCCGAGGCACGCGGATATTCCTTGAATTTGAGTCAGGATGGTTGCTTCAAGGGCTGGCGCATGGTCCGAGGCCCGCGGTGGCAGGGTTGGACGATGAACTGCGCACAATCGACCGGGAAAACCTAAGGGATCGGCACGCCGCATATCTGCGCAGCCGGCTGTCATTGACCGAGTTCGGGGAAGCTGTCCTGGCCCGTCGAGAGGATTTCAGTCGCCACAACCCGATCGACCGCTGGTGGGGCGGCACGCATCTGACCAACGATCGGCTGTGGCGCTATGGCTCTGTTCTAACGAAGCCTTGAGGCGGGCGAATATGACGCAGCTCATTGTCACGACAGACTCGTCCACCGCCGGCGCCATCCAGCGCGCCGGCCTGGCCGACCTCGTGATTGCTATCGAGCGCCGGCTGGTTTGGGGGCCGCTGCCGTCCAATGCGGAGCTCGATGCGTTCTTCGCGCCGCGTGGGAAGCAGCCACATGGCCTTCATTGGCTGGACGATACGCCAGCCTGGCGCCTCGAAAAATCGGGTGTGAAGGATCGTGGATTGATCGAGCTGTTCGCGGAATGTGACTCTGTCGAATTGTGGACAGGGCCCGAGCCAAATGCGCAACTGATCCTGCTCTGGCTGCTCGACCATTGTCGCAGTGAAGGCGTAGCGACCTCCGAAGTCGTGATGCGTCACCTGGACATCACCGTGGGCAACATCGATTCGCAGCGACTTGCGATGCTCGCCCCGCCAGCTGGCAGACTGACGCAAGACCACCTCGACCTGGCCGGTCGTGCGTGGCGGGCCTATCGTACGCCGACGCCGCAGGCATGGCTCGACCTCCTCAAAACGGATTTGTGTCTGCTTCCGCAGCTTGAGCGATCCGCAGTTGGCCTGCTCGAAGAGCTTCCGAGCGTCACCAGCGGCCTTGGAGCCACGGAAACGCGAATACTGGAGCTGGTCGCGCCAGGCAAGGTGCGGCCGTTCGAAGTTTTCCCGGGCGATCAGAAGCCCAACGAACGGCGCGTTTTCGAATACTGGGAAGTCGGCGCTCTGCTCGATGGGCTGGCGCGGTGTCCGTCGCCGGCCGTGTCAGGACTCGATGAGGGGCCGTTCTCGCTGGATATGCATCACGATCCCGACCGGCACGCACGATACAAGCAATCCCGCGTGTCGCTCACGGATTTCGGGAAGGCGGTGTTGACGGGATCAGAGGATTTCTGCCGCCAGAACCCGATCAGTCGCTGGTGGGGCGGCACCCACCTAACCAGCGACCGGCTCTGGCGGTGGGATCGTGACAGCCGGGCATTGGTTGTCCCTGTCTGATGCATGTGTGCTGCTCGAGGTGTCTTGGTGTCGCTTGTTAATTGCGAGGCGACCGTGTCACATTTGATTCTGACCACGAACCATCTTGCTGCTGCAACGCTTCGGCAAGCCAGATTGGCGAATATCGCGCTCGGCTTCTGCATGCGCTTCGTGTTCGGCCAATTGCCCTCCGCAGCGCAGCTTTTGATGGGGCTGGAGCGGCGGTCGACAAAGCACTGCAATCCAGGCGATCACTGGCTCGACGAGGTTTGTCGAGACTGGCTGGAAGGTTTCGGCACGCGCGATATCGGTTTCTTCGAACTGTGTACGAAGTTCGACTCGATCGAAGTGTGGGTCGATCCCCAACCGAATGATCAGCTTGTGCTCGTCTGGCTGCTCGACCTGCTCGCCCTTACAAGGAGATCACGACGAAGCTGAGCCTGGTGCACACGGATGACCGTGTTGCGAACTATGCTCCGGAGTCTGTCGCAAAATGGAAGCTGCCGGCCTTCAAAGTGGCCGACGCCCATTTGGCCGCTGCGAGCCGCGCCTGGCGAGCCTATCGGGCTGAAACGCCAGAACCCTGTTTCGATCTGCTGATGACGGATCTGATGGTCCTGCCGAGACTTCGAACGGCGCTCATTGCGATGCTTGAAGAGCTTCCGGACAGCTTGACGGGACTTGGGACGAGCGAAATGGATCTGCTGGATTTTGTGAACGACGGGCACACCGACCCGAGGCGTGTCGAAGAAGCGAGATGGCTTCGCAATACGCTCGAAGAACACGAAGCGCGCGAAGCCTTGATCGAACTGGCGGAACATTCGGCGCCGCCAGTCTTGTTGGGCGATCCGTCGTTCGACAACGAGGACCGCTACTTCGGCAGGAGCGAGTGGAAGGTCACGCTGACTGTACTCGGGCGTTCCCTTCTCGCTCGCGAAGACGATGTGTGGCGTCACAACCCGATCCACCGCTGGTGGGGCGGTACTGAACTGACCAACGAGCGGCTCTGGCGGTGGGACCGCGAGACGCGCTCGCTGGTCAATCCCTGACATGCATCCAGAGTGCAGGGTCCGTAGGGTGGGCAAAGGCGCACGAGCGCCGTGCCCACCAAATCTCGATTCAGACAAAGGTGGTGGGCACGCGTCGCTTTGCCCACCCTACGAAACCTCCGTCGCGTCTTACTCCGCGGCCTCCGCGTAATCGCTCACCGGCGGGCAGGAGCACACCAGATTGCGATCGCCATAGACGTTGTCGACGCGCCCCACAGGGCTCCAGTATTTGTCGGTGCGCGAGGTGCCGGCGGGGAAGCAGCCCTCGGCGCGGGTGTAGGCGCGCGTCCAGTTGTCGTCCGCGATGTCGTGCACGGTGTGCGGGGCGTTCCGCAGCGGCGAGGCCGCGATCTCAAAGCGGCCGGCCTCGACCTCGGCGATTTCTTTCCGGATCGCGATCATGGCATCGCAGAAGCGATCCAGCTCGGCCTTCGATTCCGACTCGGTCGGCTCGATCATCAGCGTGCCCGGCACCGGGAAGCTCATGGTCGGCGCGTGGAAGCCGTAATCGATCAGGCGCTTTGCGACGTCGTCGACGGTGACGCCGCTGGTCGTCTTCAGTGCGCGGGGGTCAACGATGCACTCATGTGCGACGCGGCCCTTCTCGTTCTTGTAGAGCACCGGGAAATGCGCATCGAGTTTTGCGGCGACATAGTTGGCGTTGAGGATCGCGATCTCGGTGGCGCGCTTCAGGCCTTCGCCGCCCATCATCAGAATGTAGATGTAGGAGATGGTCAGGATCGAGGCCGAGCCGAACGGCGCGGCCGACACCGGACCCACCGGCGCTTCGGCTTGCGTCGCCGGATGACAATTTTCCGGATGACCTGGCAGGAACGGCGCGAGATGCGCCTTGACGCCGATCGGGCCCATGCCCGGGCCGCCGCCGCCGTGCGGGATGCAGAAGGTCTTGTGCAGATTGAGATGGCTGACATCGGCGCCGTAATCGCCGGGCCGCGACAAACCCACCTGCGCGTTGAGGTTGGCGCCGTCCAGATACACCTGGCCGCCATGGCCGTGCACGATGTCGCAGATCTCGCGGATGTGCTCCTCGAACACGCCGTGGGTCGAGGGATAGGTGATCATGACCGCGGCGAGATCGCTCGCATGCTTCTCTGCCTTGGCGCGGAGATCATTGACGTCGACGTCGCCGTTTGTCTCGCAGGCCACCACCACCACGTCCATGCCGACCATCGCAGCCGAAGCCGGGTTGGTGCCGTGGGCGGAGGAGGGGATCAGGCAGATCTTGCGGTGCGTCTCGCCGCGCGCGGCATGATAGCCGCGGATCGCGAGCAAGCCGGCATATTCGCCCTGTGCGCCTGAATTCGGCTGCAGCGAGATCGCGTCATAGCCGGTGATGTCGCACAGCCATTTCTCCAGCCGCGCGAACAACGCGTGGTAGCCCTTGGCCTGCTCGCGCGGGGCGAACGGGTGCAGGCTGGAAAATTCGGGCCAGGTCAGCGGCATCATCTCGGTGGTCGCGTTCAGCTTCATCGTGCAGGAGCCGAGCGGAATCATCGCGCGGTCGAGCGCGAGGTCGCGATCGCTGAGCTTGCGCATGTAACGCAGCATCTCGGTCTCCGAGCGATGCGCATGAAACACGGGGTGGGTGAGGAAGCCGGTGGTGCGCTTCAGCGCCTCCGGCAGCGCCTCGCGCGTGGTGGCGTCGATCTCGGCGTAAGTGAGCTGGCCGCCGAACGCGCGCCAGACCGCCTCGACGGTGGCGGGCGTCGTGGTCTCGTCGAGCGCGATCCGTAACGCCGTCTCGCCGATGCCGAGATTGATCGTTTCGGCCGCGGCACGCGCAATGATCTCGGCGCGCTTGGCGCCGGCGTCCACGCTGAGCGTATCGAAGAAGCTGTCGGACTGTAGCGCAAAGCCGAGCTTGCGCAGGCCGGCGGCGAGCACGGCCGCACGGCGATGCACGTTGCGCGCGATCTGCGCCAGCCCTTCGGGGCCGTGATAGACCGCATACATCGAGGCGATCACGGCCAGCAGCACCTGCGCGGTGCAGATGTTGGAGGTCGCCTTCTCGCGGCGGATGTGCTGCTCGCGGGTCTGCAGCGCAAGGCGGTAGGCGGGCATCCCGCGCGAGTCCACGGAAAGGCCGACAATGCGGCCCGGTAGCGAGCGCTTCAGCGCATCGCGCACCGCCATATAGGCGGCGTGCGGTCCGCCATAGCCCATCGGCACGCCAAAGCGTTGCGCCGAGCCGATCGCGATGTCGGCCCCTAACTCGCCGGGCGAAGCGAGCAATGTCAGTGCCAGGAGATCGGCGGCAATGATCGCGAGCGCGCCCTTGGCGCGCAGCGTTGCGATCGCGGGCCTAAGGTCGCGCACGGTGCCCGAGGTTCCAGGATATTGCAGCAGCGCGCCAAGCACGTCCGCTTTGTCGAGATCGGTGAGAGGATCGCCGACGATAAGGGTCCAGCCCAAGGGCTCGGCGCGGGTGCGCATCACGGCGAGCGTCTGCGGATGCACGTCCTTGTCGACAAAGAAGGCTTTCGCTTCGACCCTCGAGTGCCGCTCCGCGAGCGCCATCGCTTCCGCCGCCGCCGTCGCCTCGTCGAGCAGCGAAGCGTTGGCGATGTCGAGCCCGGTGAGATCGCAGATCATGGTCTGGAAGTTGAGCAGCGCCTCCAGCCGGCCCTGGCTGATCTCGGGCTGGTAGGGCGTGTACGCCGTGTACCAGGCCGGGTTCTCGAGGATGTTGCGCTGGATCACCGCAGGCAGGATCGTGCCGGAATAGCCCTGGCCGATCAGCGAGGTGAAGACCTGGTTCTGGGCTGCGAGCTCGCCCATATGCGCGATCGCCTCGGTCTCGCTGAGCGGCTTGCCGAGATCGAGCGGGGCGGCCTGCCGGATCGAGGCCGGCAGCGTCTCCGCCATCAGTGCGTCGACGCTTTTCGCGCCGACAGTCTCCAGCATCGCAGCGACATCGCGCGCGGAGGGGCCGATATGGCGGCGAACGAAACTGGCGGTGTCGCCGTTGGATTTGCGGTGCGCGGTCATCATGGGTCCTCGCTAGATTCCGTTGTCATGCCCCGCGAAGGCGGGGCATCCAGTAAATGCAGGCGTTCGTGACTGAGCCGATGGGCCGCGGCGTACTGGATCGCCCGCCTTCGCGGGCGATGACAGTGAGTGTGGGGCGGCTGCTCGGGTCATATCCTCACGCCGTGTGCGCCTTGTAGGCGGCTTCGTCCATGAGGCCGCCGAGCTCGCTCTTGTCGGCAATTTTGATCTTGAAGAACCAGGCTGCGCCTTGCGCATCCGAGTTCACCAGCGCGGGCTCGGCGGCGAGCGCGGCGTTGGTCTCGGTCACCTCGCCCGTAACAGGCGCGTAGACATCGGAGGCGGCCTTCACCGATTCCACGACGGCGGCGGCTTCGGTCTTCTTCAGGGTGCGGCCGACCTTGGGCAGTTCGACGAACACGACATCGCCGAGCTGGGACTGCGCGTAATCGGTGATCCCTACGGTGGCGACATCGCCGTCGATGGCGAGCCATTCATGGTCGGAGGTGTACAGCGTCGTGGTCATTTTCTTGTCCTCAGCGTTTGTAAGTGTTTTTCACGAATGGCATGGCGGCGACCTGGACGGCCAAGCGCTGGCCGCGCACTTGGGCGAAGAGTTTTATGCCGAGCGCGCTCTGGCTCGTGGGCACGTAGCCCATCGCGACCGGCGCATTCAGGCTCGGGCCGAAGCCGCCCGATGTGACCTTTCCGACCGGCTCGACCGAAGTCGCATCCGCAAACAGCAGCGCGCCCTCGCGCACCGGCGCACGGCCCTCGGTGCGCAGGCCGACGCGGCGGCGGGACGCGCCCTGGTCGAAATGAGCGAGGATCTTTTCGGCGCCGGGAAAACCGCCGGCGCGGGTGCCGCCGGTGCGGCGGCTCTTCTGCACCGACCATTCCAGCGAGGCCTCGACCGGCGTGGTCGCGGTGTCGATGTCGTGGCCGTAGAGGCAGAGCCCGGCTTCCAGCCGCAGGCTGTCGCGGGCGCCAAGCCCGATCGGCCGCACGTCGGGATCTTCCAAAAGTATCTTGGCGAGGCGCTCGGCGTCGCCAGCAGAAACCGAGATCTCGAACCCGTCCTCGCCGGTGTAGCCCGAGCGCGAGACGAAGCACGCGATGCCGGCAACCTTGTGCGGGCCGGCGTCCATGAACTTCATGGCCGGCGCCTCCGCACACAATTTCGCCAGCACGGCTTCCGCCTTCGGGCCCTGCAGCGCGATCAGCGCACGCTCCGTCAGCGAATCGATGATGCAGTCATCCGAGAGGTGTGCGCGCAGATGCGCTTCGTCCGCTTCCTTGCAGGCGGCGTTGACGACCAGGAACAGATGATCGCCGAAATTGGCGACCATGAGATCGTCGAGGATCCCGCCATCCGCACCGGTGAATTGGGCGTAGCGCTGCCGGCCCGGTGCAATCGCTACGATGTCCTGCGGCACCAGCCGCTCCAGCGCGCGGGCGGCGTCCCCGATCCTCCCGGATTTCGGGCGGAGCGCGAGCTGGCCCATGTGGGAGACGTCGAACAGGCCGGCGGCGCTGCGGGTATGAAGGTGCTCCTTCAGGACTCCGGCCGGATATTGCACGGGCATGTCATAGCCCGCGAACGGCACCATCTTGCCGCCGAGGGAGACATGAAGCCCGTGAAGGGGCGTCTTTTTCAGGGAATATTGGTCGTCGCGCGAAAGCATCACAGGGCCCTCGGCGGTTCCCGGGGACAATTCCCCACGGACACCACCAGAAGCCCCATCTGTCGCTGTGCCTGAGAGTATTATCCCGTCGGCGGACGCTGTCCGGGCCTAAGCCCGTCGGCGCCTCTTTCCAGATGCTGTCAAAGCCACGCGGTCCTTTTGCCTGAGAGTTTCCGGGGCGGTTGCTCCTTCGGCGCCGGCTGCCTAAAGCCGGTCTCTCCCGACGTGGCCGTACGATACAGATAGGTACAGACCACAGCCCGGCCAAGCCTGTCAACGCGGCGGCTTCGCCTTTCAACCGTGATTGCGCGCCTGCG
This sequence comes from Bradyrhizobium sp. 139, assembly GCF_023074175.1. Lineage (GTDB taxonomy): Bacteria > Pseudomonadota > Alphaproteobacteria > Rhizobiales > Xanthobacteraceae > Bradyrhizobium. Next base: position 65,196 of record NZ_JADPKS010000158.1, read on the forward strand.
GCAACCCTCTGATCTGCCTGCACAGTTTCTGGACAGCGAAGCTGGCCTTGTCTAAAAGCGCTTTGGCCCGCAGATATCAGCCCAAACTTGCGCTTTGGATGGCTGGGAAGCGGGTCCAAGCACACCCGATTGGATGAACATGAGCGGCGTCAACGAGATCAGGTCGACCTTTCTGAACTTCTTTGCCGAGAACGGCCACGAGATCGTGTCGTCCTCGCCATTGGTACCGCGCAATGACCCGACCTTGATGTTCACCAATGCCGGCATGGTGCAGTTCAAGAACGTCTTCACCGGCATGGAAAAGCGTCCCTACCAGCGCGCCACCACCTCGCAGAAATGCGTGCGCGCCGGCGGCAAGCACAACGACCTCGACAATGTCGGCTACACCGCGCGCCATCTCACCTTCTTCGAGATGCTCGGCAATTTCTCGTTCGGCGACTATTTCAAGGAGCGCGCGATCGAGCTCGCCTGGACGCTGATCACCAAGGAATTCGGGCTCAAGAAAGACAAGCTGCTCGTCACCGTCTACCACACCGACGACGAGGCGGCCGGCCTGTGGAAGAAGATCGCCGGCTTCTCCGACGACCGGATCATCCGGATTCCGACGTCGGACAATTTCTGGGCGATGGGCGACACCGGCCCGTGCGGTCCGTGCTCGGAGATCTTCATCGATCGCGGCGAGCACATCTGGGGCGGTCCCCCGGGCTCGCCGGAGGAGGACGGCGACCGCTTTCTCGAATTCTGGAATCTGGTGTTCATGCAGTACGAGCAGGTGACGAAAGAGGAGCGCGTGCCGCTGCCGCGTCCCTCGATCGACACCGGCATGGGCCTCGAGCGCATGGCCTGCATCATGCAGGGTGTCGACAGCGTGTTCGAGACCGATCTGTTCCGTCATTTGATCGATGCGACCGCGTCCGCTTTGGGAAGCGGCCCGGACGAGAAGACCGTCGCCTCGTTCCGCGTCATCGCCGACCATCTACGGTCCTCGGCCTTCCTCGTCTCGGACGGGGTGCTGCCCTCGAACGAGGGCCGCGGTTATGTGCTGCGCCGGATCATGCGCCGCGCGATGCGCCATGCGCAGCTGTTGGGTGCGAAAGAGCCGCTGATGCATCGCCTGGTCTGGGCGCTGGTGCGCGAGATGGGCCAGGCCTATCCGGAACTGATGCGCGCGGAAAACCTGATCGAGGAAACACTGCGGCTGGAAGAGACCCGCTTCCGCAAGACCCTGGTGCGCGGCCTTGCCATCCTCGACGAGAAGAGCGTGTCCCTGAAGAAAGGCGACATGTTCGACGGCGACGTCGCCTTCACCCTTTACGATACCTATGGCTTCCCGCTGGACCTGACGCAGGACGCGCTGAAGTCGCGCGGCATCGGCGTGGATCAGGCTTCGTTCACCGACGCGATGGAGCGTCAGAAGGCCAAGGCGCGCGAGTCCTGGAAGGGCTCGGGCGAGGCGGCCTCCGAAGCGATCTGGTTCCCGCTGCGCGAGAAGCTCGGGGCCACCGAATTTCTGGGCTACGAGACCGAGAGCGCCGAGGGCGTCGTCGCCGCACTGGTGAAGGACGGCAAGGAAGCGGGCAGCCTCAAGGCCGGCGAGACTGGCGCGATCGTGCTGAACCAGACGCCGTTCTACGCGGAGTCCGGCGGCCAGATCGGCGATACCGGCGTGCTGCTAGGCGAGGGCGGGATCAAGGTCCGCGTCACCGACACCCAGAAGAAGCTCGGCGATTTCTTCGTCCACATCGGCACGGTGGAGAGTGGCGAAGTGAAGCTCGGCACCGCGCTGCAGCTCGAGGTGAATCATTCGCGCCGCTCGTCGATCCGCGCGCATCACTCGGCCACCCACCTCATCCATGAGGCGCTGCGCCAGGTGCTCGGCGACCACATCGCCCAGCGCGGCTCGATGGTCGCGCCCGACCGGCTGCGCTTCGACTTCGTGCATCCGAAGCCGATCACGGCGGAGGAGCTTGCCCGCGTCGAGGACATCGCCAACGACGTGGTGCTGGAGAACGACGAAGTCACGACCCGCGTCATGGGCGTGGACGAGGCCCGCGAAGCGGGGGCGCGCGCGCTGTTTGGCGAAAAGTATGGCGACGAGGTTCGCGTCGTCTCGATGGGAAGGACTGCGCGCGAGCGCGGCACCAATGCGCTCGGCTGGTCGGTCGAACTCTGCGGCGGCACGCATGTCAGGCGCACCGGCGATATCGGCCTGATCACGCTGACCGGCGAGAGCGCGGTCGCCTCCGGCGTGCGCCGCATCGAGGCGCTGACCGGCAATTATGCGCGCAAGCATGCCAACGACACCATGGCGCTGGCGAAGACCGCGGCAAACGAGCTGCGCACCTCGATCGACGACGTGCCGGCGCGGATCGTCGCGCTGATGGACGAGCGCAAGAAGCTCGAGCGCGAATTGTCCGACGTGCGCAAGAAGCTCGCGATGGGCGGCGGTGCCTCCGCCGGCAATGGCGCGGCCGCGGCCGTGCGCGAGGTCGGTGACGTCAAGCTGATGGCGCGCGCGGTCGAGGGCATCGAGATGAAGGACCTCAAGAGCCTTGCGGATGACGGCAAGAAGCAGATCGGCTCCGGCGTGGTTGCCATCGTCGGCGTCACCGAGGACGGCAAGGCCGGAATCGTGGTCGGCGTCACCGCGGACCTGACGTCGCGCTTCAATGCCGTGAATCTCGTGCGCGTCGCTTCCGAGGCGCTGGGTGGCAAGGGCGGCGGCGGCCGGCCCGACATGGCGCAGGCCGGCGGCCCCGATGGCGCCAACGCGGCGGCCGCGCTCACAGCGATCGAAAAAGCCATGACCGGCGCTTAAAGCGCAGTGCGCCTCGTTCGTCAGCTCTTGCGCAGGAAAACGTAGTCGGCCGAGTAGGGCGCACTTTTGAACTCGCCGGCCTTGTCGCAGGTGCCGTCGAGCTTGCCGCCATGGGTGTTGATGCGCTGGACGGTAGTGACGGGCGTCAGGACGCCGCTGCCGCGATGTGCGGCGACCTCCAGCTTCAGCCAGGGGATATCGGCGGCGGTCGTGCCGGACGCATTGCCGATGGCCTTGCCGGCGACGGCACTGCCATCGGTGTGCTCCCAGTTCGGCCCGGCATAGTGCCGGCCGATCGTCTTGCCGTCGGCGAGCAGCGTGGCGATTGGCTCGCGGAATGTCCAGGCGAGCTTGCCGTCGGTGCCGGCCTTGCATTCATAAACCTGCGCACCCTCGGCGTGGACGCTGAGCACGATGGTCTCGCCGGGCGCGGCAAGGGCTTCCGAGAGCGGCTCTGCGGCCGCAGCCGGTCCAGCGAGCAGCATCAGGCATGGGACGGCAAGCTTGATCGACATGGTCGCATCTCCGTGCGGGGGGTCTCAAAAAAGAAACGGGCCGCGCTCAAAGGCGCGGCCCGTGATGATGTTTGGCCCAGTCGGGCGAAATTGCGGTTGGCAGCTTACGCCGTCAGCGCCTTCCCGAGGTTCTCGGCGACCTTGTCGAGGAAGCCGGTGGTCGACAGCCAGCGCTGGTCGGCGCCGACCAGCAGGGCGAGGTCCTTGGTCATGTAGCCTTCCTCGACGGTGTCGACGCAGACCTTCTCGAGCGTGTTCGCGAACTTGGCGAGCTCGGCATTGTTGTCGAGCTTGGCGCGGTGCGACAGGCCTCTCGTCCAGGCGAAGATCGACGCGATCGAGTTGGTCGAGGTCTCCTTGCCCTTCTGGTGCTCGCGGTAGTGGCGGGTCACGGTGCCGTGGGCGGCTTCGGCTTCCACCGTCTTGCCGTCGGGGGTCAGCAGCACCGAGGTCATCAGGCCGAGCGAGCCGTAACCCTGCGCGACGGTGTCGGACTGCACGTCGCCGTCGTAGTTCTTGCAGGCCCAGACATAGCCGCCGGACCATTTCAGCGCCGAGGCCACCATGTCGTCGATCAGACGGTGCTCGTAGGTCAGGCCCTTGGCCTCGAATTCTGTCTTGAACTCGCGGTCGTAGATGTCCTGGAAGATGTCCTTGAAGCGGCCGTCATAGACCTTCATGATCGTGTTCTTGGTCGAGAGATAGACCGGGTAGTTGCGCAGCAGGCCGTAGTTCAGCGAGGCGCGGGCGAAGTCGATGATGGAATCGTCGAGATTGTACATCTGCATCGCGACGCCGGCGCCCGGGGTCTTGAACACTTCCCTCTCGATCACGGTGCCGTCCTCGCCGACGAACTTCATCGTCAGCGTGCCCTTGCCGGGGAACTTGATGTCGGTGGCGCGGTACTGGTCGCCATAGGCGTGGCGGCCGATGATGATCGGCTTGGTCCAGCCGGGAACCAGGCGCGGCACGTTCTTGCAGATGATCGGCTCGCGGAAGATGCAGCCGCCGAGGATGTTGCGGATGGTGCCGTTCGGCGACTTCCACATCTGCTTGAGGCCAAACTCCTTCACCCGGGCCTCGTCCGGGGTGATGGTGGCGCACTTGACGCCCACGCCGACCTTCTTGATGGCTTCGGCGGCATCGATCGTGACCTGATCGTTGGTTTCGTCGCGGTACTCCATCCCCAGGTCGAAATAGAGCAGCTCGACGTCAAGGAACGGGTTGATCAGCTTGTCCTTGATGTACTGCCAGATGATCCGGGTCATCTCGTCGCCATCGAGTTCGACGACGGGGTTGGACACCTTGATTTTTGCCATGATCGGGGAAGCCTCTTGGGAACGGCGCTTTTGGCGCGCCACGGGAATATCCGCCGCCTCTTAGCACCTGACTGCAGCGGGCGAAAGCCAAGGGATTATGCACTTTTAGCTCATCCAGCTTCCGCAGATGGGGGGCCGCGGCCCACCCCCTCGGCCGGGTCCGCGTCAAGTTTCCGGCGAGATTCAAAAGTCGATTCCAACCCGTTATTTCCCTTGAGAATTTTGTCAGGACAGGCAAACGACAGGCGAGCGGGCAAAGCGGCCGGGCAGCCGGCTTGAATCAACTCCTGAGGCGGCCTCTCCAAGGCCTTGTGAACCAGCGTGAAAGCGAAACGAGATGTCGGGGACTGACAAGAGCAAGGCGGGCCTTTCCCTCGACGGCCCCATCGTGATCCTGGTCGAGCCGCAGCTCGGCGAGAATATCGGCATGGCCGCGCGCGCCATGGGCAACTTCGCGCTGAGCCGATTGCGCATCGTCAACCCCCGCGACGGCTGGCCCAACATCGCGGCACAGCGGGCTGCGGCCGGCGCCGACTACATTCTGGAAAAGGTCGAATTGTTCGACACGGTCGGCGCGGCCGTCGCCGACCTCGACCTGCTGTTCGCCACCACCGCGCGCCCCCACGACCAGGCCAAGCCGGTGGTGGGGCCGGAAGCCGCAGCAAGCGAGATATCCGGGCACCTCGCCACAGGAGGCAAGGCCGGCATCCTGTTCGGCCGGGAACGATGGGGCCTGACCAACGAGGAGGTCGGGCTCTCCAACCGCATCATCACCTTCCCAGTCAATCCGGGCTTTGCCTCGCTTAACCTTGCCCAGGCCGTGCTGCTGGTCGGCTATGAATGGTTCAAGCGTGCGACGTCCGGCGAGCTGCCGCATGCCATGCCGGAACGCTCCGAGCGCGCCTCGCAGCACCAGATGCAGGCCTTCTTCGACAATCTCATCCGGGAGCTCGACCGGGTCGAATTTTTGCGCCCGGCCGAGAAGCGCGACACCATGCTGGTCAACCTGCGCAACATTTTCAGCCGGATGGAGCCGACCAAGCAGGACATGCACACCCTGCACGGCGTGGTGATGGCGATCGCGGAAGGGCGCAAGGGCCCGGCCAAGGGCGGCGTGCTCGACGGCGAGCAGGCGACGCGCCTGCGCGCGCTGCTGGCCGAGCACGGCCAGGGCGGCGGGGTGCCTGACAGCGGCAGCACGGTGCGCGGTCTCGCCCGCCTGCTCCGCCGCAACCCGACGGATGCCGAGCGCCTGCTGTGGCAGGCGCTGACCCGCGACCGCCGCTTCGCAGGTCAGTTCAAGCGTCAGACCCCTGTGGGGCGGCACATCCCGGATTTTGTCTCGTTCGCGCACAGGATCGCGATCGAGCTGGTCAACGCGGGCGAGGGCGAGACCATCGCCGCCGACCGCGCGTCGCGGCGGGCGTGGCTGGAGGCGCGGGACTATCGCGTGATCGAGATGCGGGCGGCAGATGTTGAGCGCGATCTGGAAGCGGAGTTGGAGAGGTTGCAGGGGATGATCGCGGAAGGACCGGACGCTTCGTAGTTTTGTAGGGTGGGTTAGCGTTAGCGTAACCCACCTCTTCTCGCGCGACGACCAAAGTGGTGGATTACGCTAACGCTAATCCACCCTACGAAGTGCGGCCGAGTTGCACGTCGCGTTCGACCGCGATCCATGTCGCCCGAGCGACGGCCAGCAATTTCCCGGCTTCATCATGAGCGGCGGCCTCGGCCGTGCGTTTGCGGCCGTCGCGGCCGGTTGACCAGGCCGTGATGACGCAGCGTTCGCCGGGGCGCGGCCGGACTTCGATCCGGGCCGACATTCGTCCGAGCAGGAGCGGCGTCCGGTCGAAGCTGCCGCTCTCTTGGTTGTAATTGCAGGCAAAGCCGGTGGGACAATCGAGCGCCGACCAGAGAAATTCTGGCGCGATCAAGCCGTCTTCGGCGGCCAGATTCGAATTCGGAGCCCAACGCGCTGCGAGAACGGCGTTGTGCGCAGAACGCCCGAGCGGCCCGGCGAAAATGCGCAGGCCATCGCCTTTCGCCCTTGCCGGGCCACACACGAAACATGTCGGCAGGGGGTGCTCGTGCGGCTTGACCCGCGCCAGCAATTCGGCGGCACATGCCTCTTCGAAGCTGGCTGTCTCCAGCCGCGCAAGCTCGATACTTGCCGCCCGCCCGGTTGCGACGACACGGGAGCCATCGCGAAGCTCCCATGTGCCGTCATCCGTCGCGATCGCATCGAGCGGCTTTTCCAGCGGCGGCGGTGCGCGCAGCGTCACCTCCGCCCCGCCGGGGATGTGGCGGGCCAGCCGGCCGCAGACATAGCCGCCGTTGCCCGAGTTGGGAGGACCGCAAAAGCGTTTGTCGATGATGATCGGTGTCATCGGTTTTGTTCTCTCTTCCCGGTGCACTTTATCTGATCTTGAGGACAATTCGCCCCTGAACCGTTCGGTTGGCTACGGCGCGCATGGCATCTCCGGCCTCCTCCAAAGGGAGGACGCGATCGATGTGCGGACGGATTTTTCCGCCGGCCAGCAATTGCATCAGCGTCGCGTTCATACGCGCGGCATCGGCGGAAAATTTCTCCGTCCAGGCGCCGGCGAAGACACCGAGGATGGAATAGTTCTTCAGCAGCGGCAGGTTCATCGGAATCTGTGGAATCTCGCCGCTGGTGAAGCCGATCGGCATCAGCCGTCCGCCCCACCTCATCGACCGGGCCATCTGCTCGAAGATCGCGCCGCCGATATTGTCGAAGCCGATGTCGATGCCTTCTCCTGATGCGATCGACTTGATACGGTTGCGCAGATCTTCGCTGCGATAATTGATGATTTCGCTGGCGCCGTACTCGCGCACCAGGGCTGCCCTGTCATCGGAGCCGACACCGGCGACGACACACAGGCCCAGATGGCGGCCGAGATCGACGGTGGCAAGGCCAACTCCGCCGGCGGCGCCGGTGACGAACAGGGTTTCGCCGCGTTGCGCCCGTGCCCGCTCGACCAGCGCATAACAGGCCGTGCCGTAATTGTGCAGGACCGTCGCCGCGGGTTCGAAGGCGACGCTATCGGGCAGCCGTACGCTTTTCGATTCCTTGGCAGTCATCCGTTCGGCGTAGCCGCCGATCCAGCTGCTGCACGCCACGCGATCGCCGGGCGCGAATGCCTTGACCTTGTCCCCAACCGCGACAACGACACCGGATGCTTCCGTGCCGGGCACGAAGGGCGTCGGCGGCCGCATCTGGTAGAGCCCCGACACCAGCAACTGGTCCATGAAGCTGACTGAGGCCGCATGGACGTCGATGAGAATCTCGTCGCCGGCGGGCTTGGGCGGTTCGATCTCGCTTACGCGCAGGTCCGCAGGGCCCGTGAACGAACTGCACAGAACTGCTCTCATCGGGGCACTCCAACAGGCCGAGGCGGCTCGAGATCTTCCGTACGGCGGTGACCGAAAATGCGCGGCACCAGCATGGGAACGCGGCGGCGATATTGCTGGTAGGTCGCGCCGAACTCGGTGACCAGATCCCGTTCCTCGAACTGCAGGGCGACCAGGATGTAGGCCGTGTTCGCGACCGCGAACAGCAGATGGCCGGCGGTCATCTCGGGCGTGGCCCAGAAGGCGAGCAGAAAGCCCAGCATGAGCGGATGCCGCACGATCTTGTAAAGCAGCGGCGTCCTGAAGGATTGACCTGGCATCTCGGCCCCGCGCAACGCGAAGAAGGCCTGACGCAGGCCGAACAGATCGAAATGATCGATCATGTAGGTCGAGGCCAGCACGATCAGCCAGCCGAGCCAATGCACGCCGGTCAGCACCCAGGCTGCAATTCCGCTCGCCTGCCAGACCGGCGTCGGGATCGGGCGCCACTGCCAGAACAGCAGCAGCAGGATCAGGCTGGAGAGCAGCACGTAGGTGCTGCGCTGGCAGGCCACGGGAAGGAATTTGGTCCACCATCGTTTGAAGGCCGGGCGCGCCATGACGCTGTGCTGGATTGCAAACAGGCCGAGCAGCAGCAGGTCGACGACGATGGCCTCGCTCAAATTCGTGTGGCTGCCGACGTCAATCGACTTCGGCACGACATAATTGCCGACGAAACCGAGCGCGTAGAGGAATGAAGCCGTGAATACGCCGTAGCTCACGATGGCGTAGAGCGGGATTGCGAGGCGCGCGACCATGGTTTTTCCTATTGTGCCTGATGCAGCGGTGCCGCATGCAGGAGCCTGAATCGCTCGCTGGCGAGCGGGCTCGATCTGCCCCGACCGTTAGCGCTGGACCGTCCCCTGTGCGTCCCCCGGGGGCGCCGGCCGGGGAGAGAGGATTTTCATGACGGCTTTCTCGCTCGGGACGTTCGGGTTCCCGGAGGTCCATGCCAACGGCCGCCCGATCAAGCTGAACCTGCGCAAGGGTCTTGCGCTGCTGGTCTATCTCGCGGAAACCAAGAGCGCGGTCGCGCGGGACGTCATGGCCACGCTGCTGTGGCCCGAGACCGACCGCGAGACCGGCCTTGCGCGACTGCGGCGCCTGCTTCACCGCGTTGAGCTCACACTCGGCCAGCCGGTGTTCGAGACCGACCGAACCAGCATGCGATGGTCTTCAGAGGTCGAACTGGAGATCGACACGCATCTGTTCGAGAGCGCCTGCGACCGCGGTGCCTTCGAAGAAGCCTGCCTGATTTATCGGGGTGACTTCCTGGCGGGCTTCGCTCCGGACGACTGTCCCGAATTCGACGATTGGGCGTTCTTTCGCCGGGAGGCGCTGCGGGGACGGCTCGTGAACGCGTTGGAGCGCCTCGTGCAGGACAAGAATGCCGCCGGCGATCATTTTGCAGCGACCGCGCATGCGGGACGTCTGGTCGAGCTCGATCCGCTCAGCGAATTGTATGGCCGGCACCTGATCCGTAGCCTGCTGCTGGCCGGAGACCGAAGCGCGGCGGAGCGGCACTACGCGGCGCTGATGCAGCGGCTGCGCGATGAGCTTGGCGTCGCGCCGGAAGCCGAGACCAAGGCGCTCATGACTCCTGCGGCGGCGCTCCTGCGCGATGCCGTTCCGGCGACGCGCTATGTGAAGGGCGTCGGCGTGCATCTCGCCTATCAGACCTATGGAAGCGGCGCGCTCGATATCCTGGTCATGCCCGGCTTCGTCTCGCATGTGGAGCGCGCCTGGGAGCATCCGGCGAGCCGCACGTTTCTGACGTCATTGATGAAGCTTGGGCGACTGATTGTTTTCGATCGTCGCGGGATCGGGCTGTCCGACCGGGTCGGATCAGCCCCTGGTATCGATGTTACCGCGGAGGATATCGGCACCGTGCTGCGGGCGGCGGACTCGCGCCGCGTCGTGCTGTTCGGCGCATCCGAATGCGGGCCGGCCTGCATCAAGTTTGTGGTCGATGAGCCGCGCCGCGTGGCCGGGCTCATCCTGTTCGGCGCGTTGGCCAAGGGCTGTTGGTCACAGGACTATCCGCACGCCTTGCGCGCCAGCCAGTATGACGCCTGGAGCCGCCAGCTCATCGCCCAATGGGGCGGTCCGGCCGGGATCGAGACCTTCGCACCGAGCCTTGCTGGTGATCCCCAGGCACGCGCCTGGTGGGCGGGATTATTGCGTGCGGCGTCCAGTCCCGGCGGCATCTCGGCCGTGCTCGAGGCATTTCGCGATGCCGACGTGCGACACCTTCTGGCGCACATCGCCATGCCGACGCTGGTGCTGCACCGGCGGGACGACAACGCCGTGAGGATCGCGGCCGGGCGTGACATGGCGAGCCGGATCAGCGGCGCGGAGTTCGTCGAGCTCGACGGCAGTGATCACTGGTTTTTTGCGGGCGATCAGCAGCCGGTGCTGGAGGCGATCAAGGGATTTATGAAACGGATCTTGTAGGGTGGGCAAAGCGAAGCGTGCCCACCATCTTCAAGCGTTCCGAGACAGAAGTGGTGGGCACGGCGCTTTGCGCCTTTGCCCACCCTACGAGGCCCGCGTACAACCTCACACCGCTTCGAGCTGATCTGCTGCGCGCTTCTTCTTCGCTTTCCACTGTCCGAGCAGGGGGCCTGCAGTCAGCGCCGCCGTATCCGCCACGCCCGGGTCGCGCGAGATCATCGCGGCGACGATGGCGCCGTCGATGATGAGGCCGAGCTGGTGCGCGAGCACGACGGGCTCGTTCGATCCGAGCTCGCCGGCGAGCTTCTCGATGTGGCCGAGCACGATCTTCTTGTGCTTCAGCGCGATGTTGCGGAACTGCTTGGCGTCCTTGTCGTGCTCGCCGACTGCGTTGATGAAGGGACAGCCGTAGAAGCGCTCTTCGCCGAACCAGCTCTTCAGCGCCGGAAAGATGCGCGTGAGTTTGGCTTGCGCGTCGCCGCCGCCATCTTCCATGGCGCCGATGAACCATTCGCGCCACTGCCTGCCTTCGCTCTCCAGCACCGCGTTGACGAGATTGGTCTTGGAGCCGAACAATTTATAGAGCGTGGTCTTTGCGGTGCCGGCCTCCTCGATGATCGCATCGATGCCGGTGGCGTTGATTCCAAACTTGCAGAACAGATGCGTCGCGGCGCTCAGCAGACGTCCGCGCGCGGATTCGTCTTCGCCGGCAACGGCGTGGAGCGAATGGGAGTTCTTCCTTGACGTCTTGTTCAGTGAGGACTTGTTCATTGAAGGCCTGGCCATGAGTCCAACTTACCCGCAGCCGCGCCGCATCAGCAAGCCGCATCTGTTCGGCGCTGAAAAGATTCGCAAGACAAAGCTCATCTGCATCGCCTTTGAGCAAAGGTCGGCTGATCAATCCGCAGGCAGGGCTCGCTAAGCGGCTCCAATGCCTTGCGTTTTGTTTTTGGCCGGGTCTGGCACGGTCCATGCAAGAAAACAGACCGTTCGGTATCCTGCCGTTTTCCACGGCTGCCAGGGAGAAAATGATGACTGCCGTCGTTCAAAAAACAGTGCTGACGGGCTGCCTCGCGCCCATCGACAAGAATGGGCTCGAGCAACTGATCGCGAGCGGCAAGGCCAATCCGAAGATCATCAAGACCTTGAAGTGCAAGACGGTCGCGGAAGGAAAATTCCGCCACGCCAACTACATCCGCAATTTGCCGCCCTATATCGTCGACGAGCCGCCGGGGCTCCTGGGCGACGACACCGCGCCAAATCCGTCGGAGGCCTCGCTCGCCGCGCTCGGCTCATGTCTCGCCGTCGGCCTGCACGCCAACGCCGTGCACCGCGGCTGGATCGTCAACAAGCTCGAGCTCGAGCTCGAAGGCGATCTCAACATCACCGCAGTCTGGGGCACCGGCGATGTCTCTGACAAGCCGGTTGGATTTACGGACGTCCGCGTCAAGGTCGACATGGAATGCGAGGGCATCTCGCAGGACGAGATCAACGCGCTGGTCGCCCATGTGAAGCAATGGTCGCCGGTCGCCAACACCTTCACCCGACCGGTCAATCTCGAGGTCGGCATCTAGCGGTCGGCGGCAGTGGAAAAGGTGCGGGAGACGATCATGGGTTCACTGGCTTTATCACGGGCCGAAGTTTTGGATCAGCCCGCACCATCCATCGCCGGCGAGGTGGCGCGGATCGCGCGCGAACAGCTCGCGCCGCTCGCCGCAGGCATCGACGACGGTTCGGTCTATCCGGCCGAGGTGCTGCGCCGCTTCGGCGAGGTCGGCGCCTGGGGCAGTCACATGGCCCACGAAGGTCCCGCCGATCTGCGCTGCGCCATCCAGGCGATGGCGGCGATCGGCGAGGTCTGCGGCGCCACGGCGTTCATGGCCTGGTGCCAGAACACGCTGGTCTGGTACGCGGCGAACTCGACCAACATGAAGCTGGCAAAACGCTTCGGCGACGGCTTTTCGACCGGCCGGCTGCTCGGCGGCACCGGGCTCTCCAACCCAATGAAGAGCTTTTTCGGGATCGAGAGGCTCAAGCTGAAAGGACGCAAGGTCGAGGGCGGCTACATCGTGCGCGGCGCGCTGCCCTGGGTCTCCAATCTCGGCGCCGACCATTATTTCGGCACCATCTTCGAGCGCGAGGAGGAGCCGGGCATCGTAACGGACGAGCCCGGCATTGTAAGGGACGAGCCCGGCATCGTAAGGGACGAGCCCGGCACCGTGATGTTCCTGGCCGACTGCTCCGATCCCGCGATCACGCTGACGCCGTGCAAGCCGTTCCTCGCCATGGACGGCACCGGCACCTATGGCGTGCAGTTTCGCGACGTCTTCGTGCCGGATGAGCTGATCCTCGCCGATCCCGCGGGGCCTTTTGTGAAGAAGATCCGCGCCGGCTTCATCCTGCTCCAGGCCGGCATGGCGCTCGGCGTCATCAGGGACTGCATCAACATCATGGACGAGGTCGGTGGCCCCCTCGGCCACATCAACCGCTATCTGCCGCAGCAGCCGGTGCATCTCCGCGATCTCGCCGCGGAGCTGGAGACGGAGACGATGGCGCTGGCGCGCGATCCCTACAATCAAGAGGAGACCTACTGGCGCAAGGTGATCGCGCTGCGCTTGCGCGCCGGAGAGGCCAGCGTCGCGGCGGCGCATGCGGCGATGCTGCATTGTGGCGCGCGCGGCTATCTCAAAAGCCACCGCGTGCAGCGGCGCCTGCGCGAAGCCTATTTCGTCGCGATCGTCACGCCCGCCACCAAGCAGCTGCGCAAGATGCTCGCCGATTCCTGATTTTGCGAGTCCACCCCGAAGACCCCAACCTCAACCGAGAGGCTGCCATGACTGACGTCCTGATTACCGCCGTCGAACTTGCCGATCTCTTGAAGCTAGAACCGTGTGTCGTCGTCGACACCCGCAATCCCGACGCCTATGCCGCCGGGCACTTGCCCAACGCCGTCAACGTGCATGAGATTTTCACTTTTCTGGCGACCTCGACGCCGGAGGGCATCAGCGAACTCAAGACAAAATTCGCCGACGCCTTCGGCGGCGCCGGCCTCTCCGGCATGGAAACGGCCGTCATCTACGAGCAGTCGATGAATTCCGGCTTCGGCCAATCCTGCCGCGGCTACTATCTCCTGACCATGCTCGGCTATCCCAAGATCAAGGTGCTGCATGGCGGATTCGACGCCTGGTCGGCCGCGGGATTCCCGGTGACGAAGGATGTCCCGGCGCCGGCGAAGGCCTCGTTCGCGGTCGTGCCTGAAGCCGGCGAGATCCTGATCGATGCGAAGACCATGTTGGGGGCCGTCGGCAAGCCCGGCATCGCCATCCTCGACGTGCGCGATGTCGACGAGTGGATCGGCGACAGCTCGTCGCCCTATGGCAGGGATTTCTGCCCGCGCAAGGGCCGCATCCCCGGCGCGGTGTGGCTGGAATGGTATCGCATGATGAAGCCGACCGCCGAGGGCCCGCGCTTCAAGTCCAAGGACGAGATCTTGGCGGAATGCGCCACCGTTGGCATCTCGACGACCACGCCGGTCTATCTCTACTGCTTCAAGGGCGCGCGGGCCTCGAACACCTTCCTCGCGCTCAAGAACGCCGGCGTGAAGGACGTGCGGATGTATTTCGGCTCCTGGAACGAATGGTCGCGCGATCCGTCGCTGCCGATCGAGCAGGGGCTGCCGGTGGCTGCCCAGGTAACGGGCAAGGCGGCATAGAACCTGCATGTTTCCCGTGGCCCGGCTGCGCAAGACGTAGCCGGGCCACGATGGAATTTTGACCTGACGCGGCGGACAACGACGTCCCTCGCGCCGTGTGACAAAGGGGGCAGCAGCATGTCCACGTTCGACGATCCGTTCGATGCCAACCGCAACCTTCAGTCGGGCTGTGTTTGCGGCCGGCACAATTCAGCGGCGGAGCATGAGCAGGCCTCGCTGGCGTTCCGTTGCGAACCGGTCGAGAGCGAGGAGAAGCGTTACGAGGGCGTGGTGGCGTCCGCCGTGATGCGCGCGATATTTCCGCAGGATGTGGCGCGGCGCGCGTTCCTCAAGTCGGTCGGGGCCTCGACCGCGCTTGCCGCGCTGTCGCAGTTCTTTCCGCTTCAGACGGCGACCGAAGTGTTTGCGCAGGCCGGCACGCCCGAGAAAAAGGATCTCAAGGTCGGCTTCATCCCGATCACTTGCGCCACGCCGATTATCATGGCGGCGCCGCTCGGCTTCTATGCCAGGCACGGCCTCAATGTCGACGTGGTCAAGACCGCCGGCTGGGCCGTGATCCGCGACAAGACCATCAACAAGGAATACGACGCCGCCCACATGCTGGCGCCGATGCCGATCGCGATCTCACTCGGCTTAGGGGCCAACGCCATTCCCTTTGCCGTGCCCGCGATCGAGAACATCAACGGGCAGGGCATCGTGCTGGCGATGAAGCACAAGGACAAGCGCGATCCGAAGGACTGGAAGGGCCTGAAATTCGCGATCCCGTTCGACTACTCCATGCACAATTATCTGCTGCGGTATTATCTCGCCGAGCACGGCATCGACCCCGACACCGACGTACAGCTGCGTTCGGTGCCGCCGCCGGAAATGGTCGCGAACCTGCGCGCCGACAACATCGACGGTTTCCTTGCGCCGGACAATATCTGCCAGCGTGCGATCTATGACGGCGCCGGCTTCATGCACCTCTTGTCCAAGGAGATCTGGGACGGCCATCCCTGCTGCAGCTTCGCCGCGAGCCGCGAGTTCATCACGACGGCGCCGAACAGTTTTGCCGCGCTGACGCGCGCGATCGTCGATGCGACCGCCTATGCGTCGAAGGCGGAGAACCGCAAACAGATTGCGGAGGCGATCGCGCCGGCGAATTACATCAACGCGCCGGTCACCGTGCTGGAGCAGGTCTTGACCGGCACCTATGCCGACGGCCTCGGCGGCGTGAAGACGGATGAAAAGCGCGTCGATTTCGACCCGTTCCCCTGGCAGTCTTTCGCAGTGTGGATGCTGACGCAGATGAAGCGCTGGGGCCAAATCAAGGGCGACGTCGACTACAAGGCGGTCGCCGAGCAGGTGTATCTGGCGACCGACACCAGGAAGCTGATGACCGAAATGGGTCTGACGCCGCCCACGAGCGCCTACAAGTCGTTTGCGGTGATGGGCAAGACATTCGATCCGGGGAAGCCGGAGGACTACGTCGCGAGCTTCAAGATCAGGAAGGCGTCGTGAGGATGATGCGCGCTCTCGCTTCACCTCGCCCCGCTTGCGGGGAGAGGTCGGATTGCATCGTCAGATGCAATCCGGGTGAGGGGGAGCCTCCGCGAGTCCGTCTTTTACCGAATTTGCGGAAGCATGCCCCTCACCCCAACCCTCTCCCCGTAAGAACGGGGAGAGGGAGATGACCAATACCTCCCTCCGCCTCCGCGCGGGCCTCGTCTCCATCGTGCTGCTCGCCGCGTTTCTCGGTATCTGGCATCTCGCCACGCGCTCGACCGGCACCGTCGCGACGATGAGCCCGGAATACGCCAAGCTGATGGGGCTGACCGCGACGCAGGGCAAATCCGCCATGCCGGGGCCGCTCGATGTCGGTGCAAAACTCTGGGAGCATCTGAGACGGCCGTTCTACGACAACGGACCGAACGACAAGGGGCTCGGCATCCAGCTTGTCTATTCCATTGCGCGCGTCGGCGCCGGCTATCTGCTCGCCGTGCTCGTCGCCATCCCGCTCGGCTTCATCATCGGCATGTCGCCGCTGCTGAGCAAGGCGCTCGATCCCTTCATCCAGGTGCTCAAACCGATCTCGCCGCTGGCCTGGATGCCGCTCGCGCTCTACACCATCAAGGATTCTTCGATCTCCGCGATCTTCGTGATCTTCATCTGCTCGATCTGGCCGATGCTGCTCAATACCGTCTTTGGCGTCGCCGGCGTGCGCAAGGAATGGATCAATGTTGCCCGGACGCTCGAGGTCGGCACCCTCAGGCGTGCCTTCACCGTAATCCTGCCGGCGGCGGCGCCGACGATCTTGACGGGGATGCGCATCTCCATCGGCATCGCCTGGCTCGTGATCGTCGCCGCCGAAATGCTCGTCGGCGGCACCGGCATCGGCTACTTCGTCTGGAACGAGTGGAACAACCTCTCGATTACCAACGTGATCATTGCGATCCTGCTGATCGGGATCGTCGGCATGCTGCTCGACCAGATCCTCGCGCGCTTCACGCGCATGGTCACGTTTCCGGAGTAGGCCGGTGACCGAAAAGTTCATCTCCATCGAAGCCATCGCAAGGCGCTATCCGGGCGCCGGCGGCGCGACCATCGCCGTGTTCGAGAACCTGTGGCTGTCGATGGCGCGCGGCGAGTTCGCCTGCGCGATCGGTCATTCCGGCTGCGGCAAGACCACGGTGCTCAACATCCTCGCCGGCCTCGATGCGCCGAGCGAGGGTGCCGTGATCGTGGATGGGCAGGCGATTTCCGGCACGAGCCTCGACCGCGCCGTGATCTTCCAGAGCCATGCGCTGCTGCCTTGGCGCACCGTGCTCGGCAATGTCGGCTATGCCGTCAGCTCGAAATGGCGCAGCTGGGATCGCGCCAGGGTGAAGGCGCATGCGCAGACCTACATCGATCTGGTCGGCCTGACCGGCTCCGAGCACAAGCGTCCCTCGGAACTGTCCGGCGGCATGAAGCAGCGCGTCGGCATTGCGCGGGCGCTCTCGATCACGCCGAAGATCATGTTGATGGACGAGCCGTTCTCGGCGCTGGACGCGCTGACGCGCGGCACGCTCCAGGACGAGGTGCGGCGCATCTGTCTGGAGACCGGGCAGACCGCGTTCATGATCACCCATGACGTCGACGAGGCGATCTATCTGGCCGACAAGATATTTCTCATGACCAACGGTCCGGGCGCGGTGCTGGCGGAGGTGGTCGAAAATCCGCTGCCGAAGGATCGCGGCCGCACCGATCTGCACCGCCATCCGCTCTATTACGCGCTGCGCAACCACATCATCGATTTTCTGGTCAGCCGCAGCAAGAATTTCGCCGCCGAGAAGCCCGATCACGATCCGCGCAACGTGCCCGTGGTACACATTGGCAAGCCGGGATTGACGATCGCAGTCAGCGGCGACGAGCAACGACAGACGCGGATACCCGGGGCCAGCCCCGGTATGACTGCCTAAAAGGGAGACCCTGACATGAAACGCGAAGACCTCACCGAGAAGCTGCTCGACATCAAGCGCGAGAAGGGCTGGAGCTGGAAATACATCTGCGACCAGGTCGGCGGTTACGCGGAGGTGTTGATCGTCGGCGCCATTCTCGGCCAGATGAAATTGACAAAACCGCAGGCCGCGAACGCCGGCGAGTTGTTCGGCCTGTCGAAGGCCGAGACGGCGATGCTCAACGAGGTGCCGATGCGCGGCACCGGCACGCCGATGCCGCCGACCGACCCGCTGATCTACCGCTTCTACGAGATGGTGATGGTCAACGGCCCGGCCTGGAAGGCGCTGATCGAGGAAGAATTCGGCGACGGCATCATGTCGGCGATCGATTTCGACATGGGAATCGAGCGCGTTGCCAATCCGAAGGGCGACCGCGTCAAAATCACGATGAGCGGCAAGTTCCTGCCGTACAAATATTATGGCGCCAGCGGCAACGTGCCGGAGTACGGCTTCAAGGAGGGATGATCGGAGCGAGTGGCGAATTGCGAGTGGCGAATAGGGGCTATTCGCCATTCGCCACTCTCTATGGGCCTATTTCCCCGCCTTCACCTCGGCCGCAGCCACCGCGAGCAGCTCGCTCATCTTGGCGCGAATCGCCTGTTCGGTGACGGCGACGTTCTTGGCGGCGAAATCGGCCATGACCTTGCGCAGGACGTCGGCATCGCCGGCCTCCTCGAAATCGGCCGCGATCACCTCCTTGGCGTAGGCGGTGGCGGCGTCGCCGGTGACGCCGAGCTTTTCGGCCGCCCACAGGCCGAGCAACCGGTTGCGGCGGGCTTCCGCCTTGAATTTCTGCTCCTCGTCGAGGGCGAACTTCTTCTCAAAGCCTTCCTGCCGCTTGTTGATCTCGCTCATGCCTTTTTCAATTCCCTGCTGACTGGATCCCGAGACCTCGTTGCGAGAGCCCCGGCGCATGCCTAGATAAGGAGCACGAATCGGCAAGACAACGGGCCGTTAAGCCGCAGGCAAGGCGGTATAAGTTGGCATCGGATGGACCGGATCGATTGTGCTGGGACAGCCAATCGGATAGGTTGCCTGAAGGCGTGGTTCCCGTTCTGTTTCCGTGGGTTCCAGGCCATTCACGGCAGCTCCGCCGTGGGTCGTAGTTCTCGTAAACCGGAGCACACCAAATATATGGATTTCAACAAAACACGGTACATCCCCATGAGCCGTCGGCGTCGCATTTATGAAGGCAAGGCAAAGGTTCTTTACGAAGGCCCCGAGCCCGGTACCCTGATCCAGCACTTCAAGGACGACGCCACCGCGTTCAACGCGAAAAAGCATCAGGTGATCGAGGGCAAGGGTGTCCTCAACAACCGGATCTCGGAGTACCTGTTTCAGCACCTCAACGACATCGGGGTGCCGACCCATTTCATCCGCCGCCTCAACATGCGCGAGCAGCTGATTCGCGAGGTCGAGATCGTGCCGCTCGAAGTGGTGGTGCGGAATGTCGCCGCCGGCTCGCTGTCGCAGCGCCTCGGCATCGAGGAGGGCACGCAGCTGCCCCGTTCGATTATCGAATTCTACTACAAGAACGACCAGCTCAACGACCCCATGGTGTCGGAAGAGCACATCACCGCCTTCGGCTGGGCCACGCCGCAGGAGATCGACGACATCATGGCGCTCGCCATCCGCGTCAACGACTTCCTCACCGGCCTCTTTCTCGGCATCGGCATCCGCCTCGTCGACTTCAAGATGGAGTGTGGCCGGCTGTTCGAAAACGAGATGATGCGGATCATCGTCGCCGACGAGATCTCCCCGGACTCCTGCCGTCTCTGGGACATCAAGTCGAACGAGAAGCTCGACAAGGACCGCTTCCGCCGCGACCTCGGTGGCCTGCTCGAGGCCTATACGGAAGTCGCAAAGCGCCTCGGCATCCTCATGGAGAACGAGCGTCCGGCGGGCTCCGGCCCGGTGCTGGTGAAGAGCTAAAGGGGTTTTGGACGTGAAGGCACGTGTCACCGTTACCTTGAAGACGGGCATCCTCGACCCCCAGGGGAAGGCCATCGAAGGCGCGCTGAAGTCGCTCGGCGTCGACGGCGTCGCCAGCGTCCGTCAGGGCAAGGTGTTCGATATCGAGCTTGCCGGCGCGGACAAGGCCAAGGCGGAGGCGGCGTTGAAGGACGCCGCCGACAAGCTGCTGGCAAATACCGTGATCGAAAATTATGCGATCGAGGTGAAAGCATAAGAGTAGGCAAAATGCCGGACGTGGCGGCAGAGCTGATGTTCGAGGTGTTGAAATCGATCCAGGCGCGGCTGGCGCAGGTCGATGGCAAGATCGATGAAATGAAGCAGGAAATGTCGGCGCTGCGAACTTCTCAGAACGCGGCTCGTCAGGAGATCACCAGCGTCTTTCAGGAGATTTCCGGAATTCATGCCACGCTGGTGAGGCATGAAGGGCGGCTCGATCGTATCGAGCAGCGGTTTGAACTCAGCGATGCAGCGGTTCGGTGAGATCGGCCTGGCTCACAGCCATCCGGCACGACGAAACTGCCAATACAGCGCGCCGCACGCCGTCAGCATCACGCCGAGCAGCATGTAATAGCCGTACTCCCAGTCCAGCTCCGGCATGTGCTTGAAGTTCATGCCGTAGATGCCGGCGAGCGCGGTCGGGATCGCGATGATGGCGAGCCAGGAGGCAAGCTTCTTGGAGACCGCCGTCTCCTGCGCCTGGCCGACCAGGAGACTCGCTTCGAACGCGAAGGCCAGCACTTCGCGCATGGAATCGATGCGCTCCTGGATGTTCCGCACGTGGTCGGTGACGTCGCGGAACAGCGGCTGCATGGCCTGCCGCACCATCGCAAGCTCGTCATGCTCCAGCCGGCGGCAGACCTCGACCAGCGGGCCGATCGCGGTTCTGAGCCGCAGCAGGTCGCGGCGCAGCATGTAAAGCCGCTCGATCTGCCCCTTGCTGATCGGCTTAGAGAGCACGTCGTCCTCGATGCCCTCGACCTCCTCGTGAATGCTCTCGAGCACGGGCGAGTAGTTGTCGACGATGAAATCGAGGATGGCGTAGAGGATGTAGTCCTCGCCGCGCGCGAGCGCCCGCGGGCAGCTTTCGCAGCGTTCGCGCACCGGCGTGTAGGACGTCGAAGCGCCGTGGCGCACCGAGACCAGGTAGCCTTCGCCGACGAAGATGTGGGTCTCGCCGAAGGCGATCCGGCCCTCGATCAATTGCGCGGTGCGCGCCACGATGAACAGGGCCTCGCCATATTGCTCGATCTTGGGACGCTGGTGGGCGTGGTTGGCGTCCTCGATCGCGAGCTCGTGCAGGTCGAACTGTTTCTGCACCGCGCCGAGCAGCGCCATGTCGGGCTCATGCAGTCCGATCCAGACCACGTGCCCAGGTTTTGCCCGCCAGCTCGAGGCCTCGCTGATGACGATGTTGGCGACGCGTCGGCCGTCGACATAGGCGCCGGCGGCGACGACGCCGTCGGCGGACACCGGCTCGGAGGGGGATGTGGGCAGCGACGGGACGTTCATGGCTTCAATCCCGGGCAAATCCATCGGGCCAAACGGCGTGCGGCCATGGCCTGTGTACAAGGCCCTCTCACGAGGCTAGCACTGGTAAAATCCCCGTCAAATGGTTATGTCTCTTCACGAATTGGCCCGCTGCCAACCCCGATTCCCGCCACCGTCGGAACCTCTGCCATGAAAGCCGCCATCCTCGTCTTTCCCGGAATCAACCGTGAGCGCGACATGGCGCGCGCACTGAGGCTGATCTCGGGCCATGAGCCCGCGATGGTGTGGCACGCCGAGACCTCGCTGCCTGGCGGCACCGATCTCGTGGTGGTGCCGGGCGGCTTCTCCTATGGCGATTATCTTCGCTGTGGTGCGATTGCGGCGCGGTCGCCGGTGATGGACGCGGTGCGCGACTATGCGGCCAAGGGCGGCCTCGTGCTCGGTGTCTGCAATGGTTTTCAGATCCTCTGCGAGTCCGGCCTGCTGCCCGGCGTCTTGATGCGCAACGCGCGGCTGAAATTCATCTGTCACGACGTGCATCTGCGCGTCGAGCGTTCCGACACGCCGTTCACCCGCGGCTACAATGCGGGGCAGGTGATCCGCGTGCCGATCGCCCATGGCGAGGGCAATTACGCGGCGGACGAAGAGACCATCAAGCGGCTCGAAGGCGAGGGGCGGGTGCTCTATCGCTACTGCTCGGCCGACGGTGCGATCGATGATATCAGCAACATCAACGGCGCGGCGCAATCCATCGCCGGCATCGTCAACGACAGCGGCAACGTGCTCGGCATGATGCCGCACCCCGAGAACCACGTCGAAGACATCATGGGCTGCACCGACGGCCGCGGCCTGTTCGCGGGCCTGGTCCAGCATCTGGAAAAGGCCGCGTGATCTCGTTCGTGCTGAAGCGTTCTCTCGCCGCGATCGCGGCGCTGTCGCTCGCGAGCGTTTCGCTTACGGTTGGTGCCGCGTTCGCGCAGGACTTCCCCAAGCGCCCGATCACCATGATCGTGCCGTTCGCGGCCGGCGGCACCTCGGATGTGATCGCGCGCACGGTCGCCGAGCAGATGGGCATCGCGCTCGGCCAGACCATCGTGATCGAGAACGTCGCCGGCGCCGGCGGCTCGACCGCGCTGGCGCGGGCCTCCCGCGCCGAGCCGGACGGCTATACCATCGCGATCGGCAATGCCGGCACCAATGCCGCGACCTACACGATCTATCCAAAGCTGCCGTTCACGCCGGACTCCTTCAAGCCGATCGCGATGGTGGCGAAGACGTTCGGCATCATCGCGCTCCGCAAGGATTTTCCCGCGAAAGACCTGAAAGAGTTCATCGCCTACGCCAAGGCCAATCCGGGCAAGATCAATCTCGGCCATGCCGGCGTCGGCTCGTCAAATTACCTCATTTGCAAAAGCTTTGTGACGGCCGCCGGCATCGATGCGACGCTGGTCGGCTATCGCGGCGCTGCGCCTGCGCTCACCGATGCGGTCGGCAGCCAGATCGACGGCGTCTGCGACGCCGCCGCCTCCGTCTCGCAATCGATCAACGAGAAGCTGGTGAGAGGGCTCGTCGTCGGCTCGACCGTGCGGCTGGCCACGCTGCCCGACCTGCCGACGTCTGCCGAGGCGGGCCTTGCGGAATTCGAGGCGCAGGGCTGGAACGGCCTGTTCGCGCCCAAGGGCACGCCGCAGGCCGTCATCGCCAGGCTGAACGCCGCCGCGCGCACCGCCGTGGAAACCGACGCGGTGAAGAAGCGTTTTGCCGATCTGTCGACCGTTGCGCCCGATCCCGACGAGCACTCGCCTGAGGTGCTCCAGAAGCTGGTGACGCGCGACGTCGGAAAATACCGGAAGATGCTGGCGGACGACGCCAAGTAGTTGCAGCCTTTGGCTGTGATCTCATGAACCTCGATCGCATTTGAAGCGACTGACTCCTCGCCGTCATCAAGGCGCGCGGGTCCGGGTTCGCTGATTTCTGCCGGTGTAGACAACTAAAAGTTGTTTCACCGCGTCAGTTGCGATATCAGGAAGCGTGCGTTGTCGTTGTGCTCCTGGATGTCACATGCCGTCGCTTTGGTCGTTCTGCTGCTTGATATCACGCTGATCTATCACGCTTCGCGAACCGGGCGGTTACGGCCCTGGGCCTTCATCATCCTGCTGGTGCCGATGATGGGGGCGCCCGCCTATATCGCGGTCGAGCTCATCCCGGAATGGTTTTCCAGCCCCGGCGCACGGCAGGCGCGGCAGCGCGTTGCCAATCGCCTTGATCCCGAGAAGCGCTATCGCGAGCTTTCCGATCGGCTGGCGGCCACCGACACCATCGCCAACCGCGCCGCGCTGGCGGAAGAGTGCGCGAAGATCGGCAGATTCAGTGAAGCGGAAGCGCATTACGACCACGTCCTGAAGCTGCCGATGGGCCACGATCCCGCTTATGCGCTCGGCAAGGCGCAAGCCGAGTTTTCCGCGAAGCGTCCGGCCGACGCGCTCGCGACGCTGGACGATCTCCAGAAGCAGTGGCCGGACTTCGACTCCGCCGACGCGCATCTGCTCTACGCCCGCGCGCTTGCCGAGGTCGGCCGGCTCGACGAGGCGCTGGAAGAATACCACGCCGTCTCCGGCTATTTCCCCGGCGCCGAAGCGCGGGTGCGCTACGGCATGCTGCTCCAGATGGTCGGCCGCAGCGCCGAGGCGCGAATGGTCTTCAACGAGCTCCTGATCCAGATGCGGCGCGCGCCAAAATATCTGCGCGAGGCGCAGGCCGAGTGGCTGTCGATCGCCGAGAAGCAGCTCTCGACCTGAAGAGGTGGACCAGGCCGAATGGCTTCAGCCTGAGAATCTCACAGAAACACCAGCGATATCCAGGGCACGAAGGTGATCAGCAGCAGGCCGAGGAACAGCCAGGCGAGATAGATCCAGATTCGGCGCATGCCGGCGTCCGGCGACACGCCGCCGATACTGCAGGCGGCGTAATAGCAGAGGCCGAACGGCGGCGCGAACAGGCCGAGGCCCATGGCGAGGATCACCACCATCGCATAGTGCACCTCGTTGATCCCGAACGTTGCTGCCACCGGGAACAGCAGTGGACCGAACAGCACGATGGCCGGGATGCCCTCCAGCACGCTGCCGAGCACGATGAAGGCGACGACCGAGATCAACAGGAAGCCCCAGGCGCCGCCGGGCACGCCGGCCATACGCGCCGCCAGATCATGTGAGAAGCCGGATTGCGCCAGCGCCCATGCCATCGCGCTCGCAGCCCCCACGATGAACAGGATCGAGCCGGACAGCGAGGCCGTCTGCACCAGCATCGGCAGCACATTCTTCCAGGTCAGGCTGCCACGATAGATGACCAGGCCGAGCACGAGGCAATAGGCGATGCCGATCGTCGAGACTTCGGTCGCGGTCGCATAGCCCTCGACCACCGCGCTGCGGATCAGGAACGGCAAGGCCAATGCCGGCAGCGCCGCCCAGAACGTCTTCGCCACGACAGACATCGGTGCCCGCGCGACCTTGAGCGCGGCGTTCTCCTCTGCGCCCGCCCGGTAGCGCGCGACGAAGGCGAGCACGATCGCCAGCACGATCCCCGGCAGGATGCCGGCGGTGAACAGTGCCGCGATCGACACGCCGGTGACGGAGGCGATCGCGATCAGAACGATCGACGGCGGAATGGTCTCGCTCATCGCGCCTGATGCCGCGAGCAGCGAGACCAGCTCGCCATCCTTCATGCCGCGCTTGCGCATTTCGGGAAACAGCACCGGCGCGATCGCCGCCATATCGGCGGTCTTCGAGCCGGAGATGCCCGAGACCAGCAGCATGGCGCCCAGCATCACATAGGAGAGCCCGCCCCGGACATGGCCGAGCACAGAGGCGAGGAACGCGACCATGACGCGCGCCATGCCGGTTTGCTCGACCAGTTGTCCCAGCAGCACGAACAGCGGCACCGCCAGCAGGATCAGCGAGCTCATGCCCTCGTCGATCCGCCCGACCACGACCAGCAACGGCGTCCGTGTCGTGGTCAGCAGGAAAGCGACGGTCGCAAGACAAAAGGAAAACGCGATCGGCACGCCCGCCATCACGGCGCAGCCAAGCAGACCGACGAAGAAGATCAGCAGGTTCCAGTTGCCAAGCGACTTCAGCGAGGGACCTACGAAATAGAGCAGGCCAGCAATCGCCGCAAACAGGATTGCGACGGCAAGCAGGTCCTTCGCGGATCGCTTGACGAGGGTGAGGCAGATGCTGGCGAGCGCGATGATGCACCCGACCGGGATGGCGGCAGCACGAACCATGCCGGACCAGCCCAGCGCCGGCGTCTCCACAAAGGCCTGATCCTCCACATAGTCCAGCGCCGGATGCAGGATGATCGCGAGGAACAGCGCAACCCCGCCGGCCGCGAGCGTCGAGGCGCAGGCCTCCGCACGCGGCGACAGGTACGACGTGAAGAAGGTCAGGCGCATATGCGCCGAGCGCTGCACGGCGATCGCGCTGCCGAGCATAGCCAGCCACAGGAACAGGATGGATGCGAGCTCGTCCGACCAGATGATCGGCCGGTGGAAGATTCCGCGTGCGACGATGCCAGCGAACAGGATGACGACCTCGGCGACCACGGCGATCGCCGCCGGAACCTCCACCAGCCAGCGCAGCGACTGCTCCAGCCAGCGTCCGCGCAACGGCCGCGCCTCGCCGAGCGTCACCGTTTCCGGGATGCCGATCACCGCGCTCATGCCAGCGCTCCGGCCGCGGCCTCCAGAATCTTCCAATTGTCCTCGCCGAACTTGCCGCGCCATTCCTTGTAGAAGCCTGCGGCCGACAGCCCCTTGCGGAACGCCTCCTTGTCCGAGACCTCGAAGGTGATGCCCTTGGCGGTCAGCTGATCCTTCAGTGTCAGATTGAGCTTTGCGGTATCCGCGCGCTGCTCCATCGCGGCCTGGTCGAATTCACGCCGCACGATCGCCTGCAACTCGTCGGGCAGCGCCTTGACCGAGCGGCGGTTGCCGAGAATGAAGAATGGATCCCAGATGTGGTTGGTCTCGGAGATGTATTTCTGCACCTCGTAGATCTTGCCGGCCTCGATGGTAACGAGACCGTTCTCCTGGCCGTCGACGAGATGGGTCTGGAGCGCCGTGTACAATTCGTTGAAGTTGATCGAGGTCGGGTTGGCGCCCAGCGACTTGAACAGCGAGGTGAAGATCGGCGACACCGGCACGCGGATGCGGTAACCGGCGAGATCGGCGGGCGTCTTGATCGGCTTGGTGAACGACGAAACCTGCCGGAACGTGTTGTCGGCGGGCTTGGCCATCACCAGCGCGCCGGTCTTCTCGATCTGGCTTGCGATCAGCTTGCCGAGGTCTCCGTCCATCGCATTCCAGACCTGGCCGTAATCCGAGAACGCGAAGCCGACATTGGCGATGCCGGCGATCGGCGCCACCGTCGAGAGGACGGAGCCCGCGATGTTGAGGAAATCGACGCCGCCGCTGCGGATCTGGGTCAGGAGATCGGTGTCCGAGCCGAGCTGCGAGGCGGGAAAGAACTTGATCTCCAGCCGGCCGCCGCTCGCTTCCCTGATCCGCTTTACGGCCTCATCGAGGCGGGTGTTGATCGGCTGCGTCAGCGACTGGCCGGTGGCGAGCTTGTATTCGAACTCCGCGGCCTGCGCCGGCCGGGTGCGGATCGCGACCAGTGGAACGGCCGCAGCTGCGACCATGAAGTTGCGCCGTGAAATCCTGTGGCCCTTGCCCGACATCGTTGGTCCTCCCTGATGGTCTTTGGCGGCGCCTTTTTCGGCGCACGTGCTCGTTGCCGCGCGCAGGCTTTGCCGCGCCGGTGTCGTCAAAATCGCTGTAGCTGGTGAAAGGGCCTCGCCTTGCGTTCCTTCCCCCCGGGCGGACCGACGCTCTGCGCCCGTCTTGTTTCCTCTATCAGCACCCGTCTGTCGCGGGCTGCCTTGAACCTGAAGCCTAGATCGCTGGTCATGCACGACAATTGAATTATATTCGCCGTCACTTTAGCTGGCCTAAAAGGTTTCCTGATGCAGATACCGTTCCGCGCCATCATTGTCTTCCACGCGGTGGCGCGCGCGGGCAGCATTTCCCGTGCGGCGGACGAATTGCGGGTGACGCCTTCGGCCGTCAGCCAGCAGATCCAGGCTCTCGAGCTGCACCTCGGCACGGCGCTGACCTCGCGGGTCGGGCGTAACATCACGCTGACCGAGGCCGGTGAGCGCTATTTCGAGATGATCAGCCGCGAGATCGAGCACGTCACCGACGTGACGCAGCATGTCCGCGGCATCCGCTCCGCCACCACATTGACGGTGCGCGCAGCCCCGAGCGTGTCGAGCAAATGGCTGCTACCGCGGCTTGCGAGCTTCGTTGATGCCAATCCGGACATCGAATTGCGGCTCGACGGCACCAATGAGCCGACCGATTTCCGCAAGGAAAATGTCGACCTGGAGATCCGCCACGGCGAAGGCGGCTGGGCCGGTCTGTTCGTTGAAAGCCTGGGCAAGGAGCGATTCTTTCCGCTGTGTGCGCCTTCGTCCTTTGCGGCGGGCAGCCTCGTAGCCCAGGACCTGCTCGAGCACCGGCTGATCCATTCGGTGAAATCGCAGATGCAATGGCCGCGCTGGTTCATGGAGGCCGGCATCGAGCCTGCGGAGCGCTGGAAACGCGTGCTGTTCGACCGCAGCCACATGGCGATCGACGCTGCCGTCGACGGCCTTGGCATCGGGCTGGAAAGCGAGCTGCTGGCCTGGCGCGAATTACGCGACGGCCGCCTGGTTTGCCCCGTGAAGGACCCCCCGGAAGTCGCGCTGACCACGCAATGGATCGTCTGCCCGCACGGCCATCTGCGCCACCGCAAGACCCGCATCTTCCTCGACTGGCTGCGCGCGGAGCGCGACGCCTGGAGCGCGGGGCAAAGCGCACGGATTGTTTAGCGCGCCTACATCGTCGCGGCAGATAATCTGAATTGCCCTCGGAGTCGCCGCTGCCTAACGTTTCCGTGCAAGGCGGGCGCGGCCGGACGTCATGGCCGCAACAACGCTGTCACCCGAGGAACGCTTAAGGAAATCCAGATGAATCTCCATCGCATGCTGCTGGAGCGCAAGGCAGCCGGCAAGCCTGTTACCATCGGCCTGATTGGGGCCGGAAAATTCGGCCTGATGTTCCTGTCGCAGGTGCGCCAGACCGACGGCATGCATCTCGTCGGCGTTGCCGACCTGAACACCGCCCGCGCCCGTGCGCAGCTCAAGCTCGGTTGCTGGCCGGAAGAGCAATACGCGGCTGCCACGATCGACGACGCGCTCAAGCATGGCCGCACCGTCGTCACCGACAACGCCGACGCGCTGATCACCCATCCGGCGATCGAGGTCATCATCGAGGCGACCGGCGATCCCGGCGCCGGCATCCGCTTTGCGATGAAGGCGATCGAGAACGGCAAGCACATTGTGATGGTCAATGTCGAGGCGGACGCAGTCGCGGGTCCGATCCTGGCGCGCAAGGCGAAGCAGGCCGGCGTCGTCTATTCACTTGCCTGGGGTGACCAGCCGGCGCTGATCGCCGATCACGTCGACTGGGCGCGTGCCGCCGGCTTCAAGGTCGTCGCCGCCGGCAAGGGTACGCGCTATCACCCGACCTATCACCAGTCGACGCCGGATGCGGTCTGGGACATCCTCGACAAATACATGAAGATCAAGGATCGCAACTCGATCAACCCGAAGATGTTCAACTCCTTCGTCGACGGCACCAAGTCGGGCATCGAAATGACGGCGGTGTGCAATGCGACCGGGCTGCATGCGCAGAGCGAGGGCCTGTCGTTTCCGCCGGCAACGCGGTTCGAGCACGCCGAAATCTGCAAGCCGAAATCCGACGGTGGCATGCTGGAGAAGTCGGGCGTCACCGAGGTCACTTCCTCGGTCTATCGTGACGGCACCGACGTCCCTCAGAGCCTCGTGATGGGCACCTATGTCGTGTTCGAGACCGACAGCGCCTATTCCGAGGAATGCTTCCGCGAATACAGCATGCTGCCGGACAAGACCGGCAAATACGCCTCGTTGTACCGGCCGATCCATATGATCGGGCTCGAGCTCGGTATCTCCGTGGCTTCCGCTGCGCTGCGCAAGGAGCCGACCGGTGCGCCGATCGCGTTCAATTCGGACGTGGTGGCGACCGCCAAGCGCAAGCTAAAAGCCGGCGAGATGCTCGACGGTGAGGGCGGATTCTGCGTGTGGGGTAAGCAGACCCCGGCCGACGCCTCTCTGAAGCAGGGCTATCTGCCGCTCGGCCTCGCCCATCAGGTCAAGCTCAAGACCGACATTGCGGAAGGTCAGCGCCTGAGATGGGAGGACGTGGAGTACGATCCCAACAGTCTCGCCGTGCGGGTGCGCCGCGAGATGGAAGCGGCTTTCCGGCAACCCAACATGGCTGCCTGATCGGCGCTCGCTAGCGCAGCTTCAGTCGTTCGGCCGGCACCGTCATCGCGGCGACGCCGGCCATGACCAGCAATAGCCCCAGTGCCAGGTTTGACGGCACGCTCTCGCCGAGCAGCAGCACGGAGAGCCCCACGCCGATCGGGATGCGCAGGTACCCTTGCGCGTTCGTGGTCAGCGTGCCGAGCCGGCCGAGGCAGACGTAGAACAGCATCAGCCCCAGCGCGCTGGAGACGATGCCCATGACGATGGTGGCGACGATCGCCGTCGGGGTCGGGTGCAGGGTCCAGGGCTGGTCGATGATGAGCGAGGGCGGCAGCAGCACGAGGCCGCCGAACAGCAGCGAACCGGTGGCCACCACCATCGGATCGTATTCGGAGAGGCGGAGGCCGAAGATCGTCGCACAGGCAAAGGAGATGGTGGCGAGCAGGATCGCGATCTCCGCCACGATCTCGCTGCCGAAGCCGCGCAGCGCGTCGAGGCCGACGATGACGATGGTACCGGCAAGGCCGAGGATCGCGCCCGCGAGCTTCAGCAACGTCGCGGGCTCGTGCCGCGTGATCAGCGAGGTGATCAGGAAGGCGAAGATCGGCGTCGTCGAGGCGAGCACCACCGTGTTCGATGCCGGCACATAGAGCTGCGACCACGTGATGATCAGGAACGGAAAGGTCGAGTTGATCAGCTGCTGGATCGCGAACAGCTTCCAGGCCTTCACATCCGTCGGCAGGCTGATTCCGCGCATCCACAGGATCGCGAACAGGAACGCGGCCGCGATCAGCGAGCGCACCGAGATGAAGGTAACAGGCGGGATCGTGTCGAGCGCGAGCTTGGCCAGCGGATAGGTCGAGCTCCAGCAGCAGGCGAGCGCCAACAGCAGGGCATAGTCGCGCCAGTTGCGTGCGCCGGTGGCGGCCATGGACAGCAACGGCGATGCTGCGGAGGCCGCCGTGCGGCCCGCCCTTGATGTGCTCTGCGGCACCTTTGTTCCTGCTCCCCGGCGCGACGGCGCTTCTTGCAATTCTGGGCGAGGGGCCGCGAAAAGGGAAGGCGTCGAGCTATGCGTTTGCCTGGAGTGCGGGCTTCCGCTTCACCCGCTTGATCGTGCCGGAGAAGGTGAACAGTGGCCGTCCGCCTGACGTCAGCTTGCCGCGCAAAAAGATCAGCGAGCCGCCGGCGCGGGACACTTCGCCGACGCATTCGATCATTTCGCCCTCGCGTGCCGCATCGAGGAAATCGCAGGCGAAATTCGTCGTCACGGCCGGGCCATCCAACTCGTGGGTGGCGATCGCGAACAGGCAATAGTCGGCGAACGCCATGAAGCAGCCGCCATGGACGTTCCCGGAGCCGTTGAGGTGCTTTTTCTCGACCCGGAAGGCACTGCGGACGCTGCCATCGTCCTCGATCTTGTGCCAGAACGGGCCGATATGGCTCTCGAAACTGTCGCGAATCCAGGTTCGCCAGCCCTTGAACTCCCCCTCGGCGGCGATGTGGAGGTCGGGACGGCGGGGCGGGGGCGCTTTGGTCAATTCGTGCAAGGAAATGGGCCTTCAATTACGGGTCTTTAGTCCTTAAATCCGATCCGTCTGCGCCTTGCAATTCCTGTTCCCGCACTCCCCGGCTGCAAAATGTGGGACAGCGGGAAAATGCGCCATAAAGGGCTTTTCGTGAGCCCCCGATGTTCCTAAGAACGGCCAAAGCCCGCCGAAAGCCCCGAATCCATGAAGAACGAACCCAAGATCACTCCCGAACTGGTTGCCGCCCACGGGCTC
The DNA here is from genome assembly GCF_023074175.1 of Bradyrhizobium sp. 139. Lineage (GTDB taxonomy): Bacteria > Pseudomonadota > Alphaproteobacteria > Rhizobiales > Xanthobacteraceae > Bradyrhizobium. Next base: position 96,553 of record NZ_JADPKS010000158.1, read on the forward strand.
AGGCCCGACGAGTACGAGCGCATCCTGAAGCTGATCGGGCGGGAGCCGACCTTCACCGAGCTCGGCATCTTCTCGGCGATGTGGAACGAGCACTGCTCCTACAAATCCTCGCGCATCCATCTGCGCGGGCTGCCGACCAAGGCGCCCTGGGTGATCCAGGGCCCCGGCGAGAACGCCGGCGTGATCGACATCGGCGACGGCCAGGCCGTGGTCTTCAAGATGGAGAGCCACAACCACCCGAGCTACATCGAACCATACCAGGGCGCGACCACCGGCGTCGGCGGTATCCTGCGCGACGTCTTCACCATGGGCGCGCGGCCGATTGCCTGCCTCAACGCGCTGAGCTTCGGCGCGCCCGAGCATGCCAGGACCCGGCATCTGGTCTCCGGCGTTGTCGCCGGTGTCGGCGGCTACGGCAATTCCTTCGGCGTGCCGACTGTGGGCGGCCAGGTGCGCTTCCATACGCGGTATGACGGCAACATCCTCGTCAACGCGATGGCCGTGGGCCTCGCCGACACCGACAAGATCTTTTATGCGGCCGCTTCCGGCGTGAACATGCCGATCGTCTATCTCGGCTCCAAGACGGGCCGCGACGGCATCCACGGCGCCTCGATGGCCTCGGCCGAGTTCGACGACAAGTCCGACGAGAAGCGCCCGACCGTGCAGGTCGGCGATCCCTTCGCCGAGAAGCTGCTGCTCGAGGCCTGTCTCGAAATCATGGAGAAGGGCTGCGTCATCGCGATCCAGGACATGGGCGCGGCGGGGCTCACGTGTTCGGCGGTCGAGATGGGCGCCAAGGGCGACCTCGGCGTCGACCTCGATCTGGACGCGGTGCCGACGCGCGAGACCGGCATGAGCGCCTACGAGATGATGCTCTCGGAGAGCCAGGAGCGCATGCTCATGGTGCTCAAGCCCGAGAAGGAGCAGGAGGCCGAGGCGATCTTCAGGAAATGGGGGCTCGACTTCGCCGTCGTCGGCTACACCACGCCGAGCAAGCGCTTTGTCGTCAAGCATGGCGGCGACGTCATGGCCGATCTGCCGATCAAGGAGCTCGGCGATGAAGCGCCGCTCTATGACCGCCCGCATATTCCCTCTGCGGCGCTGCCGGTCGTGCACGCGCGAGAGGTGCCGGCGCCGATGGGTGTCGGCGCAGCACTGGAGAAGCTGATCGGCACGCCCGACATGTGCAGCAAGCGCTGGGTCTGGGAGCAATACGACCACGTCATCCTCGGCAACACCATGCAGCGTCCCGGCGGCGATGCCGCCGTCGTGCGCGTGCAGGACGGGCCGAAGGGGCTGGCGCTGACCGTCGACGTCACGCCGCGCTATTGCGAGGCCGATCCTTATCAAGGCGGCAAGCAGGCCGTGGCAGAAGCCTGGCGCAACATTACCGCGGTCGGCGGCAAGCCGCTCGCGATCACCGACAATCTCAACTTCGGCAATCCTGAAAGGCCCGAGATCATGGGCCAGTTCGTCGGCTGCCTGAAGGGCATCTCGGAAGCCTGCCGCACGCTGGACTTCCCGGTCGTGTCCGGCAACGTCTCGCTCTACAACGAGACCAACGGCCGCGCGATCCTCCCCACACCCTCGATCGGCGGCGTTGGCCTGCTCGACGATTTCACCAAATCCGCTTCGCTGGCCTTCAAGGCCGAGGGCGAGGCGATTCTCCTGGTCGGCGAGACCCATGGCTGGCTCGGCCAGTCCGTCTACCTGCGCGACATCTGCGGTCGCGAGGAGGGCGCGCCGCCGCCGGTCGATCTCGCTGCCGAGAAGCGCAACGGCGACTGCGTGCGCGGCATGATCCATGCGGGCACCGCGACCGCCGTGCACGATCTCTCCGACGGTGGTCTCCTGACCGCGCTCGCCGAGATGGCGATGGCGAGCGGCATCGGTGCGAAGCTGCTCGCGGCGCCCACCGCGCTCGTGCCGCAGGCCTATTGGTTCGGCGAGGACCAGGCGCGCTATCTCGTCACCGTGCCGGAAACGGAAGCCGGCCGCGTGCTCGCCAAGATGCGCGGCTGCGAGGTGCCCTGCGTGCGGATCGGCACCACCGGGGGCGATGCGATCGCGATCGCGGGCGAACCGCCGGTCGCGATCGATACGCTGCGGAAATCGTTCGAGCGCTGGCTGCCGGAGTATATGGGCGGGAAGGCGGCCTGAGGCGCTTCTGCAAGCTCAGACCCGTAGCCCGGATGGAGCGAAGCGCAATCCGGGACTATGCCCAACGGCAAGACACCCCGGATTTCGCTTCGCTCCATCCGGGCTTCTGTAACGGGCCTTGGTTAGTCAATCCCTTTTTGCGTCATCCGCTTGCCGGGAACCTGCTTCTGTACGGGATCAACGCGATGG
>NZ_JADPKS010000033.1 GCF_023074175.1 Bradyrhizobium sp. 139
CACTGAACTGTGAGAATACCTGACTGCTCAAGCTGAGTTTCGACAAATGTCCGCGGAAATTCGAGTTTTGTGCGTTGTTGGTGATCTGTGGTGTCAGTGCGGTCAACTGTAAGCGTAGCTCTGAGGCCCTTTTTGATTGGCGCTTGACGTCTATTTTGAGCGCGTGGTGCGCCGGCGCGGCTTCCATATGTCGGACAACGCATTGACAGCGGCCTCAAACGCCTTCCGGTCGACGACGTTGGGATCGAACTGCTCCGGGCCCCAGAGGCGCATATGTTCGTGCTCCGGATGGGTGGGGTCGCTGATGGCGTCGAGGTATTCGGCATAGCCTGGCGCACCGCCGACATCTTCCGGAGGACAACGGCCGGCGGCCTCGAGCAAGAACGGAAGTCCCTCCGTTGTCGTGTTGTCGAACCACTTTTCAAGCTTGATCACGTGATCCCAGCTGTCGCCGAAGTCGTAGAGATAATGGATCGTCTTCGCGCCGGTCTCCTGAACGATATTAGAGAGCCGCGTCTTGCGGGCATCGATGGGCTGGGGGCCAAAATCTCCATCGGGATCAGGGATACCCCAACGTCCTTCGCCGGCCAGGAACTCGAAGAGATGGCTGTTGGTCCAGCCAAACGCCGCCTGAAGCGTCAGATGCAGCCGATCAAGGCGCAGCGTGAGCGGCACGACAAGGCATCGCATCACCTCCGGTTTCACGTCCTTGAGGGTCACCTTGATCCGGACCGCGGTCGTGTTCGGGCTCATGCCGCCAGCCTCGGATCGTGTGCATGCATCGTGTAGATCGACGCCCAAGGGAGCAGTTCGTCCAGTCGCGCCGCAGGCCAACCATTGACGAGCTTCGCGAGAACATCAGCGAGCCAGTGCTCGGCACTGACGC
>NZ_JADPKS010000176.1 GCF_023074175.1 Bradyrhizobium sp. 139
AACGAGCTGCTGCCTTGGGACTGGAAGAAAACCCCTGTTCAGTCCGCGGCCTGATCGGGCCACCGCGCCAACGCGGTTATCCCGCGGCCCTCACCGGACCGTTACGTGCTCGCCGCCCGGGCGGGCCGGCGAAAAGTTTGTCCGGCCCGTTCTGATCGCAAGCTAACCAACATCCAGGAAGGGCCGCTGCCGGCAACAGGCCGCGTACAACAGCATGAACAAATGGAAGCTGCTCGCAGAAGCAGAATACTGGGATCACTTGGCCGATCTTGAGCTGCCTTCTTACTTCCAACGATGCAGCGCCATTAGCTCAAATGAGGTAGAGCGGCCTCAAGCGATCCCAAACGCGAACGACGCTCGACGGGAGACGATTTCCGCCGCGTGAGGACGGAGCGAGGCTGTCGTTTGCATTCCGTACGACCACACTTCTCAAGGGCGCCGCGACCACGGGCATGTTCTGTCGAGCTTTGAGGCAGGCGATTACGTCACCCAGTTCGTTCGGCCGCTGCGCAATTGCAACGAGAGAATGCGACGCCGCCCTCACGGGCTTGCGACCTGTTGCAGCGTGTTGAAGCGCGCCTTCTGCTCGCTGCTCAGCGTGGCATAGAACTCGTCCAGGGCGGGTTCGACCAGCTTGGCGGCTGTCAGCATGGCCTCGAGCCGGTGCTGCATCGCCTCCAGCCGTCCAACCGGCGTCAGCGGCACATCATTCGGACAGGCCGCCTGTAGGCTCTCAACGCCCTTTGCCGTCGCTTCGCTCAGGCGGTCGAGCGATTCCTTCTGCTTGCCCGCGGGGTGGAGCACGGCCTCGAGTCTTTGAATCGGCAGCTGGGTCAGGCCGGACTTCGGATCGCCGCAGCCGTCGGCACGGGCTTCCTGGGCACTGGCTTGCTGCTGCTGCTGCGGCGATCGTTCGCCGACATTGGGGCCGAGCGCGTTGAAGCGGGCCTGCTGCTCGTCATTGAGCGAGTTGTAGAGATTCTCCAGTGCCGGTCGCACGATCTTGACCGCTTCCAAGGTCGCACTGACGCGGTTCATCATTGCCCGCAAGCGGCCGGGCGGCGTCAACGCATAGGTCTCCGCGCAGGAGTCCTTGAAGACATCTGCGGCCCTTGCCGCCGCAGCCTTCAACTCGTCGAGCAGTGCGCGCTGCTCCGGTGTCGGCCGCACCGCCCGCGCGATATCGGCGAGCGGCCACGCCGTGACGCCTTTGTCCGGAGTGCCGCACAATTGCTGGAGCGTTTGCGAGCTCACGCTGGCGCGCTGGCGCGCGCGGTAGCCGCCGCCGGCTTGCGGATAGTCAGACGGGTTGGTGCTGGCATAGGCGGAATAGGGGCTGTCACCGCCCCAGAACACGGTGTCGACGAAGTCGTCATAGGCGTAGGCCCAATAGCCGGGCTCGTAGGCATAGGGCCAGAACGTGTAGTCAAAAATGTCGGAATAGGCGTACGGCCAGAACACCGGGCCACGCCACGCCACGAACACCGCGGGATGGCGGTGTCGCCAGGCCTGCCGGGGAGCCCAGCCGCTCTGGCGGGCGACGAGGGCCGCTTGGGTTTGCGCAGTAGCCTGCTCGCGGAAGCGCGCGGCAAACCGTCCGCGCGCGGCGGCCTGCAGGGCAGCCGCAGTAGCTGGGGTGCGCCCGGCCGGAGCCTGTAATCCAAGCCGCTGCTGGCGTGCCAGGTCGCTTTGCTGCGCACGTTGCTCACGGCCAAGCAAGCGGTTTTGCGTCTGGAGCATCCGTTGCTGCTCGCGTTGCGCCCGCGCGCCTTCCAGCTTTTGCGATTGCAATTGCTGCACGCGCTGCTGCAGGCGATCGATACGGGTCTGGCGGTCCGCGGTCTGGCGCGACAGCATCTCGCGTTGCCGCTGCTGCAGCATCTGCTGGCGCTGCTCGACGTGCTGCTCGCGCTGTTGGACACGTTGCTCGCGCTCAAGCATGCGGCTCTGCGACTGCAGCGCCCGCTGCTGCTCGTGTTGCGCCCTTGCGCCTTCTGGCTTTTGCGACTGCAATTGCTGCACGCGCTGCTGCAAGCGGTCGATGCGGCCTTGGCGTTCCGTGGATTGGCGCGAAAGCATCTCGCGCGGCCGTTCCGGCCGCTCGCTCACGGCCGGCGGTGCGCTTGGGCGCGAGGGGGCGGCGATATGCGGCGTCGGCCGCGGCGCCATGGCCGGACGTTGCGGCGCCGCCGGCGCCCGATGAAAGTCAGGCCGCGGCGCGGCCACGTGCGGGGCGGCCCGCGGTGGCGGTGCAGCGAAGTGGGGGGCCGGACGCGGCGGCGAGGCGATGTGCGGCGCCGGATGCGGTGCCATGGCCGGACGCTGCGGCATGGAAGGTGGATGGAATGCCGGCGCGGCCGGACGCGCCATGGCAGGTGGTGCTGCTGGCCGAGCTGCCGGCGCTGGCCCCGGTAGTCCACCCCTTCCGTGTCCCTGGGGTCCCTGGGCGAATGCGCCGACGCTCGCCGCCAGCATCGAGACACCGACCAAGAAAGCCGTCAGGCACACGCCACGCGGAAGCATGATTGAAGCTCCCAGCCAGTAACTGCCCACAACTTGCAACGCACAGGTGGCGGAATCGTTCGTTGTTGGCCCCGGCCGGCATTGCGATCTTCCGACGCAGGCACCTCAAGAGAGATCCTGCGTCAGGGTGGTGGCGAACCGCTCCAGCGCCCACTCGACCTGGTCGCTGGTGATCACCAGCGGCGGGGCGATGCGGATCGTGTGCTCGTGAGTATCCTTGGCGAGAATGCCCTTGCCCTGGAGCGCCTCGCAGTAGCGGCGTGCGCGGCCGGCCTCAGGATGCAGCTCGACCGCCAGCATCAAGCCGCGCCCGCGCACCTCGCGGATGGTGTTGGCGCGGATGTCTTTCAAGCCTTCGAGAAAGCGCGCGCCCTGCCGGGCGGCGTTCTCGATCATGCCTTCCTCGACCAGCACGCGCATCGCCGCGCGCGCCACCGCGCAGGCAAGCGGATTGCCGCCGAAGGTCGAGCCATGCTGCCCGGGTCTCAATGTCCCGAGCACCTCGTTGTTCGAGAGCACGGCCGACACCGGATAGAAGCCGCCGGACAAGGCCTTGCCGAGCAGCGTCACGTCCGCCTCTATACCCTCGTGCTGTTCGGCGAGCAGCTTGCCGGTGCGTCCAAGCCCGGTCTGGATCTCGTCGAGCACCAGCATGACGTTGTTGGCCGTGCATAGCTCCCGCACCTTGGTGAAATAGCCGGCGGGAGGAATGATGACGCCGGCTTCGCCCTGGATCGGCTCGACCAGGAAGGCGACGGTATTCGGCGCGATCGCGTCCTCCAGCGCCGCGGCGTCGCCGAACGGGATGATCTTGAAGCCCGGCGCGAACGGCCCGAAGTGTGTGCGGGTCTCAGGATCGGTTGAAAAGCCGACGACGCCCAGCGTGCGTCCGTGGAAATTGTTGGCGCAGACGACGATTTCGGCCTTGCCGTCCGGCACGCCTTTCACCTCATAGCCCCATTTGCGCACCGACTTGATCGCGCTTTCGACCGCCTCGGCGCCGCTGTTCATCGGCAGCACCTTGTGGGAGCCTGTCAGCGCCGCGATCTCTTCGTAGAAGGGGGCGAGCTGGTCGTTGTGGAAGGCGCGCGAGGTGAGCGTCAGCCTGTGCGCCTGTTCCACCATTGCCGCCAGGATCTTGGGGTGGCAGTGGCCCTGGCTGACCGCCGAATAGGCGGAGAGGCAATCGAGATAACGGTTGCCTTCGGTATCCCAGACCCAGACACCTTCACCGCGCGACAGAACCACCCCGACCGGCTCGTAATTATGGGCGCCAAAGCGTGCTTCCGCTGCGAGAAAATCAATGACCGACGAGCTCATCTTTCGTCTCTCCAGTGCTACGCACGCCGGCGTCAACCGGCTGCACCGGCCGCGCTGAAATTGATCTGGGTATCAGCCTGCCTCCTTGGAAGCCTTCATGCGCCCCGATGGCGCGGTACGGCCTGATTTGCCCGAAATGTCAGGTGGTTCTGCGGAACCACAGGTCATCGTTCGCCGACCCACCCTCTACTGTGCATGGGGTTGTTTTCGACATTTTTGTTTCGAGGCCTCATCCGATCGCGCAGGGCACGCTCAAAAAGCCGCGGAAGCGCACCCGTCCGCCGCGTACCGGCTTGCCGTTCACGGCATAGCTCGGGAAGCGCGCCAGGAAGCGCGAGACTGCGATGGCGCCTTCCAGCCGCGCCAGCGCCATGCCGGCGCATTGATGCGCGCCGGTGGCGAAGGCGAGATGCCGGTTCGGCGTGCGCTCGATGTCGAAGCTTTCAGGGGTCGGAAACTGCGCCGGATCGCGGTTCGCCGCACCGATGCACAGCGTGATCGAGGTGCCGGCATCGAGCGTGACGCCGCCGAGCTCGACGCGCTCGGTGGTCATACGGTTGCCGAGCTGGTTCGAGCTTTCGTAACGCAGCATCTCCTCCACGGCGGTCTTGATCAGGTCCGGATTGTCGATCAGCCGCTGCTTCTGATCCGGATTCCGGTCCAGCGCCACCAGGCCATTGCCGATCAGATTGGTGGTGGTCTCGTGACCGGCATTGAGCAGGAAGATGCAATTGTGCAGCAGCTCCTTCTCGGTCAGCCGTTCGCCGTTCTCCTCGCCGTTGCCTTCTCCTTGGATCAGGCGCGTCAGCACGTCGCGCTCGGGATTGCCGGGCGTCTTGCGCCGGCGTGCGACCAGGGTCGAGAGATAGGCGAGGAAGTCCTTCACCGCGATGTTGCCGCGCGCAGCCACTTCGGGCGACACCACGGGTTCGAGGGCACCCAAGATCGCCAACGACCAGTCGCGCAGCGGCTCGCGTTCGTCATGAGGAACGTCGAGCAGATTGCCGATGACCTCGATGGGAATCGACGCGGCAAAATCCTCGATCAGCTCGCAGCTGCCCTTGGCGGCGATGGTGTCGAGCAGGCCGTCGACCAGCCTGATGATATCAGGCTCCATCCCCGCGATCGCGCGCGGCGACAGCGCGCCCATGATCAGGCGGCGCACGCGGGTGTGGGCGGGCGGGTCGTTGAAGACGAGGCTCGTGGTGTGGTGCTCGTAGAGCGGGGTGTCGCCGTATTTCGGCGCGAACTCGCGCTTCTTGTCCGAGCTGAACGACTTCGTGTTCTTGTAGGTGGTGACGAGGTCGTCATAGCGGGTCAGGAACACGGTGCCGTTTGGCAGGCGCTTGACCGGTTCGTTCTCCCGCAGTGCACGATAAGTCGGGTAGGGGTTGTCGTAGAATTGGGGCGTCAGCTGCTCCAGATCGAAATTGGCCGCCAGTTCTTTCGCATCTGCGTTCATGCCGCCATACTCGCCGGTTGAGACCGATATGTCGTATTCGCTCTTTCGAGCCGCTGGGATCACCGTCTACAGTCGTGCCGTGATTTGCTAGCCGACCGGACAGGAAAATGCACGCCCGCGCTGACGCTGCCGACACGGCCTCGAATTGGCCCGACGAGATTTTCGCGACATTGCAACGCTTCGACGTCCGGCAGGTGCCTTACGTGCCGGATGCCGGTCATTCGAAGCTGATCAACCGCGTGTTGGATTCATCCACCATGCGCGGCATTCCGCTGACGACGGAGGAGGAGGGCGTAGCGCTCCTTGCCGGCGCCTGGACCGGCGGGCAGCGCGGTGTGCTGCTGATGCAATCGAGCGGGATCGGTAATTGCATCAACATGCTGTCGCTGATCCCGATCCTGCGCTTTCCATTCTTGACGCTGGTGACCATGCGCGGCGAATGGGGCGAGTTCAATCCATGGCAGGTGCCGATGGGATCGACCACGCAGGGCGTGTTCGAGCTCTCGGGCGTCCAGGTGCTGCGCGCGTCCAATGCGGCCGAGGTGCCGACCGTGCTGGAGGCGGCCGCAGCGCAAGCCTACAACGCGCTCACGCCCACCGCCGTCCTGCTGTCGCAGCGCCTGATCGGCGCCAAGGTTTTCGCCAAATGAGCAAGGCCAATCTCCTCGACCGCCGCAAGGTTGTCTCCACCCTGCTTGCGAACCGCAAGGACGTGGTTGCGATCGGCGGTCTCGGGGCCTCCACCAACGACATCTGTGCCGCCGGCGACCACGCGCGCAACTTTTACCTCTGGGGCGGCATGGGCGGCGCGGCGATGATCGGGCTTGGCCTGGCGCTGGCGCAACCAAAACTGCCGGTGCTGGTCATCACCGGCGACGGCGAGATGCTGATGGGCATGGGCAGCCTTGCCACCATCGGCCTTCAGAAGCCGCCCAACCTCTCAATCGTGGTGCTCGACAACGAGGCCTATGGCGAGACCGGCGGCCAGACCAGCCACACCTCGGCGGCCGCCGACCTCGTCGGCGTTGCCAGGGCCTGCGGCATCGGGGATAGCCGGGCTGTCACGACGATGGCCGAGGTCGAAGCTTTCGCCAAAGCCGTCCACGACGTTTCGGCGGGGCCGCGATTTGCCAATGTGAAGATCGACAGCGCCAATCTGGAGCGAATTCTGCCGATCCGCGACGGGACTTACATCGTCAACCGGATCCGCGGCGACCTCGGGTTTCAGCCGATTTAGAACCCACAGATACTTTTGAGATATTTTCCTGCAGGTTGCATTGCACCATTTAGCTTGACTTTTGCGTGGGTGAGTGCTTACTCACTAGCATGAGTTCACTGCGAATGACGAGCGACCTGAGGCGTCAATTGATCCTCGGCGCCGCAAAGCGCTGCTTTGCCCGACACGGTTATACCGGCACCACGACGAAGAGCGTGGCGGCCGCGGCTGCCATTTCCGAGGCGCTGCTGTTCAAGCATTTCCCGTCCAAGGCGGCACTGTACGCGGAGATCCTCAGCGACGAATGCGAGGCGGATCCGGCGCTCACCGAGCTGCTCGAGCGGGAGCCTTCGACGGCCACCCTGGTCGAAGTGATCCGCGGCATGGTCGAGCATTTCCTTCACATCGCCGACGGTCCCGATCAGGAAGAGGCGCAGCGGCTGCGACTGATGGCCACGAGCCATTTGGATGATGGCGAGTTCGCGCGTTTGCTATATGCCAAGATCGCGAAGCTGATCGGGGCGGTGTTCCTCGCCTCGCTCGAGCGAGCGGTTGCCGCCGGGGACGCGCGGCCATTCAGCGGCGATCCGCTCAACCTGTTCTGGTTTGCGCATCACACGGTGATGACCGCTGCGCTGACCAGGCTGCCGGCCACGCCCTGTCTCGCTTACGGCAAGGCCAACGATCTGGAGCGGCAGCTTTGTGAGTTTCTCCTGAGGGGTATCGGACTTAACGACGCCGCAATTGCTTCGCATTTGGGCCGCGATCAGGCCGCTTGTGCGGGCAAGACGGCGATTGCAGAAAGTGCATGACATGAACATCGTGACCGAACACAAGATTTCGGGCGAACCGATCGACAACAAGGCTCCCAAACGACCGGTTCGGCCGGTGCTGTGGTTCATCATCGTCGGCACGCTGCTCGGCGTGCTCGTGGGTGGCCTTGTCTGGTTCAATTATTTCCGCGGCCAGATGATCAAGCAGTTCTTCGCCAGCAACAAGCCGCCGCCGACGGCGGTCAGCGCGGCCGAAGCGAAGTCCGAGGTGGTGCCGAACCTGCTCACCGCCGTAGGCGGGCTCTCCGCCGTGCACCAGGTCGACGTCAGCGCCGACGTCAACGGCCGTGTCACCGAGATCAAGTTCGAGCCGGGCGCGCATATCGAGGCCGGCACGCCGCTGGTGCAATTGTTCGACGCGGCGGAGCAGGGCGATCTCGCGAGCTTCAAGGCACAGGCGACCGTCGCGCAGTTGTCGCTCGACCGCGCCAAGCAGCTGGCGTCGCGCCAGTTCGGTCCGCAGGCGACCGTCGATCAGGCGCAGGCTGCGTACGACCAGGCACTGGCCGGAATCGCCAAGACGGAGGCGCTGATCTCGCAGAAGCTGGTGCGCGCACCGTTCTCCGGCGATCTCGGCGTCCGCAAGGTCGAGGTCGGCCAGTATCTGACAGCCGGCACCGCGATCGTCTCGCTGACCGACCTGTCGGAGCTGTGGGCCAACTTCACCGTGACGGAAAAGGACTCGGGCAACCTTAAGGTCGGCCAATCGGTTCGGCTAAAGGTCGACGCCTATCCGGGCCGCAGCTTCGACGCCAAGATCACCACGATCGAGCCGCAGATATCGAGCGACACCCGCAACATCCGCGTGCAGGCGACCGTCTCCAATCCGGAGAAGATCCTGAAGCCCGGCATGTTCGTGACCACCACGGTGGTGCTGCCGGACAAGCCAGCGGTGATCACCGTGCCGGAGACGGCGGTCGACTACACGCTGTACGGCGACTCCGTGTTCGTGATCACCGAGAAGAAGGAAGAGGACGGCAAGACCAGCCTCTCCGCGGTGCGCACCTTCGTGCAGACCGGCAGCCGGGTCGAGGGTCGCGTTGAAATCATCAAGGGCGTGAAGCCGGGCGACAAGGTCGTCGCCGTCGGCCAGCTCAAGCTGCAATCGGGCGCGGCGGTGTCGATTTCGACCGACCCGGCTCCGCAGATCCCGGCGCAGCCACCGCGCTACTGATTCCCCACACGCGAGTGATCCGGCCCGGCCGGATCACTTTTCTTGAGACAAAGAAATCGAGATCGCCGCGATGGCCTTTACCGATATTTTCATCAAGCGCCCGGTCCTGTCGGTCGTCGTCAGTCTGCTGATTCTGCTGATCGGCCTGCGCGCGGCGATGGTTCTGCCGATCCGGCAGTATCCGAAGCTGTCGAACACGGTCATCAACATCACGACCGTCTATCCCGGCGCCTCCGCCGACCTGATCCAGGGCTTCATCACCACGCCGATCGAACAGGCGGTCGCCTCCGCCGAGGGTGTCGACTACATCACCTCGTCCTCGGTGCTCGGCACCTCGACGATCCAGGTCTACATCAAGCTGAACTTCGATCCGAACCAGGCGCTGACCGAAGTGCTGGCCAAGACGAACTCGGTCAAATACCTGATCCCGAAGGAATCCAACGACCCGATCGTTACCAAAACCACGGGCCAGACCACGGCCGTGATGTATCTCGGCTTCTCGTCCGAGGAGCTCTCGGGCTCGGCGATCTCCGACTATCTGACGCGCGTGGTTCAGCCGGTGCTGTCGACTGTTGACGGCGTGGCCTCGGCCGATATTTTGGGCGGCCAGACCTTTGCCATGCGGTTATGGCTCGATCCCATGAAGATGGCTGGCCGCAACGTGTCGCCGGCCGACGTCGCCGCCGCGATCGCCGCCAACAACTTCCAGTCGGCGGCGGGTCAGACCAAGGGTTATCTCATCGTCTCGAACGTGTCGACGAATACGGGCCTGACCGACGTCAACCAGTTCAAGAAGATGATCGTCAAGGCTAAGGACGGCGGCTTCGTGCGGATGGAGGACATCGCCACCGTCGAGCTTGCGGCTCAAAGCACGGACGCGAGCGTCGCCTTCAACGGCGAGCACGCGATCTTCATCGGCGTGCAGGCAACCCCGCAGGGCAACCCGCTCACGTTGGTCAAAGGCGTGCGCGCGCTGTTCCCCGAGCTCGAACGCAATCTGCCGCCGTCGATGAAGATGAAGGTCGCCTACGACTCGACCAAGTTCATCCAGTCCTCGATCGACGAGGTCGAGAAGACGCTGGGCGAAGCCGTGATCATCGTGATCGTGGTCATCTTCCTGTTCCTGGCTTCGTTCCGCTCGGTCATCATTCCTGTCGTCACGATTCCCTTGTCGATGATCGGCGTCTGCACCTTGATGCTGGCCCTGGGCTTCAGCTTCAACCTCTTGACCCTGCTCGCGATGGTGCTTGCGATCGGCCTCGTGGTCGACGACGCCATCGTTGTGGTGGAGAACATCCATCGCCATCTGGAGGAGGGGAAGACACCTGTACAAGCGGCGCTACAGGGCGCGCGCGAGATCGTCGGTCCCGTCGTGTCGATGACGATCACGCTCGCCGCGGTGTACGCGCCGATCGGCTTCCTCGGCGGTCTCACCGGCTCGCTGTTCCGTGAGTTCGCCTTCACGCTTGCGGGTTCGGTGATCGTGTCCGGCGTCATCGCGCTGACGCTGTCGCCGATGATGTGCTCGGTGCTGCTGAAGAACACCGAAGAGGGCCGGTTCGCAAAACTGGTCAACAAGGTGTTTGGCGCGCTCACGCGCTGGTATGGCCGCAGGCTCGACCGCTCGCTCGACTACAAGGCCATCACCGGCCTGTTCGCGGTGACGATCCTCGGGCTCGTCGGCTTCCTCTACATGCATACGTCCAAGGAGCTGGCGCCTGAGGAAGATCAGGGCATCGTGTTCGCGGTGACCAAAGCGCCGAAATACGCCAATATCGACTATGTCGATTTCTACGGCGAGAAGCTCGACGAGAAATTCCAGAAGTTCCCTGAGACCGATCTGCGCTTCGTGCTGAACGGCATCAACGGCCCGCAGGGCGGCATCGCCGGCATGCTGCTCAAGTCCTGGGAAGAGCGCAAGCGCTCGTCGATCCAGCTGAAGCCGCTGGTGCAGGCCGAGCTGTCCAAGATCGAGGGTGTGCAGGCCTTCGCCTTCAACCTGCCGCCGCTGCCGGGTGGACCGGGCGGCCTGCCGGTGCAGATGGTGATCAACTCCACCGCAGGATTCCAGACGGTCTATGAGCAGATGGAGAAGCTGAAGGACGCTGCCCGCAAGAGCGGCATGTTCATCGTCTCCGACAGCGACCTCGCCTACAACCAGCCCAACGTGAAGGTGACGATCAACCGCACCAAGGCGCAGGATCTCGGCGTCAACATGCAGAACCTCGGCAGCACGCTCGCGGTTCTACTCGGCGGCAACTACGTCAACCGCTTCAATCTGGAGGGCCGTTCCTATCAAGTGATTCCGCAGGTGCCGCGCGGCCAGCGGCTCTCGCCGGAATCGCTGGGCGGTTACTATGTGACCACCAACACCGGCCAGCAGCTTCCGCTCTCCACGGTGGTGTCGATCGAGACCAAGACCGAACCGAATTCACTGACCCACTACAATCAGCTGAACTCGGCGACCTTCTCCGCCGTGCCGATGCCTGGCGTGACCGTCGGTGCGGCGGTCGACTTCCTCGAAGGCGAAGCCAAGAAGCTGCCTGCGGGTTTCAGCCACGACTATCTCGCTGACAGCCGGCAGTACGTGCAAGAAGGCAATCAGCTCGCGGTCACCTTCGGTTTCGCGTTGATCATCATCTTCCTGGTGCTGGCGGCGCAGTTCGAGAGTCTTCGCGATCCTCTGGTGATCATGATCTCGGTGCCGATGGCGATCGTCGGCGCGCTGATCCCGCTGTTCTTCGGCATGGCGACCATGAACATCTACACCCAGGTCGGTTTGCTCACCTTGGTCGGCCTCATCACCAAGCACGGCATCCTGATGGTGGAGTTCGCTAACGAGCTCCAGATTAACGAGCGGCTCGACCGCCGCTCGGCGATCGAAATGTCGGCCCGCATCCGTCTGCGGCCGATCCTGATGACCACGGCCGCGATGGTCACCGGCCTGATACCGCTCCTGACCGCGACCGGCGCCGGCGCGGCCAGCCGCTTCTCGATCGGCCTTGTGGTCGTCGCCGGCATGTCGATCGGCACGCTGTTCACGCTGTTCGTGCTGCCCGCGGTCTATGTCGTGCTGGCGACCGACCACCGCGCGGCGGCCGATTCCGAGCGGAACAAGGAAGTCAACGAACTCGACCTTGGCTCGAAGGCGCTGCGGCCGACCTGAGCCACACGTAAGCGAATCGGAGGGCGGCAGCGGGCAATCCGTTGTCGCCCTTTTTGTCTGTCCGCAGCCTGCGGCTGCCGTTAGGCTTATGGCAAGCCCTTTCTGCGTTGGCGAGAGACAAGTTCCGGCCTTCTTGCTAGATTCGCCGGGATGAGCATCTCCCTCCACCCCGACACCCCGCAAGCCAGGACGCTGCCGAGCGCGGCCCCGGCGGGCGTTGTGCCCGGCGAGGCGGCGGGGCGCGGGATCAGGATCCGGCTGTTCACCAAATATGTCGCGCTGTTCGTGGCCGTCGTCGCCATCGCGCTGCTGGCCAACGGGCTGTTCGAGGTCTTCTTCTATTATCGCGAGCACAAGGCCTCGCTGATCCGGGTGCAGCATGAGCAGGCAGAGGCGGCCGCGGCCAAGATCGGCCAGTTCGTCAAAGAGATCGAGAGCCAGCTCGGCTGGACCACGCAATTGCCGTGGTCGGCAAGCTCGGTCGAGCAGCACCGGTTCGACGCGCTGCGGCTGCTGCGTCAGGTGCCCGGGATCACCGAGCTTGCCCAGGTGGATTCGACCGGCAAGGAGCGGTTGCGCGTCTCGCGGCTCGCCATGGATGCGATCGACAGCGGCATCGACCTGTCCGGCGATCCAAAATTCACCGAGGCTGTCGCGCACAAGGTCTATTACGGGCCGGTCTACTTTCGCCGGGAATCCGAACCCTACATGACGCTGGCGCTCGCCGGCGCGCGCAAGGATGCCGGTGTCAGCATCGCGGAGGTCAATCTGAAGTTGATCTGGGACGTCGTCTCCCAGATCAAGGTCGGCGAGCACGGACACGCCTACGTGGTCGGCCCGGAGGGCCGCTTGATTGCGCATCCCGACATTAGCCTCGTCTTGCGCAACACCGACATGTCCAGGCTCGCGCAGGTGAGGGCCGCGCAGACGGGCGGCGGCACCATGCCGGACGCGCTGCAGGAGGCGACCAATATCCAGGGACAGAAGGTTCTGACGGCGTCCGCCCCTATCCCACCGCTCGGCTGGACCATGTTCGTGGAATTGCCGGTCGAGGAAGCCTACGCCTCGCTCTACGCGTCGCTGCAGCGGCTCGCGATCGTGCTGCTTGCCGCGTCGATCTTTGCGGTGCTTGCGGGGGTTTTTCTGGCGCGCCGCATGGTCGGTCCGATCCAGGCGTTGCGCAGCGGCGCCGAACGGATCGGTGGCGGCGACTTCTCCCAGCGCATCTCGATCAGGACTGGCGACGAGCTCGAAGGGCTCGCCGACCAGTTCAACGATATGGGCGCGCGCTTGCAGGAATCCTATGCTGACCTGGAGAACAAGGTCGAGCAGCGCACCGCGGAATTGAGCGAATCCCTTCAACAGCAGACCGCAACAGCAGAGGTGTTGAAAGTCATTAGCCGTTCGGCGTTTGACCTGCAAACCGTACTGGACACCCTCGTCGAATCGGCGGCTCGCTTATGCGACGCAGACGAGGGGACGATTTTTCGTCCGATGGACGACGGCTATCGCCTGGCGGCAAGCCATGGACTAGGCGACGTGCAGAAGAACCACCTCGCGACATTCACGACTGTGCCTGAGAGAGGAAGCGTGGTCGGACGTACCCTGCTGGAAGCCAAGACGATCCACGTCCCCGACGTGCAGGCGGATCCGGAATTTGCGTCCTCTGCGGCTCGAAGGCCTTCCAACGTGCGGACCATGCTTGGCGTGCCGCTATTGCGCGACGGTGTGCCGATTGGCGTATTCGTGTTGACGCGCCACATGGTGCGGCCGTTCAGCGCGTTGCAGATCGAGCTTGCGACGACATTTGCCGACCAGGCCCTGATCGCGATCGAGAATGTCCGGCTGTTTGATGAAGTCCAGGAGCGCACCAGAGAGCTCTCGCAGTCGCTCGACGAATTGCGCACCGCCCAGGGCCGCCTGATCCAGACCGAGAAGCTGGCGTCGCTCGGCCAGCTCACCGCCGGGATCGCGCACGAAATCAAGAACCCGCTCAACTTCGTCAACAATTTCTCCTCGGTATCGACGGAACTGATCGACGAGTTGAACGGGCTCCTGCAATCGGCCGATCTTACCGGCAAAACGAGAGAAGAGGTCGGCGAATTGACCGGCATGCTCAAGGGCAATCTCGAGAAGGTCGTGCAGCACGGCAAACGCGCCGATTCCATCGTCAAGAACATGCTGCTGCATTCCCGCGAAGGCTCCGGCGAGCACCGCGCTTCCGACATCAATGCGGTCGTCGAGGAGAGCCTCAACTTGGCTTATCACGGCGCGCGCGCCGAAAGGCCCGGCTTCAACGTCACGCTCGATCGCGATTTGGATCCGGCCGCCGGCATGCTCGACATCTATCCGCAGGAGATCGCGCGTGTCTTCCTGAACCTGATCTCGAACGGCTTCTACGCCGCGACCAAGCGCAAGGAGAGCGCCGGGGAAGGTTTCGAGCCGATCTTGCGCGCAACGACCAGAGATCTCGGCAGCAGGGTCGAAATCCGGATCCGCGACAACGGCACCGGGATTCCGCCCGAGGTGAAGGAGAAGATGTTCAATCCTTTCTTCACGACCAAGCCGGCCGGCGAGGGCACCGGGCTCGGCCTGTCCATGAGCCATGACATCGTCGTGAAACAGCATAGCGGCGCGATCGACGTGAACACCGAGCCCGGTGTATTCACGGAATTCATCATCACCCTGCCGCGCACGATGGCGGCAGGCGACACTACTGGAGACAAGACTTGAACGTTTACATCCTGGTCGTCGATGACGAGCCCGACGTCGAGGCGCTTTTCCGGCAGCAGTTCCGGCGGGAGCTGCGCGCGGGACGCTTCCAGATGGAATTTGCGTCCTCTGCGCCTGATGCGCTCAAGCGCGCTGCCGAGGTTCGCGACCCCTCGCTGATCCTGATCCTGTCAGATATCAACATGCCCGGCATGAGCGGGCTCGACATGCTGCCGAAGGTGCGCGCCGCGCATCCGGACGTTCCCGTCATTATGATCACGGCCTATGGCGACGCCGAGACGCGCCGGAAGGCGATCGAGCGCGGCGCCGTCGGGCTCCTCACCAAGCCGATCGATTTTGCACTGCTGCGGCAGGAGATCGACGCCAGGCTCGAGCAAGCCGCATGACCTCGACCATCCTCTTCGTTGATGACGAGCCGGACCTCGAGGCGCTGATCCTGCAAAAGTTCCGCAGGCAGATCCGCGACGGGCTCGTCGCTATCATGTTCGCGCGCGACGGCGTCGAGGCGCTCGAGTCCCTCGAGCAGAACCCGCATGTCGACATGGTGGTCTCCGACATCAACATGCCGCGCATGGATGGGCTGTCGCTGCTGGCGAAGCTCCAGGAGGCGGAGGAGAAGAAGTCGACCATCATCGTCTCGGCCTATGGCGACATGAGCAACATCCGCACTGCCATGAATCGCGGTGCGTTCGACTTCCTCACCAAGCCCATTGATTTCGCCGATCTGGAAGCCACGATCCAGAAGACCATTCGCCATATCGACATGCTGCGCGAGGTGCGGCGGCGGCAGATGGAAGCCGAACGCGCCCACGCTTCGCTGTCGCGTTTCTTCTCGCCGGAGATCGCCAGGCGTCTGGCGGCGAATGTCGAGGGGGACGACATGGAGGTGCAATGGCGCGATGTCGCCACCATCTTCACTGATATCACCGGCTTCACGTCGCTGGTCGAGAGCGCAGCGCCCGAGACGCTGGGCGAACTCCTCAACGAATATGTGGGCGGCATGACCGAGATCGTTTTTGCGCATGAGGGGACGGTCGCCAAGATCATCGGCGATGCGATCCAGGTGCTCTTCAACGCACCCGGCGACCAGCCGGACTATGCGACACGCGCGGTGGCCTGCGCGCACGATCTCGACGCCTGGGCGCAGGATTTTTGCGCGCGGTGGAAGGCGAGGGGCGTCAGTTTCGGGGCCACCCGCATCGGGGTCCATGCCGGGCCAGCGTTGGTCGGCAATTTCGGAGGCAACCGCTTCTTCGACTACACCGCCTACGGCGACACCATCAACATCGCGGCGCGGCTGGAGGCCGCCAACAAACATCTGGGAACACGCATTTGCGTCAGTGCCAGCGTCGCCAAGGCGGCGGAGCATTTTCAAGGCCGTCCCGTGGGTGATCTGATGCTGCGCGGACGCAGCGAACCGCTGCGTGCGTTCGAACCGTTGCCGCTGGAAAAATTCGAAGCGCCAACGACGGCGCAATATTCCGAGGCGTTTGCCAAGATGGCGGCCGGCGACGTCGCCGCCATGCCGGCGTTTGCCGCGCTGGTCGGGATGCACGCCGACGATTCCTTGGCCGGCTTTCACCTGAAGCGCCTCCTCAACGGCGCCAAGGGCATTCGCATGCAACTGGAATAGGAGTCCGACATGACGCGCGAATTCTCTGCTGGCAATTACCGTTTCATTCCCTCTGTGTTCCAGTATTCGGCCGGTGCGGCGGCGGATGACGGTTATGAGATCGAGCGCGTCCGTTTCGGTCGCTTGGTGCCGCTTGCGGAAGGGTTTGCGTTGGCGGCGAAGTTCATCCAGGAGGCGGGGCGGCCGCTGACCGCGTTCTGTGCCTGCGAGCTGCGCTCACCAGCGGCGTTCAGCGAAGACGGCTTTCGCGCGTTCAACCTGCATTATGTGAAGACGCTGTCCGAATGGGGCATCTTCGATGGCACCGCCAATCCGGTGGCGCGCAGCAATGTCTGTCCCGAGATCGATCCGCCATCCGAGCCATCGTTCTATGCCTTCTCCTTCACGCGTCCGACAACGTCGCAGGCACCAAGCTTCGTGATTGCCGGTGGCGCCGAGGCGCGCGAGGGCAGCGGGACCTATGTCGAGCGCACGGTGCGTTACCGCGACCTCAGTCCGGAAGGGCTGCGCGAGAAGGTGCGCTTTACGACTACGTCGCAGATGGAGAGCCGCATGACGGCCTTCGGCTTCGGCTGGAAGGACACGACTGGCGTGCAGGCTTATTCCGTGCATGATTTTCACCACGCGCTGGTCGACGAACTGGTCCGTCGCGGCGCGCTGCGCTCAGGCCTGACTTGGCATTTTGCCCGCCCGCCTGTGGTCGATCTCGAATACGAGATGGATTGCCGCCGCGTGATGCGAGAGACCGTCATTTGAGGTCCTCATCCTGAGGGGCCGCCAAGGGCGGGCGTCTCGAAGGATGGCCACGGGTGACAGTCCGGCCTTCATGGTTCGAGACGCGCGCGAAGAGCGCGCTCTCACCATGAGGAACAGCTAACGCTGGCGCGGGTCGAGCGCGTCACGCAGGCCGTCGCCGAGCAGGTTCAGGGACAGCACCACGAGGAAGATCGCAAATCCCGGCCAGATCGCCATCCACGGCGCCTGGGTCAGGAAGCGTTGTGCCGCATTGAGCATGCTGCCCCATGACGGCGCCGGCGGCTGCTGGCCGAGGCCAAGGAAGGACAGCGCCGCTTCGGCGATGATGGCAGCTGCGATCGACAGTGTGGCCTGCACCAGCAGCGCGGGCAGGATGTTCGGCAGGATATGCGAGAACGCGATCCGCCACGGCGGATTGCCGAGCGCCCGCGCCGCTTCGACATAGTCTTCGGCCCTGACGCTCAGCACCTGCCCACGTGTTAGCCGAACGAAGATCGGCGTTGCCGAGATGCCGATCGCGATCATGGCGTTGCCGAGGCTGGGACCGAGGAACGCCGCCAGCGCGATCGCCAGGATCAAAAACGGACAGGCCAGCATGGCGTCGGTGATCCGGCTGATCAGCGCATCGACAAAGCCGCCGCGATAGCCGGCGAGCAGGCCGAGCGGCACGCCGACGCCGAGCGCGATCGCAACCGAGATGAGACCTGCGAGCAGCGAGGCTCGTGCACCGTAAACGACGCGGCTGAGGATGTCGCGGCCGAGCTCGTCGGTACCGAACCAGTGCGCCGCCGTGGGGGACTTGCGCACCAGGCTCCAGCTCGTCGCGATGGGATCGTAGGGCACGACGAGCGGAGCAAGGACTGCAAGAGCGATGAACATCGTGATCACGACAAGCCCGAACACCGCGGCCTTGCGCTTGAACAGCCGCCGGCGCGCGCGTCGCGCCGGGCTGTCGAGCTCGTAGCCTTGCGTGGCGGGACTGGATGGCAGCGCGGCCTCGGTCATCGCCTAGCCCCGCAGCCGCGGATTGACGAGAATATAGGCGACGTCGGCAACAAGGTTCAGCGTGATGTAGACCGTCGCCGTCACCAGCACCACGCCCTGCACGACCGCGTAGTCGCGGTTGAACACGGCGTCGACGATCAGCTTGCCGAAGCCCGGAATGGAGAAGATCTGTTCGGTGAGCACCGCGCCCGACAACAGCGTGCCGAGCTCGAGTGCGCCAAGCGTGATGATCGGCGTCAGCGCGTTGCGCATGGCGTGTTTGAGGATCACCGAGCGCTCGGAGAGGCCCTTCGCGCGCGCGGTGCGAACATAATCGCTCTCCAGCACCTGAAGCATCGCGCTGCGGGTGTGCCGCATCAGAACCGCGGAAATCGCATTGCCGAGCACGAAGGCCGGCATGATGGTGGCAGCCAGGCTCGCGCGCCAGTTCTCAGTCAGCGGCACGTAGCCGGAGGCCGGCAGCCAGCCGAGCTCGATCGAGAACAGGAAGATCAGCATGATGCCGAGCCAGAAATTCGGGGTCGAGATGCCCCATAGCGCGAACAAATTGGCGCTGTAGTCCCACACCGTGCCCTTCTTCACCGCCGAGACGATACCGGCGGGAATGCCAATCAGGAGCGCGATCAACATTGCCATCGAGCCGAGCTGGAGCGTCACCGGCAGCTTCTGCGCGATCAGCTCGCGCACCGGCATCTTGTTGCGCAGCGATTCCCCGAAATTGCCGGTCAGGACGCCCTTGAGCCAATAGACGTACTGCACGGGGATCGGCTGATCGAGCCGGTATTGCTGGCGGATCTGCTCGATCACGGCGGGATCGCGCTCCTCGCCGGCCATCACAAGCGCCGGATCGCCCGGCAGCAATTGCTGCAGCGAGAAGATCAGCACCGACACGAAGAACAGTGTCGGCACGATCTGCACAATGCGGCGGGCGAGGAAGTTCAGCATCGTTCTGGCCGCGTCTCAGGCAATACCATGCTCACTTGAACTTCAGTCCGACCACACGAACCAGCCCGTCGGGCATCTGCCTGTAGCCTTGGAGCTTGGTCGTATGCGCAATCAGGAGCGTGCGGTGATAGATGTAGATGATCGGCAGGTCGGTGAGCAGGATCTTGGCCAGCTTTTCGTAAATCGCCTTGCGCTCATCGACGTTGGCTGTCAGCCGACCGTCTTCCATCAGCTTGTCGGCTTCCGGGTTGGCGTATCCGCCATCGTTCTGCGGTGCCTTGCTGCGCATGAAGATGTAGGAGTTGCCGTCGGGATCGATGCGGCCACTCCAGTTGATCTGGAAGACCTGGAATTCGCCGGCTTGGGCCTGCTTGAAGGTCGTTGCAAATTCGACCGCACGGATCTTGATGTCGAAGCCGGCTTCCGCGGCCATCGACTGGATGACCTGAGCCACGGCTTCGTTCTCCGCGCCCTTGGGGATCATGTAGTCGACGGTTACCGGCGAGGTGACGCCCGCTTCCTTCAACAGCGCCTTCGCCTTCGCGACGTCGCGCGCCCGAACCGGGAACGCCTTCTGGTAATAGGGATGCGTCGGGCTGACCCATTGATTGCCGGGCGTGAATTCGCCGTTGAAAACGACCTGGTTGAGGGCTTCGCGATCGATGGAAAGGTCGAGCGCTTGGCGGACTTTCGCCGATTGGCTCAGCGGCCCCTTGGCCTTGTCGTTGCCGATATTGACGGTCAGGCCGAGATAGCCGAGCTCAGGCGCGGTTGACAACACAAGCCGGGAGTCAGCGCGTACGTCCTTGATGTCGGTGGCGAGCACGCGCTCGATCAAATCGAGCCCGCCGGACTTCAGATTGGCGAGCCGCACCGTCGCATCGACGATCGGCAGGAACACGACACGGTCGATGTGGATGTTGTCCTTGTTCCAGTAGTCGGCGAATTTCTCGAAGACCATGCGGTCCTGCTGCACGCGCTCGACGAGCTTGTACGGACCGGCGCAGACCGGATGTAGGCCGAACTTGTCACCGGCCTCCTTCGCCGCCTTGGGCGAGACCATCATGCCGGAGCGGTCGGTCAGCTGGGCGATCAGTGGCGAGTAGGGAGTCTTGAGCACCAGCTTGATGGTCAGGGGATCGACCACCTCGACATGGTCGACGCTGGCAAGCTCCGACTTCCGGAACGAGGTCGGCAGCGTCATGTGACGCTCGATCGAGAATTTTGCGGCTTCTGCATCCAGTGGCTCGCCGTCATGGAATTTGACGTTGGGCCGGAGCTTGATCGTCATCTCCTTGCCGTCAGCCGAAGTTTCGTGCGACAGCGCGAGCTGCGGCACGATGTTGAGCTTCTCGTCGATGTCGAACAGCTTGTCGCAGAAAGCGGAGAACACGATGCGACCGACATAGGTGCGGCCGATGCTGGGGTCGAGGATGTCGGGATCTTCGGCGATGCCGATGCGAAGGGTGGTCTGGGCTTGGGCGCCGCCCGCGAGCGACGTCAGCAATGCCGACGCCAGGATTGCCAAACGCATAGGACTCATCGCTTTCAACCTCTGTTTTGCGGCTATGCCGGGTCCGTTCCCAATGAACTAACCCCGCTGCCGCGTACTGCTTCCGGGCCGCCGCTGAAGGCGGCGACCAATTTTTCAAGAACCGGCGAGAAGCCGCCGTCCACTGGGACGATCGCCTCGGAGGACGGCAGTTCCGACGTTCGGTGGCAGGCCGTTGCATGTCCGATGCCATCCGGCAGCAGCTGAGGCATTTCGCTGCGGCAGCGCTCGGCGACATAGGGGCAGCGCGTGTGAAAGCGGCATCCCGGCGGCGGAGTGAGCGCGCTGGGGATCTCTCCCTGGAGCACAATCCGGCTGCGCTTTGCCCGCGGTTTAGGCACGGGAATCGCGGACAGCAGCGCCCGGCTA
Organism: Bradyrhizobium sp. 139; assembly: GCF_023074175.1. Taxonomy (GTDB): domain Bacteria; phylum Pseudomonadota; class Alphaproteobacteria; order Rhizobiales; family Xanthobacteraceae; genus Bradyrhizobium. The sequence continues at coordinate 20,688 of NZ_JADPKS010000176.1, forward strand.
TAGGGATGGCGCGGCGCGGCGAACAGTGCGTCCGCCTCCGCGGTTTCGACAATCTGGCCGAGATTCATCACCGCCACGTGGTCGGCGATGTGCTTGACCACCGCGAGGTCATGCGAGACGAAAATGTACGCAAGCCCGAGCCGGTCCTGGAGCTCGCGCAGGAGATTGAGTATCTGCGAGCGGATCGAGACGTCGAGTGCCGAGACCGGCTCGTCGCAAATGATCAGCTTCGGCTCGACCGCGAGCGCACGGGCGATCGCGATGCGCTGGCGCTGGCCGCCGGAGAATTCGTGCGGATAACGCCGTTCCAGCCGCGGCTCCATCCCGACTAACCGCAATATTTCCGCGACACGTTCTCGCCGTTGCGACGGCGGCACGAGATCGTGCAGTGCCAGCGGCTCGGTCAGGATCTGGCCGACCGTCATGCGCGGATTGAGTGAGGCGTAGGGGTCCTGGAAGATGATTTGCGCCTCGCGGCGGAATTTTCGCAGCGCGGCGGCATCGAGCGAGAGCAGGTCGCGGCCGTCGAAACGCACCGTGCCCGCATCGGGCTCGATCAGCCGCAGCACCAGGCGGCTGACGGTGGATTTGCCGCAGCCGGATTCGCCGACCAGGGCCAGCGTCTTGCCGGCTTCGAGAGAGAAGCTGACGCCATCGACCGCTTTGACATGCGCCAGCGCCCGGCCGAACAGCGAGCGCTGGGCGACGAAATGCTTGACCAGGCCTTTGACCTCGAGCAGCGCCATCACGACACCAGACGTTCGAGCGGCGCGCGGATGCAGCGCGAGAGGTGGCCGGGGCTGATCTCGACGAGCGGCGGCGGCGCCTTGGTGCAGGCGTCCAGCATGAACGGGCAGCGTGCGGCGAAGCGGCAGCCCGCCGGGGGCCGCATCATGTTCGGCACCATGCCCTCAATCGTGGCCAGCTGCTCCGCGCGGTGGTCCAGCCGCGGGATCGAGCCGAGCAGGCCGACGGTGTAAGGGTGCTGCGGCGTGGAGAACAATTCGTCCACCGGCGCGCGCTCGACGATCTCGCCGGCATACATCACCGCGACTTCGTCGCAGACCTCGGCGACGACGCCGAGATCATGGGTGATCAGGATGATGGCGGCGCCGCTCGCCGCTTTCAATTCGCGCATCAGCTCCAAAATCTGCGCCTGCAAGGTGACGTCGAGCGCGGTGGTCGGCTCGTCGGCGATCAGAAGCCGTGGATCGCAGGCAAGCGCCATCGCGATCATCACGCGCTGGCGCATGCCGCCTGAGAGCTTGTGCGGATATTCGTCGATGCGCCGCTCGGGCGAGGGGATGTGGACGCGGCGCAGCAGCTCGATGGCCCGCTCGCGCGCGCTGCGCCGGGAGCCGCCGCGATGGCGCAGAATGGTCTCGGTGATCTGGTCGCCAATGGTGAGGCTCGGATTGAGCGACGTCATCGGCTCCTGGAAGATCATCGCCAGCCGGTTGCCGCGGAGGTCGCGCAGGGTCTGGTCCGAGGTCTTCAGAAGGTCAAAACCGTCGAAGCGGATCGCGCCCGATATCTCCGCACTTTGTTTCGGCAGCAATCCCATGATCGCCAGCGACGTCACGCTCTTGCCGCAGCCGGACTCGCCGACAAGGCCGAGCGTTGCGCCATTGGCGACGCTGAGATCGACGCTGTCGACCGCATAGGTAATGCGGCCGTCGTCGCCGTGGAAGCGGATGCGCAGGTCTTTGATCTCGATGAGAGGGCTTGCGCTCATGATCGTTTTGCACTTGCCGCGGCGATGCTGGCGTCAATGACGCTGCGATCGGTGTTGCCGGCAGGATTCTGCCGAGTTGGCATAGAGCTGCGGAAGTGAACCCAGAGTTCGTGGCTGACCCGTTCGAGCCGCTCGAGCTCGCCGAGCGGATCGGGATGATCGTCGGCGCGCACGTCCAGTGCCGGCCATTCCTCCTCGCCGTGGATCAGGAGCGCCGCCGACTGCTTGCCGCGCTTGTCGCCACCGGCGGCCTCGCCCGCGCGCATGGCGGCGAGCAGCCGGCGCGGGAAGGGCAGGCTGTCATTGGCAATATAGGTCTTCGCGGTCTCGTCGAGCACGTCGGCGCCGGCAAGCATGTTGCCGGCGATCGAAAAGCCGCTGCCTGAGATGTGCCCGCACCAGTCGACGCAGTCGCGGCCCATATGCGCGGCAATCGCGCCATTTGCGTCCATGATGTGGATCTGCCGGCTCTCACGGCCATCGTCGGTCGCGAGCAGGGCAGCGAGAACGTCGTGCGCGTTCAGGCCTTCACGCAGCAGCTTGACGCCGTCGATCCCATAATAGGGATTGACGAAGGCCTGTGTCGCGATCGCGCCGAGGCCCGCCGCGACATACGGCACGCGCGCGCCGACGGCGAAGAAGCGGGTCGCAACGGCGATGCCGAACTGGCCGGTGACAGGGTCTCGCGCGATGATCGACCAGGTCATGTGCTGCCCTCAGCGCCCTGCGGCGTAGCCTTGCATTCCGCGCGGATTGGCGGCGGCGCGGCGGCGCACCCCGACGCGCGAGGCGGCGGTGAGGCGGCCCTCGGACCAGTCGGGGCCGATCTCCACGATATGTCCGCGCTCGCGAAGGTTCTCGATCGTCGCTTTGGGCACGCGGTTCTCGACCACGAGCACGCCGGGACGCGCGGTGCGCGGCCAGAACGAGATCGGAAAATGCTCGGAGTGCCAGGCCGGTGCGTCGATCGACTCCTGGAGATTGAGATTGCAATGGACGTGGCGCAGGAAGAACTGCGTGATCCATTGGTCCTGCTGGTCGCCGCCGGGCGAGCCCCAGGCCAGATACGGCTCGCCGTCGCGCAGCGCCATGGTCGGCGACAGCGTCGTGCGCGGGCGCTTGCCCGGCGCCAGCGAACTCGGTTGGTTCTCCTCCAAATCGAACATTTGTGCGCGGCTGCCGAGGCAGAAGCCCAGCTCGGGAATGACAGGCGAGGATTGCAGCCAGCCGCCCGACGGCGTCGAGGACACCATGTTGCCGGCCTTGTCGATGATGTCGAAATGCACGGTGTCGCCGCGCACCTCGCCGAAGCGCCCTACCGTTGGTTCGCCGGCGCCGAGCGCGCCGACAGCCTCGCGCTGGCCTTCAGCGCGGCGCAGCTTGACCACGCCACCAAAGCCCTCGACGGCGCCGGGCCGGAGATCGAGTGAAGCTTTCTCGGTCACCAACTTACGACGTTCGTCGTTGTAAGCGTCCGACAGCAGCGTCGCGATCGGGATCTCGCTGAACTTGGGATCACCGTAGAATTTTTCGCGGTCGGCGAAGGCGAGCTTTGCGCATTCGATCTGGAGATGGATGAACTCCGGTCCGGTTGGATCGAGCCCGTCGAGCGCAAAGCCCTTCAGCAGCGCGAGCTGTTGCAGCGTCACCGGCCCTTGGCTCCAGACGCCGGCCTTGCAGACGGTGTAGCGGCCATAGTCGTAGGTGAGGGGGGCTTCGACGGTCGGCTGCCAGCGCGCCATGTCGTCGGCTGAGAGCACGCCGCGATGCGGCGAGCCGCTGACGTCCATGACTTCCTGGGTGCGGCAGAATTTGTCGATGGCTTCCGCGACGAAGCCTTGTGACCAGGCCTTGCGTGCGCGCTCGATCTCGGCGTCGCGGCCGCCGTCGCCGCTCTCGGCCTCGCTCAGGATTCGTGCGTAGGTCGCGGCCAGCGTCTTGTTGGTGAAGAGCGTGCCGGGCTTCGGCACTTCGCCGTTGGGGAGGTAGACCGCGGCAGAAGTCGGCCAATGCTTGCGGAACAATTGCTCGACGGTCTGGATCGTGGCGCAGGCGCGCTCGACCAGCGGATGGCCGTCGCGGGCATAGGAGATCGCGGGCTCCAGCACGTTGCGCAGCCGCATCGTGCCGTAATCGCGGAGCAGCATCATCCAGGACTCGAACGTGCCAGGAACGCAGGCCGCGAGCAGGCCGGTGCCGGGCACCATGTCGAGGCCTTCGCTCTTGTAATGCGCGATGGTGGCGCGCGCCGGCGCCGGCCCTTGGCCGCAGATCACCTCGGTACGCCCACGCTTGACGTCATGCACGATGATGGGCACGTCTCCGCCCGGGCCGTTTAAATGCGGCTCGACCACCTGGAGCGTGAAGGCGGCCGCGACACCAGCGTCGAAGGCGTTGCCGCCCTTTTCCAGCATGGCCATGCCGACTGCGGTCGCGATCCAGTGCGTGGTGGCGACGACGCCGAATGTACCCTCGATCTCGGGGCGCGTCGTGAAGGGATCGGGATTGACGTTGCTGGCCATGGATTACCTCAGTTGCGACGCGCGCAATTGATCACAGGCGATGCCGGGCCGCCAATGCGCTGATAGCATGGCACGCGCGCGTCACGCCGGTACCGGCGCGGTGTTGACCGCGTGACACGCGACGCCGTCGATCAGTTCCGGGGCCTCCTTGCGGCAGAGATCGAACGCCAGCGGGCACCGCGGATTGAAAGCGCAGCCGGGCGGCGGATTGATCGGATTCGGGATCTCCCCTTTGACCGGAATGCGCTGGCGGCCGCTCATGGCAAGATCAGGCACGGCGCCCAGCAGCATCCTGGTGTAGGGCATGCGAGGACGGGCAAACAGCTCGCGTCCCTCCGCGATCTCGACGATGCGGCCGAGATACATCACGCCGACGCGGCTCGCCATGTGGCGGACCACGGCGAGGTTGTGGCTGATGAACATGTAGGTCAGGCCGAACTTGTCCTGGAGGTCGCGCATCAGGTTCAGGATCTGCGCCTGCACGGAGACGTCGAGCGCCGAGGTCGGCTCGTCGCAGACGATGAATTCTGCGTTGGAGGCGAGCGCCCGGGCAATCGCAATGCGCTGGCGCTGGCCGCCGGAGAATTCATGCGGAAACTTCAGCCGGTCGTCGGGATGCAGGCCGACGAGGCTGAGCAACTCGCCGACGCGGGCCTGGATGTCGCGCTCGCCCTGGATCAGGTCGAAGGCGCGGATCGGCTCGGAGATGATGGCATCGACCCGGAAGCGCGGGTTGAGGCTCGCATAGGGGTCCTGGAAGATCATCTGGATGCGGCGGCGCAGCTTTCGGCGTGCCGGCGCCTGCCGCGGATCGGTCATCGAGACGCCGTCGATCAAGACGTTGCCGGAGCTCGGCGGCAGCAGGCCGACGACCATCCGCGCCACCGTGGTCTTGCCCGAGCCGGATTCTCCGACCAGCGCAAAAGTCTCGCCCTTCCTGATGTCGAAAGTGACACCGTCGACGGCCTTCAGATATTCGAGATGTCCGCCCTCGAGCACACGGTTGAGCCAGGGTTTCGAGACGTCGAAGACGCGACGCAGATTTGTTGCCTGAACGAAGGGAAGGCTCATGCCGCGCTCTCCGCCGGCACATTGTCATAGAGGTGGCAGGCGACGGATTGCGCGCCGCGTGGCAGCGGCTCCGGCCGCTCGACCCGGCAGCGATCGAACGCGAATGCGCAGCGCGGATTGAACGAGCAGCCGCGCGGGATCGCCGACAGGCGCGGCATGGAGCCGGGAATCTGCACCAGGCGCTTGTCGTCCCCCGCAAGCGTCGGGATCGCGCCCATCAGGCCCTTGGCGTAAGGATGCAACGGATTCCTGACGACGTCCTGCACCGGACCGATCTCGGCGACGCGGCCGGCATACATCACCGCGACGCGGTCGGAGGTCTCGGCGATCACGCCCATGTCGTGGGTCACCAGCATCACGGCGGTGCCATGGTCGCGGCCAAGACGCTTGATCAGGGAGATGATCTGCGCCTGCACGGAGACGTCGAGTGCAGTGGTCGGCTCGTCCGCGATGATCAGCTCGGGCTCGGCGCAGATCGCGAGCGCAATCACCACCCGCTGGCGCATGCCGCCGGAGAATTCGTGGGGATAGCCGTCGATGCGCTTTTCCGGTGCGGGAATTCCGACCTCGGCGAGCAGGTCGATGGCACGGCGGCGGGCGGCCGTTTCGGATAGGTTCAGATGGGTTCTGATCGTCTCGATGATCTGGTCGCCGACGCGGTAGAGCGGATTGAGCGAGGTGAGGGGATCCTGGAAGATCATGCCGATCCGTTTTCCGCGGATACGGCGCATCTCCTCCGGCGGCAGATTGTCTATCCGGAGGCCCGCAAGGCGAATCTCGCCGCCGGCGATGCGTCCGGGCGGATCGATCAGGCCGATCACCGCAAGCCCGGTGACGGATTTGCCGGCGCCGGATTCGCCGACCACGCCCAGCACCTCGCCCTTGGCGATGTCGAACGAGATACCGTCGATGGCCCGCAGCGTGCCGCGGCGTGAGGCGAATTCCACCTGGAGATTCCGCACGGAAAGGATGGGTTCGGTCATGGGTCAGGCGTACTCATCGGAGCTTTGGATTCAGCGCGTCGCGCAGCCAGTCGCCGAGCAGGTTGATGGACAGGATCAGGCCGGCCAACGCGATGCCCGGGAAGGCGACGATCCACCATTCGCCGGCGAACAGATAGTTGTTGCCGATCCGGATCAGCGTGCCGAGAGACGGCATCGTGTCGGGCAGGCCGACGCCGAGGAAGGACAGTGTGGCCTCGGTGATGATGGCGAGCGCGAGGTTGATGGTGGCGATGACCAGGATCGGGCCCATCGTGTTCGGCAGCACATGCCGCAGCATGATCTTTGGTGCGGGCAAGCCGATCAGCTGCGCGGCCGCCACGTAGTCCTTGTTCTTCTCGACCATCACGGAACCGCGCACCGTCCGGGCATAGCCCACCCAGAAACTCAGGCCGATCGAGATCACCAGCACCACCAGCATGCTGTTGGCGTCCAGCCGGTTGCCGAGGATCGACTTCGCGATACCATTGACCAGCAGCGCGATCAGGATGGCGGGGAAGGTGAGTTGCACGTCGGCGATCCGCATGATCACGCCGTCGACCGTGCCCCCGAAATAGCCGGCGATCAGGCCGAGCGCGATGCCGAGCGCGCCGGCGAAGATCACGCCGGCCACGCCGACGGCGAGCGAGATGCGCAAGCCATAGAGGATGGCGGAGAACACGTCGCGGCCCTGCTCGTCGGTGCCGAGCAGGAACGGGCTCTGGCCGTCGGCGGTCCAGATCGGCGAGATCCGCGAGTTCAGCAACTGGAGCTGCGCCGGATCGAACGGGTTCTGTACCGCGAGCCAGGATGCAAAGATCGCGAGCAGGAAGAACAGCACGGTGATCGCCGCTGCCACCATTGTCAGCTTGGAACGGAGAAACGAATAGAAGATGTCGCTGTCGAGCGCGCGGCTGAACCAGCTGCGAGCGGCATGCTTCGGCAACATGCTCGGCTTGTCGGAATTGGAGGCGACTGCGTCGGACATAGAGGCTGCCTTATGCGGCGCGGCCGATGGTCGAGCGCAGGCGCGGATCGACCACGGTGTAGAGGATGTCGACCACCAGATTGATGGTCACGAAGATCAGCGAGACCATCAGCAGATAGGCGGCCATGATGGGGATATCGACGTTTTGCACGGCTTGCACGAACAGAATCCCCATGCCCGGCCATTGGAACACGGTTTCGGTGATGATCGAAAATGCAATAACCGAGCCAAATTGCAATCCGGCCATCGTGATCACGGGAATGAGCGTGTTCTTCAGCGCGTGGCCGAAATGGATGGCACGGGTCGTCAGCCCGCGGGCGCGGGCGAAGCGAATATAGTCGGTCCGAAGCACTTCCAGCATCTCCGCGCGCACCAGCCGCATGATCAGGGTCATCTGGAACAGGCCGAGCGTGATCGAGGGCATGATCAAGGCCTTCAGCCCCGATAGCGTAAGAAGGCCTGTCGTCCACCAGCCGAGCTTGACCACCTCGCCGCGGCCGAACGAAGGCAGCCAGCCCAAAGTCACCGCGAACAAATAGATCAGGAGGATGCCGATCAGGAAAGTCGGCAGCGAGATGCCGATCAGCGAGACCGCCTGGAATAATTTGGCGAGCAGGGTGTCGCGCCTGAGCGCCGAATAGACGCCCATCAGGATGCCGAGCACCATTGCAAACACGGTCGCGCAGATCGCGAGTTCGAGCGTCGCGGGCATCCGCTCCATCAACAGCGCCGAGACCGGTTGGCGGAACTGATAGGACACGCCAAACTTGAATTGCGCGGCATTGCCGAAATAGCGCACGAACTGCACCGGGACGGGATCGTCGAGGCCGAGCGACTTGCGCACGGCCTCGCGTTCGGCCGCCGGCGTGTCGATCGAGACGATCTGGTTGACGGGATCGCCTGCGAAGCGGAACATCGAGAACGCGATGATGCCGACGGCAAACATGACGCCGATGGCCTGAAGGGCGCGGCGAAGAGTGAAAGCGAGCATGCCTTCCACTATCCTTGGGTGTGCGTCTGGTCGACGTCGTTGTCAGCCGGAAAAGGAAAGGTCCCGGAAGCCTGACGCTGCCGGGACCTCGTGTTGAACAGAGGCTATTCCTTCTTGGTTGCCCAGTGGAACATGACCAGATTGTCGGCGCGCTGCGGCAGGTTCACCTTCTTCGACACGCCCCAGGCCAGCGCCTGCTGGTGCAACGGGATGTAGGCCCAGTCTTTCATGCTGATCTCGTAGGCCTGCTTGATCATCTGATTGCGCTTGTTGGTGTCGGTTTCGACCAGCACCTTATCGGTGAGAGCGTCGAAGTCCTTGTTGCAATAGCCCCCGAGGTTGGCTTCGCCACGGGAGGATTTCGCATCGTCGCGGCAGCCCATGATGTCATTCATCACATTGTGCGAATCCATCGTGCTCGGCGTCCAGCCGAGCATGAAGAAGGAGGTCTGGTAGCCACCCTGCTTCAGCACCTTGGCGAAGTATTGCGCCTTCGGCTGTGCCAGCAGATTGATCTTGACGCCGATGCGGGCAAGCATGCCGACCACAGCCTGGCAGATCGCGGCGTCATTGACGTAGCGATCGTTCGGACAATCCATGGTGACCTCGAAGCCGTCGGGATAGCCGGCTTCGGTCAGGAGCTTCTTGGCTCCGTCCGGATCGAATTTGGGCCGTGTAAACTCCTTGGACAGTGCGAACAGTTCGGGGGCGATCATCAGTGCCGACGGTGTCGACAGTCCCCGCATCACGCGCGTCTTGATCAGTTCGATATCGATCGCCTTGTAGAAGGCCTCCCGGACCTTGACGTCCTTGAACGGGTTCTTGCCCTTGATGTTGGAGTAGAGCAGCTCGTCGCGAACCGTGTCGAAGCCGATGAAGATGGTGCGCAGCTCGGGCGCCTTCAGCACCTGCGCATTCGGGCTCGAATCGACGCGTGAGATGTCCTGGATCGGCACCGGCTCGATCACATCGACCTCGCCCGAGAGCAGCGCGGCCACGCGGGTGGCGTCGGACGCGATCGGGGTGAAGATGATTTCCTTCAGGTTGCCTTCCATCTTGCCCCAGTAATTGGGATTGGCCTTGAACACGGTCTTCACGCCGGGTTGATGGCTCTCGATGATGAAGGAACCGGTACCGTTCTCGTGCAGTGAGGCGTAGCTCGGTGATGTCGCGGACACCGGCGTCGGCTCGACGGCCTTGTTCTCCTCCGCCCATTTCTTGTCCATGATGTACCAGACGTCCCACGACGAATGCAGGATCGGATTGGGCGAGGGCAGGACGAAGTCGACGGTATAGTCGTCGACCTTGACGACCTTGACGTTCGGTGCGAGGCGGGTCTGCATGTTGGAGTTCTTGTTGCGGACACGGTCGGCGGAGAACAGCACGTCGTCGGCGGTGAAGGGGTCGCCGTTGTGGAATTTTACGCCCTTGCGCAAATGGAAGCGCCAGCGGGTCGGCTCCGGAGTTTCCCAACTCTCCGCCAGCGCCGGGATGATCTTCAGGTCCTTGTCCCGCGCGGTCAGGCCCTGATAGACATGGCCGAGATGGGCGTGGGTGGTGGACTCGTTCAGCGAGTACGGATCGAGCGACTTCAGGTCACCCTGGTTGGCATAGCGTAGCGTCTGGCTCGACGCCGGCGACATCGTCAACGCAAGCATACCGGCGAGCGTCGCCGCAAACAGAGTTCGACCAACTGACATACTTAACCCTCTCCACACCGCCGTGCCGGTGATTTTTGATTTGTTCGGCCGGCCGATCAATCCATGTTGCCCAGAGTTCTCGGTCCGTGCAAGCGCCATTCCAGCAAGGAACGCGCCAAGTCGCACCGCTGTGCAGCAATGCTGACCGTGCTGCCTGGCATGGAGGACTGCGACTTTCGACTTTGGTTGACCATGCGAGCCGATTGCGGGACGGGACACGTCGCGCTGGCATCAGGTCGCTTGCGTCGCACCGCAACTCGCGGCGATACTGCGGCCGACGGCTCGAATCTCATCTGGAGGGGACATGAAAGTTAACATTGAAATCGACTGCACCCCCCTTGAGGCCCGCCAGTTCTTCGGGCTGCCGGATGTCGGGCCGATGCAGATCGCCGTCATGGACAAGCTGCAGCAGCAGGTCTTGAGCAACATCGACAAAGTCTCGCCGGAATCGCTGATCCAAAGCTGGTTCACCTTCGATCCCAAGATCGCGGAGCGGTTTCAGGACATGTTCGTCACCATGGCCGGTCTCGGCGGAACGCGCAGCAACGATAAGAAGAAATAATGCCGCCAGGGCCGGACGGGCCGCAGACCTCAGGCCGGCTTCGTCCGCCGGGCCTCGGTTTGCTGCTCGCCGAAGCCCGTGGTCTATTCGAATTCAACACCAGCCTGCTGCTGTCGCCGGTCCTGATGCGCGCGCCCAAAGGCGACGGCCATCCGGTGCTGGCGCTGCCGGGCTTTCTCGCCAGCGATCTCTCCATGGCGCCGATGCGGCGCTATCTCAGTGAGCTCGGCTATGAGGCGCATGCCTGGCGGATGGGCCGCAATTTTGGCGGGCTCGGACGGATGCGGGATTCGCTGCGCGCGCGCCTTGCCGAAATCCATGCCGCAAGTGGGCGCAAGGTCAGCCTGGTCGGATGGAGTCTCGGCGGCGTCTATGCCCGCGATCTCGCGCTCCAGGCGCCCGAGATGGTTCGTTACGTCGTCACGCTCGGCAGCCCCTTTGCCAAAGACGTGCGGGCGACCAATGCCACGCGGCTCTACGAGGCGCTGTCCGGCGAGCGTGTCGAGGACTCTTCCGAACTGCGCGAGGCGATTGCCGGGGACCTGCCGGTGCCGACCAGCTCGATCTATTCGCGTGCCGACGGTGTCGTGAACTGGCGAACCTGTTTGTTGCGTCCCTCCGACCGCGCCGAAAATATCGAGGTGCGCCTGGCGAGCCATATCGGGCTCGGCGTGAACCCGGCGGCGCTGTGGGCCGTGGCGGACCGTCTGGCGCAACCGGAGGGAGAATTCTCGCCATTTGACCGGGCAGGGCTGTTTGCCATTGCATATGCCCCGCCGGAACGGGCAATATCGGCCTGACGAGAAGCGCTGAAGGCGCCCGTCGCGGGAGGGAACTATGGCTGACGGTAAGAAGCTGTCGTCGCTGGACGCATCGTTTCTTTATCTGGAAACGCCGGAGATGCCGATGCATGTCGGCAGCATGGCCATCTTTCGCCTGCCCGACGACTACGAGGGCGACTTCTTCGAAGACTTCAAGGCGATGATCGTCTCGCGCCTGCACATCGCGCCGATCTTGAAGGCGCGGCTGGAGAAGGCGCCGCTCGATATCGATCATCCCTCCTGGGTCGAGGACGACCAATTCGACATCGACCGCCACATCTTCCGCGCCAGCCTGCCGCAGCCGCGCGACCGCGCCACGCTCGAGCGCATCGTCGGCTGGATGCACGCCAAGCTCTTGAACCGCGCGCGCCCGCTCTGGGAGTTCTATGTGTTCGAGGGCATGAAGAACAACGAGGTCGGGCTTTATTCCAAGATGCACCATGCCGCCATCGATGGCGGCGCCGGGGCGGCGCTGACCAGCATGATCTACGACATCTCGCCGATCCCGCGGCAGGTCGATCCGCCGGCGGCGGGCAGCAAGCCCGGACAAGAGCCGCGCGACATTGCGGCGAACCTCCTCAATTCCTATCAGCTACTCTTCAGCCAACCGCTCGATGCTTCGGCCGCTGCGAAGAATCTGCAACTGCCGCGCACGGGCAAGAGCGATATCGGCTCGATCCTGTTCGATAACGCGATGTACCAGATCGAGAGCGCGGTGCGTTTCGCCGGCAACATCCCGACCATGGTCAAGAGCGTCTCCGACGTGCTCGGCAAAATCTCCGATCCGAAATCGCGGGAAAGCCTCGCCAGCATGGTGTCGCCGCCGACCATGCTGAACAAGACGATTTCCTCGGAACGCAGCTTTGCCGGCGTCTCGATCTCGTTGTCGCGTTCAAAGGCGCTCGCCAAGCAGGCCGGCGGCAAGCTCAACGACGTGGTGCTGGCGCTCGCCTCCGGCGTGGTCCGGCGCTACCTCCAGCAATATGGCACGCTCCCGGCGAAATCGCTGACCGCCGCCGTGCCGATCTCGCTGCGCGAAGAAGGCAACATCGAGGCCAACAACCAGGTGTTCGGCATGATCTGCTCGATCGCGACCAATATCGACGATCCCAAGGCGCGGCTGGAGGCAATCATCGCGCAGTCGACCAAGTCCAAGGAGATGTCGCATCCGTTGCGCGCCCTGATGCCGCAGATTTCCAACATCTCGATGCTGGGTGCGCCGATGATGGTGCAGGTTCTGGCGCTGCTCTACAGCCGCTCGAACCTGTCGGATGTGCTGCCGCCGGCGGCCAACATCACGGTGTCCAACGTGCCGGGGCCGCGGCAGACGCTCTATGCCGCCGGCGCGGAGCTGCTGCACATCTTCCCGGTGTCGATCTCGACGCATGGACAGGCGCTCAACATCACGGTGCAGAGCTATCGCGATCAGCTCGATTTCGGCTTCATCGTCGGTGCCAACATCATTCCGCACGTGCAGGTGATGTGCGACATGCTGCCGGAGGAGTTTGCCGCGCTGGAAGCCGCCTACGCGCCGCCGGCGGCCGACCTCAAGGGCGCCGCGGAATAGGAATGTCCCGATGATCGAAATGCCGCCGCTCAAATTCGCGCAGACGAACGGAATCCGCATGGGCTATTACGAGGCGGGCCCGGTCACCGACAAACCACCGATGGTGCTGTGCCACGGCTGGCCCGAGCTTGCCTTCTCCTGGCGCCACCAGATCAAGGCGCTGAGTGCGGCCGGTATCCGCGTGATCGCGCCGGACCAGCGCGGCTATGGCGCGACCGATCGGCCCGAGCCGGTCGAGGCCTACGACATCGAGCACCTGACCGGCGACCTTGTCGGGCTGCTCGATCATCTCAACGTCGACAAGGCGATCTTCGTCGGTCACGATTGGGGCGGTTTCATCGTCTGGCAGATGCCGTTGCGGCACATCGACCGGGTTGCCGGGGTGGTCGGCATCAACACTCCTCATACCAACCGGGCCTGGGCCGATCCGATCGAGCTCCTGCGCACGCGCTTCGGCGACAAGATGTACATCGTGCAGTTCCAGGACCCGACGCGTGAGCCCGACAGGATCTTCGGCAGCCGCGTCGAGCAAACCTTCGATGCGTTCATGCGCAAGCCGGCGCCGCGCCCGCCCGACGCGCCCGCAGAGGAAGTGGTTGCCGGCGTCGGCGCTTCGCCGCGGGTCAATCTGGCGTTTCCGCAGATGATTGCCGCCTATGACGCGAAGCACGATCCGCGTACGCCGATCCTGTCGCCGGAAGAGAAGAAGGTGTTCGTCGACAATTTCACCAGGACCGGCTTTACCGGCGGCATCAACTGGTACCGCAACATGTCGCGCAACTGGATGCGTGCCGAAGGGCTCGATCATACGGTACGGGTGCCGTCGCTGATGATCATGGCCGAGAACGACGCGGTGTTGCCGCCGTCTTCCGCCGATGGCATGGACAAGCTGATACCCGATCTCGAGAAATATCTGGTCCGCGACAGCGGCCATTGGACGCAGCAGGAGAAGCCGGAAGAGGTCAGCGCCAAGCTGATCGAATGGCGTAGAAGGCGCTTCGGCTAGCTCGTCATTGCGAGCGAAACGGCGAAACGAAGCAATCCAGAAATCTCTCCGCGGTGACTGTCTGGATCGCTTCGTCGCTAGGGGGCCTCGCAATGACGGGGGTTACTGAGGGGAAACGCATTCAATGTCATCCAAGAACCGTCTGGCCCCAATTCCGCAGCCGCCGACCAAGCCGGTGGTGGGCAACATGCTGTCGCTGGACTCGGCTGCACCCGTGCAGCACCTGACGCGGCTGGCGAAGGAATTGGGCCCGATCTTCTGGCTCGACATGATGGGCTCGCCGATCGTTGTCGTCTCCGGCCACGATCTCGTCGACGAGCTCTCCGACGAGAAGCGTTTCGACAAGACGGTGCGCGGCGCGCTGCGTCGGGTGCGTGCGGTCGGCGGCGACGGCCTGTTCACGGCGGACACCAGGGAGCCGAACTGGAGCAAGGCGCACAACATCCTGCTTCAGCCCTTCGGCAACCGCGCCATGCAGTCCTATCACCCGAGCATGGTCGATATCGCCGAACAGCTTGTCAACAAATGGGAGCGGCTCAACGCCGACGACGAGATCGATGTCGTTCACGACATGACGGCGCTGACGCTGGATACGATCGGCCTGTGCGGCTTCGAGTACCGCTTCAATTCGTTCTACCGGCGCGACTACCATCCCTTCGTCGAGTCGCTGGTGCGCTCGCTCGAAACCATCATGATGACGCGCGGCCTGCCGTTCGAGCAGCTCTGGATGCAGAAGCGGCGCAAGACCTTGGCCGAAGACGTCGCTTTCATGAACAAGATGGTCGACGAGATCATCGCCGAACGCCGCAAGAGCGCGGAAGGGATCGACGACAAGAAGGACATGCTCGCCGCGATGATGACCGGCGTCGATCGCTCGACCGGCGAGCAGCTCGACGACGTCAACATCCGCTACCAGATCAACACGTTCCTGATCGCAGGCCACGAGACCACCAGCGGCCTCCTCTCCTGCACGCTCTATGCGCTCCTGAAGCATCCGGAGATTCTCAAGAAGGCCTACGATGAGGTCGACCGCGTCTTCGGTCCTGATGTCAATGCGAAGCCGACCTACCAGCAGGTGACGCAGCTCACCTACATCACGCAGATCCTGAAAGAGGCGCTGCGGCTGTGGCCGCCGGCGCCAGCCTACGGCATCTCGCCGCTGAACGACGAGACCATCGGCAGCGGCAAATACAAGCTCAGGAAGGGCACCTTCACCACCATCCTGGTGACGGCGCTGCATCGCGATCCCTCCGTCTGGGGACCTAACCCCGACGCCTTCGATCCCGAGAATTTCAGCCGCGAGGCGGAGGCCAAGCGGCCGATCAATGCCTGGAAGCCGTTCGGCAACGGCCAGCGCGCCTGCATCGGCCGCGGCTTCGCCATGCACGAGGCCGCACTCGCGCTCGGCATGATCCTCCAGCGCTTCAAGCTGATCGATCATCAGCGCTACCAGATGCATCTGAAGGAAACGCTGACGATGAAGCCGGAAGGCTTCAAGATCAAGGTACGTCCGCGCGTCGATCGCGAGCGCGGCGCCTATGGCGGGCCCACGGTCGCGAAGGCCTCGGGGCCGAAAGCACCGCGCCAGCCGACGACGCGGCCCGGCCATAACACGCCAATGCTGGTGCTTTACGGCTCAAATCTCGGCACGGCCGAGGAGCTTGCGACGCGCATGGCCGACCTCGCGGAAATCAACGGCTTTGCCGTGCATCTGGGGCCGCTCGACGATTACGTCGGCAAGCTGCCGCACGACGGCGGCGTGCTGATCATCTGCGCCTCCTATAACGGAGCGCCGCCGGACAATGCGACGCAATTCGTCAAATGGCTCGGGGGCGAGTTGCCGAACGATGCCTTTGCAAACGTGCGCTACGCCGTGTTCGGCTGCGGCAACAGCGACTGGGCCGCGACCTATCAATCGGTGCCGCGCTTCATCGACGAGCAATTGTCGGCCCATGGTGCGCGCGCGGTCTATCCGCGCGGCGAGGGCGACGCGCGCAGCGATCTCGACGGCCAATTCCAGAAATGGTTCCCGGCGGCTGCCCAAGTTGCGACCAAGGAATTCGGGGTCGACTGGAATTTCACCCGCACCGCGGAGGACGCTCCGCTCTACGCGATCGAGCCGGTGGCGGTGACCGCCGTCAACACCATCGTGGCCCAGGGCGGTGCGGTGGCAATGAAGGTGCTGGTCAATGACGAATTGCAGAACAAGAGCGGGGCCAATCCGTCGGGGCGATCGACGCGCCATATCGAGGTGCAGCTGCCGTCGAACATCACCTATCGCGTCGGCGATCATCTGAGCGTCGTTCCGCGCAACGATCCGACGCTGGTGGATTCGGTCGCCCGCCGCTTCGGCTTCCTGCCGGGCGACCAGATCAGGCTGCAGGTCGCCGAAGGCCGCCGCGCGCAATTGCCGGTTGGCGAGGCCGTGTCGGTCGGCCGCCTGCTCAGCGAGTTCGTCGAGCTGCAGCAGGTGGCGACAAGGAAGCAGATCCAGGTCATGGCCGAGCACACCCGCTGCCCGGTCACCAAGCCGAAGCTGCTGACCTTCGTTGGCGAGGAGACCGAGCCGCTCGAGCGTTATCGCACGGAGATTCTGGCCCGGCGCAAATCGGTATTCGACATGCTGCTCGAATATCCGGCCTGCGAATTGCCGTTCCACGTCTATCTGGAGATGCTCTCGCTGCTGGCGCCGCGCTATTACTCGATCTCGTCTTCGCCGTCGGTCGACCCAGCGCGTTGCAGCGCTACCGTCGGCGTGGTCGGAGGTCCCTCCGCCTCCGGCCGTGGCGTCTACAAAGGCATCTGCTCGAACTATCTCGCCAACCGGCGTGCGGGCGATGCGATCTACGCCACGGTGCGTGAGACCAAGGCCGGCTTCCGGCTCCCGGATGATTCATCCGTGCCGATCATCATGATCGGCCCGGGCACCGGACTTGCGCCATTCCGCGGCTTCCTCCAGGAGCGCGCCGCGCGCAAGGCGAAAGGCGCCGCCCTCGGTCCGGCCATGTTGTTCTTCGGCTGTCGCCATCCCGACCAGGACTTTCTCTACGCGGACGAGCTGAAGGCGCTGGCGGCAAGCGGCATCACCGAACTCTTCACGGCATTCTCGCGTGCGGATGGTCCGAAGACCTATGTGCAGCACATGCTCGCCGCGCAAAAGGACAAGGTTTGGCCGCTGATCGAGCACGGCGCAATCATCTATGTCTGCGGCGACGGCGGCAGGATGGAGTCCGACGTCAAGGCAACGCTCGTCGCGATCCATCGCGAGAAGAGCGGCAGCGATGCCGCGGCCAGCGCGCGCTGGATCGAGGAGATGGGCGCAAAGAACCGCTATGTGCTCGATGTCTGGGCGGGTGGGTGATTGTTCGTCCGATCGTGCTAAAGCTCTCGCATGATTCCCTGGGAAAAAATCGACACCGCCAAGATCCCCGGCTCCGACGAAGAGCTCCGCCTGATGCGGCGAGGCAAGGAGTTTTCGATCAAGCTCGGCACCAACGAGCTGATGAACAGCCGCCTGTCAGGTTCCGAAGCCGCGCTTGCAACGCTTGCGGCGAAGCAGATCGAGAAGGTCGCAAAACCCGTCGTTCTCATCGGCGGCCTCGGCATGGGCTTTACCCTGCGTGCGGCGCTCGCCGTGCTCGGGAGCAAGGCGAAGATCGTGGTCTCCGAGCTCGTGCCGGCGGTGGTCACCTGGGCTCGAGGTCCGATGGCTGAGGTATTCGGCGACAGTCTTGATGATCCTCGGGTGCATATCAGGGAGACGGACGTTGGCGAAATCATCCGGGCGAAGCGGTCGGCCTTCGACGCCATTCTCCTCGACGTCGACAACGGGCCGGAGGGGCTGACCCGGGAGGGCAATGACGCACTCTACAATGCGAGCGGATTGAAAGCGGCGAAGACGGCGTTGCGACCGGACGGCGTGCTCACTATCTGGTCGTCGGGGCCCGACCCCGCATTCACCAGGCGCCTTGCCCGCACCGGGTTCGACGTCAACGACGTCAGCATCCGCGCCACCGGCAGAGGCGGCGGCGCGCGCCACGTGATCTGGATCGCCAAGAAGAGCTAGGCCGCCTGCGCCGCCGCGCCACGCGCGTGCTTGTCGATGGCACCAATGATCTCAGGCCAGAACCGCATCGGCAGGGCGTGGCCCATGCCTTCGATCATCAACAGCCTTGCGCCGGGAATTGACTCTACCGTGTCCTTGCCGCCTTCGGGGTGGACCAGGGGATCGACGGTGCCGTGTATCACCAGCGTCGGCGTCTTCACGCCATGAAGGCGCTCTTTGCGGCTGCCGGAGGCGAGCACGGCGCGGAGCTGCCGGCCGACGCCGGCCGGATTGAGCCCGCGCGCAAAGACGCGCTCGGCACGATCAGGATCGAGCGCTTCCTCTTCCGGAAAGGACCCGGCGCGCAGCACCTTCCAGGTCTCGCCGAAGCGGACGATGAACTCCTCCTTGCTGCGCGGCGGCGGCGCCATCAGCATCGCGGCGGCCTCGCGCGTCGGCGGCGGGACGCGCGGATTGCCGGTCGTCGACATGATCGAGGTCAGCGAACGCACGCGCTCGGGAAACGACAGCGTCACCTCCTGCGCGATCATGCCGCCCATGGAGGCACCAACCAGATGCGCCGACTTGATGCCGAGGGCATCCATGAGGCCGACCGTGTCCTTCGCCATATCGATCAGCTTGTAGGTAGCGGCCACCGGAATCCTAAGGAAGCGCAGCTTCAGCAGTTCGAGCGGGGTCAGGCGTTTGCCGCCCGTCAGGTGGCTCGACTTGCCGATGTCGCGATTGTCGAAGCGGATCACGCGAAAGCCGTGAACGGCGAGCTGCTCGCAGAACGCATCATCCCAGTGGATCATCTGCGCCCCGAGCCCCATGATCAGCAGCAGCGGCTCGGCATTGTCGTTGCCGAAGATCTCGTAGCAGATATCGATGCCATTGGTGCGGATGGTCTGGGGCGGCTGATGGGCGTTCACGGGCGCGTTCTCTTGGCTTTTGATCGATTGTGTATGGCACGGTTTGCCGCTGCAAAGAAGCTGCGTGCGCGACACCGCGCCCGCTGCTTGGCGGTTGACCGGCCCCGCGCAACAGTGTGGTATGGCGAAAAAAAGAAGGGCGCCAAAAAGCCCTCGCGACGTGGAGGACGCAATGACCAACGAGATCAACGACCCGGTCGCCATGTGGCAGAAGATGGTTGGTGAGATGGAGAAGGGATTCAACTCCTTCGCCAATCAGGCCATGTCGTCGCCGGAATTTTCGCAAGCCATGAACCGGGCTGGCGAAGTTGCTGCAGGTGCTCAGAAGCAGCTCGGCGAGCTCATGGAGAAATACCTCGTCAGCGTGAACTTGCCGAGCCGGGAGCAGGTCACTGGCCTTGCCGAAAGGCTGCAAGCCATCGAAGGCCAGATCGGTGAGATCAAGTCGATGCTGAGCCGGATGGCGGCAAGTTCCGGCCTGTCTCAGGGTTCCGATACGGCATTGCGACCGCCGCGCACCAAGCGCCCGCCGTCTGAGGGCGGAGAGCAAAAATGAACGCGCCAACGGGACTCGATTTCGCATCTATCCCAGAGCGCATTCAGTCCGAGGTGCAGCGCGCCATCCAGCGCAGCATCAAGGGCGTCGAATATTTCTCGACCTCGGGCCCTTCGCTCGGCTCGACGCCAAAGGACGTGCTGCATTCGCGCGGCACCATGAGCCTCTATCACTACCGGCCGACGTCGGACGAGATCTATCGCGTGCCGATCTTGATCGTGATGGCGACCACCAACCGCGGCTACATCCTCGATCTCGTGCCCGGACAGAGCTTCATCGAGTTCCTGCTGAGGCGCGGCTATGACGTCTACATGCTCGACTGGAGCGCGCCGCGGCCGGAGGAAAAGAGCCTGCGGATGGAAGATTACGTCCTCGACTTCATTCCGGACTGCGTCCGCCGTGTGCAGCAGGATTCCGGCGAGCAGGACGTCTCCATCATCGGCTATTGCTTCGGCGGCGTGCTGTCGTTGCTCTACGGCTCGATCTTCAAGGACGGGCCAATGAAGAATTTGATCTGCTTCACCACGCCGATCGACTTCCGCGAGATGAAGCTGTTTTCGAATTTCTCCGACCGTCGCTATTTCGACGTCGATCGCCTCGTCGACAGCGTCGGCAACGTGCCGCCGGAGATGATCTTGTCGTCTTTCGAGATGTTGCGGCCGGCCTCGCGTACGGTGAGCCAGATCCAGCTCTGGGAAAACATCTGGAATGACGAGTTCGTGAAGTCGTACCGGATGTTTGACCGCTGGGCGACCGACACGCTGCCGCTTGCGGGCGAGTATTTCCGTTCCATCACCAAAGACCTGATGTGGGACAACAAGCTTTTCAACGACACCATGTCGGTCGGCGGCCGTGCCGCGAAGCTCGAGAACATCAAGGTGCCGTTCCTGCACGCAGTGGCCGAGCACGATCACATCGTGCCCTACGACGCCGCAAAGCACCTGATCGCCAAGATCGGATCCGAGGACAAGGAAGAGGTGATGCTAAAGGGCGGTCACGTCTCGCTCGTCGCCGGCGCCAACGCGCTGAAGCGTCTGTGGCCGAAACTGGACTCCTGGCTGGGAAAGAGATCAACATGAGTGAGCAGCGTTCCTATCCGCGTCACGTCAAGACCGATGCCGGTGACATCGAGGTCCGCCTGATGTCGCCCGCGGACGAGGCTGCGGTGCTGGCCTTCGGCAAGGGCTTGCCGACCCACGACCTGTTGTTCCTGCCGCGCAACATCAGTGAGCCGAAGGTGTTGTCGGCCTGGGTCAAGGAGATCGAGCGTGGCGCGATCACGAGCCTTCTTGCGGTAAAGGACGGCAAGGTTGTCGGCTGCGGCACGCTGGTGCGCGATCCTCACTCCTGGTCGCCCCATGTCGGCGAGATCCGGATGGTGGTCTCGCTCGACGTGCGCGGGAAGGGCGTGGGGCGGGTGCTGTCACAGGAGACCTTTGCGCTCGCGCTGGGTGCGGGCCTCGAAAAGCTCTCGGTCCAGATGACGGTCGACCAGCAGGCGGCGATCGCGCTGTTCGAAAGTCTGGGCTTCAAGGCCGAGGCACTGCTGCGGGACCATGTCCGGGACCTCGACGGCAAGACCCACGACATCGTCGTGCTCGGGCACAACATCGCGCAGGTCCAGGCCCAGATGGAGGTCTATGGCCTGCCAAGCGCCGTCCAGCATTAGGGGCGAGCGAGAGGACCGCCGGGCCCTCTAATGGCTACAGAGACATCATAATGCGTCCATTGAGGCTGTTCACGAATTTGTGATATCGCAGTGCAGCAAAGATATTGCGATGCACAATTAACTATGACATATAAGCCGTGCCCCGGGCCAATGCGGACGGGGTGAGCCCATAGCTCAACCAATGAGGATGGAGAGAACCATGACCACTGAGACCAACACCGCTTTCGAGGGCTTCAAGGACGCTTTCAAGAACATCCAGAACCTGGAAGTTCCCGAGGCCGCCCGCGAGTTCGTCAAGAAGTCTGCCAACACCGCGAAGGATCGTGCTGCCGAGGTGTTCGCTGGCTCCGAGCGCGTGACCGCCGCCGTCGAGAACGCGGTGACCGAGTCCGTCACCGAGGCCGGCAAGATCAGCCGCAACATCCAGCAGGCGATCTACGAGGACGCCGAGGCGTTCTTCTCGAGCATCGACAAGCTCGCGTCCGCCAAGTCGATCAGCGAAGCCGTCGAGATCCAGTCGGGCCTGCTCCGCTCGCGTGGCGAAGTGTTCGTCGCGCGCGCCAAGGCGACCACCGACTATCTCGGCAAGCTCGCCGCCAACGGTGCGAAGTCCGCTCAGGACAACTTTGCCAAGGTCTACAACAAGACCGCCTGATCTGGCGCCAGAGACGAGAAACTGAATTTGAGGCCCGCTTCGGCGGGCCTTTATTTTTTGCCGCTATCGTCATTGCGAGGAGCGAAGCGAGGAAGCAATCCAGAGTCTTTCCGCAGAAAGATTCTGGGTGGCTTCGTTTCGCTCGCAATGACGGGTACTGTGATGCAGTGATGACTCCACCGGCTACCTTCTCCTTCGACACCCCCGGCGACGCCGAACGCGCGGCAGAGCTGCGCCGCGTGAAAGCATCGGCGACGCTGGTGCTGGTCTCGACGTTGGCGCTGTTTGTCGTCGCGAAATGGCTGCTGCCCGTGCATCCACTGTTCGGCTTCATCGCCGCCTTCGCGGAAGCCGCGACCATCGGAGGGCTCGCCGACTGGTACGCGGTGGTCGCGCTGTTCAAGCGGCCGCTCGGCCTGCCAATCCCGCACACCGCGATCATCCAGAGCAATCAGGCCCGCATCGCCGACAAGCTCGGCGAGTTCATCCAGGTGCACTTCCTCGAGGCCGGCCCGGTGGAGGCCAAGCTGAGGGAGATCGATTTCGGCTCCTTCGTCGCCGACTGGCTGCGCGACCGCAAGCGCAGCGATGACCTCGCGCGCTTCGCGCTGCGCCTGCTGCCGGAGGCTGTCTCCGCAACCGAGACGTCCGGCCTGATGACCTTCATCATTCGCCGCATGTCCTCGCAGTTCCAGGCGATCGACCTTGCCCCGCTCGCCGCCGGCACGCTGGGCGGCTTCGTGGCGGAGGGGCGGCACCAGATACTGTTCGACGATCTCCTGCGCGTGATGCATGAGACGTTGAACCAGAAGGAGACGATGGCGATGATCCGCGAGAAGGTGCGCGCGGAATTGCCGACCCTGCTCAGGCTCTATCGCGCCGACAAGTTTCTGGTGAATAAGATCGTGGCGTCTGCGACCGCCTTCTTCGAGGAGGTGCGCGGCGATCCCAAACATCCGTTCCGCGGCGAGTTCGATCGCATGGTGCTGAGCTTCGTCGACCGGCTCGGCACCGACCAGGCCTATATCGACCGAATCGAGGGATTGAAGCGCGATCTGCTCGCCCGGCCCGAGCTTGCCGATCTCGCCCGCACCGTCTGGGCCAACACGCGTTCCTTCATCGAACGCAGCGCGAGCGGCGAGACGCAGGTGCTGCAACATCATCTCGCCGGCATGTGCGTAGCCGCAGGCGAAGCGCTCGCCGGCGATTCCGAGCTGCGCGGCGAGATCAACAAGGGTCTGGTCGCGGTGCTGCACAGCTTCGTCGCCGACCAGAAGAGCGGCGTCTCGACCTTCATCTCCGATCAGGTCAAGGCGTGGAATATGGCGCAGCTGATTTCGCTGATCGAAATCAACATCGGCCGCGACCTGCAATACATCCGCTTCAACGGTTCGTTGATCGGCGGGCTCGCTGGCCTTGCCCTCTACTCCGTAGAATTCCTGCTTCGATTGTTGTGACTTTTGCGTCACGGACGCTGGCATTCAAGCGCGGGTCTATTGTCGCTTTGGATTTCGCCCGCTTGAATGTCTGGAGTCGGCCGCCTAGCTGATTCATGTTGCGCTGCGGAACGTTCGAGAAGCCGGCGTGTTGGAATTGATACCCATTTGCCGGCGTCGCAAACCGCGGCCTTTTCAGCAATTCTTCCCAGGGGACCATTGATGACCGCTACCGCCCAGACGCTGCGTCCGCCGTCCCGCACCTTGATGTTCCTGGAAGGGCGCGCGATCCACGAGTTCGGCGCATTTCTCGGCGCGCTACCGCTGCTGAGCCTCACGCCGCGTGGCGATGGGCATCCGGTGCTGGTGTTGCCGGGCCTCGTGGCCTCCGACGCGTCCACGCGCGCGCTGCGCACGTTTCTGACCAGCAAGGGCTACGCGGTAAGCGGCTGGCGCCAAGGCCGCAACTACGGCCTGCGCGAAGGCGTGCAGCATGCGATGGTCGATCTCGTGCAGGAGCTCAGCGACACCCATGGTCGCAAGATCAGCCTGGTCGGCTGGAGCCTCGGCGGCCTCTATGCGCGCCAGCTCGCCAAGATGATGCCCGAGCGCGTGCGCCAGGTGATCACGCTCGGCAGCCCCTTCGCGGGCGACCCCCGTTCGACCAATGCCTGGCGCGTGTACGAGTGGGCGAGCGGGCGGAAGTCCGACGAGGTCGATCCGCAGTTTGGCGGCGAGCTTGCCGTCTCGCCGCCGGTGCCGACCACGGCGATCTTCAGCCGCACCGACGGCGTCTGCGCCTGGCAGGGCTGCATGGAGAAGACGGGCGCGCAGACCGAGAGCATCGAGATCGAGAGCAGCCATTGCGGCATGGGCCATCACCCCGCCGCGGTCTATGCCGTCGCCGATCGCCTCGCGCAGAAGGAAGGCCAGTGGCGGCCGTTCGACCGCAGCGGCTGGCGCAGCCTGGTCTATCCCGATCCGCATCGGTAGTACTTCCTCTCTCCCCGCTTGCAAAGAACGGGGAGAGGAAGAAGCAACAACGTCGTGCCTGTCCATTGTCGCGCCCGCACCAAACGCGCTATGCCTCGCGCATGGCGCATCCGCTTTCCCGCATCATCGATCAGCTCAAACGCGAGCCATCGCGCACCGGCTCCATCGTCATCACCGTGTTCGGCGACGCCATCGTGCCGCGTGGCGGCTCGGTGTGGCTCGGCACGCTGCTGGAATTCTTCGAGAGCCTGGACATCGATAGCGGCGTGGTGCGTACCGCGATGTCGCGGCTTGCCGCCGACGGCTGGCTGACCCGCGAAAAGGTCGGCCGCAACAGCTTCTATCGGCTCGCCGAAAAGGGCCGGCAAACGTTTGAAGCCGCCACGCGCCATATCTACGATCCGCCGCCGTCAGATTGGACCGGGCGTTTCGAACTGCTCCTGATCGGCAATGGCGAGGATCGCGACGTCTCGCGCGAGGCGCTCCGCAACGCCGGCTTCGGCAGTCCGCTGCCGGGTGTGTGGGTTGCGCCATCCGGCGTCCCGGTCCCGGACGAGGCCGCTGGCGCCATTCGCCTTGAGGTCTCGGCCGAGAACGACAGCGGCCGCCGTCTGCTCAGTGCGAGCTGGCCGCTGAACCGCACAGCGGACGCTTATGTGAAGTTCATGAAGACGTTCGAGCCCCTCCGCACCGCGCTCGCGCGCGGCTCGGGTTTATCCGAGGCCGACGCCTTCACCGCGCGCATCCTGCTGATCCATTATTACCGACGCGTCGTGTTGCGCGATCCCTTGTTGCCCGAAAGCCTGCTGCCCGCGGACTGGCCGGGCAGGGCAGCACGCGAGCTCTGCGGCGAGATCTATCGCGCGCTGCTTGCGCCGTCGGAACAATGGCTTGACGCCAATGGAACCAGTGAGAAGGGGCCATTGCCGCCGGCACGGAAACTCCTCGAGCGGAGGTTCGACGCCTGATCTATATGTTACAGAAATGTCTTGCGTGATGTGATTTCTGATATATATTTCCTTCCAATAAAGCGGGAGGACGCGCATGTATACCCAGGCGCTGAACACGGCCGAAGCGGATGACCGCAGCCTCGAGGACGCGGCCAGGGCTGCGCAGTTTGAGGCCCGCATTGATGCTGAGGAACGCATCGAGCCGAACGACTGGATGCCGGCGGCCTACCGCAAGACGCTCACCCGCCAGATTTCCCAGCACGCCCATTCCGAAATCGTCGGCATGCTGCCGGAAGGCAACTGGATCACGCGCGCGCCGACGCTGCGCCGCAAGGCCGCGCTGCTCGCCAAGGTGCAGGACGAATGCGGCCATGGGCTCTATCTCTATGCCGCCGCCGAGACGCTCGGCACGTCGCGCGAAGAGCTGATCGACGCCATGCTTGCCGGCAAGGCAAAGTACTCCTCGATCTTCAACTATCCGACGCTCACCTGGGCCGACATCGGCACCATCGGCTGGCTGGTCGACGGTGCTGCGATCATGAACCAGATCCCGCTGTGCCGCTGCTCCTATGGACCTTATGCGCGCGCGATGATCCGCGTCTGCAAGGAGGAGTCCTTCCATCAGCGCCAGGGCTACGAGATCATGTTGACGCTGTGCCGCGGCTCGGACGAGCAGAAGGCGATGGGGCAGGATGCGCTGAACCGCTGGTGGTGGCCGGTGCTGATGATGTTCGGCCCGCCGGATGCGACCAGCCAGCACAGCGACACCTCGACGAAGTGGAAGATCAAGCGCTTCTCCAATGACGAGCTGCGTCAGAAATTCGTCGATGCCACCGTGCCGCAGGCGCAATATCTCGGCCTCACCATTCCCGATCCCGGCATGATTCAGGATGACGACGGGCACTGGCGCTACAGCGAGATCGACTGGACCGAATTCAAGCAGGTGCTCGCCGGCAACGGCCCGTGCAACCGCGACCGTATCGCCGCGCGCCGCAAGGCGCATGACGAGGGCGCTTGGGTGCGTGAGGCGGCCGCCGCCTATGCCGCAAAGCGCGCGCATCGCCGGACCGCGCGAGCCGCGGAATAAGGAGATCACGATGGCCACGCCGAACACGCCGCTGTGGGAAGTCTTCATTCGCAGCCGCAACGGACTCGCTCACAAGCATGTCGGCTCGCTGCATGCGAACGACGCCACCATGGCACTGCAAGCCGCGCGCGACATCTATACCCGCCGAGGCGAGGGCCTGTCGATCTGGGTCGTGCCGTCGACCGCGATCACCGCGAGCGATCCCGCCGAAAAGGGCATGATGTTCGAGCCGGCGGAATCGAAGATCTACCGGCACCCGACGTTCTATGAGGTGCCCGAGGAAGTGGGGCACATGTGATGTCCGTCGCCAACATCCAGGTCGCCGAAACGCCGCTGGTGCTCTACGCGCTTCGCCGCGCCGACGATGCGCTGATTCTCGGGCATCGGCTGTCGGAATGGTGCGGGCATGCGCCGATGCTGGAAGAGGACATGGCGCTCTCCAACATCGCGCTCGACCTCATCGGCCAGGCGCGCGAGCTCTACAGCTACGCCGCCAAGGCCGAAGGCAAGGACAATGACGAGGACAAGCTCGCGTACCTGCGCGACATCAGGCAGTACCGCAACCTGCTGCTGGTCGAGCAGCCGAATGGCGATTTTGCCCAGACGCTGGTGCGGCAGTTCTTCTATTCCGCCTTCGCCGACCTCTATTGGCGTGCGATGATGACCTCGCGCGACACGACGCTCGCCGCGATTGCCGCCAAATCCGAGAAGGAGAGCGCCTATCATCTGCGCCACGCGTCGGAGTGGATCATACGGCTGGGTGACGGCACGAACGAGAGCCACTCTCGCGCGCAGGCCGCGATCGATCACCTCTGGGCCTTCACCGGTGAGATGTTTGCCGTCGACGAGGGCGAACGCGCCCTGATCCATGCCGATATCCTCGTCGACCCGGCGAGCCTGCGTGGTCGTTGGCTGACGACGCTCTCCGATGTCCTCAGTGAAGCAACGCTCGAGCTGCCGCAGAACAACTGGATGCAGCAGGGCGGCCGCGCAGGTAGCCACAGCGAGCATCTCGGCCACCTCCTCAGCGAGCTGCAATCGATGCAGCGCACCTTCCCGGGGCAGACATGGTGACCGTGCTCGACCGCGACACCGAGCCGCGCCAGCGCGCCTGGGATGCCGCGGCCAGCGTTGTCGATCCGGAAATTCCCGTGCTGACCATCGCCGATCTCGGCGTGCTCCGCGACGTCGTTCTCGACGGCGATCACGTCGAGGTCGCGATCACGCCGACCTATTCGGGTTGTCCGGCGATGAACATGATCGCGCTTGAAATCGAGGTCGCGTTGGCCCGCGCTGGCTTTCATCGCCCGACGGTACGCACGGTGCTGTCGCCGGCCTGGACCACCGACTGGATGAGCGAGGAGGGCCGCCGGAAGCTTCACGCCTACGGCATCGCGCCGCCGCAAGCCTCGAATTCGCGCCGCGCGCTATTCGGCGAGCAGGCCGTTGCGTGCCCGCAATGCAGCTCGGCGAATACCGAGCTGCTGTCCGAATTCGGCTCGACCTCCTGCAAGGCGCTGTGGCGCTGCAAGGCCTGCCGCGAACCCTTTGACTATTTCAAGTGTCATTGACCATGTCAGCAGCCGCACCGCGCTTCCATCGCCTGGCCGTCAACGATCTTCGCCGCGAGGCGTCCGACGCAGTATCGCTGACATTTGCCATCCCAACGGAGCTTGCGACCGACTACGCTTTCACACCCGGCCAATACCTCACGCTCCGCACCATGCTGGATGGCGAGGAGGTGCGCCGCTCCTATTCGATCTGCTCGGGTCCTGACGATGGGGAGATCCGTATCGCCGTGAAGAAGGTCGACGGCGGCGCATTCTCGAGCTGGGCGGCGGACGAACTGAAAGCCGGCGATGAGCTCGACGTGATGACGCCGACCGGACGCTTTGGCATGGTCCCGCCGGCCGAGGCCGGGCGCATCCATGTCGGATTTGCCGCAGGCTCCGGCATCACGCCGATCCTGTCGATCGTCAAGGGCACGCTCGCGCGCGAGCCGGACAGCCGCTTCTTCCTGTTCTACGGCAATCGTGCAACCGACAACATCATGTTTGTCGAGGCGCTCGAAGAGCTCAAGGATCGCTTCATCGACCGCCTCTCGATCTTCCACGTCATCTCCGGCGAGGAGCAGGACATCCCGATCCTGCATGGCCGGCTCGACGGCGACAAGGTGAGGGTGCTGCTTCGCTCGCTGGTGCCGGCCGCAAGTGTCGATCATGTCTTCATCTGTGGGCCCCTTGGCATGAGCGAGGAGATCGAGGCGACCTGCCGAGGGCTCGGCATCGCGGATGATCGTATCCACGTGGAGCGGTTCGTCTCCGAATTCGGCGGCAAGCCGCGACCGAAGAAGGTTGTTGCTCCCGACGCGCCGCCAAAGGCAATCGCCTCGCTGATCATCGACGGCAAGCGCCGCGACGTTCCGGTCGCCGAGGACGAGGCGATCCTCGATGCCGCGTTGCGCGCCGGCGTCGACCTGCCTTTCGCCTGCAAGGGCGGCATGTGCTCGACCTGCCGCGCCAAGCTGGTCGAGGGTGAGGCGCCGATGGACATCAACTATTCGCTGGAGCCCTGGGAGTTGAAGGCCGGCTTCGTCCTGACCTGCCAGGCAAAGCCATCGTCGGAGCGGGTCGTGGTCGATTACGATCACGTTTGACAGTTATGGCCAAGCAGCAGAGCATTATGGATAGACATTTGTCTGGGAGAAGCGCGTGAACGTCAAAGCGGCCCTGTCGCCCGAGGATATTGCCCGCGCTTGTGCCGACGCGATGTGGGCGGAGGACGATGCCTCCAAGGGTCTCGGCATGGAGATCGTCGAGATCGGCCCGGGCTTTGCGACGCTGGCGATGAATGTGCGGCCGGACATGGTCAACGGCCAGCGCATCGCCCATGGCGGTTTCATCTTCACGCTCGCCGATTCCGCGTTTGCCTTTGCCTGCAACTCGCACAATGAACGTGTCGTGGCGGCACAGGGCCAGATCACCTTCATCAAAACGGGCAAACTTGGCGACCGCCTCCTTGCAAAAGCGCGCGAGATCAGCCGTGGCGGACGCTCCGGCATCTACGACGTGCGCGTGACAGCAGGCGACACCGTCATCGCAGAATTCCGCGGGCATTCGCGTGTCATTCCCGGCACGTGGCTGCCGGTGCAAGATCAATAAGAGAAGAACAAATCAGTGTGGGGAAACGAGAATGGCTTCGACGAAGCTGAAGGAAGGCGGCCATACCTATAGGCCCGAGCTGGATGCGCACGAGCGCGCATCGCGCGACGAGATCATGGCACTGCAGACGCAGCGGCTGGCCTTGTCGCTGAAGCACGCCTACGACAACGTCGCGCATTATCGCAAGGCTTTCGACGAGGCCGGCGTGCATCCGTCCGATTTCCACGAGCTGTCCGACCTCGCGAAATTTCCGTTCACGGTGAAGGCGGATCTGCGCGACAATTATCCCTTCAACATGTTCGCGGTGCCGCGTGAAAAGCTGGTGCGCGTGCATGCCTCCTCCGGCACGACGGGAAAGCCGATTGTGGTGGGCTATACGCAACGCGACATCGACACCTGGTCGGAGGTGATGGCGCGCTCGATCCGCGCCGCCGGCGGCCGCACCGGCATGATCATCCACAATGCGTATGGCTACGGCCTGTTTACCGGCGGATTGGGCGTGCACTATGGCGCCGAAAAGCTCGGCTGCACGGTGGTGCCGATCTCCGGCGGTATGACCGAGCGGCAGGCGCAGCTCATCAACGATTTCCGGCCCGACATCATCACGGTGACGCCGAGCTACATGTTGGCGATCCTCGACGAGTTCAAGCGCCAAAAACTCGACCCGCGCCAGTGCTCACTCAAGGTCGGCATCTTCGGGGCCGAGCCCTGGACCAATGCGATGCGCCGGGAGATCGAGGATGCGTTCGACATGGATGCCACCGACATCTATGGACTGTCTGAAGTGATTGGGCCCGGCGTCGCGCAGGAATGCATCGAGACCAAGGACGGTCTGCACATCTGGGAGGACCATTTCTATCCTGAAGTGATTGATCCTGAGACCGGTGCGGTGCTGCCTGACGGAGAAAAGGGCGAACTGGTCTTTACCTCGCTTACCAAGGAAGCCTTCCCTGTCATCCGCTATCGCACCCGCGACCTGACGCGGCTGCTGCCGGGCACGGCGCGGCCGGGCATGCGACGCATGGAGAAGGTGACGGGCCGTTCGGACGACATGATCATCCTGCGCGGCGTCAATCTCTTCCCGACTCAGATCGAGGAGGTGCTGCTCGCGACCGACTGGTGCGGCGGGCATTTCATCCTTGAGCTTACGCGCGAAGGCCGCATGGACGAGCTGACCATCATTGCCGAGGCGCGGCCCGAAAGCTGGGACGGTCGGGGGCTCGTCGATCATGCTGACCGCATCTCGACCCACATCAAGAACACCATCGGCATCAGTTCCCAGGTGCGGGTGGTCGCGCCGGCTACGCTGGAGCGATCGCTCGGCAAGGCCAAGCGCCTCTACGACAAGCGGCCGAAGGATTGACTTGGCGGCCCCCAAAGGCGACAAGGCCCGCGAGAAATCGTGGGTCCTTCGATGTCATTAGCCGATAGCAAAACGGTCGAAGCGCGCTGCGTCCGCCTCAATGCCAAGGCCGATAATGCTGCGGCGGTTGCGCCGCTGGTCGAGCGTCATCTGCTCACGCGCGGTCCGAATGATCTCCTGATCGAGATGAAGGCTGCGGCCGTCAACCCGTCCGACGTCAAGGCTGCGATCGGGCTGATGCCCTATTCCGTCTTCCCGCGCACGCCCGGTCGCGATTACGCCGGCGTGGTAATTGACGGGCCTGCCGATACGATCGGCCGCAAGGTGTTCGGCTCATCCGGCGATCTCGGCATCCGCCGCGACGGCACGCACGCAACGCATCTCGTCGTTGAGGCCGATGCCGTGGTGGAGAAGCCGGAGACGGTGTCCTGGGAGGAGGCAGCCGGCATCGGCGTCCCCTTCGTGACCGCGATGGAAGGCTTTCGCCGCGCCGGCATTCCAAAGCTTGTCGAAACGGTGCTGGTGTTCGGCGTCAACGGCAAGGTCGGGCAGGCCGCCGTGCAGATTGCGACGTGGCAGGGCGCGCGCGTCATCGGCGTGGTGCGCAAGCCGGAAGCCTACGAAGGTCACGCCAACGCACCCATCGAGGTGATCGACGCCTCCTCAGCCGATGTCGCCACGCGCGTGCGCGAGGCGACCGGCGGCAAGGGCGCCGACATCGTCTTCAATACCGTCGGCGATCCCTATTTCCAGGCCGCGCACAAGTCGCTCGCATTGCGCGGCCGCCAGATCCTGATCGCCGCGATCGATCGCATCGTGCAGTTCAACATCCTCGAATTCTACCGCGGGCAGCACACCTATGTCGGCATCGACACCCTAGGGCTCTCCTCGGCCGCAACAGGCGCGGTGCTGCGAGATCTCGGCCCGGGCTTTGCGAGCGGGCACCTGAAGCCATTCCCGATCAATGCGAATGCCGTCTATCCGCTGGAGCGCGCCAAAGAAGCCTATGTCGCCGTCGCCGGTTCGTCTCGTGACCGCGTGATCCTGCGGCCGTGAACTTGACGGAGAGTGGCGGGAGACCTGAGAGCCATTGATGGACACCACCCAACTCGTCATCCTCGCCGGCCTCGTCATTGGCCTGGTTTACGGCGCTATCGGCCTGCTCAGCGGTTTTTGCCTGATGAGCAGCATGCGCGGCTGGCTGGCCGAGGGGGACGGACGGCTGGTGCGGACTTACGCGCTGGCGATTGCGGTCGCGATCGCCGCCAGTCAGTTTCTTGCCGGCAACGGCATGGTCGATCTCGGCAAGTCGATCTACCTGCAACAATCTTTCTCGGCACCGGTGCTGTTCCTCGGTGGGCTGCTGTTCGGCTACGGCATGGTGCTGTCGAACGGCTGCGGTTCACGCGCCCTGGTGCTGCTCGGCCGCGGCAATCTACGCTCCTTCGTCGTCGTGATCGTGCTCGCCATCGCGGCGCAGATGACGCTCAAGGGCCTGATCGCGCCGGCGCGGATTGCATTGGTCCAGGCTTCGCAAACCACTGTGAGCCCGAATTCGCTACCGTCAATGCTGGCGACGCTCGGTTCCGGAGAAGCGGTCTCGCGCGCGCTGGCCGCTGCCATAATTGTCGTTGCGCTGACCCACTTTGCTTTCGCGCATCCGGAGTTTCGCCGCTCGCTGGGCCAGATTGCGACGGGCGTCATCGTCGGTCTTCTCGTCGCCGCTGGCTGGCTCGTCACCGGCTATCTCGGCGCCGACGATTTCAATCCTATCCCGGTGACGTCGCTCACCTTCATCGCGCCGATCGCGGATGCGCTGCAATACGCCATGCTCTCGACCGGGCTGACGCTCAACTTCGGCATCGCCACCGTTGCCGGGGTTTTCGCCGGCAGCCTTGTCACCGCGCTCGCGACGGGCCGCTTCCATTTCGAAGGTTATTCCTCGCCGCGTCACATGCTGCGTTCAGCCGGCGGCGCTGCGCTGATGGGGATCGGCGGCGTGATGGCGTTCGGATGCTCCATCGGACAGGGGCTCACCGGCGTGTCGACGCTCGCGCTGGGCTCGTTCGTTGCACTCGCCGGCATCCTGCTCGGCACAGCAGCGGGCTTGCGCGGTGTACTGCGCGTTCAGCCGCTCGCGGTAGCCTGACGGCGCAGCAGCCGGTCGCCCAGCGTTGCAAACCCAATGCCGGTGACGATCAGAGCGGCCGCGACGGCAAGACTTACGTCGATAGGTTCACCCAGCAGGATCGCAGCACTGGCGATGCCGACGAGCGGCGTTGCCGTGGTGCCGAGCGACGTCGTCAGCGCCGAGATGCTCTTGTTCACCATCGACATCGCCCAATAGGCCAGTGCCGTCCCGATCAGGCCAGAATACAGGAACAGCAGCAAGAGCCGCCACGACCATTCCACGTGCGGCAGGCCATCCGTGATTGTCGCGCTGACAGTCAGCACGATCGTTGCTACAAGGACCTGCCAGATCAGGAGCTGAAGCGGCGACGCAATCCAGCGGTGCGCGCGGATATAGATGATGTTCGCAGCCCAGGAGATCGCGGCAAGGATGACCATGCCGGCGCCAAGCACGACGTTGACATTGGTCCAGTCGATCGATGCCGGGTTCAGGATCACGGCAAGGCCGATCAGTCCGAGCAGCGCGCCGGCGAATTTTGGCGCGGTCAGTGTGTCCTTCGCCAGGAGGGGTGCGGCGATCGCGACCCAGAGTGGCGTGGTATAGCCGAGCACGACGCCCTTGCTCGCGGGCAGGAAGCGCAGACCGGCCGCGACAAGCGTCGAGAACAGCGTCATATGCAGCAGCGCGACGCTGAGGACCACCGGGATGTCGCGCCGTTCCGGGATCACCAGATTGTTGCTCAGCCCGAGGACCAGGAACAGGCCGACCAGCGCGATCCAGCTCCGGATCGCCGCAGTCCATAGCGGCGGGAGGAACTGCACGAGCTGCTTCGTCACCGACCAGTTCACACCCCAGGCCAGCACGACGATGAGGAACAGGCCGACGGCGGCGCGGGGTGACAGGGCGTTCATCTCGGAAGTCCTTGAAGCAGTCCAGGCCGGCGGATAGCATTCGGTTGGCACCTGAAAAAGTGCCAGATCGGAAAGGAATAAGGTGCCAGTTTCGGAAGGCATGATCTTTGCCCTGATCGACCTGAAGCGGGCCGATGACGAGGGGCTGGCGGTTCAACTGACGAGCCAACTCAGAAACCTGATCGCGACCGGTCGCCTCGGTAAAGGCAGCGCGCTGCCGTCGAGCCGCCGGCTTGCGGGCGATCTCGGCGTCTCGCGCAACACCGTCACCTATGCGTTCGAGCAACTTGCCGCCGAGGGATATCTCGAGACGTCGAATGGTCGCCGTCCGGTCGTCGCAATCGATGGCGGCGAACGCATCGAAGCGGCGGGCGCCGTCGCACCGAGCGTCCGCTCCGGCAAGCCGCGGCTCTCGCCTTGGGCTTCGAAGCTCAGGCAGACGGACTGGCCGATGTCCTATCAGGCGCCGCTAAGACCGTTGCGTCCGGGGCATGGCGATTTCAGGGAGTTTCCGAACGAGATCTGGGCGCGCTGCCTGCGCCGCAGCGCGGTGCGCGCGGCCAAGCGCGAGCCCGGCCCGGTCAACCGGACGCGCCTGCGTGAGGCGCTGGCGCATTATCTGGCGACCAGCAGGGGCGTCCGCGCCACCGCAGACCAGATCATGATCCTGCCGAGCGCGCAGGCCGCGCTGACCTTGATTGCGTCTGTGCTCATCTCACCCGGCGATGAGGTCTGGGTCGAGGACCCCGGCTATCCCGGCGCTGCGGCCGCTTTCCGCGCGTCCGGCGCGCGCGTGACAGGTATGAAGCTGGACGAGCAGGGCATGCAGCGGATGCCGGGACTTGCCGCGCCTAAGCTCATCTTCATGACGCCATCGCACCAGCACCCGACCGGGCGGCTGATGTCGCTCGCGCGGCGCACCGAGTTTCTCGGCCTGAGCAGGCCAGGCGGGAGCTGGATCGTAGAAGACGATTACGACGGAGAATTCCATTATGACAGCCGGCCGGTGCCGGCCTTGCAGGGGCTCGATGCCCATGGCCGTGTGTTTTATGTCGGAACGTTTTCGAAGGCGATGACGTCGGATATCCGGCTCGGCTATCTCGTCGCGCCATCAGTACTGGTCAGCACCCTCGAGATCGCACAGCGGCACATCGGGCTGATCGCCTCCAGCCACGTCCAGGAAGCGCTGGCCGAGTTCATCGGCGACGGGCATTTTCTCGCACATCTGCGCCGGATGCGCCGGCTCTACCACGCGCGGCGCGATCACCTCGCAGAGGGACTGGAGCGCCATCTGGGCGATGTGCTCTCTACCGAAGTGCCCTCGGGCGGGATTCAGCTCGTCGCCCGCCTCAAGCGCGGACGCGCCGATCGAGCGGCAGTGAAACGGCTGGTCGAGGCTGGTGTTGAAACCCGGGCCTTGTCCAGCCTGGCGCTCGGCCGTCCACCCGATCACGGCCTGCTGCTCGGCTTCGCGGCCTGGCGCGAGAATGAGATCAGCGCGGCGTTGCGGACGATGGCGTCGTGCTTCTAACCCAGGCGCGCTAGCCCACGGCCTTGGTCACGATGCGGATCTCCGAGGTCAGCGTCCGGTGCACCGGGCATTTGTCGGCGATCTCCATCAATTTCTTGCGTTGCTCGGCATCGAGCGCGCCATCCATCGCGATGTCGCGCTCGATCTGGTCGAGCATCCCCTCGCGCGTCTCGCACTCCTCGCAATCCCTGGCGTAGATCTTGGAATGCTTCAGCGTGACCGTGACGCGATCGAGCGGCAGCGACTTGCGATCGGCATAAAGGCGCATGGTCATGGAGGTGCAGGCGCCGAGGCCGGCGAGCAGGAAATCGTAAGGGCCGGGGCCGGCATCCTCGCCGCCGGCGGCGACCGGCTCGTCAGCTACCAGATGATGCGGCCCGGCGGTGACGATCTGGTCGAACTTGCTCTTGCGAGTTTCTTGCACCACGACCTTGCGCGGCAGCTCGGCGAGATCCATCGCTTTCGCAGGTTTTGCGGAATCGACGTATCGGCTCGCCCAGGCGGCGATCACGTCTGCCGCATAGAGCGCATCGGCCGGCTTGGTCAGGAGATGATCGGTGTGGTCGAGCGAGACGAAGCTCTTGGAATGCTTCGCCGCAACGAAGATCTTCGTCGCGTTGTCGATGCCGACGGTATCGTCGACTGGCGAGTGCATCACCAGTAGCGCCTTGTGCAGGCCGGTGACGTCCTGCATCAGCTCGTGCTCGGCGACGTCGTCAAGGAATTCGCGCTTGATCCGGAACGGGCGTCCCGCGAGCGAGACTTCGACCTCGCCCCGTGCGCGGATGTTGTCGACATGCTCCTTGAACAGACCGGTGACGTGCGCGGGATCGGATGGTGCTGCAACAGTCGCGACCGCTTTGGCCTCCGGGATTTCCCCTGCTGCCGCGAGGATCGCTGCGCCGCCGAGGCTGTGACCGATCAGGATCGACGGAGCCTTGCGGGTCGCGCGCAGATGATCGGCTGCGCGTACGAGGTCGGCGACGTTGGAGGAGAAAGTCGAATTCGCAAAGTCGCCTTCGCTGGAGCCGAGCCCGGTGAAGTCGAAGCGCAGCACCGCGACGCCTTTGGCTGCGAGCGCGACCGAGATGCGCTTTGCGGCTAGGGTGTCCTTACCGCAGGTGAAGCAGTGCGCGAACAGCGCGTAGGCCGTGGGCTCGCCATCCGGCAGCTCCAGCGCGGCCGCTAGCTGATGACCGCCTTCGCCCGTGAATTGAAAGCGTTCCGTCGGCATGAGGGTCCCCCGTCCTTGATTGACCTAATCGCCTGAACAACGCTGCTCGGCCCAGGGATCGCCGCGGTTATGATAGCCGCGGACTTCCCAGAATCCCGCAGCGTCGTCGGTCAGGAATTCGATCGCCTGGAGCCATTTGGCGCTCTTCCAGAAATACAGATGCGGCACGACGAGCCGTACCGGGCCGCCGTGCTCTTCGGTCAGCGGCTGGCCCGACCAGCTATGGGCGAGCAGCGCGTCTTCGGCGGCAAAGTCTTCCAGCGTTAGGTTGGTGGTGTAGCCGTCAAAGGAATGCAGCACCACAAAGCGCACCTCCTCGCGCGGCCGGCAGGCCGCCAGCAATTCGCGGGTCGCAAGCCCTTCCCACTCATTGTCATAGCGCGACCAAGTCGTCACGCAGTGGATGTCGGAAGTGAACTGCGCCTGCTTCTGTGCGGTGAACTCGGCGAAGGTCCAGAACACGGGATTTTCGATCGCACCGTAGACGTCGAGCCGCCAGCGCTCGCGCGAAACCGGCGGCACGACCCCGAGATCGAGCACCGGCCAGTCCTTGGTGAGGTGCTGGCCGGGCGGCAGGCGCTGGTCCTCCGGACGCGTGATCTTGCCCGTGAGAAAGCGGCCTTCGCGCGCCCATTTCTTCTTGGTGCGCGTCAGCTTGCTGTCGGGCGGCTCGATGTCGTCGGCCATGAGCTACTCGTGGCGATGCATTGCGGATGCGTGTTTGGTGTCGCGCATGCTGGAATAGATGATCAGCGACAGACAGATGACGCCGGCGAGATAGTAATAGAACCACTCCTCATGCCCGATGCTCTTGAAATAGAGTGCGATCGCCGGTGCCGTACCGCCGAAGATAGAGACCGTGATGGCATAGGGCAGACCGACGCCGAGGGCGCGGACATTGGTCGGGAACAGCTCGGCCTTCACCACGGCATTGATCGAGGTATAGCCGGCGACGAACAGCCAGGCCGCACAGATCAGGACGAACGCCATGAAAGGCGATTTGGTCTCCTTTAGCGTCATCAGCAGCGGCACGGTTGCGAGCGTGCCGGCGACGCCGAAGAAGATCAGCAGCGGCTTGCGCCCGATCCTGTCGGAGATGGCGCCATAGATCGGTTGCAGGATGGTCGCGAAGATCAGCGTGCCGAAGATCACGAAGGTGGTCTGGTCCTCGGTCAGCCCGACGGAGAGTTTTACGAAAGTCTGCATGTAGGTGGTGAAGGTGTAGAACGCCGCGGTGCCGCCGGCAGTGAGGCCGATCACCAGCAGCAGCTCTCGCGGATAGCGCAAGAGGTTGGTGATCGAGCCGGTCGGCTTCACCACCTTCCTGGCTTCCTCGAAGGCTTCGGTCTCATGCAGGCCGCGCCGCATCACAGCGGCAAAGATCGCCAGCATGGCGCCGATCGCGAACGGGATGCGCCAGCCCCAGGCCCTGAGTTCCTCCGGCGTAAGGAAGACCTTTTGCAGAAGCAGCAGCACGATGATGGCGGTGAGTTGGCCGCCGATCAACGTGACGTATTGAAAGCTTGAATAAAAGCCGCGGTGCTTGGGATCGGCGACCTCGCTCAAATAGGTGGCGCTGGCGCCGTATTCGCCGCCGAGGCTTAGACCCTCGATCACGCGGGCGAGCGCCAGAATCACCGGAGCGGCGAAGCCGATCGTCGCATAAGTCGGCGTCAGCGCGATGATCAGCGAGCCGAAGCACATGAAGACCACCGACAGCGTCAGCGAAATACGCCGTCCGTAGTGATCGGCGATATAGCCGAACAACCAGCCGCCCAGCGGGCGCATCAGGAAGGTCGCCGCGAACACGACGGCGACGTTCAATTGCTGCACGACCGGGTCGTTGCCGGGGAAGAAGGCCGGGGCGAAATAGAGCGCAAACGCCGTGTAAGCGTAGAAATCGTACCACTCGACGAGATTGCCGATGGAGCCGATAAAGATCGCTTTGATCCGCCGCTCGGCGTCGGCGACGTCGAAATGCTCGGAGGCCGGTTGGGTTGCTTGCTCTGTCACGTCCGGCCTCTCACTCCGCTGGTTTTGGGAGGCCTACATCGCCTTTCCAAACAGAAATGGCAACTGGCGCGGGCCCCTCACGGTTCCCTGGGACCAGGTCACGGTACCTGCCGGATCGAGCCGGAAGTCTGGAATCCGCTTCAGCCATTCCTCCAGCGCGACCTGCATCTCCATCCGCGCAAGGTTGGAGCCGACGCAGCGATGGATGCCGAGGCCGAAGGCGGCATGGCGGTTCTCCCGGCGGTCGATCACCACCTTGTCAGCGTCCGGAAACATCTTGGGGTCGCGGTTGGCCGCTGGGAAGGACAGCAGCACCATGTTGCCCGGCTTCACCGGGCAGCCCGAGATCGTGGTCTCGCCGACCACCTCCCGCGCCATCGTTACCGGCGAATAGGCGCGCAGCAGCTCCTCTACAGCAGTCGGGATCAGCGCCGGCTCGGCGATCAGGCGCTCGCGGTCGGCGGGCGTCCGGGCGAGGTGCCAGAGCGAGGAGCCGATCGCGCTCCAGGTGGTGTCGATGCCGGCGATCAGCAGCAGACGTAGCGATCCCAGAACGTGTGAGTCCTCGAGCGGATTACCCTCCTTGTCCCTGGCGTTCATCAGGTAGGAGATGAGGTCGTTGGTCGGCTTGTTCTTGCGCTCCTCGATATGGGCGCTGAAATAGGCGCTCATCTCCTGCACGGCCTGGAGCAGCTTGCTCTCGTCCTTGATGCCGAGCTCCAGGATCATGTGGATCCAGTTGATGAACAGATCGCTGTCGCTCTCGGGAATTCCGAGCATGTGGGCGATGGCCTGAACGGGGATATATTTGCTGTAGCGCGCTGCGGCGTCGACCTTGCCATCGGCGATGAACCCATCGATCAGCTCATTGCAGATCGCACGCATCCGCGGCTCCAGCTTCTTCATCGCATCCGGCGTGAACGGCGGCAGCAGCAATTGCTTGGCCGGCTTGTGCACGGGCGGGTCGGAGGTGATCGGCGGAGCGGCGTTCCTGGCGACCTCGGGCCTGACGTCACGGACGATGATGCGGCGCGAGGAGAAATGCTCGGTGTCGTTGGCGATCTCGCGCACCGCCTCGTAGGTCGTCGGCATGTAGCAGCCGAGAAAACGCTCGGTATGCACGACCGGGCTCGAGGCGCGCAGCTCCTCCCAGATCGGGAAAGGATCGTCCGTCCATTGCGGATCGGTGTGGTCGAAATCATGGACCCAGTCGGTCACGGGCGGATGGGCGGCGGGCTGGCTTACGTCGGACATCTCGAGTCCCTCGGGGTTCGTGGTCGCTGAAGACACGCGAGCGGGGCGGAGAGCGCGCTACTCCTCGATCACATCGATTGCGATTTCCGGGCAGTTGGACTTGGCAAGCCAGGCCTTGTCTTCGAGCCCCGGCGGGACCGTGCCGTCACCGGCTTCATGGGCGTTGCCGTATTCGTCGAGTTCGAACAGGTCCGGCGCCAGTGCCTTGCAGCGCGCATGGCCCTGGCATTTGTCGGGATCGACGTAAACCTTCAGTCGCTCTGCCATTGCGGCTTCCTCGGTCGTATGCGCGCGGGCCCGGAGGGCGGCGCGTTCCTCTTGTCAATTGTCCGCGGCATTTGCCGCTTGTTCTAAGTTATATGCTATTACATTCGCGACAGGCTTCCCCTGTCAAGCGCAAACTTATAGGCTTGGCCGCAACATGCGCCCACAACTTGCCCGCAAGCCTGAAAACACCTACCACCATGGCGATCTCCGCGACGCCCTGATCAAGGCCGCTCTGCGCGAGGCGGAACGGGGTGGAGCCGAGGCGATCAGC
This sequence comes from Bradyrhizobium sp. 139, assembly GCF_023074175.1. GTDB lineage: Bacteria > Pseudomonadota > Alphaproteobacteria > Rhizobiales > Xanthobacteraceae > Bradyrhizobium. The sequence continues at coordinate 61,090 of NZ_JADPKS010000176.1, forward strand.
ATCAAGGCGCTGGCAAAGCAGCTCGGCGTCTCCCAGCCGGCACCATATCGGCATTTCGCCGATCGCGAGGCGCTGCTTGCGGCGGCCACGGCAGAGGCATTTCGGCAGCTCAGTGCGATTTTGCGGGCGGCGATCGCGAACCCTTCCAAACAATCGAAATTGTCGCGACTGGCGCAGGCAACGCTCGATTTCGGTCTGCGCCGCAACGGCATCTACCGGTTGATGTTCGCGTCGCGCACCGTGTCATGCGCGACCAAGGGCAGCGAGTTGCACGAGGCCACGCGCGAGACCTTTGCGCTCGTGATCGACGCGCTGGAAGCGCCGGCGGTCGGCTATTTGCGCGAGCGGCAGGCGCTCAAGATCTGGGCGGCGCTGCACGGCGTGGTGATGCTCGCCGAGCAGGGCCTGTTCACCGGCGAGGCGGCGCATGCGACGCGCGAGGAACTGGTCGAGGATTTCGTGAACGAGACCAGGGCCGCGCTCGCGGTTGCGATCAAGGACGCCCGAAGGAAAAAGGTCGGCGCTTAAGACTTCGCCTTCAGCAGCCTCATCAACTTCTCGACAGCGCTGTCCGGCGTGGTCACGACCGGACGGCCTGTGGCATCGGCGACCAGCGGCGCCGTTGCCGCAATGCTGAACTGCGCCAGCGCGATCACGTCGCAATCGCGCAGGTCCTTTGACGCTTCCACAAGCAGGCGGTCATGTGTGGCGCGGTCGCCGCGGTCGAGCGCGGCCAGCGCGCCTTCAGCGAGTTTCGGCACGACTTGGGAGGACGCAGGAAACTCCGGCGGCATCGAGGCCAGCGTCGGCGGGAAGGTCGAGAGCAGGCCGATCCGCTTGCCCGTCTTGACCGCTTGTTCGATCATGGCTTCGTTCGGCTTGAGTACCGGCATCGGCGCATGCGCGCGCGCGACCGCCTCGATGCAGCGACCAAAGGCCGAGCAGGTGAACAGGATTCCATCCGCTCCCGTCGCCGCCGCGTAATCGCCGAGCGCCAGGAAGCGCTCGGTCATGGCATCGTTGAGCTTGCCGTCGCGCGCCAGATCGGCTGACAGGCTATCATCGAGCAGGTTCATCAGCTTTGCATCCGGCCACGCCTTTGCGAACGCAGCTTCGATCGGTGCGATGGAATGCTTGAGGGCGTGAATGAGGGCGATGCGCATGAGACTCGGCGTTTCTTCTCCCTTTCCCCGTTCTTACGGGGAGGGTTGGGGTGAGGGGCTCTATCCGCACGAAAAGTGAGAGTTCGACTTGCGGAAGCTCCCCCTCACTCGGATTGCTGCGCAATCCGACCTCTCTCCGCTTGCGGTCCGCTTGCGGGGAGAAGCGAACTCTTTACTTGAACGGCACCGCGTACATCAAGCCGCCCTTGCTCCAGAGGCCGTTGAGGCCGCGCTCGAGCTTGAGCGGGCTCGCCTTGCCCACATTGCGCTCGTAGATCTCGCCGTAATTGCCGGTGGCCTTGATCGCCGTGACCAGCCATTTGTTGTCGATCCCAAGCCGCGAGCCGAGGTCGCCGGACGCACCGAGCAGCCTCTGGATCGCGGGCGTCTGCGACTTCGCCATCTCGTCGACATTGGCTTGCGTGACGCCGAGCTCTTCGGCCTCGATCAGGCCATAATGCAGCCAGGTGATGATGTCGCTCCAGACCTCGTCGCCGTTGCGGGTGAAGGGACCGAGCGGCTCCTTGCTGATGGTCTGCGGCAGCACGACGTAGTCGGCCGGATTCGGCGCCGCGGTCGTCACGGCGCCGGCGAGCGCGGAGGCATCCTGGGTCATGGCATCGCAGCGGCCGCCGAAGAAGGTCTGGTACATGGTGTCGACGCGGTCGAACACCAAGGGCTTCCAGTCGATGCCGTTGGCGCGGCCGTAATCGCCGAGCGTGACCTCATGCGTGGTGCCCTGCGCGACGCAAACGGTAGCGCCCTTGAGGTCCTTGATCTCCTTCACGCCGAGATCCTTCTTCACGACAAACCCCTGGCCGTCGTAGAAGTTGATGGGGCCTTGCCGCAGGCCCAGCGTGACGCCGCGCAGATAAGTCTGCGTCGAGTTGCGGTAGAGCACGTCGATCTCGCCCGATTGCAGGGCGGTGAAGCGGTTCTGCGCTGTCAGCGAGACGTAACGCACCTTGCTGGCATCGCCGAGCACGCCGGCTGCGAGCGCGCGGCAATACTCGACGTCGAGACCCTTGTAGTTGCCTTGTGAATCCGGCGCGGAGAAGCCGGCGAAGCCGGCGCTGACGCCGCATATCAGCGTGCCGCGGCTCTTCACCGTGTCGAGCGTCGCGGCCGACGCGATCACCGTCGATGCCGCGAGCACGCTCGCTGCGATAACCACTTTCCTCATCATGCTACTCTCCCCTCAATGATTGACACTACGCAATACGTTGTCGACGGCCGTGCCGAGCTTGTCGACGATCAGATCGATCTCGTCCGGCGAAGCGATATAGGGCGGGGCCAGCAGCACGTGGTCGCCGCGGACGCCATCCACCGTGCCGCCGCCGGGATAGCAGCCGAGCCCGTTGGCGAAGGCTTCCGCCTTGATCTTCTGGTTGAGCTTGAGCGCGGGATCGAACGAGGTGCGGCTGGCGCGGTCGGCCACGAGCTCGATGGCCCAGAACAGCCCGCGTCCCCTGATGTCGCCGACATGGCGGTGATTGCCGAATCGCTCGGTCAGGCGCTGCTCGAGTTGTCGGCCGCGCTTCTTCACGCTATCGAGCAGGCCGTCTTCACGGATCACCTCCTGCACCGCGAGTGCGGCTGCGCAAGCGAGGGGATGTGCCAGGTAAGTATGGCCGTGCTGGAACGCGCCCGAGCCGGCGCGGATAGTGTCGATAATCTTGCCGCTCGCAAGCATGGCGCCGATCGGCTGATAGCCGCCGCCGAGCCCCTTCGCGATCGCCTGGATGTCTGGGGCCACGCCCTCCTGCTCCCAGGCATGCGTGGTGCCGGTGCGGCCCATGCCGCACATGACTTCATCGAGGATGAGCAGGGCGCCATGCCGATTGCAGATATCGCGCACGGCCCTGAAGTAGCCGTCCGGTGCAGTGACGGCACCGGCGGTGGCGCCGACGACGGGCTCGGCGAGGAATGCTGCGACGGTATCCGGGCCGAGCCGTTGGAATTCGGCTTCGAGTTCGGCGGCGAGCCGCGCCGCGAACTGCGCATCCGATTCACCATCGTGCTTCTCGTGATAGCCGAAGGCAGGGGTCACATGGCTGAAAGCGCCGGAGAGCAGCGGTGTATAGGGCGCACGCCGCCAGGCATTGCCGCCGGCGGCAAGCGCGCCGAGCGTGTTGCCGTGATAGCTCTGCCGCCGCGCGATGAAATGCTGCCGCTGCGGCTCGCCACGTTCGATATAGTATTGCCGCGCGAGCTTGATGCTGGCTTCGATCGCCTCCGATCCGCCGCTGACGAAATAGGCGTAGGCGAGACCACCGGGTTCGTGCCCGACCAGCGTCTCGGCCAGCGCTTCGGCAGGCTCGGAGGAGAAGAAGGCGGTGTGCGCATAGGTCAGCGTCGAGGCTTGTTTTGCCATCGCCGCGATCACGCGCGGATGCTGATGGCCGAGGCAGGAGACGGCTGCGCCGCCGGAGGCGTCGATCACGCGCCGTCCGTCCTCGGCGAAGAGATAGACGCCTTCGCCGCCGATCGCCTTGGGCGGCGTCTCACGCAATGAGCGGTGCAGCACGCGGCTGGTGCGAGCGGCCATGGGTCAGCCTTTCTCTGAAACGTAAGTGGAGGCCGCAGCGAGCCGCGCCTCGCTAGTTTCCAGGCGCTTCTTCGCGGCCGTGCCGCCGAGCGAGAATGTTACCGCCGCGAGCGACTGCGCAATCGCGATGGCGCCCGTGAGGCTCGGGAAGAAGCCGGGGGACGAGGCCGCCTCAAACAGCAGCACGTGGTCGGCGCCTTCAGCCATCGGAGCCGAGAGGCTGTCCGCGATCGCGATCAGCGTTGCGCCGGGACGATGGGCGGCCTGCGCAACGCGGACGCTTGCATGCGTGTAGGGCAGGAACCCGATGACGATGACGGCTTCGCGGGGACGGAAGGCGCCGAGATCGAGATCGTCGGGGCCGGACACGCCGACGAGTTGCACCTGTTCGGGGCGGAACAGCCGGAGCTCGTAGTTCAGCAGCTCCGCAACGCTTCGGCAGCTTCGATAACCGGCAATCCAGATACGCTTGGCGTCGTGCAGCGCGCGGGCCGCGTCCGCAATCGGCTGGGCCGGAATACGCGGAAGACCGGCGCCCTCGGCCTCGAGCTTGTCGGTGATGAGGGCGACATCGGCGTTCGGGCCGTGACGATGGCTTTTGGCGCGCCCGGAGAAGGGTGCCGTCTGCAACGGCCGCCGCGCTTCGGTGAGTGCGGCGCGCAATTGCTCCCAGCCGGAATAGCCGATGGCCTTCGCAAGCCGGGTGAATGCGGTGGGATCGGCGCCGGCCTCGGCGGCGAGATCGCGCATCGAACGCGTGGTGGCATCGTAGTCATTGGCGGCAACGAAGCGGCCGACCTCCTGCAAGCGCAGGGGGAGCGATGGCAACGCAATGCGGAGTTCGCTCAAGGGCGAGAATTTCGCGGGCTCGGCCATGAAACATTTGTTGCACGCTTTTGGGATTGGTGCAACAGTTGACGTGCGCCGCCGGAAATCGTTGCTGTTGAGAAGGATTTTTGCGCTGTGACCTCAGACAGTCCGAGACCGCCGCCTCGTCGTCGCTTCTTCGGCGCATGGGGGCGCCGCGAGCTGCAAGGCCTGTTCTGGCAGGTGCTCGTCGTCGGGATCGCGCTTGGGGTTATCGCTTTCCTCTGGTCCAACACCGTCACCAATCTCTCGGCCCGGCGTATCACGACCGGATTCGCCTTCCTCGGCCGCGAAGCCGGCATGCCGATCGCCGACAGCCTGCTCGCCTACAATCCGAGAGACACGTACCTGTGGGCCTTCGTCGTCGGCGTCGCCAACACCTTGCGCGTCGCCGTGATCGGCATCGCGCTCGCAACAATCCTGGGCACGCTGATCGGGATATCGCGATTGTCCGCCAACTGGCTGTTGTCGCGGGTTGCTGCCGTCTATGTCGAGACGCTCCGCGATATCCCGCTGCTGCTTCAGCTCCTGTTCTGGTACGTCCTGATGCAGTCGCTGCCGGCCGCGCGCGCGGCGTTCCGGCCGGTCGAGGGCGTGTTTCTGTCCAATCGCGGCCTGATCCTGCCGGCGATTCCGGTCGGCCCGCCGCAGCTCTGGGTGCTCGGTACGGCAGTGCTCGGGCTTGCCGTGTTCTATCTGATCAGGCGATGGCTGATCGCGCAGCAGATGCGTGACGGCAAGCCGCGGCCGGCCTGGCCCTTTGCGGTTGGCCTCATCCTCGCGCTGCCGGCGCTGGTGTCCGTGCTGCTCGGCGTGTCCTGGACGATCGAATGGCCCGAACTGCGCGGCTTCAACTTCGTCGGCGGCCTGACGCTCGCGCCGGAATATTTCGCGCTGCTGATCGCGCTCGTCACCTACACCTCCGCCTTCATCGCCGAGATCGTGCGCAGCGGCATCCAGTCTGTGCCGCGGGGGCAGTGGGACGCTGCCAATGCGCTCGGCCTGCGCCGCAGCTTCATGCTGCGGCAGATCATCCTGCCGCAGGCGCTGCGTGTCATCGTGCCGCCGATGACGAGCCAATATCTCAATCTGACCAAGAACTCCTCGCTCGCGGTCGCGATCGGGTACCAGGACGTGGTCTCTATCGCCAATACCACGCTGAACCAGACCGGGCAGGCGATCGAGGCGATCGCACTGATCATGGCGGTGTTCTTGACCATCAGCCTCGGCATCAGCTTCTTCATGAACTGGTACAATTCGCGCATCGCGCTGGTGGAGCGCTGATCATGACGGCGATCACGGACATTCCAGACGCCCCGCGTGCTGCCCGCCGCCCGCAGATGGGCAACCCGGTGCTGCGCTGGCTGCGCACCAATTTGTTCTCGTCGATCCCGAACGGCATTCTCTCGGTCGTGCTGCTGGCGATCCTCGCCAAGGGCATCTTCAGCTTCGTGCAGTGGGGCATCGCGAACGCGGTGTGGCTCACGCCGGCAAACGACTCCAGCGCCTGCCGCGCGGCACGCGGCCTCGGCGCCTGCTGGGCGATCATCCCCGAAAAATACCGCTTCATCCTGTTCGGCACCTATCCGTTCGACGAGCAGTGGCGGCCGGCGCTGTCGGTCCTGCTGTTCATTGCGCTGTTCTATCTGTCCTCCCGCCGCGTCCTATGGCGTCGCGAGTTGGTCTATCTCTGGATCGGTGCGCTGGCGCTGATCAGCTTGCTGATGTGGGGCGGCGTGCTCGGCTTGTCGTTTGTCTCGCAGGACCGTTGGGGCGGACTGCCTGTGACGCTGATTTTGGCGACGTTCGGCCTCGCTTTCGGCTTCCCGCTCGGCATCCTCGTCGCGCTCGGCCGGCGCTCAAAGCTGCCGGCGATCCGCTCGCTTAGCGTGCTCTATGTCGAGCTGATCCGCGGCGTGCCGCTGGTCAGCCTGTTGTTCATGGCGAGCGTGATGTTTCCGCTGTTCATGCCGAGTGGATTCAACATCGACAAGCTGCTGCGCGCACAGGTCGCGATCATCCTGTTCGCGGGCGCCTATCTGGCTGAAGTCATCCGTGGCGGCCTCCAGGCCGTGCCGCGCGGGCAATATGAGGCCGCCGATGCGCTGGGGCTGTCCTATTGGCGCAAGCACCGGCTGATCGTCCTGCCGCAGGCGATCCGCCATGTCATCCCGCCGCTGGTCAACACTTTTATCGCGTTCTTCAAGGACACCAGCCTGGTCCTGATTATCGGCATCTTTGACCTGCTGACGACGGCGAAGACAGCGATCATCGATCCCGCCTGGCAGCAATTCTCCGTGGAAGTCTATATCTTCGTCGCCGCGATCTACTTTGTCTTCTGTTTCGCGATGTCGCGGTATAGCCGGAGCCTCGAGGCGACGAGCGGAAGGTGAGGCGATCTTCCTTCTCCCCTTGTGGGCTAAGGCGTGCACACATTTTTGTTGCCAAGATGGAATCGAGTCTGATTCCTTTCGGTGCGGTCCACAAGAGGGATGGCCGCATTGATGGAAGAGCTTGATTGGTCAGTTGGCCGCTTTGGCGATGCCCGGCTGGCCAAAAGGGGGCGCTGTTGTTGCAGCGCGCCGTTGAACGCGTCACGGTGAATCTGCGATCGGCGAGCGATGGCCGAGCCGAGTGGGTGGGGTTCAGCCGCTGGCTGAACAATCCGAGCGTGACAGCCGAGGAAATTGCCGTGCATAGCGCAGAAGCGCTGTCGGAGCGTGTCGCGGGCTTGCATGTGCTTGCGATCCAAGACACCACGGAACTGAACTACGCCAAGCACGCCGGGCGCATATGGGGGCTTGGGCCATCCGGCAATGGGCGCGATCCGGGCTTGTTCGTGCATCCGGTGCTGGCGATTGATGCAGGCAGCGGAGCCTTGCTCGGGTTGGCTGGAATGCAGATTTGGACGCGCGAGGGGCCTGCGTCCGCCAACTACCGCCAGCAGCCGATCGAAGAGAAGGAATCCCATCGTTGGATCAAGGGGGCGGAGAGCGCCAAGAGCGCCCTTGCTTCGGCGGCGATGGTCACCGTGATCGGCGACCGCGAGAGCGACATCTACGAAGAGTTCGACCGGATCCCGGACGGGCGCACCCACTTGCTGACGCGCGCCTGTCGTGATCGCGCCCTGGTGGGCGGCGGCAGGCTGTTCGACATAACCGAGACCTGGCCGGTCCGGCATCGCTTCAAGTTGGAGGTTCGAGCGCAGCCCGGTCGTCCAGCGCGCACAGCCGAGGTGGCGGTGCGCTTTGACGAGGTCGCGATCAAGCGCCCGGCCAATTGCAGCGATCCCGCCGCCGCACGTCAACTGACCCTGCGCCTGGTCGAAGCGAGGGAGCTTGATCCAGCGGTTGAGAAGCCGATCCATTGGCGCCTTCTCACCACCCACGCAGTCACGACGGTTGCGCAAGCGCTGCAGATCGTCGCCTGGTATCGCCAGCGATGGCACATCGAACAGTTGTTCCGCACCAGCAAGAGTCAGGGGCTCGACGTCGAGAGCAGTCAGGTCGAAGCCGCCGAGGCGCTGTTCAATCTCGCCGCCATCGCGATGATCGCGGCCACCAAGATCATGCAGCTCGTCCTCGCCCGTGACGGCACTGTCGACCGCCCCGCCACCGACGTGGTCGCAGCGGATCAATTGCCGATGCTCGAGGCCTTGCAGGTCCGTCTCGAAGGAAAGACCGCCAAGCAAAAGAACCCACATACCAGGCACTCCATCGCTTGGCTTGCCTGGATCGTTGCGCGCCTTGGCGGTTGGACCGGCTACGCTTCCGAGCGTCCGCCCGGTCCAATCACCATGCGAAGAGGCTGGTACCGCTTCCAACAAATGGCTCAAGGATGGAACCTCAAAAATGTGTGCACGCCTTAGCCCCTTGTGGGAGAAGGTGGCGCGAAGCGCCGGATGAGGGGTTCTATCCTCATATTCACTGCGAGAGATGCATTCGTGGAGAGATACCCCTCACCCGTCTCGCCGCTATGCGGCGAGCCACCCTCTCCCACAAGGGGCCCACAAGGGGAGAGGGGAACTACCGAGCACACGTTATAGATCGCGTTACTTCTTCACCCGCGGATCGATTGGCGTGGTCCCGCGCAGACCCAGAATATCCTCCAGCACCTTCGCTCCTGCGATCACCTGCGCATCTGCGCGCGGCGCGCCAACCACCTGCACGCCGACCGGCAAGCCAGACGTCGTGAAGCCACAGGGCAGCGACAGCGACGGGCAGCAGGCGAGTGTGATCGCGTAGACGATGCCGAGCCATTCGACATAATTCTCGAACGTCTTGCCCGCGCACTCGGCGACATAGCGATGCTCGATCGGGAAGGGCGGCACGATCGTGGTCGGCGCCAGCAAGAGATCATAGGTCTTGAAGAACTCGATTGCGCGCGCGGTCATGCCGACGCGCTGCGTCTCGGCGCGCGCGAGTTGCTCGACGGTGAGATTGAGGCCCTCCTCGATGTTCCAGATCACCTCGGGCTTCAGAAAGTCGCGCTTGGTACGCAGCAGATTGGCCTTGGTGATCGCGAAATCGAAGGCGCGCAGCACGTGAAAGCATTCATGCGCCTCGCGCCAGTCCGGATGCGCCTCCTCCACGATCGCGCCAGCCTCCGCAAAGCGTTCCGCGGCCATGCGCGTGATCGCCTTGACTTCAAGGTCGACCGGCGTGATGCCGAGATCAGGCGAATAGGCGATGCGCTTCGGCCTTTTGCCTGACTGCGCCGCCGACAGGAACGAGGTCGCGGGTGCGGGCAGCGAAAGCGGATCGGCGGCATAGTCGCCACTCATGGCGTCGAGCAGCAGCGCAAGATCCTCGACGTTGCGCGCCATCGGCCCCACCACGCCGAGATTGCGGTCGATCGCCGATTTGGGCGTATGTGCGACGCGCCCGATGCTCGGCCGCATGCCGACCACGCCGCAGAAGGCCGCAGGGCTGCGCAGGCTGCCGCCCATGTCCGATCCCTGCGCAAGCCAGGCCATGCCGGTGGCAAGTGCAACCGCTGCGCCACCGGAGGAGCCGGCCGCCGATTTCGAAATGTCCCAGGGATTGAGGGTCGCGCCGAACACTTCGTTGAAAGTGTTGGCGCCGGCGCCGAATTCCGGTGTGTTGGATTTGGCGTAGACGACCGCGCCATTGGCTTCGAGGTTCTCGACCATGAGATCGGACTGCTCAGGCACATTGTCCTTGAAGATCGGCGAGCCCTGTGTGTTCAGCACGCCCGCGACATCGGTCAGGTCCTTGATCGGCACCGGCAGGCCCGCGAGCAGCCCGCGCGCGCCGGCCGGTCTCCGCATAAGCGCCTTGGCGCTATCCCGCGCCCGATCGAAGCATAGCGTCGGCAGCGCGTTGACCTTGCCGTCGACCTCACCGATGCGCTTCTCCAGCGCATCCAGCAGCTCGAGCGGAGAGACATCGCCGGACCGCAGCTTGTCGACGACGGCGCAGGCGGTTTCGCGGATCAGGTCTTGAGACAACTATTCTACTCCTGTGCTTATTCAATTGCCATTGCGAGCGCAGCGAAGCGATCCAATCTGGTCACCACGGAGGGATCAGGATTGTTTCGCTGCGCTCGCAACGACGCGGATAGAATTAACCCCAACCCGCGCTGATGCCGCCATCCACCGTATAGATGACCCCCGACGTGTATCCGGCGCGATCCGACGCGAGGAACGCCATGAGGTCGCCGATCTCGCGCGCATGTGCGGGCCGGCCGAGCGGCAGGCCCTTCTGGAATTCCTTGTAGCGGGTCTCGTCGCCGAACTGATTTTTTGCCCTGGTCTTGAGCAGTGTGACATGGCGGTCGGTGCCGACAGGGCCGGGGTTGATGCCGACCACGCGGATGTTGTCAGCGAGGCTCTTGCCCCCGAGCGCGCGGGTGAACGCCATCAGCGCCGCGTTGCCGGCGCTGCCGCAGATGTAGTTGGCGTCGAATTTCTCGCCGGCCGCACCGATGTCGTTGACGATCACGCCTGCGCCCTTGGCCTTCATCTGCGCGTAGATCTGCCGCGTCAGGTTGATGTAGCCGAACACTTTCAATTCCCAGGCGTGCCGCCAGGTCGCCTCGTCGATTTTGTCGATGGAGCCGCCGGGAATGTCACCGGCATTGTTGACGAGCACGTCGATATCGGCGGCTTCCCTGGCGAGCCGCGCGACGTCCTCTGCTGTCCGCAGATCCACGATGCTCGTCGCGGCATCGATCTGGTGCGCCGAGCGCAAGCGATCCGCGAGTGCCTTGAGCTGATCGCCGCTGCGGGCGGCGAGCAGGAGATGGCAGCCTTCCTCGGCGAATGCCTCGGCGGCGGCTGCGCCAATGCCCTTTGACGCGCCCGTGATCAGGACGCGCTTGCCACGCAGATGCAGATCCATGGGAATTGCTCGCAGGATAGGAACAGGATGAAATCAGTAGGCGGTCGGCCGCGCCATGGTCAACATTGCAGTGCAGCGTTGCACTGCCGCTGACTTTGGTCCATTGCAGTGCGATCAAAAAGGCGGCGGTCGCCGGACTGACCAGGGACGTTTTCGATGAGCAAGAAGCAATACCGGATCGCGGTTATTCCCGGCGACGGCATCGGCAAGGAAGTGATGCCCGAAGGCCTGCGCGTTTTGGAAACGGCAGCAAAGAAGCACGGGGTGTCCCTGCATTTCGATCATTTCGACTTCTCGTCCTGGGATTATTACGAGAAGCACGGTCAGATGATGCCTGATGACTGGAAGGAGAAGATCGGCAATCATGACGCGATCTACTTCGGCGCGGTCGGCTGGCCGGCCAAGATCCCGGATCACGTGTCGCTATGGGGCTCGCTGATCAAATTCCGCCGCGAGTTCGACCAATATGTGAACCTGCGCCCCGTGCGGCTGATGCCCGGCGTGCCCTCGCCGCTGGCGAACCGCAAGCCCGGTGACATTGATTTCTGGGTGGTGCGTGAGAACACCGAAGGCGAATACTCCTCCGTCGGCGGCCGCATGTTCCCGGACACCGACCGCGAATTTGTCATGCAGCAGACGGTGATGACCCGCATCGGCGTCGACCGCATCCTGAAATTCGCCTTCGAGCTCGCGCAGTCGCGGCCGAAGAAGCATCTGACCTCGGCGACCAAGTCGAACGGCATCTCCATCACCATGCCCTATTGGGACGAGCGCGTGGAGACGATGGCCAAGAAGTTTCCGGGCGTGAAGTGGGACAAGTACCATATTGACATTCTGACCGCGAACTTCGTGCTGCATCCGGATTGGTTCGACGTCGTGGTCGGCTCGAATTTGTTCGGCGACATCCTCTCCGATCTCGGCCCCGCCTGCACCGGCACCATCGGCATCGCGCCGTCAGGTAACATCAATCCCGAGGGCGATTTCCCGTCGGTGTTCGAGCCGGTGCACGGCTCGGCCCCCGATATCGCTGGCCAAGGCATCGCCAACCCGATCGGAGCAATCTGGTCAGGTGCGATGATGCTCGAGCATCTCGGCGAGAAGGAAGCCGGCAAGTCGATCGTGGACGCGATCGAGCGCACGCTTGCAGAGCGCACGCTCCGCACCAAGGATCTCGGCGGCAATGCCGACACCACGGCCTGCGGCAAGGCGGTCGCGGAGATGGTGGATTAGGGGTAGGTGCTAACCACGCGGTTGTCCCCGGCGGAAGCCGGGATCCATTACCCCAGGGAGTGGTTGCGGTACTCGCTGGTAACCGCGAGTTTTCGCAGAACATCTCCCGGTGGTTATGGCTCCCGGATCTGCGCTTCGCTTCGCTGCGCTTCCGGGACGACAGCAGTTGTGATGGCCTACCCAGCGATCTTCTCGATCGCAGCCTGATCCAGTCCGAACTTCTTCCCGGCTTCAAGAATCTCCTGCCAGGTGGTCGGATCGACCGGGACGCCTTCGGCGAGGCGCTTTGTCTTGGTCTCGCGCTCGGGCTCGCCGGCGATCTTCACCTTATCGACGCCGGGGCCGGGTGGCGAGCCGGTGTGCCAGGCGACGAAGCTTTCGACTTCGCGCGCCAGATTCTCGCCGGTGCCGAGCTTGCTCGGGTCGATGACGATCGAGAGCATGCCATTGAGGACGTTGTGCTTGCCGTCGGACGGGCCCTTGACCACCCGCCCGCCGGAGAGCGCACCGCCCAGGATTTCGCACACCAGCGCGAGCCCCGAACCCTTGTGCTCGCCGAACGGCAGGATGGCTCCGTGCGGCGCGATCACGGTGTAGCGCGGGTTGTTGGTCGGCTTGCCCTCGTTGTCGATGATGGTGCCGGGCTCGAGCTCGACGCCCTTGTTGTGGGCGACGCGGGTCTTTCCCTGCGCGATCCTGCTGGTGGCGAAGTCGAGCACAATCGGCTCCTTCCCGGCGCGCGGAATGCCGACGCAGAACGGGTTGGTGCCGTGGCGCGCGTCGCTGCCGCCCCAGGGTGCCACGATCGGGCGCGAGATCACGTTGACGAAGTGGATCGACACCAGCCCGTGATCGATGCACTGCTCGGCCCAGTGGCCGATGCGACCGATGTGATGTGCGTTGGAGAGGCCGACGAGACACACGCCGTTGCTCTTGGCGCGCTCGGCGGCCAGCTCCATCGCTTCATAGCCGATCACTTGGCCATAGCCGGTGAGGCCGTCGAGGGTGAGAAGCGGACCCGTGTCGAGCACGATCTTGACGTGCTGGTTCAGCGCGAGGCCGCCCGTGGTGACGCTCTGGACATAGCGCGGGATCATGCCGACGCCGTGCGAGTCATGTCCCCTAAGATTGGCCTCGACCAGGTTCGTGGATACGAGTTCGGCCTCGCGGTCTGTGGAGCCCCCGGCCTTGACAATGGCGCGGACGACGTTGGTGAGCGACTCTGCCTTGATGGTGCGATAGTCGGCCATTGTTGTTGCTCTTATCCTTTCACGATCCGGCGGCAATGTACCCACGCCGCTTCAATCAGGTTCTCGCTGGCCTCCGGCGTGCGGAACGCCGAATGCGCCGACAGCGTCACGTTCGGCAGTTTTGTCAGCGGATGATCGCCGGGCAGCGGCTCGATGTTGAAGACGTCGAGGCCGGCATGGCGGATATGGCCCGACTTCAGCGCGTCGATCATCGCGGCCTCGTCGACGACGGCGGCGCGGGCGGTATTGATGAGGATGACGCCCGGCTTCATCTTCGCGATCATCTCGCGGGTGATCATGCCGCGCGTCTCGTCGTTGAGCAGCAGATGCAGCGACACCACGTCGCTCTTGGCCAGCACCGTATCGAGATCGGCGAACTGGACGCCGGGATGGCTCTTCGGCGAGCGGTTCCAGGCGATCACCTTCATGCCGCTGCCCGAGGCAATGCGCGCGACCTCTGCGGCAATACCGCCGAAGCCGATCAGGCCGAGCGTCTTGCCGGTGAGCTGCATGCCGTCCTCGCGCAGCCAGTTGCCGCCGCGCATCTCGCGGTCCATCATCGCGATGACGCGGGCGGAGGCCCACATCAGCGCGATCGCGCATTCGGCGACGGCGGTGTCGCCATAACCCTTGATCAGATGCACGGAGATGCCGAGCTCGTTAAGCTCCTCCGGGTTCATGTAGCTGCGCGCGCCGGTGCCGAGGAACACGACGTGCTTCAGGCCCGTGCATTTCTTCGCAACCTCGGTCGGCAGGGCGGTGTGATCGACGATCGCGATCTCGGCGCCGGCGAGGATTTCTGGATATTGCTCGGGCTTGATGTCGGGATCCCTGTGGATCCGCACTTTGGGATCGCCGGGCTGCTCCAGCCGCTCCATGATCACGGCGAGGGCTTCATTGGCGTCGACGAAAACTCCGCGCATGGCTCTCTCCGGTCAGGATGCGACGCCGGCGATCGCCAGCACTGTGTGCATGAGTACGTTGGTGCCCGCGGCGCAGTCGGGCTGCGTGGCGTCTTCCAGCTCGTTGTGGCTGATGCCGTCCTTGCAGGGCACGAACACCATCGCTGCCGGCATGACGGTGTTCAGGTTGCAGGCGTCGTGGCCGGCGCCGGAGGTGATGCGGCGAGAGGAATAGCCGAGCATCTTCGCCGCGTTCTCGACCGCTGCAATGAGCTTGGGATCGAAATGCGTCGGCGGCTTGCGCCAGACGAGCTCGAGCTTGACCTCGACCTTGCGGCGCGCGGCGATCTCGGCGATGGCGGCGCGCAGATCGCGATCGAGCGCTTCCATGATGGCGCCATCCGCGCTGCGGCAATCCATAGTGAAGGCGATCTCGCCGGGAATGACGTTGCGCGAGGGGTTTGCGATCACGGCTTCGCCGATGGTGCCGACCGCCTTCGGCCCGTGCTTCTTGGCGATGGTCTCCATCGCCAGCACGATCTCTGATAGAGTCGCCAGCGCATCGCGCCGCAACGGCATTGGCGTTGATCCCGCATGGCTCTCGAATCCTGAAATCTTGCCGTCGTACCAGAGCACACCCTGGCCGGAATCGACGACGCCGATGGCCTTGCCCTCGGCCTCCAGGATCGGGCCCTGCTCGATGTGCAGCTCGACAAAGCAGCCGAGTTTCTGGAAACCGACCGGCTTGTCGCCGCGATAGCCGATGCCGTCGAGCGCCTGGCCGACGGTCGTGCCCTCGGCGTCCTTGCGCGACAAGATGTCGTCGGTGGTGAAGTCGCCGACATAGGCGGCAGAGGCCATCATCGCAGGCGCAAAGCGCGAGCCTTCCTCGTTGGTCCAGTTGACGACGCAGATCGGCGCCTCGGTCTCGATCCCGGCGTCGTTCAGCGTGCGGATCACTTCGAGCGCGCCGAGCGTTCCCAGAATGCCGTCATATTTGCCGCCGGTCGGCTGGGTGTCGAGATGCGAGCCGATGCCGACCGGCAGCTTCGACATGTCCCGTCCCTTGCGCAAGCCGAACTGGGAGCCGAGCGCATCGACATGCACCTCCAGTCCGGCGTCCACGCAGGCCTTGCGGAACCAGTCGCGCACCTGCTTGTCTTCGCTACTCAGCGTCAACCGTCGCACGCCTCCCTTGGCCGTCGCGCCGAACTGCGCGGTCTCGTGGATGGAGCCCCAGAGGCGGGCGGAATCGATTTGCAAATTGGTGGCGGCTCGGCTCATGCGGTCAGTCTCTCAGTTGTCCGGCGCCTGTTTCAATGACGCGCCAGCGCGGGCTCGTCAACCGCGAGGCTGCTCTGCGCAATCTGCCGTGCGAGCTCGGCGACGCGCTCCACCGCCACGACGTCGGGCGAGGCGAGCCAGCTCGCCGTGAATGTCAGCGGCGCGATGTCCAGATCCGTATCAAGCAGTTGCAGCCGCCCGTCCGCGAGCTCGTTCTCGACGATGGCGTTGGGGATCACGGCGATACCAAGACCCTCGACGGCCATATGGATGACGGTCGCAAGCGAAGCGGAGGCGTGCAGGCGGATCGGCGGCAGCTCGGGCCGGTCGAACACCTCGCGCACGACCTCGTAGGGCCTGGTCTTGCGCGGGAAGGTGATGATCGGAAACCGCGCCAGCTCCGCGCGCGTGACCGGTCCATCGCCAAGTCCGAGCGAGGGGCTTGCGAGAAGGCCGATTGGATAATCCGCTAGCACGCGGTTATGTACGCCGGAGGCCGACAGCGGTCCCACGACAAAGGCAAGCTCGATCTCCTGCGCGAGCAGGCGTGCGGTGAGGTTCGGCGTGATGTCGACCTCGATCTCCAGCGACAGGTTCGGATAGACCTCGTTCATGCTCTTGACGAGCCGCGGCAGCCAGGTGTGCACGATGGTTTCGGCAACGCCGAGCCGCATCACGCCGCGCATCGCCGAGCGATCGCCGACCTCGGCCACCATTGCGGCGCGCAGGCCGATCAGCTTCTCCGCATAGACCATCATCTGCCGGCCGCTCGGCGTCGGCGAGGCCACCCGATGGTCGCGATTGAGGAGCTTTACGCCCATCTCGCGCTCCAGCTGCGCAATGCGCTGGGAGATTGCGGGCTGCGTCGTATTGAGCCTTTGTGCAGCGCCACGGAAGCTGCCGAGCTTCACAACCCAGAGGAACGTCTCGATCGATCTGAAGTCCAGCATTGGAAGGATTTTCCCGAACGATAAGGCATATTTATCGATATTGATTAGAAAGGAAGATTAGACTTTATAGCACGGCTGGTGTTGGCTGTCTTTGTCGAGTTTATAGGCAGGTCGATCACATGACTGTTTTGGTGGCAGCGCAGCAAACTGAAACGCCCGACACCCTCCCGAGCCGCCAGGCCCGGCTCGCCTATCGCGGCGGCCAGATTGGCTCTACGGCCGGGGTCGCCCCCGGCTTCGTCCAGGGCAATCTGGCGATCCTGCCGGCCGAATACGCCAGCGCCTTTCACCGCTTCTGCCAGCTCAATCCGAAGCCGTGCCCGATCATCGGCATGTCCGATGTCGGCAGCCCCTACATCCCCGCACTCGGCGCCGATCTCGACATTCGCACCGACGTGCCGCGCTACCGCGTCTGGCGCGACGGCGCGGTGGTCGACGAGCCGACCGATGTGACCAAGCATTGGCGCGACGATCTCGTGACCTTCGTGCTCGGCTGCTCGTTCTCGTTCGAAGAGGCTCTGCTCGATGAGGGCATGCCGATCCGCCACATCGAGCAGAACGTTCGTGTGCCGATGTACCGCACCAACATAGCCTGCGGTGAGTCCGGTCCGTTCGCAGGTCCCATGGTGGTGTCGATGCGCCCGTTCAAGGCGGCGGATGCGATCCGCGCGGTGCAGATCACCTCGCGTTATCCGGCCGTGCATGGTGCGCCCGTGCATCTCGGTCATCCGCATCTGATTGGCATCAAGGACATTGCCAAGCCGGACTACGGCGATCCCGTGCCGGTCGCCGATGACGAGATCCCGGTGTTCTGGGCCTGCGGCGTCACGCCGCAATCGGTGATCAACGCCGCCAAGCTGCCGTTCGCGATCACGCATTCGCCTGGCCTGATGCTCGTGACGGATCTCAAGAACAGGACCATGGCCGTGATTTAGTAGGCAGCGTTTGCTGCTTCTTCGGGCTTTACCGCATCCATCAATCGCTTCATTCGATCAGCCGAAATTCAGTAACAGGGGAATTTGCCATGACGATCTCTCGCCGCGACGTGCTGTTAGGAGCCACCGCCACTGCTGCGCTGGTGCCGCTGGCGGCCCGCGCCCAGACCTCGGAAGTCGTGATCGGGGTCATCTATCCGTTCTCCGGCGGCAGCGCCCAGCAGGGCGTCGACGCGCAGAAGGCTTATGAGACCGCGCTCGAGGTCATCAACAAGGACACCGATTTCGACCTGCCGCTGGCGAAGGGCGAGGGCCTGCCGGGTCTCGGCGGTGCAAAGGTGCGTCTCGTGTTCGCCGACCACCAGGCCGATCCGCAGAAGGGCCGCGCCGAGGCCGAGCGCCTGATCACGCAGGAAAAGGTCTCCGCCATCATCGGCACCTATCAGAGCGCAGTCGCCGTCACCGTCAGCCAGATCTGCGAACGCTACCAGATCCCGTTCGTCTCCGCCGACAACTCATCGCCCAGCCTGCATCGCCGCGGCCTCAAATATTACTTCCGCGCCGCGCCGCATGACGAAATGTACTCGGCCGCGATGTTCGACTTCTTCGATGCCTTGAAGAAGAAGGGCACCAAGATCGAGACGCTGTCGCTGTTTCACGAAGACACCATCTTCGGCACCGATTCCGGCAACGCCCAGGCTAAGATCGCCGGCGAGCGCGGCTACAAGATCGTCACCGACATCAAGTACCGCGCCAACTCGCCGTCGCTGTCGGCCGAGGTGCAGCAGCTCAAGTCCGCCAATGCCGACGTGCTGATGCCGTCGAGCTACACCACCGACGGCATCCTGCTGGTCAAGACCATGGGCGAGCTCGGCTACAAGCCGAACGCGATCGTGGCGCAGGACGCCGGTTTCTCGGAGAAGGCGCTCTATGATGCCGTCGGCGACAAGCTCGAAGGCGTGATCTCGCGCGGCACCTTCTCGCTCGACCTCGCGCAGAAGCGCCCCATGGTCGGCAAGATCAACGAGATGTTCAAGGCGCGCTCGGGCAAGGACTTCAACGACCTGACCTCGCGCCAGTTCATGGGCCTGATTATCCTGGCCGACGCCATCAACCGCGCCAAGTCGGCCGATGGCGAGAAGATCCGCGATGCACTGGCCGCGACCGACATCCCGGGCGAGCAGACCATCATGCCCTGGAAGCGCGTCAAGTTTGATGAGATGGGCCAGAACAACGACGCCGACCCGGTGCTGTTGCAATATGTCGGTGGCAAGTTCGTCACCATCTTCCCGCCGCAAGCCGCGATCGCCGAAGCGATCTGGCCGATGAAGTAAGCGGGGAGCGGGAGCTCAGACGGTAGCTCCCGCCCTCATCCTGAGGAGCGGGCGTAGCCCGCGTCTCGAAGGACGAGGGCGTGGCCATCCTTCGAGACGCGCGCAGGGGCGCGCTCCTCAGGATGAGGGTGTAATTCGGGGGACGAACTTTTGACAGCCCAAGCCATTATCCAGAGTCTCGCGAGCGGCCTTCTCATGGGCCTGCTCTACGGACTGATCGCCGTCGGCCTCGCGCTGATCTTCGGCCTGATGGACGTCGTGAACTTCGCTCATGGCGAGTTCCTGATGATCGCGATGTATGTGAGCTTCTTCCTGTTTACGTTCTTTGCCATCGCCCCCTTGCTGTCGGCGCCGCTGGTGGCCGCCGCGCTGTTCGTGCTGGGGGCGGTGGTCTATCTATTGATTGTACGGTTCGCGATGCGGGCCAAGGCCAATGCCGGCATGGTGCAGATATTCTCCACCTTCGGACTCGCCATCGTGATGCGCGGGCTGGCCCAGTTCTTCTTCACGCCGGACTATCGCAGCATCCCGCAGTCCTGGTTCGGCGGCAAAACCATCTCGGTCGCCGGCATCTTCCTGCCGGAGCCGCAACTGATCGGCGCGCTGGTTTCGATTCTCGCCTTTGCCGGTCTCTACTTCTTCATCCATCGCACCGATTTCGGGCGTGCGCTGGAGGCAACGCGTGAAGACCCTGGCGCGGTGGCGCTGGTCGGCATCGACAAGAATCGCGTATTCGCGCTGGGCTGGGGCCTGGGCGCCGCGCTGGTCGGTCTTGCCGGCGCGATCATGGCGAGCTTCTTCTACATCTATCCCGACGTCGGCGCGTCCTTTGCGCTGATCGCCTACGTGACGGTTGCACTCGGCGGCTTCGGCAGCGTGTTCGGCGCCTTCGCCGGCGGCATCATCGTCGGGCTCGTCGAAGCGACCACCGCCTTGGTGCTACCGCCCTCGCTGAAATCGGTCGGCATCTATGCCGTCTATCTGCTCGTCGTCTTTATCCGGCCGCGTGGCCTGTTCGGGTCGATGTGATGGACAAGAATTTTACAGCGCGGCGCCGCCGCGACCTGATCATCGCCGCGGTGCTGGCCGCGCTCGCTGCGCTCGCGCCGCTGTTCGTGAGGGACGTCTACGTCCAGAACATCCTGATCCTGACCTTGATGTATGCGGCTCTTTCCCAGAGCTGGAACATCCTCTCCGGCTATTGCGGGCAAATCTCGCTGGGACACGCGCTCTATTTCGGCATCGGCGCCTACACCACCGAACTGCTGTTCACCAAGTTCGGCGTGCTGCCATGGTTCGGCATGGTCGGCGGCGGCGTGATTGCAGCTCTCATCGCAATGGGGCTGGGCTATCCCTTCTTCCGCCTGCGCGGCCACTACTTCGTGATCGCTACCATCGTGATCGCCGAGATCGGTCTGCTCTTGTTCCAGAACTGGGAGTGGGCAGGGGCCGCGATGGGAATCACCATTCCGGTGCGCGGCGACAGCTGGCTGAAGTTCCAGTTCATGCGCAGCAAACTGCCGTACTTCTATTTCGCGCTGGGGCTGTGCAGCCTGGCCTGGTTCGTCACTTGGTGGCTCGAAGACTCGAAATGGGGTTTCTGGTGGCGCGCAGTGAAGGACAATCCTGAAGCGGCCGAGAGCCTCGGCGTCGTGGTATTCAACTCCAAGATGGGCGCAGCTGCGGTTTCCGCTTTCCTCGTCGCCATCGGCGGCGCCTTCTATGCACAGTTTCTCGCCTATATCGATCCTGAGAGCGTCATGGGATTCCAGTTCTCGCTGCTGATGGCGCTGCCGGCCGTGCTCGGCGGCATCGGCACCCTCTGGGGGCCGGTGCTCGGCGCGGCCATCCTGATCCCGATGACGGAACTGACGCGCTCCTATATCGGCGGCTCCGGTCGCGGCGTCGACCTGATCGTCTACGGCACCCTGATCGTGCTGATCTCACTGGCGCTGCCGCAGGGCCTGGTGAGCCTGTTCTCACGCACAAAATCGAAGGGAGCCACGCGATGACCGCGCTCCTCGAAACCCGCGGCGTCTGGCAGCGGTTCGGCGGCCTCGTCGCTAACAGCGACGTCTCGATCTCGGTCGGGCGCGGCGAGATCGTTGGCCTGATCGGCCCGAACGGTGCCGGCAAGTCGACGCTGTTCAATCTCATCGCCGGCGTCCTGCCGCCGACCCAAGGATCGATCTGGTTCGACGGCGAGGATGTCACCAAACTGCTGGCCGCCGAGCGCTGCCAGCGCGGCGTCGGGCGCACCTTCCAGGTCGTCAAGAGTTTTGAGACCATGACGGTCATCGACAACGTCATCGTCGGCGCCCTCGTGCGCAACACGGTCATGCGCGAGGCGCGCCGCAAGGCGCATGATGTGCTCGAATTCACCGGCCTTGCTGCGCGCGCCGACGTGCTCGCGAGCGATCTCGTGCCGGCCGAGAAGCGCCGGCTCGAGGTCGCCCGTGCGCTCGCGACCGAACCAAAACTGCTGCTGCTCGACGAAGTCCTGACTGGCCTCACGCCGACCGAGGCGCAGACCGGCGTCGCGCTGGTGCGCAAGGTGCGCGATACCGGCATTACCGTGCTGATGGTCGAGCATGTCATGGAGATCGTGATGCCGCTGGTCGACCGCGCCATCGTGCTCGACCTCGGCAAGGTGCTGGTCGAGGGCAAGCCTTCTGAGGTCGTCCGCGATCCCAAGGTGATCAGCGCATATCTGGGAGATCGTCATGCTGTCGGTGCATGAAGTCACGACCGCCTATCAGGGCCTGGTCGCGATCTCCGCGGTCAGCATTGACGTCGCCAAGGGCGAGATCGTCTGCGTCGCCGGCGCCAATGGGGCCGGCAAGTCGACGCTGCTCAAATCCATTGCCGGCGCCGAGCGTCCGCGCTCGGGCACAGTGACCTTCGACGGCAAGCGCCTCGACGGCATGGCGCAGCACCACATCACCGCCACCGGGATCGCCTATGTGCCGGAGAACCGCCGCCTGTTTCCACGCCTGTCTGTGCGCGACAATCTTCGCCTCGGCAGCTATCTCTACCGCGGCGAGGCCGACCGCGAGAGCCCGCTCGATCTCGTCTTCCAGCTGTTTCCGCGCCTGTCGGAACGCCTGGAGCAGCGCGCCGAGACGCTAAGCGGTGGTGAGCAGCAGATGCTCGCCATCGGCCGCGCGCTGATGACGCGCCCGCGGCTATTGATGCTGGACGAGCCCTCGCAGGGCATCATGCCAAAACTGGTCGACGAAATCTTCCAAGCCGTGAAGCGCATCCGCGACGCCGGCATGACCGTGCTGATCGTCGAGCAGCGCATGGCCGAGTGCCTCGAGATCGCCGACCGCGCCTACATCCTGCAAACCGGCCGTGTGCTGATGCAGGGCGCGTCGGCGGAGATCAAGGGCAACCCGGACGTGCGCAAGGCGTATCTGGGGCTGTAGCTGCGATCGCAATTTTGTAGCCCGGATGAGCGAAGCGATATCCGGGGCGCCGGTCCCGCATGTCGCTGCGCTCATGCGGGCTACGATTGTTGTCCGAGCCTTGCACTGGCCGCCGCCAATAGCATCGCTTCAACAATAGTGTCGAACTCTTCCTTGCCGACTGGATCAGTTGCGCTCAGCTCATCGTACGTCTTTTCGTACGGAGACCACCAGTGGTGACGCAAACCCGCTTCGTGGAGAACACGGGCAGCGGCTTCTATCTCAGTCGGTGTAGGCCGTGTTGGTTCAGTCATGCTCGTGCCCGTGCTCCGGCAGCATCACCCCGAACACCTTCACCAGATCCGTCACCTGCTCCGGCGACAGATAGCGCGGGTTCATCCCGCGCAGCAGCAGGTACAGCTTCGCTGTCTCCTCCAGTTCCTCGGTTGCAAACACCGCCGCTTCCAGCGTGTCGCCGGCGACAACCGGGCCGTGATTGGCGAGCAGCACCGATGAATATTTCCCCGCCAGCCCCTTGATCGCATCCGCGACCGCCGGATCGCCGGGCCGGTAATAGGGCACGAGCGCGGTGGCGCCGCATTTCATCAGATAATAGGCCGTCATCGGCGGCAGCGCAGCGCGCGGGTCGATCTCCGGAAGCATCGAAAGCGCGACCGAATGGGTGGAATGCAGATGCACGATCGCGCGCGCGCTGCCGCGTGTGTCGTAGAGCGCGGTGTGCAGTGGAACTTCCTTGGTCGGCGCATCGCCCGAAACCAGCCGGCGCTGATCGTCCAGCCGCGACATCTTCGCGGGATCGAGGAAGCCGAGCGAGGCATTGGTCGGGGTCACCAGCCAGCCGCCGCCGTCCAGCCTGACGCTGATATTGCCGGAGGAGCCGGGTGTCAGCCCACGCTCGAACAGGGACCGTCCGAAACGGCAAATGTCTTCGCGTAGCCGTGTCTCGTTGGTCATGGCCGTCATGTCCGTTTGTCTCACGCTTTGGCAGCGCGGCCAAGCCGTGTTATTCGATTGCCAAGCTGCCGCAAAGGGTGGCCGTCCGGGAAACGTCGCAAGGATCAGTTGCATGTCCGCCTCCACGTCACAGAATCAGCGCATCGCCGTCATCGGGCTCGGCTCGATGGGGTTTGGCATGGCGACCTCGCTGAAACGGGCCGGCTTTGCCGTCACCGGCTGCGACGTCTCGACCGATGCGGTGGCTCGCTTCGTGAAGGACGGCGGCGCCGGCGCCAGGGCGCCGTCTGAGGCGGCCAAGGATGCCGACATCGTCGTCAGCGTCGTCGTCAATGCAGCGCAGACCGAGACCATCCTGTTCGGCAAGGATGGCGCCGCCGAGACCATGCCGAAGGACAGCGTCTTCCTGTCCTCCGCCACCATGGATCCCGACGTGGCGCGGCGCCTCGCCAAGCAGTTGGAGGCGACCGGCCGGCATTACCTGGATGCACCGATCTCCGGCGGCGCGCAGCGCGCCGCGCAGGGCGAACTGACGATCCTCGCCTCCGGCAGCCCCGCCGCCTTTGCAAAGGCGCGGCCGGCGCTCGATGCCATGGCCGCCAAGCTCTACGAGTTGGGCGATGCTGCAGGGCAGGGCGCCGCCTTCAAGATGATCAATCAGTTGCTCGCCGGCGTGCACATCGCCGCTGCCAGCGAAGCGATCGCGTTCGCGGCCAAGCAGGGACTCGACATCCGCAAGGTCTATGAGGTGATCACGGCCTCCGCCGGCAATTCCTGGATGTTTGAAAACCGCATGCCGCACGTGCTCGACGGCGACTATACGCCGCGTAGCGCGGTCGAGATCTTCGTCAAGGACCTCGGCATCATCCAGGACATGGCGCGCAGCGCCAGATTCCCGGTGCCGGTCTCGGCTGCGGCGCTCCAGATGTTCCTGATGACGGCCGCCGCCGGCATGGGCCGCGATGATGACGCGTCGGTGGCGCGGATGTATGCGCAGGTCACCGGCGTCAAGCTGCCCGGCGACAAGTAGAGCTAAGAGGACTCCGATGCCCCGTTTTGCCGCCAACCTCTCGATGATGTTCACCGAAGTGCCGTTCCTGGACCGCTTTGACGCCGCTGCGCAAGCGGGCTTCACCGCGGTCGAGTTTCTCTTTCCCTATGAGCATCCGGCCGAGGCTGTCGGCGAACGGCTGAGGCGCAACGGCCTGAGGCAGGCGCTGTTCAACCTGCCGCCGGGTGACTGGAATGCCGGCGAGAAAGGCTTTGCGGCGCTGCCGGCGCGGTTCTCCGAGCTCAAGGCGAGCCTGGAGACCGCGTTGCCTTACGCCAAAGCGACTGGCGTGAAGCGCCTTCATCTGATGGCCGGCATTGCCAATCGCGGCGAACGCGTCGCGATCGAGGCGTTCTACAAATCGGTGGCGTGGGCTGCGGAGTTCTTTGCGCCGCACGGCATCGATGTCGTGATCGAGCCGATCAATGCGCGCAACGTGCCCGGCTACTTCCTCAACGATTTCGGCTTCGCCCGCGACCTGATCCAGGAGCTGAGGCTTGCGAACCTGAAGCTCCAGTTCGACATCTATCACTGCCAGATCATCCACGGCGACGTCACCATGCGGCTGCGTGAGATGATGCCGATCATCGGCCACGTCCAGATCGCCAGCATTCCCTCGCGCAACGAGCCCGATGGCGAGGAGCTGAACTATCCGTTCCTGTTCGCCGAACTCGACCGGCTTGGCTATGCCGGCTTCGTCGGCTGCGAATACAATCCGCGCGGCAAGACCACCGATGGCCTCGCCTGGTTCAAGCCCTATGCGGGAGTGAAGCCGTGACGCTCGCGCTGGGTTGCATCGCCGACGACTACACCGGCGCCTCCGATCTCGCCAACACGTTGACGCGCGCGGGCCTGCGCACCGTGCAGACCATCGGCGTGCCCGCGGACGATCTCGCGCTGCCCGAGGTCGATGCCGTCGTGGTGTCGCTGAAGAGCCGCTCGATCGAGGCCGGTCTTGCCGTGTCGCGCTCGCGCGCGGCGGAGACATGGCTGCGCGGGCGTGGGGCGAGCCACGTGCTGTTCAAGATCTGCTCCACTTTCGACTCCACCGACGCAGGCAACATCGGCCCGGTGATGGACGCGCTGCGTGCCGATTCCGGCGATACGATCGTGCTGGTGACGCCGGCCTTCCCGGAGACCGGCCGCACGGTTTACCAGGGCAATCTGTTCGTCGGCACCCTGCCGCTGAACGAGAGCCCGCTCAAGGACCATCCGCTCAACCCGATGCGCGATTCCAACCTGATGCGCGTGCTGGCACGCCAGAGCAAGACGAACGTCGGTCTCGTCGATCTCGCCACCGTCGCGCGTGGTGCGGACGCCGTGCGGGCGCGGCTTGCCGAACTCGCGGGCACGGGCATCGGCGCCGCGATCATCGACGCCGTCTTTGACCGTGACCTCGAGACCATCGGCCTCGTCGCTGCCCAGCATCGGCTGTCGGTCGGCGCCTCCGGCATGGGCCTTGGCCTGGCGCGAGCGCTGGTGTCGACAGGCAAGGTCAAATCGACAGCGGCAGACAGTGAATCGGGCGCCGCAATCGGCGGAGCGGCGGTCTGCCTCGCGGGAAGCTGCTCGCAGGCGACGCTTCAGCAGATTGCGAAGGCGGAATCCGTCATGCCGGTGCTTCGTCTCAACACGGACAGTATTATTACGGGAAAGGGCGAAGCGGAGCGCGCGCTGGCCTGGGCCAAGCCACGACTGGCCGACGGTCCGGTCCTGATCGCGTCGAGTGCGACGCCGGATCAGGTCGCAGCGCTGCAGGCGCGTCACGGTCGTAATGCGGCTGGTCATGCGATCGAGCAGGCGATGGCCGAGATTGCGGAAAGCCTCGTAAAATCAGGGGTTCGGCGCTTGATCGTGGCCGGCGGCGAGACCTCCGGCGCCGTCGTCGATCGCCTGAAAATTCCCGGCTTTCTGGTCGGCGCGGAGATCGCCGCGGGCGTCCCGGTGCTGCGCGCCGTCGGCGCCGAGGCAGGCGAGATGCTGCTCGCGCTGAAGTCGGGCAACTTCGGCGGGCCGGAGTTTTTCTCGGATGCGCTTGGGCTCATGCGTTGAATGCAGGACGTTTTTAGCCGCTCGTTCATTTCTTTAGCGTTCCGTACCCGCACGGAGTCGTAGTTAACAACTGCTCAGTCGCTTTGTTGTTGGATATCGGCACCGCTGCTTTCGGTTGATCACGATTTCCGGACGCGCCACCGCGCCAACGCAAAGAGACCCATTATGTTCGCCACCATCTCCATCCGCGCCAAGATCATCAGTGTCGTGGCGTTCCTGCTGGTCGCGATGACCGGCATGGGCTTGCTCGCCGTCATGAAGATGCGGACGATCAACGCCAACACGGTCGACATCACCACGAACTGGATGCCCAGCGTGCGCGTGATCGGCGATCTGCGCGCCGGCGTCATCACCTACCGCAACGTCATCCGCGAGCACATGCTGGCCGAAACGCTGGAGGAGAAGCTCGCCGCGGAGAAGACGCTGGCGACGGTAGTCGAGGCCAATACCAAATTCCGCAAGTCCTACGAGGCCATGATCACCTCGCCCGAGGAGCGGGCGCTATACAATCAGTGGTCCAAGACCTGGGATGACTACAAGAAGGGCACGCAGGAGGTCATGGCGCTATCGCGCCAGGAGGCCGGCAAGATCCCGCACGAGGCACACGAGCTGAACACCAAGACGGTCAACAAGATCGGACTTGAGGCCGACGGCATCCTGGCCAAGGACATCGAGCTCAACACCAAGGGCGGCGATCAGGCCTCCGCGGACGCCTCCGATACCTACTACTACGCTTTTGTGCTCGTCGCGATCATTCTCGGCGCTGCCGTCCTGGCCGGCATCGGTGTCAGCTTCTATCTCGTGCAGGACGTCTCCAACGGCATCAATTCGATCACCCAGCCAATGCAGGCGCTGGGTAAGGGCGACCTGACCGCCGAAGTCCCGCACCGCGGTGAGAAGACCGAGATCGGCGCCATGGCCGACGTGCTCCAGATCTTCAAGGAGGCGCTGATCGCCAAGAAGGCCGCCGACGAGGCCGCCGCGGCCGATGCCGAAGCCAAGATCGAGCGCGGCCGCCGCGTCGACAACATCACCCGCGATTTCGAAACGATGATCGGAGACATCGTCCAGACCGTGTCGTCGGCCTCGACCCAGCTCGAAGCCTCCGCCTCGACGCTGACATCGACCGCAGACCGCTCCCAGCGGTTGGCGACCACGGTTGCCGGTGCTTCGGAGGAAGCCTCGACCAACGTGCAGTCGGTGGCCTCGGCCACTGAGGAGATGGCGTCCTCGGTCGGCGAGATCAGCCGCCAGGTGCAGGAATCGGCGCGGATGGCGGGCGATGCCGTCGGCCAGGCGCGTGCCACGACCGAGCGTGTCAGCGAGCTGTCCAAGGCGGCGTCCCGCATCGGCGACGTCGTCGAACTGATCAACACCATCGCCGGCCAGACCAACCTGCTGGCGCTGAACGCGACCATCGAGGCGGCGCGCGCCGGTGAAGCCGGCCGCGGCTTCGCGGTGGTTGCCTCCGAGGTCAAGGCGCTGGCCGAGCAGACCGCCAAGGCGACCGGCGAAATTGGCCAGCAAATCTCCGGCATCCAGGCCGCGACCAACGACTCGGTCGGCGCCATCAAGGAGATCTCTTCGACCATCGAGCGTCTCTCCGAAATCTCCTCGGCGATTGCCGCTGCGGTGGAAGAGCAGGGCGCGGCGACCCAGGAGATCGCCCGCAACGTGCAGCAGGCGGCGCAGGGCACCCAGCAGGTTTCGTCCAACATCACCGACGTGCAGCGCGGTGCGACCGAGACCGGCACGGCCTCCTCGCAGGTGCTGTCGGCGGCCCAGATGCTGTCGAACGATTCGAACCGGCTCAAGACCGAGGTCAGCAAGTTCCTGACCAACGTGCGCGCGGCGTAACCACGTCCGCGCGGCGTAAGCTTTCGCGCCAAAGATCCATCGACGAACGAGCGGCGCCGCAAGCGCCGTTCTTTTTTGCGGCGCCGGTAGCCTGATGTCGCCTGTTGGTAGCATCGTGAGGGAGTGCCCGTAATCATACGGGACGCGGTTTCATCGGTAGTTGATTTCGGCTTAGAAGAATGGCCCGAGGACAGCCCGCATGCGCGGTGAAGAACCGCCGCAAGAACGGCGACTATTACTGGGTGCTGGCGACGGCTTCTCCGACCCCGTGCGGCACGCGGCGCATGGCTGCGATGTAGATTTTGCAGTGCGGTAGCAGGGAATTGAATATTGAAAAGTCGCTGCAGATTAGCGTTTCCGGCGGTGCTCCGGTAAAGGGGATGGGGGATCGCCGTGGGGCGGATTCCGTATCCTCGCTTGACCTGGAATTGCCTGGCGCATGATTGCTCTGGTTCGTATTGCCCTGAGCCGACCCTACACGTTTGTCGTGCTCGCGCTCCTGCTCCTGATCATCGGACCGCTGGCGGCGCTGCGGACGCCGACCGACATTTTTCCCGACATCCGCATTCCCGTGATCGGTGTGGTCTGGCAGTACACCGGCCTGCCGCCGGACCAGATGTCCGGCCGCATCACCACGCCATTCCAGCGCGCGCTGACGACGACCGTCAACGACATCGAGCATATCGCCGCCAACTCCTATAACGGTTTCGGCATCATCAAGATCTTCTTCCAGCCCAATGTCGACATCCGGACCGCCAACGCGCAGGTCACCGCGATCTCGCAGACCCTGCTGAAGCAGATGCCGCCGGGCGCGACGCCGCCTCTGATCTTGAACTACTCCGCCTCCACCGTGCCGATCATCCAGGTGGCGTTGTCGGGCGATGGCCTCACGGAGCAGAACCTCGCCGACATCGGCATCAACCAGCTCCGCACGCCGCTGGTCACCGTGCCCGGCGCAGCGATCCCGTACCCGTTCGGCGGCAAGCAGCGTCAGGTCCAGATCGACCTCGATCCCACCGCACTCCAGGCCCGCGGCCTGTCCGGGCAGGACGTCGCCAACGCGCTTGCTGCGCAGAACCTGATCACGCCGGTCGGGACTCAGAAGATCGGCCAGTTCGAATACAACATCCAGCTCAACAACTCGCCGCTGAAGATAGACGAACTCGGCAGTCTGCCGATCAAGGCCGTCAACGGCGCGATGGTCTATGTGCGCGACGTCGCAACCGTGCGCGACGGCAATCCGCCGCAAACCAACATCGTCCACGTCGACGGCAATCGCTCGGTGCTGATGATGGTGCTGAAGGCGGGCGCGACCTCGACGCTCGACATCATCGCCGGCATCAAGCAGAAGGTGATCGACGTCAAGGACCAGCTCCCCGACGCGCTGAAGATAGGCTTCATCGGCGATCAATCGGTGTTCGTCCGCGGCGCGATTCAAGGCGTCGCCTTCGAAGGCGTCATCGCGGCGCTGCTGACCAGCGTCATGATCCTGCTGTTCCTCGGCAGCTGGCGCTCGACCGTCATCATCGCGGTCTCGATTCCGCTCTCCGTCCTAGGCGCCATCATCATGCTGTCGGCGATCGGCGAGACGCTGAACATCATGACGCTCGGCGGGCTCGCGCTTGCGGTCGGCATCCTCGTCGACGATGCCACCGTGACCATCGAGAACATCAACTACCATCTGGAGCAGGGCAAACCGGTCGAGCAGTCGATTCTCGACGGCGCCAACCAGATCGTGACGCCGGCCTTCGTCTCGCTGCTCTGCATCTGCATCGTTTTCGTGCCGATGTTCTTCCTCACCGGCGTGGCGCGCTTCCTGTTCGTGCCGATGGCGGAAGCGGTGATGTTCGCGATGATCTGGTCGTTCCTGTTGTCGCGCACACTGGTGCCGACCATGGCGAACTACCTGTTGCAGGCACATGTCCATCACGAGGACGGCCCGCCGCAGTCGCGCAATCCCCTGGTGTGGTTCCAGCGCGGCTTCGAGGCTCGCTTCGAGCGCATTCGCGGCGGCTACCATAACTTCCTCGGGCTCGCGCTCGCGTACCGTCCGATGTTCGTGATCGGCTTCCTCTGCGTGGTCGGCGCGTCGTTCGCGCTGGTGCCGTTCCTCGGGCGCAACTTCTTCCCCGCGGTCGATGCCGGCAATATCCTGATGCACGTCCGCACCCAGGTCGGCACCCGCGTCGAGGAGACCGCGAACCAGCTCGCCGACGTGCAAAAGGCGATCCGCAAGCTGATCCCGGGCGAGATCGAGACGCTGACCGACAACATCGGCATGCCGATCTCCGGCATCAACATGACCTACAACAACACCGGGGTGATCGGCCCGCAGGACGGCGACATCCAGATCAAGCTGAAAGAGGGCCACAAGCCGACGGAGGAGCATGTGCGTGTGCTGCGCGAGCAACTGCCGCGGCTGTTCCCCGGCGTCAGCTTCGCGTTCCTGCCGGCCGACATCGTCAGCCAGATCCTGAATTTCGGCGCGCCGGCGCCTATCGACCTGCAGATCCGCGGTGCCAATGTCAGCGCCAACTTTGCCTACGCCAACAATCTGCTGGCAAAGGTTCGCAAGATTCCGGGCGTGGCCGATGCGCGCATCCAGCAATCTCCGAACAACCCCACCTTCAACATCGATGTCGACCGCACGCGCGCGCAATATGTCGGCTTGACCGAGCGCGACGTCACCAACAGTCTCGTGGTCAATCTCGCCGGCTCCTCGCAGGTGGCGCCGACCTACTATCTCAACCCGGACAACGGCGTGTCCTACTCGATCGTGATGCAGACGCCGCAGTACCAGATCGACTCGCTCAGCGCGCTCCAGACGCTGCCGATCACGGCGGTCGGCAATCCGCAATCGCCGATCCTCGGCGGTATCGCCGATATCAAGCGCTCGACCTCGAGCGCGGTGGTGTCGCAATATGACATCCAGTCGATGGTGCAGATCTTTGCCACGACCTCAGGCCGCGATCTCGGCGCGGTCGCCGCCGACATCCGCCAGGTGATCGCCGACACGGCCAAGGACGTGCCGAAGGGCTCTTCCGTGGTGCTGCTCGGCCAGGTGCAGACCATGAACAGCGCCTTCACCGGCCTTCTGTTCGGCTTGCTCGGTGCCGTCGTGCTGATCTATTTCCTGATCGTCGTGAATTTCCAGTCCTGGTCCGATCCGTTCGTGATCATCACGGCACTCCCGGCCGCGCTCGCCGGCATCGTCTGGATGCTGTTCATGACTGAGACCACGCTGTCGGTGCCGGCGCTGACCGGCGCCATCATGTGCATGGGCGTTGCCACCGCCAACAGCGTGCTCGTGATCTCGTTCGCCCGCGAGCGCTACGAGGAGCTCGGCGATCCGATCGCCGCGGCGCTGGAAGCCGGCTTCGTCCGGTTCCGCCCGGTGCTGATGACCGCGCTCGCCATGATCATCGGCATGGCGCCGATGGCCTTGGGGCTGGGCGAGGGCGGCGAGCAGAATGCGCCGCTGGGCCGCGCCGTGATCGGCGGCCTGATCTTTGCAACTTTCGCCACGCTGATGTTTGTTCCCGTGGTGTTCAGTATGGTACACAAGAAGCAAGGCGCCAAAGCCGCCGCCTCCCTGGAGACTCCGCATGTCGCCCACTGAACCCCGCTCCCCGGTGTCGCACCGGAAACTGGGCATCTTCGGCGTGGTGGCGCTGATCGCGGCGGGCCTTGTCGTGGGCACCGGCATCCGCGCGCGCGAGGAGCAGGGCTCCAAGCTGAAGGAATGGACCGATGACCAGGCCGTTCCCAGCGTTGCGGTGACGCTCCCCAACGCCAAGGCTCTCAACGCCAGCCTCGACCTGCCGGGCCGGTTGGAGGCCTATTACCGCGCGCCGATTTTCGCGCGTGTGTCGGGCTACCTGAAGAGCTGGAACGCCGACATCGGCGCCCGCGTCAAGGCCGGTCAGGTGATTGCCGAAATCGAGGCGCCGGACCTCGATCAACAACTGCTGCAAGCCCGCGCCGACCTGGCCAGCCAGCAGGCGAGCGCCAGGCTGTCGGAGGCAACGCTCAACCGGCGCAAGACGCTGGTGGCCTCCAACTTCGTCTCGGCGCAGGAAATCGACGAGCGCACCGCCGATCTCTCCAACAAGAACGCCGCCGTTCATTCGGGGCAGGCCAATGTCGAGCGGCTTGAGGCGCTCGCCGGCTACAAGAAGATCACCGTTCCATTCGATGGCGTTGTCACCGCGCGCGATACCGATGTCGGTGCGCTGATCAACGCGGGCGGTGGCTCTGGGCCGGCGATGTTCGTGGTCTCCGACATCACCAAGCTGCGCGTCTACGTCAACGTGCCCCAGAATTACGTGCCGGCGATCAAGATCGGCGCCAAGGCCACCATCGTGCTGCCGGAATATCCGAACCGGATCTTCCAGGCGACAGTGGAGGCCTCCTCGCAGGCCGTTGACGTCGCCTCCGGCACGACGCGCATGCAACTTGGTCTCGACAATTCGTCAGGCGAGCTGATGCCCGGCGGTTACGCCGGCGTTAAGCTCAGTCTTCAGCGCGATTCCGCGCCGCTCAGCATTCCCGCCAGCGCCCTGATCTTCAACGGCAGCGGCCTGCGCGTCGCAACCGTCGGGCCCGACGACAAGGTGCTGTTCAAGCCGGTGACCATCGCCCGTGACCTCGGCCGCGAGATCGAGCTCGCCTCGGGGATCGCGCCCGACGACCGCGTCATCACCGCCCCGCCGGACGGTCTGTCCGATGGAGATGCGGTCCGCGTCGTCGGCGCCAAGGCCAAGCCGGCGACCGCCTCGGAAAAGCAGGCGCCGAAGAGCTAGCTCCGGTCCTGTAGGGTGGGCAAAGCGAAGCGTGCCCACCATAGCTGAGCGATCGCAGAGAGGATGGTGGGCACGGGCAAGTGCGCCTTTGCCCAGCCTACGAAAGCTGCGCCACCCGCCACTCCGGCACGCCATCGGCGGCCATCTCGATCTCACCGAGCGAGCCGACCGGGGTACGGTTCATGTTGAGGAGATGCGCCAGCGTCGCCGTGTCGCTCGCCGGAATTCGCGCCAGCGTGCGCCGATCGTCTTGCGTGCGCAGCATCACCACGCCGTGCTCGACCTCGCCGCCGCGGCCGTAGAGCACCGTAAAGCTCTCGATCTTGCCCTTGCCGCTCGGCTCGGTGACGAACTCCGGCACCGCGCGCTTGTTGCGATCGGCTTCTCCTTGCACGCTCGTCTCCTGAGCCAGCGGTTGATCCACCGGCGTCTTCGATACCACCAATGCATGATGCTTCGTGACGAAGCCGCCCTGGCCATAGAGCAGGCCGAGCTCGGCGCCGTCGCGCAGGCGCCGCACCATCGCGCAGGCCGCGTGTGTCATGTAGGTGTTGAGCGGCGCGCCGAAGAAGGTGAGGCCGCCGGTCACCGTCGGCTGCACGTCGGTGCCCAAGCCCAGCGTCCGCCGCGCCATCTTGGGGACGCACGGAAAGCAGCTATAGAGCTCGATCGCGTCGAATTTTTTTCCGTCGCCGCCGGCGAGGTCCATCACGGCTTTGAGCACCGCATTTTGCGGATGGCTTTCGTAGAACTGGTCGCGCAAGAGATAGTCGCGTGGCTCTTCCGCCGAGGCGCCACCGAGCGGGTAGACCAGCTTGTTCTCCGCGATGCCGGCCGCACGCGCCTTGGCGAGACTGGTGAGCAACAGCGCGCCGCCCATGTTGACGCTGGGGTTGGCAACCATCAGCTTGCTGTAGGGCCACGCGATCAGGCGGTTGTCCGCTGTCGGCGTCGTGATCTCGTCCGGCGCATAGCGCCGCTTCAGCCAGGCGTTGGGATTTTGCGCGGCGGCCTTGGAATAGCGTGACCACAGCGTGCCGGACTCTGTCATGGCTTCGCGCGGCGTCTGGCCCCAATGCGCGGATGATGCTGCTTCATAGAACGGATAGACCGTGACGGGACGGAACACGCCGAGCTTCACCGCCAGCGGCTTCTGGAACGCCGCGCCGCGCTTGGGCTCCTCGACATCATGCGCGAACGGCGTCCACGGCAGCTTTGCCCCAGCGCGCTCCGCCTTGGTCGCGGTCGATTGCGCCTCCGCCCCGCAGACCGCGGCCACGCTGCATTCCCCGCGCGCGATGCGCTTTGCGGCCTCGTGGAGGTAGCGGATCGGGCTCTCGCCGCCGACCGGGCCGTAATAGCAATGCGACGGCGCAACGCCGAGACGCTGTGCCAGCAGCTTCTCGGGATCGCGATAGCGCCAGCTCAGGAAGTTGACGACGTCGAGCGACTGCACCTCGCCGAGCAGCTCTGCGCCGGCATCCGCTTCAGCGCGCCGCAGCGCCTGTTCGAGCAGATCAAGTGGCTCGAGGCCATCGGTGATCTCCTTGGGTCGGTCGACGATCTCGCCGATGCCGACGATGACGGGGATGCGGTTTGGGGGGATATTGTTCTTATCTGTCATGCTTCAATTCAAGATATCAATTGTTTCGTCATGGCAACTACTCCGTCACCAGCGCATTCATGTGCTCGACGGCCTCGGCGAACTCTTCCTTGAACTCTTGGACGACAGCGCCCGCCGACTTCACGCTGTCGATCAGCCCGACGCCCTGGCCGACGAAATAGCTGACGAGATCGCGCGCCCTCGCGTTGCCGCTCGCCGCCGCGCGATCGATCGAGTTGAAGGCGTCGCGGCTGATGATGCTTTGCAGCGGCATCGGCAGCGCGCCCGGGCTTTCCGCCGCGCGGTCCCACGCATCCGTCCACACCGAGCGGAGTTGCCGCGCCGGTTTGCCGGTGCGCCCCTTCGAGCGGATCGCATCGCGCGAGGACGCCGCGATCATCTTCTCGCGAAAGATCTCCGTGGTCTCGGCCTCGACGGTCGCAAGCCACACAGAGCCAGTCCAGGCGCCGGCCGCGCCCATCGCCATGCAGGCGGCCATCTGCCGCCCCGTCATGATGCCGCCTGCGGCGAGCACTGGAACGTCGCGGATCGGCCTGATCGCCTTGATCACCTCCGGCACCAGCACGATGGTCGAGACCTCGCCGCAATGGCCGCCGGCCTCAGTGCCCTGCACGACCAGGATGTCGACACCGGCTGCGACCTGGCGCAGCGCATGCTCCTTGGCGCCGACGAGGGCGGCAACCGGCACGCCATGCTTCTTGCCCATCTCGATCATGGCCTTTGGCGGCACGCCGAGCGCATTGGCGATCAGGCGGATCGGATGATTGAAGGACACTTCAAGCAACTCCAGCGCCGTCTTCGCATCGAACGGCTGCGGCTGGTTGTCGGCAACGTCAGCGGCGGTCAGCTCGATGTCGTACTTCTTCAGGAGGTCGCGCGTGTAGTCGCGGTGCTCCCGCGGCACGCGCGCCTCCAGGCTCTTCCAGGTGACGTCCTTCTCGCCCGCCGTCGACATATTCTCAGGGATCAGCACGTCGATGCCGTAGGGCTTGCCGTCGACATGCTCGTCGATCCATTTCAGCTCGCGCTCGAGCGTATCAGCCGTGTGCACAGTGGCGCCGAGTACGCCAAAGCCGCCGGCGCGGCTGACGGCGGCAACGACGTCGCGGCAATGACTGAAGGCGAGCAGCGGGAACTCGATGCCCAGCATGTCGCAGATCGGCGATTTCATCGTTCCCTCCCGGCGGCCTCGCGTTGCTGTTGTTGCTCTCTTGAGCGAAGGCCGTTCGACGCTAGCCCATCGTCTCCCGCAATGCCAAGCCGGATTTGGCTGCGCATCTTGCGTGCAGACGCCGTGTTGCGCGTGAGCCGTTCCGTCGCGCAAATGAGCGGAGTAGGAGTGGCCGATAGTCCCCTCGGGTTTTCGCGAGCGGAAGATTGCTGACCGGCAGCAGGAGAAAAAGCGAGGCGTTGTTACGTGACGTTCGGCAGATGGCCTCTGGTCCAGGACCTCCTCGGCAAGGTCAAGCTGCATGGCACTGGCCTGAGGTCCGCGTCCCGTGCAGATCAGGCGGGCCTTGTCAGCGGCCGTTTGCGGGCTAATTAATGCAGACGCATCTTCGCGCCGGAGCAAATTGCATGACCGATGCCCCCGCCTACGTGCCGCCCAAAGTCTGGACCTGGAATAAGCAGAATGGCGGGCAGTTCGCCAGCATCAACCGGCCGATCGCGGGCCCGACCCACGACAAGGAGCTGCCGGTCGGCCGCCATCCCGTCCAGCTCTACTCGCTGGCGACGCCGAATGGCGTCAAGGTCACCGTGATGCTGGAGGAGCTGCTGGCGCTCGGCTACAAGGGCGCCGAATACGATGCCTGGCTGATCAAGATCGGCAACGGCGACCAGTTCGGCAGCGGCTTTGTCGACATCAATCCGAATTCCAAAATCCCCGCGCTGATGGACCGATCCGGTCCCCAGCCGATCCGGGTGTTCGAATCCGGCTCGATCCTCCTTTACCTTGCGGAAAAGTTCGGCGCCTTCCTGCCAAAGGACATCAAGACCCGCACCGAGGCGATGTCGTGGCTGTTCTGGCAGATGGGCAGCGCGCCTTATCTCGGCGGCGGCTTCGGCCACTTCTACGCCTATGCGCCGACCAAGATCGAATACGCCATCGATCGCTTCGCGATGGAAACCAAGCGCCAGCTCGACGTGCTCGACCGCCGGCTCGCCGACAACGAATATCTCGCCGGCAGCGAATACACCATCGCCGATATGGCGGTGTGGCCCTGGTACGGCGCGCTCGCCAAGGGGCTGGTCTACGGCGCCGGCGAATTCCTCTCCGTGCAGGACTACAAGAACGTGCAGCGCTGGACCGACCAGATCGCCAAGCGTCCGGCCGTGAAGCGCGGCCGCATGGTCAACCGCGTCTCCGGCGATCCCGCCAGCCAGCTCCACGAGCGCCACGACGCGAGCGATTTCGAGACGAAGACCCAGGACAAGATCGCGCCAGTGACGTAAGGCGACCTGGGCGAAGGCGCAATCCACAATCTTGCTGCGACTGATCCGCAGATCGTAGGGTGGGCAAAGCGAAGCGTGCCCACCATCTTCGGCAAAGACCATCACGGTGGGCACGGCGCGCGAAGAGCGCGCCTTTGCCCACCCTCATATGGGGATTTGTAAGTCAAGCCTGTTCGATCTGTCCGGGTAAGGGACTTACGATAGGAGGGCGGCGCGCGGAGCCATGCGTAGCGTAGCGCGACGACCGTGTTCCGGGCGAGGATTGGCTTCCGAAGTTTTCTGCAGCTCACTGCATCACCTCATATCCGGTCGGATCGTTTGATCCGTACCCAC
>NZ_JADPKS010000103.1 GCF_023074175.1 Bradyrhizobium sp. 139
CATCGACGACGTCAACCGCCATCCGGTCATCCATACCTGGTCCTACAAACTTGCCGAGGCCGCCTGAATATGATTCGAATCAAGGAAACGATCGTCTAGGTCAAACCGAGGGACACGAATGGCGCCTGGTCAAGAGCCGAGCATGGACCAGCCCACAGGTCCGGAACCCGGCGAACCTGCCTATGCGGCAATGATCGCGAAGGCCCGGGCGCTCATGCCGCGGCTGCGAGAGCGCGCGGCGCGGACCGAGGAACTACGGCAGC
This sequence comes from Bradyrhizobium sp. 139, assembly GCF_023074175.1. Taxonomy (GTDB): domain Bacteria; phylum Pseudomonadota; class Alphaproteobacteria; order Rhizobiales; family Xanthobacteraceae; genus Bradyrhizobium. Next base: position 264 of record NZ_JADPKS010000103.1, read on the forward strand.
TTCCGCCGGAAACTGAACAGGATCTGCACGACGCGGGCCTGTTCCGTATGCTCCAACCAAAGCGCATCGGCGGCGCCGAACTTGATTATGTCGCGCTCGTCGACTGTGCCGATCTGCTTGGGCGAGCAGACGCGTCGGTTGCCTGGAATCTTGCCAATCTGGCGAGCCATCACTGGATGCTCGGCATGTTCGAGCAGAAGGCGCAGGATCGGGTCTGGGGCCATGATCCCGACGTGCTGATTGCGTCCTCATTCATTTTTCCGGCGGGTCGCGCCACGAGGGTCTATGGCGGATACAAGTTGCACGGAAGCTGGCCGTTCTCCTCGGGCGTTGCCTCCTGCGAATGGAACATGCTCGCAAGCGTTGTCTATTCTGACGACGAAGCAGACGGCGTCGAGTATCGAATCTTTCTGCTGCCGAAAGGCGACTACAAGGTGCTCGACACCTGGAATGTCGCGGGGCTGCGCGGGACAGGCTCCTGCGACGTCGAGGTCAAGGATGCCTTTGTGCCCGACTACATGACGCTCGCAGTCGGCGATCTTGCCGGCGGCCCGACGCCTGGAAGCAGAGTCAATTCCAATCCGTCGTATACCCTACCTGTGTTTTCGCTCTTTCCCTACGTCCTGTCCGGCGTTGCGCTCGGAAATGCGCAAGCATGCCTCGACGACTATGCGGAGGTCGCGCGTCATCGCATTTCCACCTACAACGGCGCCAGGCTAAGCGACTTTCAAAGCACCCAGATCAAGATCGCCGAGGCCTCGGCGAAGATCGACGCTGCACGCTTGATCATGCGCTCGGCCTGTCTGAATGCCATGGAGGATGCACGGCGGGGGCATATCCCCGATATGGCGACCAAGACCAGGTACCGGCGCGATGGGGCTTTTTCAGTGAACTTGTGCACGGATGCGGTCTCGATGCTGTTTGCCGCGAGCGGCGCGCGCGGCTTGTTCACGACGGGCGTGCTGCAGCGGCAATTCCGCGATGCGCACGCGATCAACTCGCACCTGGCATTCAATTTCGATGCGGCCGGAACCAATTATGGGCGCGTGGCACTTGGCCTGCCGTCCGAAAATCTCACGCTGTGAGGCCGGTCGATGAATGATCTGCCGAAGCAGCCGGCCGTTGCCGATCCAGCCAACGAGTTCGCGAGCGATAGCTCGCCGATCGATCCCCGCGATTTTCGCAATGCGCTCGGTACTTATGGAACGGGCGTAACGATCATCACCGCCATGGCCCCTGACGGAAAGCCCTACGGCATCACCTGCAATTCATTTGCATCGGTCTCCCTGAATCCCGCTCTGGTCCTCTGGAGCCTCGGCATCTATTCCTCAAGCCTGACCGTGTTTCAGAACGCCAGCCATTTCGCCGTTCACATCCTCGGCACTTCACAGCAGGCGCTTGCGAACAAGTTTGCAAAACCGTCCGAGGACAAGTTCGCCGGGGTCGACTGGACGCCGGGCCTCGGGAACGCTCCGGTGCTTGCCGAGAGTGTCGCCAGCTTTCAATGCCGGTCCGTCAATCGCTATTATGGCGGCGATCATGTGATCTTTCTCGGCGCGGTCGAGGCCTATGCCTACAATGCCAAAGAGCCCCTGCTGTTTGCGCGCGGGGCGTATGGCCGGTTCCTGGCCGACGATGAACGCAAGAAGTCGCCATAACGCGATTCAAGGACGCTCATCGGCTCAGCGATCTGTGGCCGAGAGCTTGTAGATTTCCAAAGCGTCCGCGTCCGCGCCGTGTGCAGCCTTGGCCAGCCTGAATATCTGTCCCGCGAGGGTCGCCATCGGCACCGGCGTTGACGTTGCCTGGGCGACATCGGCGACCGTGTCGAGATCTTTGAGCATTGTCGCGATGTGGCCGAGCGGCGGCGAGTGGATGCCCTGGACCATGCGCGGCACGAAGAGCTGAAGCGGGATCGAATCCGCAAAGCCGCCGGCGAGCGCCTCGGGTAGCCGGCCTGCGTCAATTCCTGCATTCAAGGCAAGGCGGGTTGCCTCCGCAAGAACGGCCATCGCGCATCCGACAATCACCTGGTTGCAGAGTTTTGTGGTCTGGCCGGCGCCGGTAGGACCCATGTGGGTGAACCTGCGTGCCATGAGCAGCACATAGGGCCGTGCCCGCTCGATCTCAGCTGCTTCTCCGCCAGCCATGATCGCAAGCGTGCCTTCCTCTGCGCCTTTGGTGCCGCCGGACACCGGCGCATCTATCCAACCCGCGCCATTCGCGTCTTTCAGCCGCGCTGCAAGATCGCGCGCGGCGTCGGGGTGGATCGACGAGAAGTCGACTACGAGCTTGCCTGCGCCGGGAACCGCTGCAAGACCCTCGGGCCCGAAGATTACGTCTTCGACGGCGGCGGCATCCGTCACGCACATGAAGACGATATCGGCATTCGCCAACAGGTCACGAGGCGTGGCTGCGTGCTTGGCGCCGGCCGCGACGAGCGGAGCCACCTTGCCCTCCGAACGATTCCAGACAGCGACCTGATGACCGGCCTTGAGCAAACGCCGGGTCATCGGCGTCCCCATCAGTCCAAGGCCGAGATAGCCCAGCCTCTCGACGTCTTGCGGGTTTGTCTTGCTCGCAGCAGCCATAGGTTGCCTCCTTTCGCGACGCGAACGCCGCTTACCATACATCGCAGGTCGGACAGCGAAACGGTCCGGCTCGCATGGCTTGCCTGATTGTTTGAACCATGAAACATTTGAGGCGGTCGGGGTTGGGCGGCGCCAGTCGGCGCCGGAGCAGTGGAGCGGGCACCATGCGAACTGTTGCGAAGTGGATCCTGGCTTTGGGGGCGGCCGTGGCCGCGAGCGCGGGGGCAGGCCCGTCATGGGCCCAGCAGACCATCCGCGTCGGCTGGACGATCCCGGCCGAGGAATCCAAGTACTGGATGATGCGCAGGCCGGCTGAGTTTCCCAATATCGGCAAGGCCTATAACATCGAATGGACCCAATTTCAGGGTACTGCGCCGATGACGCAGGCATTGGCGGCCGGCGCTCTGGATTGCGCGACGCAAGCGCCGCTGTCGCTCGCCAACGGCGTGGTCGGCGGTAATCTCAAGGCCTACATCGTGGCGCAGCACGTTTTCGAGAAGCCGGGCGGTTTCTCGGTCTATTGGGCGGTCATGGATGACTCGCCGATCAAGTCGATTGCCGATCTCAAGGGCAAGACGGTCGGCATCTCCGTGATCGGCGGCGGCACGCAAGGGCCGTTCAACCTGCTTCTGAAGCAGAATGGTGTGGATCCGGCCAAGGACATCAAGCTCGTCGAGGTCGGTTTTGCGGTCTCCGAAGATGCCCTACGCCAGGGCCGCGTCGATGCCGTCAACATGAACCAGCCGTTTGCTGCGCGCGCGGAGGCTAAGGGTGGCACTCGGAAACTGTTCTCGCTGTCGCAGGCCATGCCGAACATCGTACACATCCTGGAAGCCTGCCGTGCCGATTTCGTCGACAAGAACCCGGAGGCGGTCAAAGCCTATGTCCGCGACATCACGTCAGGCATGAAGAAGGCGTTGGCCAACCGCGAAGAGACCTTGAAGGTCGTCAATGAAGTTCTGAAGGCGCCTATTCCGGTTCTCGAGACCTATCTGCTCAAGGACAATGATTTCGGTCGCGATCCCGGTGCGGCGCCGAATTTCCCCGCGATCCAGAAGATGCTCGACATCTATGCGGAGACGGGAATGTTGCCGAAGCTGGATGTCGCGCAGTTCAAGCATCCAACGATCGTCGCGCCGCTGGAATAGGCGCGGTCGGACGAAATTATCCGAGCAAGGAGTCGCGGCGTGCCCGGGTGATCCGGGACGTTGCATGAAGAAGATGTACGCATGAAGAAATTGCGATCACGGATAACGACAGACGGCCTCGACCGGGCTCCGCACCGCGCTTTCATGCGTGCAATGGGTCTCGACGACGCCGCAATTGCCAAGCCGATGGTGGGCGTCGTCAGCATGAAGGGCGAGCAGACGCCCTGCAACATGACCCACGATTTCCAGGTGGCGGCGGCCAAGACCGGCATCGAGGAGGCCGGCGGTACGCCCCGCGAGTTCTCGACCGTGTCGGTCTCTGACGGCATCAGCATGAATCACGAAGGGATGAAGTTCTCCCTGTTTTCGCGGGAGCTCATTGCCGACTCGATCGAAGCCGTCGTCCATGGTCTCGCCTACGATGCGCTGATCGGATACGGCGGATGCGACAAGACGCTTCCGGGCGTGATGATGGGCATGGTTCGTTGCAATGTGCCCTCCATTTTCATTTACGGCGGCAGCTCGCTGCCGGGTCGCGTGGACGGACGTACATTGACGGTGCTCGATTCCTATGAAGCCGTCGGCAGTTACATGACCGGAGAGATCGATGGCGCCACGCTCGAGCGGATCGAGCGGGCTTGTCTGCCAACCATCGGCGCGTGCGCCGGCCAGTTTACCGCGAACACGATGGGAATGGTGTCGGAGGCGATGGGGCTGACCATTCCCAACGTCTCGATGGTGCCCGGTGTTTATGCCGAACGTGCGCAGATCTCGCGCCGCGCCGGGCGCCTGGTGATGGAGATGCTGGAACGCGGCGGACCGCTGCCGCGCGACATCGTGACGCGGAAATCCCTCGAGAACGGTGCCGCGATTGTTGCGGCGACGGGCGGCTCGACCAACGCGGCGCTGCATCTGCCGGCGATCGCGAATGAGGCCGGGATCGCATTCACGATCGATGACGTCGGCGAGGTCTTTGCAAGAACGCCGCTGATCGGAAACTTGCGACCGGGCGGCAAGTACACCGCGAAGGATGTCTACGACATCGGCGGCGCGGCCGTCGTGATCCGGGAGTTGATCCAGTGCGGGCACATCGATGGGAGCTGCTTGTCCGTCACGGGGCGCACACTTTCCGAAGAATATGGCGCGGCCAACCCTCCCGATGGTGAAGTCGTTTACGCCGCCCGTGCGCCAATCATGCCCGACGGTGGCGTGGCCGTGCTGAAGGGCAATCTCTGTCCCGATGGTGCGGTGATTAAGGTCGCGGGTTTGAAGAGCCAGTTTTTCGAAGGCGTGGCGCGCGTTTTCGAGGATGAGGAAGGCTGCGTCGCGGCGGTTCGTGACCGCAGCTATAAAGCGGGCGAGGTTCTCGTGATCCGCAACGAAGGGCCGGTCGGCGGCCCCGGCATGCGTGAGATGCTCGGTGTGACCGCGCTGATCTATGGGCAGGGCATGGGCGAGAAGGTGGCCCTGATCACCGACGGCCGGTTCTCCGGCGCGACCCGCGGAATGTGCATCGGCTATGTGTCCCCTGAAGCATTTGTCGGCGGCCCTCTGGCGCTTGTCCGCGACGGCGACAGGGTCCGGATTGATGCCGCAAACCGGCGGATGGATGTGCTGGTCGACGACCAGGAACTCACGGTGCGACGGCGCGATTGGAAGCAACGACCGCCGCGCCACCGTGCAGGTGCGCTTGCAAAGTATGCGCGACTGGTTGGCCAGGCTCCGGGCGGAGCCGTTACGCATGAGGGGCCGGCAGAATGGCCCTGGTTCGAATGACGCGCCGCACCCGTGCGAATATGGCGGACTGTCTGGCAGGTTTCTTGCTAAGCTCATGGCGCTGAAGGAGGACATCCAGCAGGTTAGATGCGGTGGTCGCGCGCGAGTGAAGTGAGAGACGGGATGAGGGTAGTGCCTTCGAGATCGAGCGAATGGGTGAAACCGGTGACGTCAAAAGAGCCGGCTTCTACGATCATCGAGATCGACCGCGTCTCGCAGGTTTTTCAAACCTCGGCGCGCAAGGATCATTTGGCACTATCGGACATTTCATTGACGATAGAAGAGGGCGCTTTCGTATCTATTCTTGGTCCGTCCGGCTGTGGCAAGTCGACCCTACTTTACATCGTCGGCGGTTTCGTCAGCCCCACCAGCGGCGCGGCGAAGATGAAGGGACAAGCGATCACAGGCCCTGGTTCGGATCGCGGACCCGTGTTCCAGGAATTCGCGCTGTTTCCCTGGAAGACCGTGCTGGGCAACGTGATGTATGGCCCGCGCCAGCAAGGTGTGCGCTCCACCGAGGCAGAAGCACAGAGCCGGACCTTGATCGAGATGGTCGGCCTCAAGGGCTATGAGAACTTCTATCCGAAGGAGCTGTCGGGCGGTATGAAGCAGCGCGTGGCGCTCGCTCGGACGCTTGCCTATCATCCCGAAGTCCTGCTGATGGACGAGCCGTTCGGCGCGCTGGACGCCCATACCCGGACGCGTCTGCAGAACGATCTATTGAATATTTGGGAGCGTGACCGCAAGACCGTGTTGTTCGTCACCCATTCGGTCGATGAAGCAGTGTTCCTCTCCGACAAGGTCGTGATGATGTCGAAATCGCCAGGCCGTATTCGACAGGTCATCGACATCGATCTTCCGCGGCCGCGCCGCCGTAACGAGCTGCTGCTCGATCCGCGCTACCAAAAATACGTTGTCGATATCGAGCGCATGTTCGATGAGGTCGACGAGACGGGATCACCGTTGTGATATCGCCGAGCGCCTTGGCCAGACGAGCCGCCCCGGTGTTTGCTTGCATCGGGCTCCTGGCGGTATGGCAGGTCGCGTCGCTCGCGCTTAAGAACGACAGCTTTCCCACCGCGCTTGAGGCGATCCGGGCGGTCCCGGACATTCTTGGCGACAAGGAGTCGCTGATCAACATCCTGGCCTCGCTCCGCCGTATGGCGATCGGGTTCGGCGTAGCCGTGCTCGTTTCGATTCCGCTCGGCCTGTTGATGGGCCGCAGCCGGGCCGTCGCGGCCTTCTTCAATCCGCTCCTGATGGTGATCTATCCGGTGCCGAAAGCGGCGTTGATGCCGATCATCATGCTTTGGCTCGGCGTTGGCGACATCACGAAGACGCTGGTGATCTTCCTCGGCGTCAGCCTCCCCGTGATCTATCACAGCTTTGAGGGCGCCAAGGCTGTCGAGGAGAAGATGCTGTGGTCGAGCGCCGCGATGGGACTTTCGCCGGTGCAAAGACTGGTGCGGATCGTGCTGCCGGCGGCACTGCCAGAGATCCTGACCGGATGTCGCACAGGTCTGGTGCTGGCGCTGATCACGATGATCACCAGCGAGATGATCGCCCGCCAGTCCGGCGCCGGCAACATCCTGTTCAACGCGCTGGACATGGGCCAATACGACACCGTCTTCGCGATGATCATCATCGTCGGAGCGATGGGAATCTGCCTCGATGCGATTTTCGAGCGGGTCCGCGCACGGCTGGTGCGCTGGTCCGAGCCTCAGTTCGACATGCCGCTGAGCTTCTCATGACATCGCGCTTGTCCTCAACACATGTGATCCTCGGGCTGGCGCCAATCGCGCTGGTAATTGCGATTTGGCAAGGCCTCGTGTCATTCGGCTTTGCGCCTGCGGTTTTGCTGCCGCCGCCGGGATTCGTCTTCAGCCGGCTGCTCCAGCAGCTGGTGACGTGGACATACCAGCAGGAGATCGCGGCAACCCTGTTCCGGCTCTTCGCAGGCTTTGCGATCGCGGTCGTGCTCGGAGTCAGCATTGGCATCGCAGCTGCGGCGAATCCGGCAATCAACGCCGTGGTTCGACCGATCGTGCGGGTACTCGCGCCATTGCCCAAGGTGGCGCTCTATCCGGCGCTGCTGCTTCTGCTCGGCTTCGGCCACGGATCGAAGATCACGCTGGTGGCGGCAGACGCTCTCTTTCCCATTCTGCTGTCCACCTACTACGGCGCATCGACCGTCGAGCAGAAGCTGATCTGGTCGGCCATGGCGGCGGGAACGCCGCGCTATCAAATCTTGTTTAAGGTGGTGTTGCCGGCGGCGATGCCGTCGATCCTGACCGGTTGCCGGATCGGCCTTGTCATTTCCTGCATCGTGGTGTTTCTGGCCGAGATGATCACCTCGACGGACGGGTTGGGGCATGCGCTGGTGACGGCGGCCCGAACCTTTCAGGCCGTCGACATGTTCGTACCGCTGATCACGATCTCGCTGTTGGGGTTGATCCTGAATGGCTTGCTGGGCGCCGTACGGTCGTATCTCTTGCGCGGCTTCCCCGAAGCGTGATCTGACTGAACAAGAAACCAGAAGATCGGGAGTGAACCATGCTGGCTGATCGCATCGAGGCAAAATGGATCGACGCATTTTGCGAGATTTTTGAGCGATGCGCCGTCAAGGCCGGCGATACCGCGGCGATCCTCTCGGAGACCCAGTCGCGTGCGTTGAACGTTCACCTGGCAGAGCTCGCGCTGCTGCGGATGGGAGCGCGGCCGTTTCATGTGGTGATGCCGACGCCGCGTAACCGGAATATCGTGCCGGTTCGCTCAACGGGAGCGAGTGAGGCGATCCAAAAACTTGGTCCGGTCATCACTGCACTTCAGCAGGCCGGCTTTGTCGTGGATTGCACTATCGAAGGTCTGATGCATGCCGTGGAGACACCCGAGATCCTGAAGGCCGGTGCACGGATCCTGGTGATTTCGAACGAGCATCCCGAAGCACTGGAGCGGATGGTGCCGGACCCTGCGCTCGAGAAGCGTGTTCGCGCGGCTGCCAAGATGCTGCGTGCGACCAGGCGGATGCGGGTCACTTCGAAAGCCGGCACGGCGCTCGACGTGGACATGGCCGGAGCGTCCACGGTCGGCGTCTGGGGCTGGACTGACAAGCCCGGCACGCTTGCGCACTGGCCGGGCGGCATCGTCGTCAGCTTCCCCAAGAGCGGGACGATCAACGGCACGCTGGTGATGGCGCCCGGCGACGTCAACCTGACTTTCAAGCGCTACCTGGCATCTCCCGTGAAGATGACATTGAAGGACGATTACGTCGTAGAGCTGGAAGGCGAGGGCACGGATGCCGCGATGATGCGCGCCTATCTCGCGGCGTGGGGCGATCGCGAGGCCTATGCGGTCTCGCATGTCGGTTTCGGAATGAACCCTGGCGCCCGCTATGAAGCGCTGTCGATGTACGACCAGCGCGACACCAACGGTACAGAGATTCGCGCTGTCTCCGGTAATTTCCTGTTCTCGACCGGAGCCAACGAATTCGCCGGCCGTTACACGGCGGGCCATTTCGATCTGCCGATGATGGGGACGACCATCGAGCTCGATGGCGTTACGGTGGTGCGTGAGGGGGTGCTTCAGGACATCTTCGGCTAGCCGCGATCGAGCACCGGTCGCCGCGCCAGGTCGAAGTGCCGGAGCAGGTCGACCATGGCTTGAAGCCGTTTTGCCCGATAGGCGTCGACGTCGAGGCCGGAATAATCGAGAAAGCCTGCGCCCGTTCGTAGGCCAATCCGGCCCTCGTGCATGTTCCGCGAGATGACCTCCGGCGCACGATAGCGGTCGCTGCCGAGCGCGCCTTCGAGATACCGGCTGGCGTAATAGAGGATGTCGCCGCCGCCCCAGTCGATGAACTCGAGCAGCCCGAGGACCGCATAGCGGAAGCCAAAGCCGTAGCGGATCGCCTTGTCGATCTCCTCGGCGCTGGCGACGCCTTCCTCGACCATGCGCGCGGCTTCGTTCATCGCCAGCGCTTGGATGCGCGGAACGATGAAGCCCGGCGTCGCCGCGCAAACCACCGGCACCTTGCCAATGCCTTCGAGTAGCGCCTTGACCTCGTCGATGATGGCGGGATCGGTGGCTTTGCCGGGCGAGACTTCCACCAGCGGGATAAGATAGGCCGGGTTGAGCCAATGCACGTTGAGGAAGCGGCGGGGATTCACGATCGCGCCGGAGAGATCGTCGACGAGGATGGTCGACGTCGTCGATGCGATGATCGTATCGGGGCCGACTTGTTTTGAGGCCGCTCCTAGCACATCCCGCTTTAGCTCTACGACTTCGGGGACCCCCTCAAAGACTATCCCCGCATTGGATAGCGCTATACCGCCCTGATTGGCCGGCACCACCGAGACCCGTGCGACGAGCGGATCAACATCTGCATCGGTCAGCAGCCCCAGCTTCGAGAGGCTAGCGAAAGTCTTCCTGACCTCGCCGAGCGCGTCCCCTTGCAGCTTGGCGAATTCGTCCGCGGAACGCGCTTTGACATCGATCATCGCGACCATATGCCCCGCATAGGCGAACGCGACGGCGATGCCGCGGCCCATGCGGCCGGCCCCGAGACAGGCAATGTTGGCTCGGCTCGTCATCGGTCAAAATCCCTTGCGAAGAAGCGTCTGCAGGTCGGCCTTGCCGAGATTGCCGAGCCCCAGGGTCTCGAGCGTTCGGCCGCCCTGCCCAAAATCCTCGCCGCAGATCGTACCGCCGATGGCCAGGAAAGCCCTAGCCAGCGGCGTCGCCACGCCCGCTAGGTCGGCGACGGAGACCAGCAGCGATAGCCCAAGCCGCAAATCTTCACGCATGTAGCGGTGCTCCCTCAGCACGATCCGCTCGCGCCAGTCACCGGAATCGGTCAGCCGGTCATGCGAGCCGCGCCCATACATCCAGATATCGCCTTCCCTCGCATAATGATGGGCGAGCGGAAAATGCGGTGCGCCATATCCGAGTGCCTCACGCACGGCGATCCGCTCGGCGTCGAGTGCATCCGTAACTCGGCGAATCGCGGCTTGCGTTCCTTCCTTGTGGATGTCCCACCGCTCGAAATGCTCGATCGGGCCCGCATTCATCACGATCAGCGGCGGATGTATAATCGGGCCTGCGTTCATCAGCGCGCCGGAGAGAGCATCTCCGCACGGCTCGACCGCGCCGGGAAAAACCTGTCCAATCACCTCAAGTGCACGCGGCGCCTGATTGAGCGGGAAAACGCCGACCGGCAGTCGCTTGGCGCGGATGGTGATCGCGACCTCGAATGGCCCGTGCTTGCGGGTCAGCCAAGGCAAGGTCCCGGTCTCGGCAAAGCTCGCTTTTGCAGGGTTGCCGGCGTCCCTCGCAGCCTGGGCGAAGATCATCGAGCCGAATGTCGCTGGCGGCAGAAATACGACTTGTTCGTCCCGCAAATGCGGTGCGAGCAGTCGCGCGATATCCGGCTGCGCGAATGCGGGAACCGGGCACAGGATCAGCTCCGTGCCGTTGACGGCTTCGGCGATATCGGTCGTCACCAGCGTCAGCTTGACGTCGTGACGGCCCTTGTGGTCCTTCACCACAATGCGTGAGCCGGCGGCGCGATGCACTGCGACCTGCTCTGCGTCGCGGCGCCAGAGCCGGACCTCGTGCCTCGACAGCGCAAAATCGCCTGCGGCCGCGAAAGAGCCGTTTCCCCCACCCAGAACCGCAATCTTCAAGATGCTTCTCCTTGCGCGCGCGACTGCGCATCAAGCTGCTTCAGCAGGAAATGCTGGACCTTACCGAGCGCGGTGCGCGGCAGGTCGGCGACGAAGACGATGTCGCGCGGAACCTTGTAACGGGCGAGCTGTGCCTGAAGATGCGCTCTCAGCTCGTCCGCTTCGGGCCGCCAGCCGAATCGCGGGATGACATAAGCGATCGGCACCTCGTCCCAGCGTGGATCGGGCCGGCCGATCACGGCGCATTCGCTGACATCGGGATGTTCTAGAAGGACGCGTTCGACCTCGGCCGGGTAAACGTTCTCGCCGCCGGAAATGATCATGTTCTTCTTGCGGTCGCGGACCCAGAAATAGCCGTCCGCGTCGCGCAGGCCGATATCGCCGGTGCGATACCAGCCGTCGTGCAGCGCATCGCGCGTGGCATCTGCATTGCCCCAATATTCGAAGAACACGTTGGGGCCGCGCACCGCAATCTCGCCGGACGTGCCCGCCGGCACCTCGTTGCCGGTCTGATCGATCACCTTTGCCTCACAGCACAAGCCGGCAAGTCCGGTTGATCCCGTACGCGACAGATCGCCGCCAAACCGGGTGTAGACCGCGATGGGGCAGGTTTCCGTTGAGCCGTAGACCTGAAGCACCGGTACACCGCGGGCGACGAAGCGGTCGATTAGGTGTGGCGGCACGATGCTCGAACCGGTGGCAACCGCCTTCAGCGACGACAGATCGGCTGTAGCCCAGGCGGGATGCTCGCTCACGGCCTGGATGATTGCTGGCACCATGACCGTCAGCGTTGGCCGGTCATGCGCGACTGCAGCGAGTGTCGTTTCCGGCGTGAAGCGGGCGTGGATCGTGACGGTCGCGCCAAGCTGGAGTGCCGGCGTGGTTTGGATGTTGAGGCCGCCGACATGGAAGAACGGCAGTACGGTCAGCACGTGATCGTCGGATGTCATGTTGTGCATGTGCTGGCTCATGACGCCGTTCCAGAGCAACGCCTCCTGCCGCAGCACCGCGCCTTTGGGCCGTCCAGTCGTTCCTGATGTGTAGACAATGAGGAGCGGACAGGAGAGATCAGCGTGCGGATTGGGACCGGTGCCCTCGCTGCGAGCCAGCAGATTTTCGAACGTCGTGCCGCGCGGCGGATCGAAATCGAGGCCGACAACAGCAGTCCCCGGTGCAGTCTGCGCAAGCTCGGGAAGAACTCCCTCAAATGCCTGCTCGATCACCAGCACCTTGGCGCCCGCATCGGTGAGAATGAAGAGCTGCTCGGCGATGGCCAGCCGCCAGTTCAGCGGCACCAGCATCGCGCCGAGCCGCGCGCACGCGTAGAGCAGAACCAGATAGTCCGGTCGGTTCAAACTGAGGATCGCGACGCGGTCGCCCCGGCCGACGCCGAGCTCCTGCTTCAAGGCCGTTGCAGTCCGCTCGATGCGTGCTGCGAATGCGGAATAGCTCAGCCGCTCCCCTTCGAAGGCGACGGCCGTCTTGTCTGGCGCGAACGCCGCATTGCGGTCGATCAGACTGCAGAGGTCCACCGTCAGTCGTCTGTCTCGCCGGCCTCGTACAGCGCCTCGCGGCCGATGCGGTCGAGGCAGAGTTCGGCCGTCCAGGGCAGCATCAGCGAGCCGCAGCGGCTGTCGCGATAGATCCGTTCCAGCGGCAGCGAACGGAGCATGGACTGGCCGCCGCAGGTGCGGATCGCGAGCGCCGCGAGCTCATTGGCGCCTTCCATCACCGAATATTGCGCGGCATAGGCGCGCAGCACCTGCTCCTTGCTTGGACTAGAGCGAGCCTCGGTGACGGCCTGGAACCAGACCGCCTTGATCTGCTCAAGCTTGATCTGCATCTGCGCAACCGTGATCTGCTTGGTCGGGTACATCCGGCGTTTGACCGGCGGCATGCCCGGCACCTCGCCGCGAAGATAGCGCACGGTGAAATCATAGGCGGCTTGCGCCAGGCCCATATAGGTTGGCGACAGTGTCAGGAACATGTGTGGCCAGCGCATCGCAGCCTGGAAGTAGACGCCGCGCGGCATCAGCGCAGAATCCTCCGGCACGAACACGTCCTTGAATAGCAGCGTCCGCGAGACCGTCGCGCGCATGCCGAGCGGATCCCAGTCGCCGACGACCGAAACGCCTTCCGATTTCGCAGGGATGGCGAGGTAAAGCGTATTGCGGCGCGAAGCCTTCTCGCCTTCCTCGATCTCGGTGCAGAGCACGCCGTAATAGTCGGCGTGACCGGAAAGCGATGCAAAGATCTTCTTGCCGTTGACGATCCAGCCGCCCTCCGCGGGCTTTGCCTCCGTGCCGAAGGCGACGCCGCCTGCGGCCGCGGCGCCGCCCTCGGAGAAGGGCTGCGAATAGATCGCGCCATCCTCGACGATGCGCTTGTAATGAACCGCGCGCCGCCGTTCGTGCTCGGCGCGGGTCTCCGCGTCCATGTCGAGATCGTCGGCGAGCGGACCCGACCATAGGGTCGAGCAGACGTGCATGTTCCAGGTCAGCGCGGTCGCGCCGCAGTAGCGGCCGATCTCGGCTGCCGCCAAAGCATATGTCTGATAGTTCGCGCCGAGTCCGCCGTGCTTCTTGGGAACGGCAATGCCGAGCAGGCCGACCCGATGCAGGTCGCGATAATTCTCGGTCGGGAAGATCGCCTCGCGATCGTAAGTTGCGGCGCGACCGGCGAACACACTCTGACCGATCTCGCGGGCGCGCGCGATGATGCCGGCCTGCTCGTCGCTCAGGCGGAATGCGACGGGATCGAAGATCGGCGCATCCAGCGCGACCTTGTCGGTCGCGCCGATGTTCTTGCTGACTTGCATGGTCATTGCGCAGTCACCCTACGGTTTGGTGGCGACGGAGTTCAGGAACCGGCCGAGAGCCTCGTCAAAGGCATCAGGGCGTTCAAGATTGGCGAGATGGCCGACGCCAGCCAGCTCGACATATTCGGCCGAGGGAATGAATGTTGCCGTCTTCGCCATCATCGGCGCAGGAGCATTGTTGTCGTTGGACCCGGACAGCAACAGCGTCGGGACGGAAATGTTCTTGAGTGAGTTGCGCTGATCGAAGCCGATCAAAGCCAGCATCATGGCGCGATAACTTGCCTCGGGCACGCTACCCATGCACTCGCGCGCAAGCTCGATTCCCGTCGGATCAGGATCGTCGCCGACCAGCTCCTTCACCAGGGAGGGTGCCAGCGACTTCATCGTCTCGCCGCGATCGAGCGGCTCAAGCCGCGCCGCGATGAACGATTTCTGCCAGTCTCCGTCGGCCCTGCCGAAGGCTGGGCTGGTCTGCGCAAGGACGACCGCGCGCGCCAGTTTCGGAGATTGCGCCAGCGATTTCTGGACGATCATGCCGCCGATCGAATGGCCGACCAGAATTGGCCTGTTCGCACTAAGCTGCTCAATGAATTGCTGGAGCGCATCCGCCAGGGCAGCGATGCTGACACTGGCGAGCGGAGCCGATCCACCGTAGCCCGGCATGTCCCACGCGATCGCGTGGAAGCGGTCGCCAAATGTGGCAAGCTGATGCCGCCAAGCCCGCGCCGCGCCGCCGATGCCATGCAGGAAAATCAGGGGTGTCGCGTTCGGATCGCCCGCGGCTTCATAGGCAAAGCGTCCGTCTTTTGTTATCATTGGCGAAGGCTGCGACACGCGACATCCTTTGGCTGGGCCCCGCGATGCTAACAGGCCTGTGAGGGATGGGAAGAGATAATTTTATACTTAAAGCAATTTTCGGGCCGGTCTCTGGCGCGATGGCGTTCGCGGCGTCGATCGGCGCCTTCATTGCAAAAACTTGAAGGTTAAAATATATCGGAAGAACGATCAGCAGATTTCTGGGAGCCAGCGCATGTCCGGATTGCCGCACTCGCCGCACGCGCTGGTGACCGGTGGCGGTCGCGGCATCGGCCACGCAATAGCTGCTTCTCTCGTCGGCGCCGGTGCCACCGTAACCGTGCTTGGCCGGAATGCAGCAACTCTCGCAGAGGCTGTCCACGCAGGCGCGGCGCATTTTGCAGCTGTTGCCGACGTCTCCGATGAAGCGTCGTTGAAGGCCGCCATCGCTGAAGCCAGTGCGCGGAAGCCGATCGACATCCTGATTGCCAATGCGGGCAGCGCTGAATCGGCGCCATTCGCGAAATCGGATAGCGCTCTCTTTAGCCGCATGATGGACGTCAACTTCATGGGCGTGGTCCATGCCATCCGTGGCGTGCTGCCAGGGATGAAGGATCGCCCCTATGGCCGCATTGTCGCAATTGCATCGACGGCCGGGCTCAAGGGTTATGCTTATGTCAGCGCCTACACGGCCGCCAAGCACGCCGTGGTCGGTCTCGTCCGTTCGCTTGCGCTCGAGATGGCCGGAAGCAACGTGACCGTGAACGCGGTCTGCCCTGGTTTCACCGATACCGATCTCGTCGCCGGCAGCATCGAGAACATCATGAAGAAGACCGGCAGGAGCCGCGAGCAGGCGATCGCCGAGCTCGCGCAGCACAATCCGCAGGGACGGCTGATCACGCCTCAAGAGGTGGCAGACGCCGTGCTTTGGTTGTGCGGCGAGGGCGCTGGTGCGATCACAGGACAAGCGATCGCGGTTGCCGGCGGCGAGATCTAGCGTGCTTGGCGCAGGCGCGGAACAATGAGCTTAAGGAGATCGCATGAGCAGACCAGCCAATCTCGTGACCGTGCCGCTGGCGGACTATTCGCCGCAGCACTTCCTGCTGGCCGTGGTCGATGGTGTTGCGACAGTCAGGCTCAATCGTCCCGAACGAAAGAACCCGCTGACTTTTGAGAGCTACCGGGAACTGACCGATTTCTTCCGCGCCTGCGCGTTCGACGACGACGTGAAGTCTATCGTCGTCACCGGCGCCGGGGCCAACTTCTCGTCCGGCGGCGATGTGTTCGAGATCATTGGTCCGCTCGTGAAAATGGACACCAAGGGGCTGACCGCCTTTACGCGGATGACGGGTGACCTCGTCAAGGCGATGCGGGCCTGCCCGCAGCCAATCGTTGCCGCCGTGGAGGGGATCTGCGCCGGCGCGGGCGCGATCATCGCCATGGCGTCTGACCTGCGGCTGGCGGCGAGCGCGGCCAAGGTCGCATTCCTCTTCAACAAGGTGGGGCTTGCCGGCTGCGACATGGGCGCCTGCGCGATCCTGCCGAGGATCATCGGACAGTCCCGCGCCTCCGAGCTGCTCTACACCGGCCGGTTCATGACCGCGGAGGAGGGCGAGCGCTGGGGTTTCTTCAGCCGCATTGTGACGCCGGAGCAGGTGCTGGCCCAGGCGCAGCTGCTGGCCAAGCAGATTGCCGAAGGGCCGACCTTCGCCAACACGATGACCAAGCGGATGCTGGCGATGGAATGGGCGATGTCGGTGGAGGAGGCGATCGAGGCGGAGGCTATTGCCCAAGCCCTGTGTATGACCACGGCCGACTTCGAACGCGCCTTCGAGGCCTTCGCCAACAAGGTCAAGCCGGTCTTCAGGGGCGATTAGCCTGTCGACTTTCCGCGCCCTGGCCGACAACGGGGGCTTGCGCGAAATTATTTTAGGCTTAAAATAGTTTCATAGCCGATTGAATTGGCGAGGCCCCATGAAAGTCGCGATCATCGGTGGCGGACCTGCGGGTCTCTACGCAGCCATCCTGCTCAGAAAGCAGCGTCCGCGCGCCGAAATCACGGTGTATGAGCGCAACCGCGCCGACGACACTTTCGGCTTCGGTGTGGTGTTTTCCGACGCCACGCTCGACAACTTTGAAAAGCACGATCTTCCGAGCTATCGCCGTATCACCCAGGAATTCGCCTATTGGGATGACATCGCCGTGCACTTCCGTGGCACGGTGCACCGGGTCGGCGGCAACGGCTTTTGCGGCTGCTCGCGGCTGAAACTGCTCCTGATTCTCCAGGAGCGGGCGCGGGAGCTCGGCGTCGTCCTGCATTTCGAGGTGGACATTGACGACGAGTCCCGCTTCGCCGACGCCGATCTCGTCCTGCTCGCGGATGGCATCAACAGCCGCTTCCGCGAAAAATATGTCGAGCACTTCCAGCCGGAGGTAGACCTCCGCTCCAACAAGTTCGCATGGATGGGATCGACCAGACCACTCGATGCCTTCACGTTCATCTTTCAGGAGACCGAGTGGGGCCCGTTCATTGCTCACGCCTATCAGTATGAAGCCGGACACTCGACCTGGATTTTCGAGACTGATCCGGAGACGTTCGCGCGGGCAGGGCTGACGGGGCTGAATGAGACTCAATCTGCCGCGCGGATGGCCGAGATTTTTGGCTGGTTCCTCGACGGGCACAAGCTGCTCACCAACCGGTCAATGTGGCGCAATTTTCCGATGATCCGCAGCAAGCGCTGGGTCAAGGACAACATGGTGCTGCTCGGAGACGCCAAGGCGAGCGCACATTTCTCGATCGGCTCCGGCACCAAACTCGCGATGGAAGACGCAATCGCCCTGGCCGATGCAATGGAGGAGGCGTCCAGCATCAAAGCGGCGCTTGAACTCTATGAGCACGGCCGCCGTGAGGAGGTCGAAAAAATCCAGCACGCCGCGGACGTCTCGCTGGTCTGGTTCGAACATGTCGACCGCTTCTGGGATTTTGATCCCGTGCAGTTCGCCTTTGGCGTGATGACGAGGTCGAAGGCGATCACCTATGACAACCTCAAGCTCCGCGCTCCGGATTTCGTTGCTGAGGTCGAGAAGTCGTTTGCCAAGCAGGTTCGCGACAGCGGCTTCGACGTTGACACCCATAAGCCGATTGTGCCGCTGTTCCAGCCATTCAGGCTGCGTGAGATGGAGATCGCCAATCGCGCGGTAGTGTCGCCGATGTGCATGTATTCCGCGAATGAAGGCGTGCCGACCGACTTCCATCTGGTGCACTATGGCTCGCGCGCAATCGGTGGCGCCGGCCTGATCTTCACGGAGATGACCTGCATCAGCCGCGATGCCCGCATCACGCCCGGCTGCGCCGGCCTTTGGAACGACGAGCAGGAGGCGTCTTGGCGGCGCATCGTGGATTTCGTCCATGACAACTCGGCGGCAAAAATCTGCCTGCAACTAGGGCATGCCGGCCGCAAGGGCGCGACCAAGTTGATGTGGGACGGCATGGATCGTCCCCTGGACGAGGGCGGCTGGGAGGTGTTCTCGGCATCGCCGCTGCCCTATTTCCCGGACAGTCAGGTACCGCGCGAGCTCGACCGTGCCGGCATGAACGCCGTGAGAGACTCTTTCGTCGCTGCGGCGGAGCGAGGCCAGCGCTGCGGCTTCGACATGTTGGAGCTGCACTGCGCTCATGGTTATCTGCTTGCAAGTTTCATCTCCCCGCTGACAAACACCCGCACGGACGACTATGGAGGTTCACTCGAAAACCGCCTGCGCTTTCCGCTCGAAATCTTCGAGGCGTTGCGGGCCGTGTGGCCGTCGCACAAGCCGATGTCGGTGCGCATTTCCGCAACCGACTGGGTTGACGGCGGCGTCACCGGCGACGATGCAGTGGGGATCGCGCGCGCCTTTGCCGAGGCCGGTGTCGACCTTGTCGACGTTTCGACCGGTCAGACGGTCCGCGATGCGCAGCCGGTCTATGGGCGCATGTTCCAAACGCCGTTTTCCGACCAGGTTCGCAACGAGGCGCGCGTCGCCACCATGTGTGTCGGCAATATCACGACCGCGGACCAGGCCAACACTATTTTGGCCGCCGGTCGGGCGGACCTCGTGGCGCTTGGCCGGCCTCATCTGGTGGACCCCTTCTTCACCATGAAGGCGGCGGCCTGGTACGGGGCAAACGATGCATTCTGTCCGCCGCAATATCTTCCCGGAAAAGATCAGATTTTCCGCAACAGCGTGCGCGATCGGCAGGATCTCGAGGAGCTGAGAATTAAGGCTAAGCCCAAGACCCGGGCCGAGCTCAAAGCGGAGGCGACAAAGCCGCTTGCGGCCGAGTGACTGCCCGTGCGACTTTAACCCCATTGCCTGGTGTATTTCGAGTGGAGTTAGGGCGATGAAGGCGATTATCGTCGGTGGCGGTATCGGTGGTCTCACCACGGCGTTGATGCTGCGCTCGCGTGGCATCGGTTGTGAGATTTTCGAACAGGCGGATACCATCCGCGAGCTTGGCGTCGGCATCAACACGCTGCCGCATGCCATGCGTGAGCTGGCAGGTCTCGGCCTGTTGCAGAGGCTCGACGACGTCGCGATCCGCACCGACCAACTCTACTACCTTAATCGGCACGGCCAGGAGGTCTGGCGCGAAGCCCGTGGCATCGACGCCGGTTACGATGTGCCGCAATTCTCGATCCACCGTGGCCGGCTTCAGGGCGTCATCCATTGCGCTGTCGAGGAGCGGCTCGGACCCGAAGCAATCCACACCGGCTGCCGGCTCGGCGCTTTCACGCAGGACGAGGGCGGCGTCACCGCCTATTTCTTCGATCGCTCGGGTGCTCACATCCACACTGCGCGCGGAGATATCCTGATCGGCGCTGATGGCATCCATTCGCGCGTGCGCGATACGCTGTTCCCGAACGAAGGACCGCCGTGCTGGAACGGCCTGATGCTGTGGCGCGGTGCGCGGGATTGGCCGCTGTTCCTCACCGGCAAGTCGATGATCGTCGCGGGCGGCCTCAACGCCAAGGTGGTGATCTATCCGATCGCGGAGGGATCGAGCCCAGCGAGCCGTCTCACCAACTGGGCGGTGCTGGTGAAGGTCGGCGAGGGCAATGCCCCGCCGCCTCGGAAGGAAGACTGGTCGCGGCCGGGCCGGCGCGAGGAGCTGATGCCGCATGTGGCGCGCTTTTCGGTGCCCTATATCGACGTGAAGAGCCTGATCTCGGCCACGCCCGAGTTCTACGAGTATCCGACCTGCGACCGCGATCCGTTGCCCTATTGGTCGTCCGGGCGCGTCACGCTGCTCGGCGATGCCGCGCATCCGATGTATCCGGTTGGCTCCAATGGCGCCTCGCAGGCGATCCTTGATGCGCGCTGCCTCGCCGACGCGCTGGTGCGGGCCGAGCATCCGCGCCAGGCGTTGGTTGAATACGAGAAGAAGCGCCTGCCGATGACCGCGGACATCGTCCGCTCCAACCGGCGCGGCGGCCCCGAGGGCGTCATCGACGCCATCGAGCAGCTCGCGCCTGACGGTTTCGACAATGTCGACAACGTGCTGAGCTATTCCCAGCGCGAGGCCATCGTGCGCGGCTACGCCAGCAAGGCGGGCTTCGCGGCAGTGCCGGGACTTGCGGCGGTGAGGGCTTGAGCTGCGCTGCTAGCCGCCGGAAGGCGGCGGCAGGAAGTGGATGTTGAACTCGGCGGCCATCGCCAACACGTCCTCTGGCTTCTGTTCCTTCATGTTGTGAAGGCCCCAGAACAGGTCGAACAGCTTGCGGGTCGGCGACACCCAGAACAGCACTTTTGCGGTCTGCTCCGACTTGTTGAAGATGCCGTGCGGTACACCCATGCCAAGGCGGATCAGGTCGCCCGCGGCCGCCTGCGACTCCGAATTGCCGAGCATGAAATCAAGCTTTCCCTCGAGCATGTAGAGATACTCATCCTGGTCGGGATGGATGTGCGGCGGCACGAATGTGCCCGGCGGCAGTGTCGCGTGCCAGGAGAAGCTGTGCTCGGTATTGCTCTTCGGCACATAGGTCTGGCCGAGGATGTTCCAGGAAATGCCCTGGATCCCCTCATTGGCCCGTGTGATGCCGGTGATTTCGCTCTTCATTGTGATCCTCCCTCAACGCGACGTGCGGCTTAGTTCGCCGCCTTGCAGTCCTTGGCGTAGCGGTCGCCGTAGTTCTCAAAGACCTTCTGGACGATCTCGGTCTGGAATTTTCTGTCCGGGCGCTTGGCGACCTTTGTCAGGTAAAAGTCCTGGATCGGATAGCCGTTGGTGTTGAACTTGAAGGCGCCGCGCAGCGAGGTGAAATCGGCCTTCTTCAGGGCGGCCGCAACCGCGTCCTTGTTTGAGAGATCTCCTTTGACGGCCTTGATCGCGCTGTCGATCAGCATCGCGGCGTCATAGGCTTGGAAGGCGTAGGTGCCGGGCACGCCATTGTAGGCGGCCTCATAGGCGGCGACGAACTTCTTGTTCTGGGGATTGTCGAGATTGGGCGCCCAGTTCGCGCCGCCGAACATGCCGACCGCGGCGTCCTGCTGTGCCGGCAGGGTCGATTCATCGACGGTGAAAGCCGAGAGCACCGGAATGCTATCGGCAAGGCCTGCCTGCCGGTACTGCTTCACAAGATTGACGCCGAGGCCCCCCGGCATGAACGTGAAGAGCGCATCGGGCTTCTGCGATGAAATTTTTGAAAGCTCCGGTTGGAAGTCCAGCGTGTTCAGCGGCATATAGGATTCCTCGACGATCTCGCCCTTGTAGTCGAGCTTGAAGCCGGCAACCGAGTCCTTGCCGGCCTGGTAGTTCGGCACCATCAGATACATCCGCTTGTAGCCGCGATCCTGCGCCACCTTGCCGAGGATCTCGTGGACCTGATCGTTCTGGTACGACGTCACATAGAAGAACTGGTTACAGTCCTTGCCGGCAAAGGTTGACGGACCCGCATTGGGGCTGACCAGGAAGGTTTTCGATTCCGTGACGGGCCGGTGAATTGCCTGAAGAATGTTGGAGAAGATCGGGCCGACCACGAAGTCGACCTTGTCGCGCTCCAGAAGGCCTTTGACCTTGGTTACCGCTGCGTCCGGCTTCAATTCGTCGTCAACCACGACGACCTCGACATCGCGGCCGCCCATCTTGCCGCCGAGATCCTTCACCCCCAGCGCAAAGCCGTCGCGGACCTGTTGGCCAAGCGCGGCGGCGGGTCCCGACAGGGTCACGATCACACCCAGCTTGATCTTCTCCTGGGCGAGGGAAGGGCTCACCGCGGTGCCAAGCAGCAAGACGGCTGCGGCCAATGTCATTTGCGTCTTCATGATCTGTCCCCCGTGACGATCGGTCTTGCGCTGCAAGCCGCTACTCCAATCCAAGTTTATGCCGATGATTGCTGCCGCGGCAAGCAAAGCTCAAGGCGTCGTCATCCTGCGGGCAGCGGCGCATGCAAGCGCCGCGCCATTATTTGAAGCCTAAAGAAATCGGCATGCGGTCGATTGTTGCGGCTTTAGGGTTGCAGCCGGGCTCGATTTATTTGAAGCTCAAAACATTGGCAATCCGTGCCGGGCGCCAATGCCGGCCGTGAGTGACTGCATCAACATGCTCGATTCCGAGACCAAGGCCGTCGAAACTCCGGAGGATCACGCCGAAGAGCTGCGGCTGTGGCTGCGCCTCTTGACCTGCACGACTCTGATCGAGGGCGAAGTCCGCGGTCGCCTGCGACAGCGCTTCGACGTCACGCTGCCCCGGTTCGACCTGATGGCGCAGCTCGACAAGGCGCCCGACGGCATGACGCTGTCCGACGTCTCCAAGCGCATGATGGTATCCAACGGCAACGTCACCGGCCTCGTCGAACGTCTCGTGGAATCGGGCCATCTCGACCGGCGCACCTCTGAGACAGACCGCCGCGTCCAGGTGATCCGCCTCACAAAGCTGGGTCGCGCCGAGTTCCGCAGGATGGCTGCCGAGCACGAGACCTGGATTGCCGATCTCTTCGCCGACCTGACCCCGAAAGATGTCCGCGAATTGATGCGGCTCCTTGCCAAGACAAAGGCGTCGGCGCAGAAATCGGCCGGTCGCCGCCGGCCGTAGGTCCGCCAGCGGGACACTCCGCCAGCCCCACCTTGCCGCTGGAAAATGCGTGGGGTGCCCAAAATCCGCTATTGCGCCGAATTGCTTTAAGCCTAAAATGTTTCCCAGATAGTGCTGCCGGGTGCTTTCCATGCGCAAAGGAGCGTGCGATGGCCAACGCCGCCAAGGTTCAAGTGTCGGGCTCGGATGACGGCAACGCCGCGACGGCCCACGTCGATACATTCGCGCGGCAGCATCTGCCGCCGCGAGAGTTCTGGCCCGAATTCATCTTCACGCGGCCGGAGCTGCGCTATCCCCCGCGATTGAACTGCGTCAGCTATTTTGTCGACCGCTGGGTCGAGCAGGGCCACGGCGACGAGCCCTGCGTCATCAGTCCCGCCGTCAGCTACACCTATCGCGAGTTGC
The DNA here is from genome assembly GCF_023074175.1 of Bradyrhizobium sp. 139. Lineage (GTDB taxonomy): Bacteria > Pseudomonadota > Alphaproteobacteria > Rhizobiales > Xanthobacteraceae > Bradyrhizobium. Next base: position 23,549 of record NZ_JADPKS010000103.1, read on the forward strand.
AAGCGCTCGTGAACCGCATTGCCAACGTGCTGGTTCGCAAGCTCGGTCTCGTAACCGGCGAACGCGTGCTGCTGCGCTCTGCCAACAATCCGATGATGGTCGCGACCTATCTCGCTGTGATCAAGGCTGGCGGCATCGTCGTGGCGACCATGCCGCTCTTACGCGCCAAGGAGCTGTCTTATCCGATCCAGAAGGCGGAGATCACGATCGCGCTTTGCGATGGAAAACTCTCAGAGGAGATAGAGAAGGCGAAAGCGGCGGCGCCCGGTCTCAAGCACGTGGTGTATTGGGGCAACGACGCCGGCGACTCGCTCGAGGCGCTGATGGTGGATGCAAGTGCTGAGTTCAAGGCGGTCGATACCGCCTCCGATGACATCTGCCTGATCGCCTTCACATCGGGCACGACGGGCGATCCCAAGGGCACCATGCATTTCCACCGCGACATGCTGGCGGTCTGCGACGGCTATGCGCACAACATCTTGAGGGCGGAGCAGAAGGATCGCTTTGTCGGTTCGGCGCCGCTCGCCTTCACTTTCGGATTCGGCGGCGTTCTGTTTCCGATGCATATCGGCGCTTCCTTCGTCGTGCTGGAGAAGACGACGCCCGATGACATCCTGACTGCGATCGAGCAGTACAAGACTTCGGTCTGCTTCACCGCGCCGACCGCTTATCGCGCCATGATCAGCAAGCTCGCAGGTCGAGACATTTCCTCGCTGCGAAAATGCGTCTCTGCCGGCGAGACCCTTCCCAAGCCGACATTCGATGCATGGCTGAATGCGACCGGCATCAAGCTGATGGACGGCATCGGTTCGACGGAGATGCTGCATATCTTCATCAGCGCGACCGAGGACGAGATCCGCCCCGGTGCGACGGGCAAGCCGGTACCGGGCTATGAGGCCAAGATCGTCGATGATGATGGAAATGTCCTGCCTCCTGGCGCGATGGGGCGGCTCGCCGTGCGCGGGCCGACCGGCTGCCGCTATCTCGCTGACGAGCGGCAGCGCAAATACGTCCAGAACGGCTGGAACATCACCGGCGATACTTATCTGATGGATAGCGACGGCTATTTCTGGTATCAGTCGCGCTCCGACGACATGATCGTGTCGGCCGGCTACAACATCGCGGGAACGGATGTGGAGGCGGCGTTGCTCACGCATCCATCCGTTGTCGAGTGCGGGGTCGTCGGTGCGCCTGACGATGCGCGTGGTATGGTCGTGAAGGCGTATGTCATTGCCGCACCCGGTGTGATGCCGGACGCTCAGCTCGCAGCCGAGTTGCAGGAGCATGTCAAACGTGAGATTGCGCCTTACAAATATCCGCGCGCGATCGAGTTCGTGACGCAACTGCCGAAGACCGAGACCGGTAAGTTGAAGCGATTTGCCCTGCGGCAATTGGCGCAGGCCGCAGTGACGTCTTCGGGCGTTGCGGCGGAATGAGAGAAGGATAGAGAATTGTCCGTGACGACGCCGAAAGGCTCTCACCTCGCGGTGCTGCCGACAGCAGCCGAGGACGAAATCGGCTCCAGGGCGCAGGTGCTCCAGCCGTCTGGCTGGCCGCTACCGAAAGGCTATGCCAACGGCCTGGCCGCCGTGGGGCGCATCGTCGTCACAGGCGGCGTGATCGGCTGGGATGCCGAGCAGCGTCTCGCGCAAGGCTTTGTCGGGCAGGTGCGCCAGACCCTGAGCAACATCGCCGAGATATTGGCGGAGGCTGGTGCACGGCCTGAGCACCTCGTGCGCCTGACCTGGTACGTGGTCGACATGGAAGAGTACCTGACGAACCTGAAGGAGCTCGGCAAGATCTACCGTGCCGCCTTCGGCACACACTATCCTGCGATGGCGCTGGTGCAGGTCGTCCGCCTCGTCGAGAAGGCGGCGCGCGTCGAGATCGAAGCCACCGCCGTCATTCCGCACTAATCTTCGTTCTGGCTGCGGCCAGCTTCAGCTCGCCTTGGCGAGATCGTCGTCCTCTGGAGAGTCCAGATAGACGCCCGACATGGTGTCGACCCAGCACAGATGGTCGTGCACCTTTTTCACGCCTTCGACGTTCTCGGCGGCCGCGGCCTGCCGCGCCCGTTGTTCCGTGATGACGCCGCTGAGGTGAACGATCCCGTCGCGGACGGCGGGAAACTGATTGGACCCAAGTCAAGCAGGGCTGGCCCGCACCTAGTCCTCGGGCCCCGAATTCGGCGCGAGGTCTGAAGAGCGGAAAGGCTTTGCCTTGTCCAGTCTCCGGTAGGCCGTCGAGGCAGTTCGCAACAGCATCTTCTCGCGCCTGCGGTTGAGGAAGCGAATGCCCGCCTCGGGGACGGCCTCGTTCAATGACACTGCCAGGGCTTGCCCTCGCGCATCGTCGTTCAGCTGCCCGAGGGACTTTTGCGCCTTGCGCAATTGCTTGAGGATCGACTTCTGTTTCGTGAGCAATTTGTCTGCGAACAGGTCCTCCAGCGACTCTATCGAATACGTCATTCGCTTGTTGAGAAGCCGCAGCTTGTGCCTCTTTTCGACGTTGAGCTTGCCGAGCTTCCGGGCTTGCTTGAGCAGTGTCTTTTCCCACTCGGTCAGCCGCGCTGTCGCGTGGTCTGCGAGTGAGCAGCGGCGTAGCCTGATGGCCTCCTTGCTCCGCCCGGTCGACCAGGGGCCGCTCTCGATCCAGGTCGCGGTTTGCTCGACCATGCGGCGATACCGTGCAGACTGCAACGCGCGCGCCAGCAGGCGGTGGCTCTCCGCGCGCTTTTCGTCCCAGTGCTGGAGCTCGGCAATCACGGCGAGTTCGTCGCCGCTCTCGGCGACGACGCGTTCGATCGCCACGTCGAGGTCCCGTACCATGCCGAGCTGGCTGTTCAGCCATTTCAGTTCGGCCCAGACCTTCGGCCGCAGCGCGTCGTCGACCATCGGCGAAAAGAAGCGAATCGCGGTGCGCAGATGCGTCAGCGCGATCCGGATCTGATGCAGCGCGTCGGGATCGCCGCGGCATGTGCCGTCGTGCTGGGCGAGGACGGCATCGAGGTGACGGCGGGCGATGATCCGGAACGCCGTATCGCAGGCCATGCGGGGGCTGAGTCGGCCGGGCAGAGCATTGCGCCGCGCCGCCGGCTTGGCGAGCGCGGCAGCCGTCGAGCTCGTGCTGGGTCGCGACATCCTTGCCCGCGCCAATCAGATTGCCTTATTTGCCGTCAGCGATCGCGTCCCGGCAGCTTTGGAGCGTCTGCTCTGGTGTCCCGGATGCATCGATGGTCGCCCAATCGACATGGCCGATATTATAGTGCTCTTGCTGCGCGGCAACCTCTTGCGTGGCGTCGGATGCATCTCCCCGGCGGCTTCCGATTCGCGCCTGCCGGGTCGCGAGGTCCGCAACCAGGAATAGGCCCTTAAGTGGCACGCCGCACGCGCGAGCCAGGGCGGCCACGTCGTCCCGTTCGGCCTCGCTTGCAAAGACGGCATCGACGATTGCAGAATGGCCTTGCGCCAGCACCTGCCGGGCGCGCTGCATCAGCGCCTCATAGACGCGCGCCGTGACCTCAGGCTGGTATGTGGACGGTGGCAGCCGCTCGGTGTGTCCCACCTGAAGCAATTGCTTGCGAATGACGTCGCTGCGCAGCACGACGGCGCCCGGTTGCGGCACCACGATGGGCGCCAGCGCGCGGGCGAGCACGGATTTTCCGGTGCCCGACAGTCCTCCAACCGCAATCAGCCGAGGGGCGGGGGGGAGGATCAACGCCCGAGCGAGCTCGAAATAGCGGCGCGCCTCATCGAGAATGTCGGAGCCCTCAGCATCGGGCTGCCTCAGCCGCGCCAGCGCCACCTGTGCGCGGATCGCCGCGCGAATGGACATGAAGAGTGGCAGTGCAGCCAGGGCATCGAGAGTTTCGTCGGGCGCCGTCATCAGATACTGGTTCAGGACGGCATTGGCCGCGACCGACTGGTCATGGCGCAGCAGGTCCATCAGCGTGAACGCAAGATCGTAGAGCACGTCCACAGTCGCCATTTGCGCGTCGAATTCGATCGCGTCGAACAGGACAGGCTGCCGGTCGATCAGCACGATATTGGCAAGATGCAAATCGCCGTGACAGCGGCGCACGAAGCCTTCGCTGGCGCGCTCCACGAGCGTGGCGCGGACGCGCAGGAGTGCCTGGTGTGAGGCTTCACCAAGCTGATCAACCTCGGCTGCCTCGAAATGATCACCGTTGCGCAGGCCGGTGCTGTTGCCATCGATCAGAGCAGGAATGGACGTAATCCACGCAGCGCCATCTGCGACCGGCGCTCTCGCATGCGATGCTGCGATCGCATCTGCGACGGCCGGGGCCAGCTCCACGTCCAGCGGGCCGGCCTTTGCCAGATGGTCCAGCGTCCGGTTTTCGTCCAAGCGGTACATGTCGACCGCATACTCGATCGGCCGACCGCGACCGTTGATCTTGATTGATCCATCCGGCTCCTCCGTGATCGCCACGACACCGTGATAGATTTGCGGCGCGAGCGGCCGGTTGATCCTGATCTCCTCTTCGCAGGCTGCCTTGCGCTTTTCGAGCGTCGAATAGTCGAGGAACGGAAACTTGACGGCCCGCTTGATCTTCAGCGCGTGTGTCCCGTCCAGAAGCACCGAAGCTGCGTGCGTGTCGATCCGCTTCACGCCGGGAGATGCGCTCAGAGTTTGGAAGATCCGTTCCTGGGTGGCAAAATCGTCCGTCATCTCTGCGAGCATTTCCAGATGCGTCTGCGGTCAGGCAACAGGCTAACCCTTAGGGGCGGACCGGGGCCAGTCCTTGTCTTCCATCAAGGCCTGTCGTCGCGCTACTGCGCGATGTTCCCCTGCCTTGAGGATCTCGGCCAAAGGCGGCCTATCTTGATCGGCAAGGAGAATCCCGATGCCCATCAAGGACGTCTTTCTGCCGCTTGTCGGCCAGCCGCGCGGGCCGGCCTTGTGGCGATCGAGAAATGCGTGGCTGCGACATCCGTCCGGGTGCTCACGGTGGCGGACGACCAGACCGATGCGATGGTGCAATCCGGAACCGCGCTCGTCGACCATCTGAGGGAACACGGGGTCTACGCCTCGTTTGAAACAGCGAGTGCTCGGAAGCTGGGCGAATTCCCACGCCGTGGATGCGATCATAATGGGTGCCTACCATCATTCGCGCCTGAACGAGCTCGTCTGGGGTGGTGTGACAAAGACCGTCATTGGCCAGCCACCGTGCTGGGTTATGATCTCGCACTAGGCTCATCGCCAGTCTATCGGCCTCATATTGATCCATCGGAACCGCCACGACCGGGCGCATTTGCTGTCATGTCCACCTATCGCCTGAAGAATCTGCTGTCGCCACATTCGGTCGCGCTCGTCGGCGCGAGTGCGCGCCCCGTCTCCGTGGGGCGTGCGGTGCTCGAGAACATCCGCAAGGCCGAATTCAAGGGACAACTCGGCCTCGTCAATCCGCGCCATGCCGAGATCGGCGGCGTCGCTGCGGTGAAGCGTCTGGACAGGCTGGACTTCGTGCCCGAGCTCGTGGTCATCACCGCGCCTGCGCGAGAGGTTCCCGGCATCATCGATCAGGCCGGACGTCGAGGCTCGGCCGGCGCACTGATCGTCTCGGCCGGACTCGGTCACGGACCGGGATCCCTGCACGAGGCCGCAATCGCCGCGGCACGCAAATACGGTATGCGGCTGATTGGGCCGAACTGCCTCGGAATCATGATGCCCGGCGTCAACCTCAATGCCAGTTTCGCCGCGCACATGCCCGGAGCGGGAAGTCTCGCGCTGATTTCCCAATCGGGCGCGATCGCCGCCGGCATGGTGGACTGGGCTGCGCAACGCGGCGCCGGCTTCTCCGGCGTTGTCACGATCGGCGATCAGATCGACGTCGATATTGCCGACCTGCTCGATTATTTCGCGATGGATCACAATACCCGCGCGATCCTGCTCTATATTGAAGCCATCAAGGACGCGCGCAAGTTCATGTCGGCGGCACGTGCAGCGGCGCGGGTCAAGCCGGTCGTCGTGGTGAAGTCCGGCCGCATGGCGCAGGGTGCGAAGGCGGCCGCCACCCATACCGGCGCGCTCGCGGGCGCCGACGCTGTCTATGACGCGGCGTTCCGCCGCGCAGGCGTTCTGCGGGTCTCCGATCTGCGCGAGCTGTTCGATTGCGCCGAGACGCTCGGCCGCGTCGAGTCGCCGACCGGAAAGCGCCTCGCTATCCTGACCAATGGCGGCGGCATCGGCGTCCTCGCCGTCGATCGATTGGTCGAGCTTGGCGGAATTCCCGCAGCCATGTCGACTGAGACGCGAAGCAATCTAGACGCGGTGCTGCCGCCGACCTGGTCCGGTGCCAATCCCGTCGACATCGTCGGCGACGCCGATGCCTCCCGCTACGCCGCGGCGCTGGAGGTGCTGCTCGCCGATCCCGGCAACGACGCGGTCCTGGTGCTCAACGTGCAGACCGCGATTGCCTCGGCCGCCGAGATCGCGACGACCGTGACCGAACGCGTCAGGACGTATCGCCGGGAGCATCGCAGTTGGGCCAAGCCGGTGCTCGCCGCCTGGGTCGGCGCCGACCGGGCCATCATCGAGACGCTGTCAAGTGCCTGCATCCCCAACTATCCGACCGAAGACGATGCGGTGCGCGGCTTCATGTATCTTGTCAGGCACCGCGAGGTCGTCGAGGAGCTCAGCCAGGTTCCTCCGATGATGCCGGATACGTTCGTGCCTAACGCCAAGGCCGCTAGGCAGATCGTGACCGCTGCGATTGCAGATGGCCGCAAATGGCTCGAGCCCGTCGAGATCAAGCACCTGCTCGAAGCCTATGATATTGCGATGGTACCGACTCATGCCGCGGCCGACGTCGAGCAGGCGGTCGCCTACGCTAGCGAGATGTTCACGCAAGGCGCCACAGTCGTGCTGAAAATCATGTCGCGCGACATCGTCCACAAGTCGGACGTCGGCGGCGTCGTCCTCAACCTGACCACGCCGGAGGGCGTACGCGCGGCTGCCACCGACATTCTCGCGCGTGCGAGGAAGCACCGTCCTGAAGCCCGCATTGAGGGCGTTATCGTGCAGGCGATGGTCGTCAAGGCGAAGACGCGCGAGCTGATCCTGGGTCTTGCCGACGATCCCACCTTTGGCACCGTCGTCGTCTTCGGCCGGGGCGGGACGGCGGTCGAGATCATCAACGACAAGGCACTGGCGCTGCCACCGCTCGATCTGCCGCTCGCCCGCGACCTGATCGGCCGCACGCGCGTATCACGGCTGCTGAATGCCTATCGGGACGTACCCGCCGTCGAGCAGGATGCCGTCGCGATGGTGTTGGTCAAGCTCGCCCAGATGGCGGCCGACGTTCCCGAGATCCGTGAATTCGATATCAACCCACTGCTTGCGGACGAGACCGGCGTGACCGCGGTCGACACCCGCGTCGCAGTGGGACGGCCGCAGCGGAAATTCGCTGGCTCCGGCCCGGCCAATTTCGCCGTCCGGGCCTATCCGTCGCAGTGGGAGCGCCGCCTGGCGCTGAAGGACGATTGGCAAATCTTCGTGCGGCCCTTGCGTCCCGAGGACGAGCCGACCATCCACGAATTCCTGCGTCACGTCACGGCGCACGACCTACGCCTGCGTTTCTTCGCGCCGATGAAGGAATTCACCCACGAGTTCATCGCGCGCCTGACCCAGCTCGACTATGCGCGCGCGATGGCCTTCATCGCATTCGACGAAGCCACCAGCGAGATGGTCGGCGTGGTCCGGCTCCATTCGGACTCGGTCTATGAGAGTGGCGAATACGCGATCCTGCTGCGGTCGGACCTCAAGGGCAGGGGGCTCGGATGGACCCTGATGCAGCTGATCATCGACTATGCGAAATCGGAAGGGTTGAAGGTCATCTCGGGCGACGTGCTCCAGGAGAACACCGTGATGCTCGAGATGTGCCGACAGCTTGGTTTTGAGGTGAAGCCGGATCCCGCCGAGCCTGATATTTGCGACGTCAGGCTGAAGCTCTGAGCGCGTCGCTAGGAGCGCGCTTCAGCCGAATTTGCAGCGGCGGAGTCCCGGGCCGTCGCTCGCAGGCTCTTGATGATGATCGCGATCAGCGGCACCAGCACCGGCACGACTGTGCTGAGCGGATGGTGGACTGCGGCTGGCACCTGGACCTGGAGCGCCCGCGCCTCGAGCTGTAAAGCTTCGATGGATGCGCCGTGAATTTCGTCGGCGAGTTCGATGTCGCGGCCGGATGGAGGACGGCCGGCAACGATGAAGAGAAACGCCGCGATGGCGAAATTGATGTCGGACACGGTTCCACTTCCGATGAGCCGCCGATCAATGACACTGGCCGTCTGCCGCAAATAATGCCCTCAAATAAGCTGGGAGGAGCATGATGCCTACGGATGCGTCGCTGCTGACCATTGCCGTCGTGGCGACTTTCGTCACTTCGCCGCAGCTCTGGCTTGGACGGACCGACAAACCAGCCCAAGCCGGCTCGACCCAGATTCCAAGCGCAAAGCTCGGAGATCATAGCCTCGTCTGGACGGCTATCGCCGACGCTCGTCCGGCCGGCTCCTGGCCGTTGGGCAGCGCCTCAACGCAATCGCGACTTGCGCCGCCTGCAACTCTGCATCGATCCACGTGCATCGCGCATCCTTCGGGTGCGACCTGCGAGCCCGGCCACGGCATTTTTGCGGCATTTGTCCAAAACCGCGCGCATGCTTTCCGGTTGAAAAGCCTGGCAACACTGACTACGCAGGAACTCCAGTGCCTCGTAGTCTTAGGAGCCCAGCGGCGTGCCTCAGGACAAGACCGGCGACCCCCGACAAGCTGCGGGCAACAAACTATCGGTGCTGCGCAAGCACCCGATCTTCGCGGATCTGGAGCCGGAAGCGCTCGATCAGCTCTGCCGCTACGCCAAGCACACCACCGTGAAGCGGGGCGCGACCATCGCCGCCAAGGGCGATCCCGGCAACAATTTGTTCGCGGTGATCAAGGGAACAGTGAAGATCTCCTCTTCGTCGCCTGACGGCCGGAACGCCCTTCTCAATCTGATCGGTCCGGGAGAAATCTTTGGCGAGATCGCGGTTCTCGACGGTGCGCCGCGCTCGGCCGACGCGACCGCCAACACCAATTGCGAACTCTACATCATCGACCGCCGTGACTTTCTGCCATTCGTGAAGAGCCAGCCAGCGCTGGCGATGAAGTTCATCGAGCTGCTCTGCGCGCGCCTGCGCTGGACCAGCCAGCAGGTCGAACAGGTGATCCTGCAGAACCTGCCGGGCCGGCTTGCGAGCGCACTGCTCGGTCTCACCGAAGAGCGCAAGCTCGACTCCGGCAGCGGCACGCTCGCCATCACGCAGCAGGAGATCAGCGAGATGGTGGGCATGACGCGCGAGAGCATCAACAAGCAATTGCGCGTCTGGGCCGGACGCAACTGGGTTCGCCTCGAGCACGGCGCGATCGTCGTGCTGGATATCGATGCGCTGCGCGGCCTCGCCGACAGCGGCCTCGACGGCTAGTGAGCCTCAGACCTGATTGTCGATGATGGCGACCGCTCGGGTCCAGCCTGCGGACGCTCGCTCGATCTTCACCGGGAAGCATGAGACCGTGAATCCGGTCGAAGGCAGCTTGTCGAGATTGTGCAGCTTCTCGAGATGGCAATAGCCGATGTGTCGTCCTGCCTTGTGGCCTTCCCAGATCAGGTCGGCATTTCTTGTTTCTGCATATTTCTTCGCGGTGTAGACGAACGGCGCGTCCCAGCTCCAGCCGTCGGTGCCGGTCAGCCGCACGCCGCGTTCGAGCAGATACATGGTGGCCTCATAGCCCATGCCGTATCCGGAGTTGACGTAATCGGCCTGGCCGAATTTGGCGCCGGCGCTGGTGTTGATGACGACGATCTCCAGCGGCGACAGCGTGTGCCCGATGCGCTTCAGCTCCTTCCCCGACATCGTCGGCGGTCGCCACGTACCCGTCAGGCAGATGCCGGAAATCGAGCTTCACGCCGGGCTGAAGGCACCATTCCAGAGGCACCTCGTCGATGGTCCATGACCGCTCGCCGCGGTTCATGGTCGGGTGGAAATGCCAGGGCGCGTCGAGATGCGTGCCGTTGTGGGTGGACAGCGAAACCTGTTCGACGGCCCAGCCCTGGCCATCCGGCAAATCCTGCGCCTTGAGCCCGTCGAAAAACTGCAGCATGCGCGGCAGGCCCTGCTGATGATCGATATATTGGATTGTCGGGTGATTGCCCGGCGGATCGGCCGTCACGTCGTTTCGGAGCGGCACGGAGATATCGATGAGCTTCCGTGGCATGGGCATTTCCTCAAAACGGACCGTTCTGTTTTGACGCATCTTGAGGGGGCCGCACCGGCAGCGTCAAGTAACGCGCCGGTGCGGGGGCTTTCGGAAAAAACCGTCCCCCCGCCGATTGCTTTCTCAGGGCGCCGTCAGGTCGATCGATGCAACTCCAGCATCGATCGATGCTGGATTTGGCTTGGACTCAGAATGCCGTCCGCCCTAGGGACGACATTGGCGACATCGCCCCCATGCAGCGCGTCGCATAGGACGGGGCGATCGTCTCGTCAGAACCTCAAAGCCGCAACCAATAGCGGCCGAGCACAAAACCAGAGGAACGTCCATGGATACAACGAGCATCGTCACCTCGCGTCCGGCATTGGCCGACGGCGAGGCGGGATTGCAGGGGACCGGTACTTGCCGCGCAGCTCCCGCCTGGGGTGGCGCGATGAAGTCGCGCTTTCCGGGGCGGAGATCATCAATCAGCCAAATCCGCTCGACTCCGTCACGCAATCCTACCAAGGTCGGTTGTAGCGCTTGACTTCGCACCTGAAGTGGAGCGACCCAAGGCGGCCCGCAGAAACTGCCCGACAACGACATAATCAACTCAGGAGGTAAGCCCAGATGAAGACACTCGTTGGTATCATCGCAGCCGCTGCACTGGCGGTCTCAGCGCCCCTGGCGACCGCACGCGATTTCCGCTCGGCCGACATCCACCCCGCCGATTATCCGACCGTCGAAGCCGTCAAATTTATGGGCAAGCAGCTCGCGACGGCGAGCGGCGGCAAGCTCGGCGTGAAGGTGTTTCCCAATGGAGCCCTGGGCTCCGAGAAGGACACCATCGAGCAGCTGAAGATCGGCGCACTCGACATGATGCGGATCAACGCATCGCCGTTGAACAACTTCGTGCCGGAAACCATCGCGTTGTGTCTGCCATTCATCTTCCGGGACACGCAGCACATGCGCACGGTCCTTGACGGGCCGATCGGCGACGAGATCCTGGCGGCCATGGAGCCCGCAGGATTGGTGGGCCTTGCCTATTACGACAGCGGCGCACGGTCCATTTACACCGTCAAGGCACCGGTCAAGTCGCTCGCGGACCTCAAGGGCCTGAAGATTCGCGTCCAGCAATCCGATCTGTGGGTCGGCATGATCCAGAGCCTCGGGGCCAACCCGACGCCGATGCCGTATGGCGAGGTCTATACCGCTCTCAAGACCGGCCTGGTGGATGCTGCCGAGAACAACTGGCCTTCCTACGAATCCTCGCGCCATTTCGAGGCCGCCAAGTTCTACAACGTCACTGAGCACTCCCTGGCGCCCGAAGTTCTCGTGATGTCCAAGAAGGTCTGGGACACGCTGAGCAAGGAGGATCAGGCGATGATCCGCAAGGCAGCCAAGGAATCGGTGCCGGTCATGCGCAAGCTCTGGGACGAGCGTGAGCAGGCGTCGCGCAAGATCGTCGAAGCCGCCGGCGTTCAGGTCGTTACGATCGCGAACAAGGCGGAATTCGTCGACGCGATGAAGCCGGTCTACGCGAAGTTCGCCGCTGATGAAAAGCTGCAGAGCCTCGTCAAGCGTATCCAGGACACGAAGTAAGACCGCAGCGTCGGGTCCGGCGGCGCCGCGAGGTGACACCGGACCCTTGCAAGGAGGCGCGGATGACAGACCCACACGTCGCAAGTCACGAGCAGGGCGCACCGGCACGCCCGTCGATCGGCTTGCTGTCCCGGATCAATGCCGTCGTCGCACGCGCGGGCATGTATCTGTCCGTGACCGGCCTGCTCGTCATCGTCACCATCGTGTTCTACCAGGTGTTCGGACGTTACGTGCTCAATTCCAGCCCGACCTGGACGGAGAACCTTGCTCTGGTCCTGATCCTGTATGTCACGCTGATCGGCGCCGCCGTCGGCGTGCGCGACGCCGGGCACATCGGCATGGATAGTTTGCTGGTGATGCTTCCGGATCACACCCGGGAGAAGATCGAACTCGTGATCCACGTTCTCGTGGCCGGGTTTGGTATTGCGATGGCGTACAATGGCTGGATACTCGGGGCGTCGGTCGGAACCGTGAAAATTCCCAATCTCGGCCTGCCTGAGGTCATCCGCTACGTACCGCTGATCGCATCGGGCGTCCTGATCGTCTCCTTTTCCATCGAGCACATCATTGCTCTCCTGCGCGGCGAGGAGGTCGTCCCCTCATGGAATTGATCATTCTCGGCGCCTCCTTCTTCGGCTTCCTGATCCTCGGCGTGCCGGTGGCCTTCGCGATCGGCCTCTCGGCGATTTGCACCATCCTCTACGAAGGCCTGCCGGTCGCCGTCATCTTCCAGCAGATGATGTCGGGGATGAACATCTTCTCCTTCCTTGCCATCCCGTTCTTCGTCTTCAGCGGAGAGCTGATGCTGCATGGCGGCGTCGCCGACAAGATCGTGCAACTTGCCAAGAATCTCGTCGGGCACATCCGCGGTGGGCTCGGCATGTCGAACGTGGTCGCCTGCACGCTGTTCGGCGGCGTATCCGGCTCGCCCGTGGCCGACGTCTCGGCGATGGGGGCCGTGATGATCCCCATGATGAAGAAGGAGGGCTTCGACACCGACTATGCCGTCAATGTCACCACTCATGCCTCGCTGGTCGGAGCGCTGATGCCGACCAGCCACAACATGATCATCTATGCCCTGGCCGCCGGCGGCAAGGTGTCGATCGGCGCGCTGATCGCCGCCGGCCTCCTGCCGGCGCTGGTGCTGATGGTGTGCATGCTGGTCGCCGCTTACGCAGTCGCGGTGAAGCGAGGCTATCCGGCCGGCAAGTTTCCGGGCTGGGCCGAGGTTTTTCGCTCGTTCGCGGCTGCTCTGCCCGGTCTGCTGATCGTCGGCATCATCCTGACAGGCATTCTGTCCGGCGTCTTTACTGCAACTGAATCCGCGGCCGTCGCGGTCACCTACACGATCCTGCTGACCTTCTTCATCTACCGTACCATGACTTGGAGCAACTTCCTGCGCGCAGCCGCGAAGGCGGTGAAGACGACGGGCGTGGTGCTGCTGCTGATCGGCGTCTCCACCATGTTCCAGTATCTGATGGGGCTCTACGAAGTGGCCGACCTTGCCGGCGAAATGATGAGCAAGGTGTCCTCGCAGCCCTGGGCCATCTTTCTGCTCATCAACGTCATCCTGTTCGTGCTCGGCACCTTCATGGACATGGCCGCGACCATCCTGATCTGCACCCCGATCTTCCTGCCGATCGCGATGAAGGCCGGCATGGATCCGGTGCAGTTCGGCATGCTGATGCTGATCAACTGCGCCCTGGGGCTGAACACCCCGCCGGTCGGAACAACGCAGTTCGTGGGCTGCGCCATCGGCGGCATCTCGGTGGGCGCGGTGATGCGCACCATCCTGCCGTTCTACGCCGCCCTGATCGCAGCTCTGATGTTCGTGACCTACGTCCCCGCTTTCTCGCTGTGGCTGCCTCGCCTGCTGATGGGCTACAAGGGATAGCAGCAACAGGGAGAATCTGTCCGTGACTGACTATCGCAAGCTCTTCGATCTCACCGGCAAGACGGCCGTGGTGCTCGGCGCCGCATCGGGCATCGGCAAATCGTCTGCGGAGGCGCTGGCCGGGCTCGGCGCCCGTGTCATTTGCGCCGATCGCGCGCTTGATGCTGCCGAAGCGACCGCCGCCGGCATTCGCGACAAGGGCGGCTGGGCCGAGGCTGCTCCGTGCGACGCCGCGAGCGCGGCGGAGGTCAATGCGCTGGCCAAAACCGTGATGCAGAAACTTTCGCGGCTCGACATCGCGGTGACGACGCCCGGGCTCAACATCCGCAAGACCATCCTCGACTACACCGAGGAGGATCTCGACCGCGTCCTTAACCTCAACGTCAAGGGCACGGTCTGGTTCTTCCAGGCCTTCGGCCGCATCATGGTCGAGCAGAAGGGCGGCAGCATCATTGCCTGCTCCTCGGTGCGCGCGGTGACGATCGAGCCGGGCCTTGGCGTCTACGGCTCGACCAAGGCCGCCATCGGCCTGCTGGTGAAGGGCTTTGCCTCCGAGGTCGGTCGCTCCGGCGTGCGCGTCAACGCGATCGCGCCGAGCATCGCGGAGACCGCGCTGACCGGGCCGTTCAAGCAACGTCCCGATATCTACAATCTCTACGCCGGCCACACCGTGTTCAACCGCTGGAGCAGCGCCGACGAGGTCGCCACCGCCGTCGCCTATCTCGCTTCGGATGCCGCAAGTTATGTCAGCGGTAGCACGCTGTTCGTCGACGGCGGCTGGACCGCCGTCGATGGCCCGCCGACCGGCCTCACCCAGTTGCAAAAATAGAGCGGCCACCCGTATCTAGCCGACAAAGCCCACGCGCTGGCGCAGCCCCTTCTGGTCCGCACCGGTCAGCAACGTGATCAGCGCGGCCGCCTCTTGCGGATGTGCGGCCCTCGCCGTCACGCCCGCCGTGTACATCGTCACGAGCTCGTAGCCCGGGGGCAGTGCCCCTGATAGCGCGATGCCGTCGGTCGCGATGATCTCGGTCGCTTGCGTACATCCGATCGGTCTCGTCGCGGTGGACGCCGCAAGCTCCCGCATCGCGGTCGCGCCATTCGGATAGATCTTGAGGCGGGAAGCAACCTCATAGGCGATGCCGAGCTGATCCAGCACCTTTGCGACGTGCTGTCCCGCCGTCGACGCTTTGATATCCGGAACGAAGATCGCATCGGCGCCCCGCAGCACCTCGCGCAAATCGGCTTCGGTCTTCACCGCCACTCTGGGATCGCGGCTGCGGACCGCCAGCGCGGTCTCGACCCGACCGATATCTGCGATCGAGGAGGAAATTACGAGTTGCTCCTCGGCAAGCTTTGCGAGCAGCGCCTTCGTCAGGATCACGAGGTCGGCCGGTGTGCTCGCGCGCAGCTTGTCGGCCATGATGCCGACCGCGCCGAATTCGCCGTCGATGCCGCAGCCGGTCTGCACCTTGAAGGAGTCGGTGAGGCCGCGCACCAGGCCTTGCGCCGCGCCGCCGCTCAAAATGCTCACTGTCGTCACGATGCAAGCTCCATGGCTGCAATGATCTTGTCGCGCGTGATGGGCAGGTCGCGCACGCGCGCGCCGAGGCAATCGAAGACCGCATTCGCGATCGCCGCGGTCACCGGGCCGTGGGCGGCTTCGCCGGCGCCGACCGGATCGATCTCCGGCCGCTGGATGATCTCGATATCCACCGCCGGCACCTCGCTGAAGGTCAGGATCGGATAGTCCGTCCAGGACGTCGATGTGATGCGCGTCCGGTCGAAGCGGACACGCTCCTTCAGCACCCAGCTCGTGGCCTGGATCGCGCCGCCCTCGATCTGGTTGATGATGCCATCCGGATTGACGGCCTCGCCGACATCGACCGCAAGCGTCAACCGTTTCACGCGGATGTCGTCTGCGCCTTCGATCTCGGCGATCGCGGCGCAATAGGCGCCCGTGTTCTTGTAACGGGCGAAGCCGACGCCATGGCCCACGCCGGATCGCTTTTGCGGCTTCCATGCGGCGCGTCTCGCCGCGGCGCGGATGACGTCCTTGGCACGCTCGTCGCGGAGATGCCGAAGGCGAAACGCGATCGGGTCCTCGCCGCGCAGGACGGCGATCTCGTCAAGCAGGGACTCGATGGCGAATACATTGCCCTGCGCGCCCAGGGTCCGCAGTGCCGAGGTGCGCACCGGCATCGTCAGCAGCCGGTGGCTCGTGATGGTCCAGGCCGGGAGATCATAGAGCGGGACGGAGTTACGGTCGCCGCCGCCGCCATTGGCCGCTGCCGGATTCGTCGAGATCAGGCGGGGATAAGGGTTCGCAATCTCGGATGCGGCCAGGAGCGCGGGCTGCGCCGCGCGTCCCGGCCGCGCGGCGTGACCGTTGCTCCTGATCGTATGGCGCCAGCCCACGATCTCCATGTCGGCATCGAGATCGGCCTCGATCTGGATCGCCATGGCCGCGCCGAATGGCGCGTGAGACATCTCGTCATGGCGCGACCACTGCACCCGAACCGGACGGCCACCGGCGGCTTTGGCCAGCAGCACGGCATCGAGTGCGACGTCATCGGCCGCATTGTGTCCGTAGCAGCCGGCGCCCTCCATATGCTCGACGACGATGTTCTCGGCCGGCAGCTCGAGCACGATCGCGAGATCGGCGCGCAGCAGGTAGACACCCTGGCTATGCGTCCAGACATGGACGCGATCACCGTCCCATTGCGCCATGGCGCAGGACGGCGCGATCGAGGCATGTGCGATGTAGGGACGGGTGTATTGCCGGCGGAGGATGCGCGCAGCTTTCTTGGTGGTTGTCGCTGTTCTGGTGTCGATGACGGTCGTTTCGACCGGCTGGCGCTTCAGGAAGCCCGCGAGATCGTCTTCGTCGGGCAGCGGCTCGCCGGCCGACCATGTTGCGCCCTTGCGCAAGGCTTTCAGTGCAGCTTCCGCCGCAGCCTCGCGCTCGGCAACCACGCCGGCAAAGCCGCCGTCGCGGACAATCGCGACGAGGTCGGGAACGGCGCGCGCAGCCGTCTCGTCGAGCGCGATCAGTTTGGCGCCCGAGATGTCAGGCCGCAGCACCCGTCCGTGCACCAGGCCCGGCAGTGCACAATCGTGAATGAAGCGCGGCCGCGCGAACACCTTGTCGGGAACGTCGACCCGCTGGACCGAATGTCCTGCCACACCGCGTGTGGCAGCGGCCTTCGCCACAGCGCCCGCGGTGGCGTCGTGGTCCAGGGAGATATCGCCAGCCAGTTCCCAATAGCTGGTCCTGACGTTGCCTGGACCCGAGATCGTGCCGTCGTCGACATCGAGCAGCGATGCATCGACGCCGAGACGTTCAGATGCTGCAGCGATGAAGCGCTGGCGCACCTCGGCACAGACGTGCCGCAGCGCGCGGCCGGATTGCTGGATCGACAGGCTGCCCGAAGTGACGCCTTCGTTCGGGCTGGTCGCCGTCGAGGCGCGGATCATCTCGATCCGGATGATATCCACATCGAGCTCGTCCGCCGCGATCTGCGCCAGCGCCGTGACGATGCCCTGGCCGATCTCGACCTTGCCGGGCGAGATCGCCACACGGCCTTCGCCGGTGAACTTCACCCACGATGACAGTTTTGGATTCGCCATGAGGCTGACCGGCAGTTTCGGGGCAGGGGACGGCGCGCTCATGACGGCGCCATCTCCGCTGCCGCGCGCAGCACGGCGCGGACCATGCGATTATGCGATCCGCAGCGGCACAGATTGCGATCGAGCGCCGCTCTGACCTCGGCCTCCGTCGGCGACGGATTGCGCTTCAGCAGCGCCGCCGCGCTGATCAGGATCCCCGAGACGCAATAGCCGCACTGCATCGCCTGTTCGGAGATGAAGGCGCGTTGCAGCGGATGCGGTTGCTCGGCCGTGCCGAGACCTTCGACCGTGACCACGTCCTTGTCCGTGACCGACCACATCGGCATGTCGCAGGAGGCCATCGCGCGGTCGCCGACCATGACATAGCAGGCGCCGCATTCGCCGGCCCCGCAGCCGAAATGCGAACTGGTGATGCCGAGCCGGGCGCGCAGCACATCAAGCAGGGTGTGATCCGGATCGGCATCCAAGGCTATGGCCGCGCCGTTGAGCTGGAATTGAATGATGGGCATTGTTGATCTACGGCCTCAGGACTTGTCGAATTTCTTGACGACATCGGCCCATTTCTCGATATCGCCGCGCAGGAATTTTTCGAACTGCTCCGGCATCATTGACATGGGGACGGCGCCCTGCTCGGTCCAGAGCTTGACGATGTCCGGCCGCTTCACCATCGCATTCACGGCGGCATTGAGATTGTCGATGACCGGTTTGGGCGTGCCGGCCGGTGCCATCAGGCCGAGCCAGATCGTTGCCTCATAGCCGGACACACCGGCCTCGCCAGCGGTCGGCACGCCGGGCAGCACCGCGGAGCGCTGCTTGCCGGTGGTCGCGAGCGCGCGGACGTGGTTCTCGCCGATGTTCGGTGCCATCGCCGGGACCGCATCGATCATCATCTGCACCTGTCCACCGATCACACCGCTGCGCGCCTCGCCGCTGTTGCGGTAAGGTACGTGGACCACGTCGATGCCGGCCATGGCTTTGAATAGCTCGCCCGCCATGTGATAGGGCGTGCCCTGGCCGGAGGAGGCGTAGTTCAGCTTGCCTGGCTGCGATTTGGCGAGCGCGATGAACTCCTGCAGCGTCTTCGCTGCAACCTGCGAGTTCACCACGATGACGAGATCGGAGTAGTTCACCGGGGCGATCGGCGTGAGGTCGCGCATCAGCTCGTATTTGCGCTTGTCCGGCGTCAGCAGCGATTCGTTCGCGGTCTGGGTGTTGGACATCATCAACAGCGTGTAGCCGTCGGCCGGCGACTTCGCCGCTTCGACCGTGCCGATGACGCCGCCGGCACCGGTGCGGTTCTCGATCACGAAGGGCTGGCCAAGGCTCTCCTGGAGCACGTTGCCGATCAACCGGGCCGCGACGTCAGCCGGGCCGCCGGCGCCGAAGGGCACGATGATCCGCACCGCGTGCGCGGGATAATCCTGTGCGAATGAGGGGGCTGCGGAGAATGCGCCGAGCAGGCCGGCGAGCGCCAGCATCAATCTTCGGGCCGTCATGCCCACCTCCCTGTTGTCGTTCTTGTTAGCCGGCAATGTAGCGGCTGGAGATGCGGACTGTCGACGGCTCACAAAGCCGATCGTGTGAGGAATATCGGGCGGCTTTCGGTGTGTCCGCACCGCTCTTCGCGGTCGCGGCAGGAACCGGCAGCGCACGTGATCTGAGCAAATCGCATGGGCATTGCCGGATAAATGCCCTCGGCTGGCCGGTATTTTGGTGTTAGGAACTGGGACATGAACCAGCACGCCAAGATCGAAATCCGCCATTCGACCTGTCCGCATGATTGCCCATCGGCCTGCGCTCTCGATGTCGAGGTGGTCGAAGGCCGCAGCATCGGCCGCGTCCGAGGTTCGAAAAAGCAGACCTACACGGCTGGCGTCGTCTGCGCCAAGGTCGCCCGTTACGCCGAGCGCATCCATCACCCCGAGCGGCTGATGTATCCGATGCGCCGCACCGGGCCGAAGGGCTCCGGGCAGTTCGCGCGGATTTCCTGGGACGAGGCGCTGGACGAGATCGCGGATCGCTTCAATCAAGCCGAGCGCGCGTTCGGCGCGGAATCGATCTGGCCCTATTACTACGCCGGCACGATGGGGCTGGTGATGCGCGACGGCCTCAATCGCCTCACGCATGTGAAGAAATATTCGCGCTTCTATCAGACCATCTGCGCCAATGTCGGGCGCATCGGGTTCGCGATCGGCACCGGCAAGATTGCCGGCGTCGATCCGCGCGAGATGGCGCGCTCCGACCTCGTGGTGATCTGGGGCACCAATCCCGTCAACACGCAGGTCAATGTGATGACGCACGCCGCGCGTGCGCGCAAGGAGCGCGGCGCCAAGATCGCGGCGGTCGACATCTACGATAACGAGACCATGAAGCAGGCTGATATCAAGGTCATCCTGCGGCCCGGCACCGACGGCGCCTTCGCGTGCGGCGTGATGCATGTCCTGTTCCGCGATGGCTACGCCGACCACGCCTATATGGACAAATACACCGACTGCCCTGATGAGCTCGAGGCGCATCTGAAAGCGCGCACACCGGAATGGGCGTCCGCGATCTCGGGCGTGCCGGTGTCCGAGATCGAGGCCTTTGCGAAACTGGTCGGCGAGGCCAAGCGGACCTTCTTCCGGCTCGGCTACGGCTTCACTCGCTCGCGCAATGGCGCCACGCAAATGCATGCGGCGCTCTGCGTTCCCGCGGTGACCGGCGCTTGGCAATATGAAGGCGGCGGCGCCTTCTTCAACAATTACGCGCTGTGGCACTTCAACGAATCCATCATCGAGGGCCATGACGCGATCGATAGGGCCACGCGCGCGCTCGACCAGTCGCAGATCGGCCGCATCCTCACCGGCGATGCCGAGGCCCTGCACGGCAAGGGTCCGATCAAGGCGATACTGATCCAGAACACCAATCCGATGACGGTGGCACCGGAGCAGGCGCTGGTCCGGAAGGGTTTTTCGCGCGAGGATCTGTTCGTCGCGGTGCACGAGCAGTTCATGACCGAGACGGCTGAGATGGCCGACATCGTGCTGCCGGCGACCATGTTCATGGAGCATGACGATCTCTATTACGGCGGCGGCCATCAGCACATCTCGGTGGGTCCGAAGCTGATCGATCCGCCCGGCGAATGCCGCTCCAACCACGAGGTCATGCAGGCGCTGGCGCCGCGGCTCGGCGCCAAGCATCCGGGTTTTGAGATGACACCGCGCGAACTGATCGACGCAACCCTGAAGCTGAGCGACCACGGCGATATCGCCGGCCTCGAAGCTGATCTCTGGCGCGACCTGCAACCGGACTTCCGCACCGCGCATTATCTCGACGGTTTCGCCCATGCGGACAAGAAATTCCACTTCAGGGCGGATTGGGCGCATCCCCCGTTCGGCCAGACGATGGGCGATTTCGACAAGATGCCGTCGTTGCCGGACCATTGGGCGGTGATCGAGCATACTGATCAAGCCCATCCGTTCCGGCTGGCGACCAGTCCCTCGCGCAGCTTCCTCAACACTACTTTCAACGAGACCCCGTCCTCGCAGGCGCGCGAGGGCAGAGCGAGCGTGATGATCCATCCCCTGGATGCGGCCCCACTCGACATCGCCGACGGCGATGCGGTGACGCTTGGCAATTCCCGCGGCGAGACCATGCTGATTGCCACACTGTTCGAGGGCGTGCGGCGTGGCGTGCTGATTGCGGAATCCGTTCATCCGAACAAGAACCATATCGGTGGCCGCGGCATCAACATGCTGACCGGAGCGGATACGATCGCGCCGATCGGCGGGGCTGCATTCCACGACAACAAGGTCTGGGTCCGGAAAGCGGTCTCGGCCTAAGGCGCGCTTGCGCTTCGATCGCCGGCAAATTTGTGTCGAGGCGCTAAAGCGGCGCCTCGCTGCAGATTGCCCTTGCGCCTGCCGCACGAGCTGCCGCAAATGGCTGCCAAACGGGAGCAAGGAAGCGAGCGTGCCATGAGCGAAACCACAGCAATCATCACCGAAAAGCGTGGGCAGGCGTTCTGGATCACCATCAATCGGCCGGAGAAACGCAACGCGCTGAACGGCGAGGTCATCGCCGGCATCACCAAAGGCTATCGCGACGCGCATGACGACAAGGACGTCCGCGTCATCGTGCTGACGGGTACGGGCGACAAGGCGTTCTGCGCCGGCGCCGATTTGCAAAATTCCGCCGCGGCTTTTGCGATGGACCATTCCAAGCCGAATGTCGATTATGCCGATCTGCTGCGGTTGTCGCAGAATGCGACAAAGCCGGCGATTGCGCGCGTTGGTGGCGTCTGCATGGCCGGCGGCATGGGCCTGTTGTGCATGACCGACATGGCGATTGCTGCCGAACACGTCGTCTTCGGTCTGCCAGAGGTGAAGGTCGGCGTATTCCCGATGCAGGTGCTGAGCCTGTTGCAGAGCATCGCGCCGCCCCGCCTCGTCAACGAATGGGCGCTCACGGGCGAGCCGTTCGACGCGAAAGCGGCGCAAGGAGCGGGCCTCCTGAATTACGTTGTTCCGACATCCGAGTTGGATACGAAGGTCGATTGGTTGATCGGCCGCATCGTCGACAAATCCCCGACCGCGATCCGCCGCGGCAAATATGCCATGCGCGCCATTGCCTCGATGTCGTTCGACGAGAGCATCGCCTACACCGAAAGCCAGATCGCGTTGCTGGCGATGACCGAGGACGCCAAGGAGGGCCTGAAGGCGTTCGGCGAGAAGCGCAAGCCGGTCTGGACTGGACGGTAAGGGGGCGCTCCTCTCGTGTCCCGGACGCGGCGCAACGCCCTCGCGTTGTGCCGCAGAGCCGGGACCCAGAAGGCGATACGATAGAATGTGGCGAGATGGGCCCCGGCTCTGCAGCGCATCGCCGAAGAGGCGCTGCGCTGCGTCCGGGGCACGAGAGTGGAATTCGATCCGTCCTGATTCCATTTTCAAACAGCGGACGCAGCTTCGCCTTCTCGCGGCGCATTCCGCCCGAGGTTTGCGCTTCGCTTCACGCCCCCTCCAAGAAAGGGCGCAGGGAAGGCCGGGTGCCGGCTGGCACCCGTAAGACCCCCGTGCGAGAATATCGCACACGCAATGCACAGGGGAGACACAGGGCAGCCGAGACATCCGGCCTTCCCTGCGCAGTGGTTTGACGGCCTATGCCGCGCTCTCCCCGGAGACGAATTCCTTCTTGCCTCCGTCACCCTGCGAATTGGCGATGCTGCGAAACCCGGTTGAGCCTCGATGCATCTCCGCAAGGCTTGGCTGTAGCAACGACAGCCGGGACCACACGGTTTGGCCGTACGCATCGAGCGCCGTCCGTCAGCACGCCGCCGGGATCTCACGGGGTTCATCCCGCCCTGCTCCCGCGTCTCGTGCCCGACGCTTCTTGCGTCCACCGCAGCCCGATCCGCGGTTCGTGACGACGTACGACCGCCCCTTGTCCCGGATCAGGATGGCGGGAGAATGCGTTAAATCAGAAATTCTGTAAAGACGAATATTTTGATGTGCGGCAGTTGACCGAGGGCTGGCGTGTTTTGCCCGTCGGCCACGCAAGAGTTTGTAGCCCGCATGGAGCGAAGCGGAATGCGGGGAGACTGTCCCGGATTGCGCTCCGCTCCATCCGGGCTACAGGAGAGGCTCACCCCGCATTGGCCTTCAGTCCGACCGCCTGGATGCCGGCGACCGCGCAGGCTTCGTCATTATCGGAGGTGTCGCCGGAGACGCCGACGGCGCCGAGCAAGGTCGTGCCGTCCATGATCAGCACGCCGCCCGGGACCGGCACCAGCGCGCCCTTGGCGAGGGTGTTCACGGCGTCGATGAAATACGCCTGCTCCTGTGCGCGCTGGAATAGAGCGCGCGAGCCCATGCCCATGGCGAGCGCGCCATAGGCTTTGCCGTGGGCGATCTCGGCGCGCATCAGGCTGGTGCCGTCTTGTGCCGCGGCGATCTTGAGCACGCCGCGTGCGTCCAGAATGGTGACGACCAGCGGCTTGAGCTTCAGCTCGCCGGCCTTGGCCAAGGCGGCGTCGAGGATCTTGCGGGCGGTGTCGAGCGTGAGTTCAGCCATGGCTGGTCTCCTTTTCAGCGAGAGAAGTGGAACGGGTTTCGGCACGATCGAGACTCATCGCCAGCACGCGCGCGACATGAAGCGCCTCGCGTTGGGTGCCGTCGTGGATCTGGTGCCGGCAGGAGGTGCCGTCGGCCACCACGAGCGTATTCTGATCGGCGCGCCGCACGGCGGGCAGCAGCGACAGCTCGGCCATCTCGATCGAGGCGTCGTAGGTCTCAGTGCCGTAGCCGAACGCGCCGGCCATGCCGCAGCAGCTCGATTCGATGGTCTCGACCTCAAGGCCGGGGACGAGACGCAGCACCTGCTCGACCGGCTTGAAGGCGCCGAAGGATTTTTGATGGCAATGGCCGTGCACCACGGCCTTATCGGCGACGGCGCCGAGCGGCAGTTGCAGCCGTCCGGCCTCCGCCTCGCGCACCAGGAATTCCTCGAAGGTCAGGGCATGGGCGCCAACGGCCTTGGCGTCGTTGTCTTTGCGCAGCGAAACGAGTTCGTCGCGCAGCGTCAGCAGGCAACTCGGCTCGAGGCCGACGATCGGCACGCCGCGTGCAGCGAAGGGCGCGAAGGCGGCCACGAGGCGGTCGAGCTCGGATCTGGCTTCGTCGACGAGGCCGGCCGACAGGAACGTACGCCCGCAGCACAGTGGCCGGCTGCCACTCGCCGGCTTCGGCAGATGCACGCGATAGCCACCGGCCGCGAGCACGCGTAGCGCGGCGTCGAGATTTTCGCGCTCGTAGATACGGTTGAAAGTGTCGGCGAACAGTACGATTTCGCGGCCGGTTTCCGGGCCGACGCTGTCGGCCGGCGGCGCGAAGACGTCGCGACGGAAGGCGGGCAGGGCGCGTCGCGCGCTGATGCCGGCGAAGCGCTCGAACAGTCTTCGCAATAGCGGGCTGCGGTTGCGCAAATTGGCGAGCGGCGCGAGCCGCGAGGCGAGGCCGGCATAGCGCGGGAGGTAGCCGACTAGGCGGTCGCGCAGCGTCAGGCCGTGCGACGCGACACGTGCGGCCAGCACCTCGATCTTCATCTTGGCCATGTCGATGCCGGTCGGGCATTCGTGGCGGCAGGCCTTGCAGGAGACGCACAGTTTTAGCGTGTCCATCATCTCGTCCGACGACAACGCATCGGGGCCGAGCTGGCCGGAGATCGCGAGCCGCAGCGTGTTGGCGCGGCCGCGCGTCACGTCCTTCTCGTTGCGCGTGGCGCGGTAGGACGGGCACATCACGCCGCCCTCGAGCTTGCGGCAGGCGCCATTATTGTTGCACATCTCGACCGCGCCCTGAAAGCCGCCGGCTGCGCCGGGATAAGCGGACCAGTCCAGCCTGGTCTTCAGTTCAGTAACGCGATAGTCGGGCCGGTAACGGAACAGCGAGCGGTCATCCATTTTGGGTGCGTCCACGATCTTGCCGGGATTGAGAACGCCATCGGGATCGAAGCGCTGCTTCACTTCCCTGAAGTCGGCCACGAGACGCTCGCCGAACATCGTTTCGTGGAATTCGGAGCGCACGAGGCCGTCGCCGTGCTCGCCGGAATGCGAGCCCTTGTATTCGCGCACCAGCTCGAAGGCTTCCTCGGCGATGGCGCGCATCGCCTTGACGTCTTTCTCCAGCTTCAAATTCAGCACCGGGCGCACATGCAGGCAGCCTTCGGAGGCGTGTGCGTACATCGTGCCGCTGGTGCCGTGCTTCGCGAACACCTCATTCAGCCGCGCGGTGTAGTCGGCCAGATACGGCAGCGGCACGGCGCAGTCCTCGACGAAGGAGACCGGCTTGCCCTCCTGCTTCATCGACATCATGACGTTGAGTCCGGCGGCGCGGAAATCGGCGATTCCGCTTTGCAGCGCGGGCTCGGTGATCTCAACCACGCCGCCCCATTTGCGCTGGTCGTTATTCCAGCCGAAGCCGAGGTCGCCCATCAGCTCGCCGAGCTGCTTGATGCGCAATAGATTGTCGGCCTGATCCTCCTCCGCGAATTCGACCACCAGCACGGCATCCGGATCGCCCTTGATGGCGGCAGAGATGATCGGCTTGAACATCGCGATATCGCGGCCGAGTGCGAGCATGGTGCGGTCGACCAGCTCGACCGCGATCGGCTTGAGCTTGACCAGGTGCTGTGCCGCATCCATCGCCTCGTAAAAACTGCCGAAATGGCAGATGCCGAGCGCCTTGTTGCGGATCACGGGCCACAGCTTCAGCTCGACCTTGGTGGTGAAAGCGAGGGTGCCCTCGGAGCCGACAAGAAGATGTGCCATGTTGTTCGGCGCGTTGCGCGGCACCAGCGCATCGAGATTGTAGCCGCCGACGCGGCGCTGCACCTTTGGAAAGCGCGCCGCGATCTCCTCGGCCTCGCGGGCGCCGAGATCGAGCATGTCGCGGCACAGCGCCCGCGCGCTGTCGCTGGCGTCAAAGTCAGAGAGATCGCGCGAGACCTCGCCGAAGCGGTTCAGCGTGCCGTCGGCAAGGGCGGCCTCCATCGAAAGCGTGTTGTCGCGCATGGTGCCATAGCGCAAGCTACGGCCGCCGCAGGAATTGTTGCCGGCCATGCCGCCGATGGTGGCGCGCGAGGCCGTGGAGACGTCGACCGGAAACCACAGGCCGTGCTTTCTCAGCTGGCGGTTGAGATCGTCGAGCACGATGCCGGGTTCGACCACGCAGGTGCGGCCCTCGATGTCGAGCGACAGGATCCGGTTCAGATGTTTCGAGAGATCGACCACGAGCCCGTCATTGACGGTCTGGCCGCATTGCGAGGTGCCGCCGCCGCGCGCGGTGACCTTCCGTCCGTCGTCGCGGGCGATCGCCAGCGCGCGCAAGGCCTCGTCCATGGTCTTGGGCACGACCACGCCCGCCGGCATGATCTGGTAGAACGAGGCGTCGGTGGCGTAGCGGCCGCGGCTGAAGCCGTCGAACAGGACGTCGCCGGTCATTTCCGCGCGCAGGCGCCGTTCGAGCGAGGAGGCGTTTGTCATCCCTGGTCCCGGAGTAATCCAACGAGGGGCTGGAGCCCGGCTGGAGTATTCATTCTTTTTCCGACCGATATATTATGAATTCAAAATGAGCGAGCTGGATGCCCCTCAAATGGAGGCTGGCGCGTCGTCTTGAGGCTCGGTCAGGTGCTCGATTGCCGCCGTCCGCTTGTTGCGCAGGTGCTGGAACAGGATGTCGCTGAGTTCGCTCGCGGCGCGGCGGCGCAGCGCGTCGAGGATGGCCTCGTGCTCGCGCATCGCTTCGGCCCAGCGCTGCCGCTTGCGGGCGAAATTGGCGGAGTAGCGGATGCGGCGGATCCGGCCGGCGAAACTGGCGTAGGCCGTCTTCAGCGTCTCGTTGCGTGCGGCTGCGACGATGCTCTCGTGGATGCGCTGGTTGACTTGGAAGTAGCCGTGCATGTCGCGATGCAGATAGTGGCCGTACATCTCGTAGTGCAGCTGCTCGATCGCGACGATTTCCGCATCGGTAATGGCTTCGCAGGCGAGGCGTCCGGCCAGGCTTTCCAGCCCCGCCATCACGTCGAACAGCTCCTCGAGGTCGCGCTGGCTGAGCTGGCGCACTCGCGCGCCGCGATTGGGCAAAAGCTCGATCAGGCCCTCGGCGGCGAGCACTTTCAGGGCCTCGCGCAGCGGCGTGCGGGAGATGCCGAGCATCTCGCAGAGCTGACGCTCGGGAACGCGCGCGCCGTCGGGAATGTTGCCCTCGACCACATAGTCGCGCAGCCGCAGCAGGATCTCGCCGTGAAGCGAGGGCTCCTGGCGGTCACCCCCATTTGCGACGGGCGGGGCGATCGGAACCCCGGTGTCTGGAATCGTGGATTTCATTTGCAGCACAATAGTTTGCCTGTTTGATGGCGTCGACGTCCATAATCGAATACCAAAATTCGATTGAAAGCGCAAAAAATGAATGCAAAATAGCATCCGAAGCCGAGCCAGAGTTCGCCAACAGGGAGGTTTTCATGCATCAGGGACGCCATTTCCTTCAGATTCCCGGCCCGAGTCCGGTCCCCGAGCGCGTCCTGCGCGCCATGGACATGCCTGTCATCGACCACCGGAGCGCGGAATTCGGCGAGCTTGGCCGAACCGTACTCGAAGGCAGCCAGAAGATTTTCCAGACCGCAGGCCCGGTCGTGATCTTCCCCTCGTCGGGGACGGGGGCCTGGGAGGCCGCGATCGTCAACACGCTGTCGCCGGGCGACAGGGTGCTGATGGTCGAGACCGGCCATTTCGCCACCCTGTGGCGGCAGATGGCGGGGCGGTTCGGCATCGAAGTCGATTTCGTTCCCGGCGACTGGCGCCGCGGCGCCGACCCCGCCGTGATCGAAGCAAAGCTCACTGACGACACCGCGCACGCGATCAAGGCCGTGATGGTCGTGCACAACGAAACCTCGACCGGGGCAACCAGCCGCATCGCTGAGATCCGCGCCGCGATCGATCGCACAGGCCATCCGGCGCTGCTGATGGTCGATACCATCTCCTCGCTCGGATCGGTCGACTATCGCCACGACGCGTGGAAGGTCGATGTTAGCGTCAGCTGCTCGCAGAAGGGCTTTATGCTGCCGCCCGGACTCGGCTTCAACGCGATCTCGGAGAAGGCCCGCATTGCTTCGAAGACCAACAAGATGCTGCGCTCTTATTTCGATTGGGAGGAGATGCTCAAGCCGAACGCAAAAGGCTTCTTCCCCTACACGCCTGCAACCAACCTGCTCTATGGCCTGCGCGAGGCGATCGCGATGCTGCTCGAAGAGGGGCTTGGCAATGTCTTCGCGCGCCATCAGCGGCTGGCTGCCGCAACCCGCGCCGCCGTCAATCACTGGGGCCTCGAGATCCTCTGCCAGGAGCCGGCCGAATTCTCGCCGGTGCTCACCGCGGTGTTGATGCCGCCGGGCCACGACGCCGATCAGTTCCGGAAGATCGTGCTCGACAATTACAACATGTCACTCGGCTCCGGCCTGTCGAAGGTCGCCGGAAAGGTCTTCCGCATCGGCCATCTCGGCGAATGCAATGCGCTGACGCTGCTCGGCGCACTCACCGGCGTGGAGATGGGGCTGTCGGTCGCGGGCGTGCCGCACCGCTCCGGCGGCGTGGAGGCCGCGATGAAGCTGCTGGAGCAGCGCACGCCGGGCAATTCCCCGCCGCATCTGAAGGTGGTCGGCACGTAAGGCGCGGTGCGCACGTCGGCGCCCGGCGGCCGGCCCCCGGATATGCATGGGAGGCGCCTTAAGGAGAGGGGACAAGGCGGTCAAATGGTGCTATTCGGCGGCTCACCAAAATCGAGGCAAGACCGGGAAGGACGCCGATGACCGTGCACTCTGGAAGGCATTTTCTCCAGATTCCAGGACCGACCAATGTGCCCGACCGGGTGCTGCGGGCCATGGACATGCCGACGCTGGACCATCGCGGTCCGGAGTTCGCCGAACTCGGTTTCGCAGTCCTCGCCTCGATGCAACGGGTGTTTCGCACCAACCAGCCCGTGATCATCTTCCCCTCGTCCGGCACCGGCGCCTGGGAAGCGGCGATGGTCAACGTGCTTTCGGCCGGCGACAAGGTCCTGATGTGCGAGACCGGCCAGTTCGCCGTGCTGTGGCGCGGCATCGCCGACAAGTTCAAGCTCGACGTTGACTTTATCCCGAGCGACTGGCGCCATGGCGCCGACCTCGCCGAGATCGAGAAGCGCCTGAGCGCCGACAAGCAGCACACGATCAAGGCGGTCTGCGTCGTCCACAACGAGACCTCGACCGGCTGCGTGACGCCGCCGCTGGAGGTGCGCAAGCTGCTCGACCGCGTCAAGCATCCGGCGCTGTTGATGGTCGACACGATCTCCGGCCTCGGCTCGATGGAATATGAGCACGATGCCTGGGGTATCGACGTCTCGGTCGCTGGCTCCCAGAAGGGCCTGATGCTGCCGCCCGGCCTCGGCTTCAACGCGGTCTCGGAGAAGGCGCTTGCGGTGGCGAAAGCCAACCCTGGCATGCGTTCTTATTGGGACTGGCAGGAAGTCATCACCTTCAACAAGCTCGGCACCTTCCCCTATACGCCCGCGACCAATCTGCTCTACGGCCTGCGCGAAGCGATCAAGATGCTGGAAGAGGAGGGGCTGGAGAACGTCTGGACCCGCCACAAGCGTCATAGCGCGGCGACGCGTGCCGCGGTCAAGGTCTGGGGCCTGGAGACGCAGTGCGCCGACCCTGCCGCACATTCGCCGGCACTGACCGGGGTGCGCGTGCCTGAGGGCCACGACGCCGACGCCTTCCGCAAGGTGGTGCTGGAGAACTTCGACATGTCGCTCGGCACCGGCCTGAACAAGGTCAAAGGCAAGGTGTTCCGCATCGGCCATATCGGCCATTTCAACGATCTGATGCTGATGGGCACGCTCGCCGGCGTCGAGATGGGCCTCGATCTTGCACAGATTCCGCACCGGAGCGGCGGCGTGTTGGCGGCCATGGACGTTCTGAAGGGACGCGACGTGGTGCCGATGGCCAAGGCCCAAGTGGCCTGAACCAACTTGAAAAGTGAAGTGAGCGCGAGATGAACGCACCGACGACTGCTAACGAAGACCTGCTCTACTCCGTCCAGGACGGCATCGCGCGGATCACCTTCAACCGCCCGCAGGCGCGCAACGCGCTGACCTTCGCCATGTACGAGCGCATGGCGGAGATCTGCCAGGAGATCAACGCCGACCGCTCGATCAAGGCGCTGATCATGACCGGCGCCGGCGACAAGGCGTTCGCCTCAGGTACCGATATCTCGCAATTCCGCGCCTTCAAGACAGCGCAGGACGCGCTCGACTATGAAGCCCGGATCGATCGCGTGCTTGGTACGCTTGAAGCGGTTCGCGTGCCCGTGATCGCCGCGATCGCCGGTGCCTGCACCGGCGGCGGCGCCGGCATCGCGGCCTCCTGCGACATTCGGATCGGAACGGAAGCGTCGCGTATCGGCTTTCCGATCGCGCGCACGCTCGGCAACTGCCTGTCGATGTCGAACATCAGCCGTCTCGTCTCGCTGGTGGGACCGGCCCGCACCAAGGACATGATCTTCAAGGCACGCCTGGTCGAGGCGCCGGAAGCGCTTGCGCTCGGGCTGCTCAGCGAGATCGTGCCCGACGTCGAGACGCTGCAGCGCCGCGCCGACGAGACCGCAAAGCTCGTGGCGAGCCACGCGCCGCTTACGCTGGAAGCGACGAAGGAAGCGGTGCGCCGCATCCGCCGCACGCTGTCGCGCGAAGAAGGCGAGGACCTGATCCTGAAGGCCTATATGAGCGAAGACTTTCGCGAAGGCATGGACGCCTTCCTCAGCAAGCGCACGCCGAACTGGAAGGGCAAGTAGCGCGCCCGCTTCGTGCGTCAGCCGAAAGTTATATGCGACGGAATGACCGCCTGCTTGAACTCATCAGTATTAGTCCGCACAATGCATCGATAGGCTCTGCCAGTCTTACAAAGTAATATAAGAACCAGGGGACGAAACTCGTGCGAATTCCAGTGAAGGCGGTCGTCGCTGCGGCGACGCTGTTATCAAGCGCGCCGGCCTTTGCCGGCTGGGAACCGGCCAAACCCGTCGAGATCGTGGTGGCAGCCGGTGCGGGCGGCGCGTCCGACCAGATGGCGCGGATGATGCAGGCTGCGATCCAGAAGAACAATCTGATGAAGCAGCCGGTGGTCGTCTCGCTCAAGGGCGGCGCCTCGGGCGCCGAAGCGCTGATGTACATGAAGTCGAGCGATGGCGATCCGAACAAGGTGCTGATCGCCTATTCGCTGATCTACATGTTGCCGCTGTCGGCGAAGATTCCGTTCAACTGGCGCGAGCTGACCCCGGTCTCGGTGATCGCGCTCGACCAGTTCGTGCTGTGGGACAACAGCGCAGGTCCGAAGACGGTGAAGGAATTCGTCGCGGCCGCGAAGGCGGCGAGTTCGCCGTTCAAGATGGGCGGTACCGGCTCCAAGCGCGAGGATCACGTGCTGACCGTCTTCCTCGAGCAGAAGACCGGCGCGAAATTCTCCTATCTGCCCTACAAGTCCGGCGGCGAGGCCGCGACCCAGCTCGTCGGCAACCACACCGAATCCAACGTCAACAATCCAAGCGAAAATCTCGAAGTCTGGCGCGCCGGCCAGGTGCGTCCGCTTTGCGTGTTCGACAAGGAGCGCATCTCCTACACCAGCAAGGTGACGGAGACGCAGTCCTGGGCCGACATCCCGACCTGCAAGGAGGAGGGCATCGACGTCCAGTATCTGATGCTGCGCGCCATGTTCCTGCCCGGCAAGGTCACGCCGGAGCAGCAGGCGTTCTACGTCGATCTGTTCCACAAGGTGACGCAGACCGCCGAATACAAGGACTACATGGAAAAGCAGGCGCTGAAGCCCATCTTCCTCACCGGCAAGGACATGGTGCAATTCCTCGAGGAGGACGATGCAACCAACAAATCGCTGATGACGGAAGCCGGATTCGTCGCGAAGTAGCCGCTGGCTTCACCTCGCCCCGCTTGCGGGGAGAGGTCGGATCGCATCGAAGATGCGATCCGGGTGAGGGGGACTCTCGGCGAGTCCAGCTTTCACCGTGGAGGCTCCTCCTCACCCCAACCCTCTCCCCGCAAGCGGGGAGAGGGGAATTGACAGCAGATCGTCCCTAACAGTCCATGTCCCAAACCGATCTTGAAATTGTCGTCGACGATCCGACCGCGCCTGAAGACGACTCGCCCTCCGTCATCAGTTCCGGCACGATCGAGATATTCGTGTGTCTGCTGTTGCTCGCGCTGGCCGCAACGCTTGGCTACGACAATTGGCGCTCCGGCGCCGCGTGGGATTCGACGGGGCCGGAGCCCGGCTATTTCCCGTTCTATCTCTCCGTCATCCTCGGTGGCGGCAGTCTCTATGGCTTGATCGCGGCGTTCGTGGCGCACCGCGCGGCATCCGAAAGCTTCGTCACGCGTGCGCAAGCGCGTCGTGTGATGGCGGTGTTCGTGCCGACGCTGCTGTTCTGCCTGGTGGTGCAGTTCCTCGGCCTCTACGTCGCGAGCTTCCTCCTGATCGCGAGCTTCATGCGGCTGCTCGGCAAGATCGCGCTGTGGAAGTCGCTGCTCACCGCCTTCCTGTTCACGGCGATCATGTTCGTCACCTTCGACATCGCCTTCGACGTCATCATGCCGAAAGGGCCGCTCGAAGCGGCCTTCGGCTACTAGGCACCCACGATGGAAGCTTTCGGTCTCCTGCTTCATGGTTTCGCCGTCCTGCTGACCTGGAAGACGCTCGTGCTGATGATGGTCGGGCTGGTGCTCGGCATCTTCGTCGGCGTGCTGCCCGGGCTCGGCGGCCCCAACGGCGTTGCGATCCTGCTGCCGCTCACCTTCACGATGGATCCGACCTCGGCGATCGTGATGCTGTCCTGCATCTACTGGGGCGCACTGTTCGGCGGCGCAATCACCTCGATCCTGTTCAACATCCCCGGTGAGGCCTGGTCGGTCGCGACCACGTTCGACGGCTATCCGATGGCGCAGCAGGGCAGGGCGGCGGAGGCGCTGACCGCGGCGTTCACGTCCTCCTTCATCGGCTCGCTGGTGGCGGTGCTGCTGATCACCTTCCTCGCGCCGATGATCTCGTCCTTTGCGCTGAAGTTCGGCCCGCCCGAGTTCTTCGCTGTTTATCTGCTGACCTTCTGCTCCTTCGTCGGATTGGGGCGCGAGGCCAAGCACAAGACTATTATCTCGATGTCGCTGGGGCTCCTGCTCGCCGGCGTCGGCATGGATACCGTGTCGGGCCAGTTGCGCATGACCTTCGGCTCGGCCGAACTCTTGCGCGGCATCAACTTCCTCGTTGCCGTCATCGGCCTCTTCGGCATCAGCGAGATCCTGCTGACGATGGAGGAGCGGTTGGCGCTGCGCGGACACGCCGCGAGCATTTCGCTCCGCGTCGTGCTGAGCGTCTGGAAGGACCTGCCGAAATACTGGGTGACGCTGCTGCGCTCCTCCTTCATCGGCTGCTGGCTCGGCATCACTCCGGGCGGCGCGATCGCGGCCTCCTTCATGGGCTACAACCTCGCCAAGCGCTTCGCCAAGGATCCCGAGAGTTTTGGCAAGGGCCGCATCGAGGGCGTGTTCGCGCCGGAAACGGCGGCACATGCCTCCGGCACCTCGGCGCTGCTGCCGATGCTGGCGCTCGGCATCCCCGGTTCCGGCACGGCCGCGATCCTGCTCGGCGGGTTGATGGTGTGGGGACTCAATCCGGGCCCGCTGCTGTTCGTCGAGCACAAGGACTTTGTCTGGGGCCTGATCGCCTCGATGTATCTCGGCAATGTCGTCGGCCTCGTGCTGGTGCTGACAACGGTGCCGATCTTCGCCTCTATCCTGCGCGTGCCGTTCGCCGCGGTAGCGCCGATGATCGTGGTGTCCTGCGCGATCGGCGCCTATGCGATCCAGAATGCGATGTTCGACATCTGGCTGATGCTCGGCTTTGGCGTTGTCGGCTACGTTTTCAAGAAGATCGGCATTCCGCTGGCGCCGTTCACCCTGGCGCTCGTCCTCGGCAACCGGGCCGAGGACGCCTTTCGCCTGTCGATGATCGGCGCCGGCGGCGACCTCAAGGTGTTCTGGTCGAACGGACTGGTCGGATCGATCACGACCCTCGCGATCGTGCTGCTTTTCTGGCCGGTGATCGACAGAGTGTTGGCGGGCCTGAAGGGAGCACGATGCAGGCAGACTGCCTGACGTAAGCGGGCCCGGGGGAATGCGCTGCGGGTTACACCACCTTGGCCTGTCGCAGGCTCGCGATCTCAGCCGCGCTGAAACCGAACTCGGCGGGCACCACCTCTTCAGTCTGTTCGCGAAACTCCGGCCTGCCGCGGCGTACGTGACCGCGTCACGGGCTTCGATTGTTATCGGCATAAGACATAAGACAAGGCTTGAGATCAGCTACCGAGCCGAACGCCTGCACTTTGCGGACCGTTGATCCCATTGATGAATTTGGCTTCGTTTGGCCAAGATAGGTGACCATTCGCAGCTTTAACCCGATAATTATCATCATGCAACTTAAGATTGACGAAGCTCC
Source organism: Bradyrhizobium sp. 139 (assembly GCF_023074175.1). GTDB lineage: Bacteria > Pseudomonadota > Alphaproteobacteria > Rhizobiales > Xanthobacteraceae > Bradyrhizobium. The sequence continues at coordinate 57,984 of NZ_JADPKS010000103.1, forward strand.
TCATCATAGGCTTGAATTGCAAATTTGCGTCGCGAGAGCGCGCGACGTTCGTATCGGTCCAAGGTCCGTAATTGCTGAGCTTTGTCCGATATGATGATCGCGAGCTTGGAGGGTCCTAGGGGGTATGAATATAGAAAATCCACCACTTCGTCAGGCATTGGCGTGAATGGACCATCAACCCGTGCGCAGCGGCGAACCAGTGCAAACTTTTCCCTGCTCCTTGTCTCAGATTCGTACGTAGCATCGCACAATGCAGTGTTCACGATTTGATGGCGGAGGGCGCGAATGCGGGACAGATCAATCTCAGCCTCAGCGACGTGGCGCGCAAGCTTGACAACTTGCGGGTTGACGTTGTCCCCGACGATTTTGCCCGCGAGCGCATCCACTTCCTCCGATAACAGCGGATCACAATCAATAGCCAGACTTAAGCCATGGCGGAACGCGTTGCGCGAGGCGCGAGCGCGCCCATGGGGAGTTTTCGGACCCGTGCTGAACCGGGCATTGGCCCGGTTTGCGTCGTTTTTGCGCGCACTAGTCACCTCGGATGTCCCCGCGACCTGATTACACACGTGCAAGTCAAGGTTCTCGCCGTCAGGTCGATTCTTTGTCGCTCGAAGGCGTCGTTTCGATGATCCTTAGCTCAACTTCTGGTAGGATTCGTTGTAGTGCTTCACCGAGCATCGCGCGTCGCCGTTCAATCTCGCGCAGGCTAATGTTTCTGCGAGCTTCGGCGGTGGCAATCTGACGATCTAGCCGTTCAATCTCATCGATCTTCTCGGAAAATGTATCGAGCATGATATCGTCCCTGGTGCGGCCCTCCGATCTGAGAAGTTGATCGATCAGCTGTACGGCGGCACTTTCGCGTCGAACACTCTTTTGAATAAGCTCCTTGGCCGTATAATACGCTGCGTCGCGTTCGATGCGCTTGAGGTCGGCGGCATTCAGAAGCCTTGTCACCTCCATCGCCTCCGCTTGCGAGTTCGCATATTGATACGCCAACTCGCGCGCTTGTTCTTCAGACAGGTTCTTGGATTCGTGAAGAATTTGAGTAAGAAATTCAGCGAAGATGTCCTTGTATGTGTCGTACCCGAGGTGTTGCGTCAAGCAACGGAGCAACGCATCATGCATGTGCGCCTGCATCAGCCTGAACTTCAGCCTTCTCCATCGGATCACCTCCCATTCCAAAAATGTCACATCGGCGACATAGATCTCGTCGATGAAATCGACCGGATGTACTGCTTGGCGGGTGCCGCGAATGAGCTCGTCATAAGCGGCGGCGTCCTCTCCCTCAAGTACGGGCCGGAAGTCAAACAGTGACCGCGGGACCCGCGTCGGCGCCGGCGATTTGGATTTGCGCTTCGAACTGCGTCGGCTTGTCATGACGGAACCCGTTGCGGCTGGAGGATCTCCACCGGAAAAAGTCCGGAGCCTATGTGTCAGGATTGCCGATCTTTGCGAGCGGTAATAGGCGGCACGATATATTTAGGACGAAAGGCGGGATCGGCTGCGCCTTCCGCATGGAGCTCCAGCCTCAGACCAGGCACTGGCACCGAGCTGAACGACCACGTGTTCGCGAACTGCGTTGGCTCGCCGTTTGGATAGCCCGTACTCTGCTGTAGCAATCAACGCGAGCGCATTCCGTGAGCTCGTGCGTTGGTTTAGCGAACTGGAAATCGTTCGCGTCAGAAACTCCTCAAAAGCCACTTCCTGGAGCGTACGCCCAAACGGCTTTGGCCCGCTCGTGAGTCCCACGGGAAGCAGGGTATGCGACTGCTGCAGCGGTGGGTGACCAAAGTCAGGCGGCGCGGCAGCAAGAGTTCCCGCAGTCAAGCCCCGTACCCGACTAGGGCTTGTTTTCGGATCTTGCGGCAAAACATTACCCCTCAAGCAGATGACCTTCTATGTGATTGCTCAGGCCATGCCTGCAAGGTCGTCCCTGGCTTGCTACGTGGCTAAATTGAAGATCTCTCGCCCGAGCAACCCTTCAAGGCTGTCGCTGCAGACTAGTTCCAGATGGAGGGGGCTTGGGGTCGGTATTGTCATTCCCCAGGTATTCCCTGATGGCGCTCCTCAGCTCGGCCAGATCCTTGAAGGAGCCGGGCCCCGGTTCGGAAGCCTCTTAAGAAGCGCTCGACCAGGGGTTCGCTGGCAGGCCGAGGCATTCGCCCCGATTAGCCGCAGAGTGGCGGTCTCAGTGCTCCGGCGCGCATCGGAGCGGGGCGGTCACTTATTTTGAGGCTTCTGCATGATGGGTTTGCGAAGCCGTACCCCCGGCCCGCCGCCATTCTCGTCGATGAACTCGACGCCGGCGGTTATGAATGTTCGCTCAATTACCTGGAGCGTCTTCGGATCACCTGCGTAGCGTCCCACCTCAATGTTGTTGATCGTGTTTCGATGAAGGCCAGTTGCCTCGGCAAGGTCTCGCACTGTCCAATCTAAAGCCGCACGAGCCATCCTTACTTGTGCACTTGTCACAGGCATATTATTGTGCTTTTGTCACATGTGGTAGAATCACAAGACAGGCTAGCACACTGACGAGGATGAGATTGATGAGCAGCTCAAATAGCGATCAATGGACCCTTTCCCGCCGCTCATTCATCGGGGGCTCCGACGCTCGGATCATCATGGGCGATGATCCCGCCGCCCTGCTGCGGCTCTGGCAGGAGAAGCGGGGCGAAATCGAGCCCGAGGACTTGTCAAGGGACCTTCTTGTCCAACTGGGAAATGCGACCGAGCCGTTGAACCGTTACTGGTACGAGAAGAACACGGGACACGCCGTCAGCCACGTGCAACGACGCGTGGTGCATCCGGTCCACCGCTGGATGGCGGCGACCCTGGACGGCAAGATTGAGGCGACGGGCGCGATTTTCGAGGCCAAGTTCATGCTGCCTTGGTCGTTCTCGGAAGAGGGGGCAACCGCAAAGCACACGCCGCAGTTGCAGCACAACATGTGGGCAACCGCCTCCCGGATGGCCGTGCTGTCGATCATCACCGGCGGCGGCAAATGGGTGGAACTGACCATTCCCGCCGATCCGCTGTATCAGCACCTGCTGCTGACGGCCGAAAAGAAATTCTGGCGCTGTATCGAGACCGGCGAGGCGCCGCAGCTGTTCGGCGTCGACCCGCCGCGGTCGCGCGTGGCGGCGGTCCGCATGGTCGACATGGGCACCTCGAACTCCTGGGCCGACTTCGCAGCTATTTATCGGCGGACCCGGGACGCCGCCGTCGAGCACGAACGCGCGAAAACCGAACTGAAGGCGCTCATGCCGGAAGACGCCAAGGAAGCCTCTGGACACGGCTTGCGGGCAAAGCGATCCAAGTCTGGCGCCGTTAGTTTTGAACTGCGGGTGGCCGAGTAGGCGACCCATTCCTGTCCGAAGGGAGATTGTCCATGCAGCGATCCAGCGAGACCCTCAGCCAGATCGCGGGTGCCCTTGCGAGGGCGCAGGCTGAGCTCGATAATCCCGAGAAGGCACTGACTGCGACTATCGTCTCCCCTTTCCCGCGCGAGGAGAACCGCACGTTCCGGTATGCCTCGCTCGCGAGCGGGCTCGAGATCGTCCGGAAATGCCTAACGAAGCATGAAATTGCCACCGTGCAAGCAACTGCAATTGAGCCCGAGACCGGGTTGATTAAGCTGACGACCACCCTCCTGCACAGCTCCGGCGAATGGATCGGCTCAGACTGGCCGGTGTGCCCGGTCACCGAAACGGCTGCCCCGCACCGGATGGGGGCAGCCCTGACCTACGCCCGGCGCTATGCCCTGTTCACGCTGGTCGGCATTGCCGGCGAGGACGATCTCGATGCGCCGGATCTTGCTGCCGCGGGTCCGCCTGCGGCCGCTAACGCTTTCAGCCCTTCGGTCGGACAATCTGCTTTGAGAGCGGGGAATCTTGCGCCCTCCCACGGAGGCGCCCGGGTCCGGCCCGCCACAGCGCCCGAGCCGGCCCTATCGCCTGATCGGTCAGCGGCGGTGCGGCAAGGCTTGACCGCCGAGCTTGAGCAACTGGCAGATGTGGACTCGCTGACCTCCTGGGCGCTACGGATATTGCCGCTCAAGGGTAGGCTTGCGACCTCGGACGCTGACATCATCGAAGCCGCATTTGCCGTTAAGCTCAGCGATATCATCCAACCTGCGGCAGCAGAAGAGGGTGCCCGCGTCAACTCTAAGGAGACGCTCTCGCCAGTCGCGTCGGATGATAGTCCTCAAGGCCGCCGGCGTGCTGCAGCGAAATCAATGACCAATTTGACAGCGCCGCCCTCGCTGGCCAAACGCTTGCGGCAGCGGGATAAAGAGCACTTGAAGTTTGTCACGGCGCAGCCCTGTTTGATCTGCGGCCGGACGCCTTGCGATGCCCACCACGTCAAGTTCGCCGAACCGCCGGCGATGGGCCGCAAGGTGAGCGACGAATTCACCGTGCCACTGTGCCGGCTGCATCACCGCGAGCTCCATTGGCGCGGCAATGAACGAATCTGGTGGGAGCAGCAAAGGCTTGATCCATTGCCGATCGCGGCAGGCCTATGGACAAAGACTCGCGCCACGCGGACCGATCTCGCCGCCTCTGACGAGGTAAGGGAAAGTCAAGTCGCGCTTAAGGCGCCCACTATCGAGCAATTACCGGAACGGCGAGATCAAAGCAACGAAACGAACCCATTGGCAGGTCGAACAGTCCTATGACCAGCATGAAGCAAATTGCAGCCAACCGTCGGAATGCCCGCTCCAGCACAGGTCCGGTGACGGAGGACGGCAAGAAACGCTCGCGCCGCAATGCCATTCGGCATGGCCTGACCGCAGAAACCGTCATCGGTGCACTGGAAGATGCCGAAGATTACGCGACTTTCGAGGTGGCGGTCATCGCCGACTATGACGCGCAGTCCGCGACCGAGCGCGAACTGGCGCTTAGGCTGGCCAGCGTGTTGTGGCGGCTGCGCCGTGCGACAGCGATCGAGAGCGGCCTGTTCGGATCCCAGGCGCGTCAACTGCTGCGGTTCGGCGGGCTGCGCCGGGCATCGGCACCCATCGATGAACTCGAAAATGCCTCGCCCGCCGGCACCACTGGTCCCTTGTCTTTCGATGAAGGGGTCGACGTTTGGGCGGAAACGAGCCGCGAAACCGAGCCTCGGCACAGTGACGACTACCTGACTGCGAGCTTTGTCGGCCTTGCCAGCCTGCCGACCTGCCCCTTGGACCGGCTCAGCCGCTACGAAGCCAGGCTTTGGCGGCAGGCCTGCCAGATCCTGTTCACACTTCAGTATCTCGGCCGGCGACGGCCCTGGGAAAGAGGAAGGCGCGCCAGCTTCCCGTCAAATCTATGATAGCTCATCCGATGAGGTGCAGGAAGTGCAATGGCCTCGTCACAGCCGTGCGCGCCTGGCGGCAAACCTACGAGCTTCCGACGATGTGACGAACTGCTGCGGTTCGTGTCACTTCGCGGCAAACCTGATCCCGCAAATGACCGTCCTGGGCTGACCATGAGCGCTGCCCGGCCACGGCGTCCCCCTGCGCGCGCTCATCTTACCGGCCAAGCTTCGGGTATTCAAATCGTGGACCGGATCGGGAATTGCCTGTCTTAAGGCAACGGCGCCGGGCTTCGCTTTGCAGGTCGGCTCTGAAGGGCTGGGCTTCGCACCATCTTGGCGCGTCTTGGCCTTGGGACGTGCATCCTTCCTCTGGGCGCAGTCGTTCGCGACGAAGAAAAAGGACCTCGATAGAACGTGTCTGCTCTCGCCCGGGGAGTCGAGGCGCATTAAGCGTCATTGATCCAGATCTGCGCTGCCGTCTTTTCGCAGGTTCGATTCGGCAAGCACTTAGGTTGATGATCCCCGGAGCGAGCTCGGGAGGCTTTGAAGGCTGCCCTCATCCCATCTGCCCGATGGCTTAATACTTGCCATCCGACTCGATGCGAACGAGCTCCCCCAAGACTACTTCCTTTTCCCAACCACCGAATGCGGGAGCTGCGGATAAGGTTTTCCGAACGAAACCGTGCGCGGTTGCACAAGTACCGCATAGGATCAGCTAAAGACATACCGAAGACAGGAAGAGCAGGCGGACTCAAACCAAAGCGACCACTCGCGGCGCTGATCAACCGAAGATGAAGGAAAGCGCCGATCAGGGTGCTGTAGTTCTGTTTGACCTCGTCGCTCAGGCTGGATAGCGCCCATAGCGTTGGACGGGAGCGGTGGCGGCAATATCACACCACCTTGGCGTCCCTGAGCTTGGCGATCTCGTCGGCGCCAAAGCCGAACTCCTTCAAGACCTCGTCGGTCTGTTCGCCGAACTCCGGCGGCCGCGCCACCATCCTGCTCGGCGTGCGCGACAGCGTGACCGGCTGGCCGAGCAGGCGGATGTCGCGGTTCTCCTCGTTCGGCACGTCCTGCGCAATGCCGAGATGCTTGACCTGCGCGTCCTCGAACATCTGGTCGATGGCGTAGATCGGCCCGCAGGGCACGCCGGCCTCGTTGAACTCGCGGACCCAGGTCTCGGTCGACTTCGTGACCGTGCGCTTCTCGATCTCGGCGTTGAGGGCGTCGCGATTCTTGGAGCGGGCCGGAGCCGTCGCATAGTCGGGATGGCTGTAAAGCTCGGGCGCGCCGATCGCCTGCGCGCAACGTTCCCAGATCCGCCCGCCGGTCGTGGCGATGTTGATGTAGCCGTTCGAGGTCTTGAACACGCCGGTTGGGATGCTGGTTGGGTGGTTGTTGCCGGCCTGCTTGGCGACCTCCTTCTCCATCAGCCAGCGTGCGGCCTGGAAGTCGAGCATGAAGATCTGGGCCTGGAGCAGCGAGGTCTGCACCCACTGGCCCTTGCCCGAGACCTCGCGCTCGAGCAGCGCGGTGAGGATGCCCATGGCACAGAACAGGCCGGCCGTGAGGTCGGCGACGGGAATGCCGACCCGCATCGGCCCTTCGCCCGGCGCGCCGGTGATCGACATCAGCCCGCCCATGCCCTGCGCGATCTGATCGAAGCCGGGGCGCTTGTGATAGGGTCCGTCCTGGCCGAAGCCGGAGATGCTGCCATAGACGATGCGCGGGTTGATCTCGCGCAGGCTCTCATAGTCGATGCCGAGCTTGTTCTTCACGTCGGGACGGAAATTCTCGACCACGACGTCGGCCTTGGCGGCGAGCCGCTTGAACACGGCGAGCCCGCGCTCGTCCTTCAAATTCAGCGTCATCGCCCGCTTGTTGCGGTGCAAATTCTGGAAGTCGGAACCCCGCCGCGGCCCGCCCGGCTGCTCGCCGCCGGCATCCTCGGTCAGCGCATCGATCTTGACGACGTTGGCGCCCCAGTCCGCGAGCTGCCGCACGCAGGTAGGCCCGGACCGGACACGGGTCAGATCGAGCACGGTGAAGCGCGACAGGGCTTCCGAGGCATGCGGAAAGGGCATCGTGAAAGGCTCCGGGACAGATTGCGGAGCCACCATAATGCCGAAACACCATGCGGCAAGTCTGGTCCGACGCGGATGCCGCCTGCCGAAATGGGATGCCTGACGCGGACTTGCCTGAAGCGGTTTGCTGCAATGCGCGAAGGCTCAGCGTGACAGGCGCTTCAGCTCGGCACGCGCCTGCTCGGCCAAGGGATCATCGCCATGGCGCGCGATGAAGAGCTCGAACGCCTCCCGCGTGCCCTGCCGACGGGCGACTTCGTATTCCTCTGCCACCGCCGCAGAAGGATCGCGGGCGGGCGGAACCGAGGGCGCGCGCACCGCCTTGCCGTTGTCGTCCGCGCTGGCTTTCCACACCATGACAGGCAGTCCTCCGAGGGCTAGATGATCCGGCTCGGCGAGCGCCACCAGGGCGCCAAGCAGACCGACCGAGAGCGGACTTAGTTTCATTGTTCTGCCAATCACGTGGGTAGCCGGAACCGGCATCCTTGTCCTTGCCCGTATGATTACGGGAATTGATGGCTAACACAGCATTATGGAAGAGGTCCGGGTGCGGACGCCAAAATTAAACCAAACGTCCATCTCAAGCTGGGATATTCCGCCTGCGCCCCAATCGAGCGCCATGCGCTGTTTTCGCGGAGAGTCCATTGGCCACCACTGTCACCGTCAGCAGGACCAACAACGCAGACATCGACGGCCTGCTGTCGGGCTACAAATGGTCTGGCGCGATCACCTACAGCTTTCCCGACTCACCGAGCGACTACGCCAATCCGTACAGCGGCGGCGACGGCGAGCCGACCACGTCCGGCTTCGCTTCGGCGCCCAGCCAGATGCAGGCCGCGATCAACTACGCGATCGGGCTGATCCTCGGCTACACCAACGCCAATATCCAGTACGCGGGCACGAACGGCGCGGATATCATGGTCGCGCAATCGCCGTCGGCTAATCCGACCTCCTACGCCTACTACCCAGGTAACTATGCGGCAGGCGGCGACGTGTGGTTCGGGACCCAATACAACTACTCGCTGGCCAAGCTCGGCAATTACTATTTCACGACCGCGCTGCACGAGCTCGGCCACGCTTTCGGCCTCAAGCACAGCCAGGAGACGGGCGGCCCGGCCAACGTCGCGGTGCCGAGTGCGCATGACGACAGCGAATACACCGTCATGAGCTATCGCAGCTATGTCGGTGCTTCGACGTCGACGGGCTACACCAACGAGGCGTACGGATATCCGCAGACCTACATGGCCAACGATATCCTCGCGCTGCAAACGATGTACGGCGCGAACTACACGACCCAGAGCGGCAGCACCCTCTATACCTGGAACCCGACCACGGGGCAGGAGTTCATCAACGGCGTCGGGCAGCTCGCGCCGGGCGGCGGCGTCGGCGGCTCGTCCAACCGTATCTACGAGACGGTCTGGGACGGCGGCGGCGTCGATACCTACGACCTGTCGAACTACACGACGAACCTGAATATCAATCTCAATCCCGGCGCCTCGTCACTGTTCTCGACCGTGCAACTGGCCAATCTCGGGAACGGCCATTACGCCTCAGGCAACGTCTACAACGCCTATCTCTCCAACAACGACGCGCGCTCCTACATCGACAACGCCACCGGCGGGTCCGGCAACGACACGATCATCGGGAACGTCATCGCCAACGTGCTGAACGGCGCCTCCGGCAACGATACGATCACCGGCGGCGGCGGCAACGACACCATCATCGGCGGCTCGGGCACGGATACGGCTGTGTATTCGGGGAGCCGGGCGAATTACGGGGTCACCTACAACTCGAGCACGCAGACGTTCACGCTCGTGGATCTGCGCTCTGGTTCGCCTGACGGCACCGATACGGTCACGGGAGTGGAAAACTTCCAGTTTGCTGATGGTACGATAACAGGCGCATCGCTTGTGGCCCTTCTCAATCCTACAGTGATCGAAGCGTCGGGCTCGACGAGCTTGGTCTTGGCTGGTTCGAATTACTACCTTGATAGCATCAGCACCGGGACTGGCCCGATGCTGAAATACATGGGCTCGGCCGTGACGGTCGGGATGTGGCCGTCCTGGTCGCCGATCGGCGCCGAGCAGGTGTCCGGCGGTGGCTACGACGTCGTCTGGAAGAACTCCTCGACCGGGATGTTCTCGTTCTGGAGTACGGACAGCAACGGCAACTTTGTTACACACTTGGCCGCAGACGCAGACGGCAGCAGCACGACGGTGACGTCGCTGGAGAGCACGCTCCACCAGGACCTCAACGGTGATGGCGTGATCGGCGCTGCCGCCTCCACCACCATCGAGGCGGCGGGCTCAACCAGCCTGGTTCAGACCGGTTCGTACTTTTACCTCGACAGCATCAGCACCGGCACCGGACCGACGCTGAAATATTCGGGCTCGGCGGTGACAGTCGGGATGTGGCCATCATGGTCGCCGATCGGCGCCGAGCAGGTGTCCGGCGGTGGCTACGACGTCGTCTGGAAGAACTCCTCGACCGGGATGTTCTCGTTCTGGAGCACGGACAGCAACGGCAACTTCGTTACGCACTTGGCCGCAGACGCAGACGGCAGCAGCACGACGGTGACGTCGCTGGAGACCACGTTCCACCAGGACCTCAACGGTGACGGCGTGATCGGCGCTGGCGCCTCCACCACCATCGAGGCGGCGGGCTCAACCAGCCTGATTCAGACCGGTTCGAACTTTTACCTCGACAGCATCAGCACCGGCACCGGCCCGACGTTGAAATATTCGGGCTCGGCGGTGACGGTCGGGATGTGGCCGTCCTGGTCCCCGATCGGCGCCGAGCAGGTGTCCGGCGGTGGCTACGACGTCGTCTGGAAGAACTCCTCGACCGGGATGTTCTCGTTCTGGAGCACGGACAGCAACGGCAACTTCGTTACGCACTTGGCCGCAGACGCAGATGGCAGCAGTACGACGGTGACGTCGCTGGAGACCACGTTCCATCAGGACCTCAACGGTGACGGCGTGATCGGCGCTGCCTCCTCCACCACTATCGAGGCGGCGGGCTCGACCGTTCAGGTCGGTTCGAACAACGACTACGAATTCGTTTGGAAGAATTCCTCGACCGGAATGTTCTCGTTGTGGAGCGCGAAAAGCGACGGCAATTTTGCTTTGCAATTGGCTCCAGATGCGGCCGGCAGCAGCACGACAGTGACGTCGCTGGAGACAATTTTCCAGCACTTCAACAGCGATGGCGTGATCGGCAACCAGGCCTTAGCCGATACAGGACTGAATGCGCTGGACCCGCGGATAGGGGCCCTCCTGGACCAATCGGTGCTTCACGAGATTCATGCGAGCAATAGTCCGGATCTTGTGTTCTCTGGCCAGCACGATGCGGGGTTCCTTCTCCGTTGACGGTGCAAGCGATCCATGTTCGAGTAGTATGTGTCGAAATGGCAGCGCGGCACTCTGTTGCGAGCACCTAGCTGGACGTTTGCTTAGCAGCCTTCGGTGCCTTCACATTCGTTGCTGCCTTCGTCGGTCCTTTGCCCAGCGCACGCGACGCGAGCCGAAGATCCAAAACATCGCATACTGGAATACGATAGAGATTGCGGCGAGGCCTCTCAATTTGTTGGCAAATTCAATCCGTGCGCCTGAGCGCGCTTGTACGAAGGCGGCCCGTTGCTTCATGTTTTTGAGTGCCGATCGAAAAATGCATTCACCGGGCAATAAGGCAGTGTTGGTTGCCGCATCGGTGCTAGCAGCTTTGGCATTGCTTTTCATGGGAAGATGCATCTGGCTCATGGAGCGCGGTTTCGATCTCACCGATGAATCGTTTTACCTCATGATGTCCAAAGAGCCGGAGCGCTATGACCTATTTTTTGGCCTTTTTGGCTATGGGCTTCACCCACTGTTCGAACTTTCCGGCGGGGCGATCGTTTGGATGCGACGGATCGGCGCGATCATACTGATCGGGGCTGGTGCATTCGTGGGCTCAGTAGCTGCCGGAGGCACCAAGAAGACAATCTCGGGTGTGCTACTGATAACCGCGGCCGCTTTCACGTCGGTGATCTACTATCATCCGTGGATTCCCATGCCGTCGTACAATTGGCTGCTTGCCATTGCGTCTTACCCGCTCTTTGCTTCTGTCCTGCTACTTCGACACGAGCGCAATTTCGTGTGGTCGGCTCTCGCCGCCGGGGTGGCGGCTGTTCTCGTCGCCTTTACCCGGCCCCAAAATGCGCTGGCATTCGGCGCAATCTATGCCGTTGCGGGTTGCCTGGCGATCTCTGGATGGAAGAGCAGGGTGAATCAGGCGCTTCGCGTGTCTGGTTTCATCGCTGTTCTGCTGGTGCCTTGTCTCTTGCTCCTGCCAGTCTCTACCATCCTGGAGCAGATCCGCATATACACGTCCATCTTCGGAATGTCGCATCCGATCCAGTTTTCGATCCTTCAGCAGCAAATCGAGTTCGTCTCCTCAAGCTGGTTTTGGTTCATGTCGATTGTCTTGTTCGTCGCGGCCTTTATTCTGCGTGATACAGGGCACATGCGATTGAAGGTGCCGTTCGCGATCTTGGCTTCGGTCTTGATAGGCATTGCGCTGATTGACGGGCCTCATTCGCTCTGGTCGCTGGCCATCGGTACACGGCCCGGAGCGATAGCATGGTGCCTTCTGGCGATTTGTTGCTGGGAAAAGAACGTGGATTCCAGGCTCGTTTTGCTGCTTGCGGTATCCGGCTTAATTCCGTGGGCCGCAACGGTCGGAGGCGCTGCCTCGGTCGGCAACCAGTTGATGTTCTTCTCGGGAATATCGCTGTTCATCGCTATCGTCGCGACGTCATTGGCCGCACAACGAAGCACTTTCGTGACTCTGTCCGCAGTCTCCGCTGCACTGTTCCTCTCCTACTCATCCGTCCGAGCAGGACTAGCCAGGCCCTATCGGCTCGCTGCTCCCATCGACATGCAGACCCAGCCCGTCACGATCGGCGGACATGAGGTGCTGGTCGACGAGAGGACCAGAGATTTCGTTGAGACGTTGCAGGCCGATGCGCGCGCTGCAGGCTTTTGCCCGGGTGAAGATGCAATCGACCTCAGTGGAAGCATTCCTGGCGCAGTCATTGCGATCGGGGGACGACAACCGGTCTTTCCTTGGCTGTTCACGGGGTATCCGTTCTCACAGCATCTGGCTCGGTCTTATCTCGCTCTGCTGGGATCCGGACGATTAGCTCGTTCATGGTTGCTGATGAGTCGAACTCAAAACTCGTTCACGATGGAGCAGTGGCAATCGCTTGGTGTGAATTTCGACGATTATCGCCTAGTCGGCGTCGCGAGACATCCGGTCGATTCGACCGAGGTGACACTATTTGCGCCCCGAAATCCCGAGCGATCATGTGCCGGTTGATGCTCGTTAGTGCCCAAATCGGAGCGGTCGGTATTTTTTTAATGCCACTATCCAAACTTCTTCCGCGGGCGTTTCGGACCGAACAACGTGGTCCGCCCGCGTCGCGCTATGGGTGGCAGCCAGTCCTCCACACCATGCGTGCCGATTAGCCAGAGAACTCATGCAACTTGACGTGGCACACGTGCCTGTGCAAAAGGCCGCTGCACGCATAGGGGATGACGTGAAGCGCATCGATAGCTCCGCCATAGTCTCTCTGTTCGCGTTGGTAACGTCAGCGCTCCTAGTCCTTCATTTCGGCTCGTTTATCGATCGAGCGACCCCGGCGCTGGTCGATGACCATGACATCATCAATCCCCTCAAGGCGTCTGCCTCGGCGCCGCTCGCGGACGTCTGGGCCGATTTGAAGCAGACGGACGAGTATCAGGAACTCGCAATCACTGGCCGGGCGTCGCGGTTCAGGCCCGCGCACTATCCGCTCAAGTCACTCCAGATCTATCTTTTCGGCGATAACATCCGCCTCTGGTACATCGCGATTTTCGCCATGTACGTGGCGACCGCGACGGCTCTTTTTGCGCTTCTCTTTCACAGCCTTGGGCTGACAAGTGCGGTGGTTTTCGGAGTCTTGTATTTCGCGCACCCTGCCTGGTCCGACATCTTCCCCCGGCTCGGACCGGTCGAAATCGACTGCATTTTCGTCGGAACGATCCTGATCTGGTTGCTGTGGCGCGCGATCGTGGATGCGAAGCGCCTTGACATGGTGCTCGCCTTTCCCGCGGCTTTGGTATTTGGTGCAACCAAGGAGCCGAATTCCGTGCTCCTGATCGCGCTGGGCGCACTAGTTATGGTCTGCGGTCTGATCCTGTCGAATCGGCGAATGGCCTTGGGAGGGGGTGTCGCAACTGTCGCGGGCGCCCTGGTTCTCGCGGTCTTCCTGAAGCTGACGTCTACCGTGGGCAGCGGGATCGTTTCGTTGTCAGGCCCGACCGACAGCTACTTCTTTCATTCGGTGCGCAACGAGGCCCGCGAGTGGATGCTGCTCACGCGTGACGACAACACCGGATGGGTCGTGTTTGCCCTTCTGGCTGCGCTCGCTTGCGCGGCCATTGCCAAGGCGAGCGGACTCATCAGGATCGCCTGGCTCGAGCTCATGGCGTTGCTACTTGCCGTCGTCTCAATCGAGGCGATGAGATTTACGCTGTTCTACCTGACCTACGCCGTCAGCAATGGAGGAGGCCTGGATCCGATCTCGATGCGGTATGGGTCTCCGATGTTCGTGGTGACATCGATCGTTGCGGCGATTGTATTTGGTCGTCTGATCGTCAACGCGACGCCCAAAGTTTCGATCGCCGTCAACGCCCTTGCGATGGCATGCGTGCTCGCAATGCTGGTCGTGAACGAAGGCGTATTGACGCCGAGGACGCTTACAAGCCGGGAGCAATGGCGCACATTCAACGCCGAAGCCGAGACCGCCATCCTGGATACCGCAAACTGGTTGACCAAGGCGCGAGAGCAGGGCATATCCCCGATCCTGCTAGTCACAGGCCCGTCGCTGGAATGGGAACCGAAACTCTCCCTTATGATGTTCTTGCGCCATCGGATGCCGGACACGCCCGTCTATTTCGATCCAAAAGAGCAATCAATCAATCACAAGTTCTATGTTCCCTTTTCTGCCCGCTATGGCGGCCAGCCCCTTCCCGAGACCGTCGTCCTAACGCCGGAGAATTGCATTGAGGTTCACGTCGACGTCGAGAGGTTCAAAGACAGCAGGTGCACGACGTTGAGCATCGTCAAGCCGAACTAGGTTGCATTGATCGCGCGGACCAGGGTCGCGATCATTTCGTTATGCTTTACGTCGCAGTTTCGATTGATTTGCAAATTTGAAGGCATTTATGTCCACTAGCGCGTTTGCATCTACCGCCGAGCGCTCAAGCGGCTTCCGTCGGGCCCGGGTGGTCTGGGTTGTCGCGGGGCTGATCCCGGCGATCTTCCTGTTCGTCTTCCTCGCCCTGACATTTTTCGCAGCCCCTGAGCATGACGACTATTGCATCGCAAATCAGTACGTGAGCAACGGCTTGGTGCAGAGCGTCATCAACCTCTACAATGAGCTGTCGGGCCGGGTTGTGCCGTTCGTGCTTCTCCAGGTGCCCGCCGCGATCGCCTCGGCCACTGGCACCAATATCGTGTTTGCCTATTCCTTGACGATGGCAACCGGTGCCTTCGTGTTCCTTATTGGAACCGCAGTCGCGATCGCCCGGGCCTGGCCGTGCGCTGGCGGCGTGACCTTGGTTTTCGTTGTGGTCGCATTCGCCGCTACGATAGTCGGCGCTTCGCCCAGTGTGCGCGATCTGCTCTATTGGCTGCCGGCGGCCGCCTGCTACGTTCCACCGGCGCTTGCTTCCATTTTGATCCTCGGAGAGTGCGTTCGGGCGCTGGATCAGGGGAGCGAGTTCTCGAAGCTCGCGACCGTCGGTATGGCTGCGGTCGGCCTCATCGGCTCGCTGTGCAACGAATTCACGGGTGTGTGGCTGGTCCTCATTATCGCAAATTCGGCAATTGCGCGCCGTCTCCTCGAGCAGAAGCCGCAAG
This sequence comes from Bradyrhizobium sp. 139, assembly GCF_023074175.1. Taxonomy (GTDB): domain Bacteria; phylum Pseudomonadota; class Alphaproteobacteria; order Rhizobiales; family Xanthobacteraceae; genus Bradyrhizobium. The sequence continues at coordinate 73,310 of NZ_JADPKS010000103.1, forward strand.
TTGCTCGTCACGTACTGATTGCAACCGCGATCTTGTTCGGTTGGGTAGTAGTCGTGTTGGCCAAAGGCAACAGCATTCGCATGGGCCAGCTCACCGGCGCCGGCGACGTCGCTCGATCGCTGCATGAGGCGCTGCGCTTTTCTCTGGTCGGCCTCGGCCGGTTCTTTCGCGAACCCGCGATTATCGGGTGGCTCGTGGCCGTCGCCGCCGTGACTCTGGCGCAGTCCCAAGCGCGGCCGCCAGAACCCCGCACAAAGCTATTGGCACTCGGGGTTGCCGTGGTGTGTCTCGCATGCTGCTACTTCGAATATTTCACGCACGAGTTCTCCACGGGCGGCCCGCTTGTTGAAAGGGCGCAGAACCAAGCCTTGATGCTCCTTCTTTTCGGCATCACCTTGAGTGTCTCGTTGCTGGTCCGGGCATATCGTCCGAGGTTCGGCCCGCTGCCCGTGTCGGCGCAAGGAGTACTTACGCTCGATTCCCTGGCACTGCCGGCGGCGCTGACCGTGGTGATGGCGGTGTCGATCTTACTGAGTTCGACGGCATCGCTCGTTCGTGCTGAGGGAAGCAGCCTTTATCCATACTGGCGGGAAAGCGTCGAGCGAGACAGGCTACTTTCGACGAGTTCCGATGAGATCGTGACTGTCGCCAAGCACAGACAGACGCCCTCCATGCTCATGACCGCTGACGTGACAGTCGCGACCGGTTGCGTCGCTGCCTTCTATAAAAAGGCGCGGATCATCGGCATTGATCCTCCAAACCTGTGATGCCGCTGTGATGGGGGTTTCACCGTTCGGTCATGCGACCAAGTTGAATCTTCTTCGACCCGGAGGTGTCTCGGCCGGCTCCTGTCGTGCGCATTTCGGAATTGTCGTGGAGATGATAGTATTATAATACCTCTATTCTGCAGAACGGGTTGCCAGCCGGACAGCATCGTATAGAAGCGGCTGCGCGGCCACTTGCGGTTGCCGTCGGAGATAGTGGATGAAAGTGGTTATCCTTGCGGGTGGTCTGGGCACGCGCATAGCCGAAGAGACGACGACCCGTCCAAAGCCCATGGTCGAAATCGGCGGAAAGCCGATCCTGTGGCACATCATGAAGATCTACAGCCGCCACGGCTTCAATGACTTCGTGATCTGCGTTGGCTACAAGGGCTATTTGATCAAGGAATACTTCGCCAACTACTTCCTTCACATGTCCGACGTCACGTTTCACCTCGCCGAAAACCGGATGGAGGTGCACCGTGAGACGGCCGAGCCATGGCGGGTGACCCTCGTCGATACCGGCGAAGAGACGCAGACCGGCGGCCGGCTCAAACGCGTGCTTCCTTACGTCGCCGATGAACCGTTCTTTGCCCTGACCTACGGCGATGGCGTCGCCGATATCGATCTTCAGGCCGAGATCGCCTTCCACAGGGACCATGGCTGCAAGGCGACCGTTTCGGTGGTGCGGCCGGCGCGAAGGTTCGGCGCTGTGACGATCGAGAACGGCCGGGTGGTCAATTTCGAGGAGAAGCCCCATGACGATGGCGGCTGGATCAATGGTGGTTTCTTCCTGCTGTCGCCCTCCGTCGGCGATCTGATTGCAGGCGACCAGACCGTGTGGGAGCGCGAGCCGATGGAGCAGCTTGCCCGCAGCGACCAGCTCCGTGCCTTCATGCATCCCGGCTTCTGGCACCCGATGGATACCTTGCGCGATCGCAACTATCTCGAAGACGAGTGGGCCAACAACCGCGCCAAGTGGAGGATCTGGTGACGGATCCGGCGTTCTGGCGGGGCAAGAAGGTCTTTCTGACCGGGCATACCGGCTTCAAGGGGGCATGGGCGTCTCTGCTGCTGCGGCGCTTCGGCGCCAGCGTTTATGGCTACGCCTTGCCGCCCACCCATCCATCGTCGCTGTTCGTGGCGGCGCGGGTCGCCGCCGACATCAAGCAATGCCTTGCCGACATCCGTGATCTCGACAGGCTGCGCGCGGCGCTGTTGGAAGCGCAGCCGGACGTGATCATTCACATGGCGGCACAGGCGCTAGTACGGCCGTCCTACGCCGAGCCGGTCGAGACCTTCGCGACCAATGTCATGGGAACGGTGCATGTGCTGGAGACGGCGCGGCATTTGCCGTCCGTGAAGGCCGTGCTGATCGTCACCAGCGACAAGTGTTACGAGAACGATGGCGGCCAGGCTGCCTTCCGCGAGGGCGATCGCCTAGGTGGCAACGACCCCTACAGCAACAGCAAAGCCTGCGCGGAACTGGTGACCTATTCCTATCGGCGAAGCTTCTTTGCCGAGAACGGCGCGGCGCGCATCGCGAGCGCGCGGGCCGGAAATGTGTTTGGCGGCGGCGACTGGGCGCGTGACCGCCTGGTACCGGATGCGATGCAGGCGTTCCTGGACCGTCAGCCGCTGCGCATTCGCAATCCCAATTCGGTGCGGCCCTGGCAGCATGCGCTCGATCCCATCCTGGGCTATTTCACCCTTGTCGAGAAGTTGGTCGCCGACGCGAGCTTTGCCGATGGCTGGAACTTCGGTCCGAATGCCGAAAGCGAGCAGCCGGTGCGGAACGTCGTCGAGCAGTTGCAAGCAATGTGGGGCGATGGCGCCGGTTGGACCAGCGATGATGGTCCGCATCCGCATGAAGCCGCCTTTCTGAGGCTTGACTGCGAACGCGCCTGCTCACAATTGAACTGGACGCCGCGTCTCGACCTCGTGCAGGGGCTGGGTCTCACTGTCGACTGGTACAAGGCGCATCAGCGCGGCCGGGATTTACGCCAAATCTCTCTCGAACAACTCGACCTCGTCCTCGATGGCGCCGTTGCGAACGGCACATCGCAGTCGGTATCCGAACCATCTCGCGGCGAGGTCGCCGCAGTCAACGCGAAGTCATTCACATGAAATCGGCGCCAGCATCCGCACGCGCGGCTCAACGAAGCCCGGAAGAGATCAGGGCATCGATCATGGAACTGGTGGAGGAATACTCCGCCCTGGCGCATGCGACGAAACCATTTGTCGCCGGCCAGTCGCCCGTGCCCGTGTCGGGACGCGTGTTCGATGCGAGCGACGTCAAGTCGCTGGTCGATTCCGCTCTGGATTTCTGGCTGACCACCGGGCGCTTCAATGAGGAGTTCCAGCAGAAGCTCGCTAAACGTGTTGGCGCGCGTTACGCGATGACTGTCAATTCCGGCTCCTCGGCCAACCTCGTCGCCTTCTCGGCGCTGACCTCGCCCTTGCTGCGGGACCGGCAGGTTCCAGCCGGAAGCGAGGTGATCACGGCGGCGACCGGATTCCCGACGACCGTCAACCCCGCGATCACGCAGGGCATGGTGCCGGTGTTCGTCGATGTCGACATTCCCACCTACAACATTATTCCCGAACGCGTGGAAGAGGCGATCACGCCGAACACGCGCGCGATCATGGTGGCGCATACGCTCGGCAATCCCTTCGATGTCGGCAAGATCGCCGATATCGCCAAGCGGCACAAACTCTGGCTGATCGAAGATTGTTGCGATGCGCTCGGTGCGACGTTTTCGGGACGTCATGTCGGCACGTTCGGCGACATCGGCACGCTCAGCTTCTATCCGGCCCACCACATCACGATGGGCGAGGGCGGCGCGGTCTTCACCAGCCATCCGGCACTGCGGCGGGCCATGGAAACGTTCCGCGACTGGGGCCGCGACTGCTATTGCGATCCCGGCAAGGACAACACCTGCCAGCGCCGCTTCGACTGGCAGCTCGGCGAGCTGCCCCATGGCTACGACCACAAGTACATCTACAGCCATCTCGGCTTCAACCTGAAGATCACCGACATGCAGGCAGCGGTCGGCGTGTCCCAGCTCGACCATCTCGAAGGCTTCATCGCCGCCCGGCGGCGGAATTTCGCTCTGTTGAAGAGCGGGCTGAAGCCGCTCGAGGAATTCTTCATCCTGCCTGAGCCGACGCCGAACAGCGAACCCTCCTGGTTCGGCTTCGTGTTGACGGTCCGCGAGGGTGCGCCGTTCAAGCGTGACGCGATCGTGCGCCATTTGAACGAACGCGGGATCGGCACAAGGCTGCTGTTCGGCGGCAATCTGGTGCGGCAACCCTACATGGCCGGACGGAATTTCCGCGTGCACGGCTCGCTCGCCAATAGCGATACGATCATGAACCAGACTTTCTGGATCGGCGTCTATCCGGCACTCGGCGATGAGCACATCAGTTACGTGCTTCAGGTGATCCAGGATTTCTGCGTCGCCCAGACCCGCGGCGCCCAGGGCGGAATGACGCGATGACCGGAGCACAGTACATTGCGGAATTCCTGGCGCGGGTCGGAAGCGATCGGGTCTTTCTCCTGACGGGCGGCGCCTGCGCGTTCATGATCGATGCGATCGCGCAGCATCCGAAGCTCCACTACACCTGCTTCCAGCACGAGCAGGGCGCGGCGATGGCCGCGGACGCGCTGTGGCGTGTCAGTCACAAGGTCGGCGTGACCCTGGCGACCTCGGGCCCGGGAGCGACCAACCTCATCACCGGCATCGCCACTTCCCATTTTGATTCCATTCCCTCCCTGCACATCACCGGTCAGGTGAACCAGCGTGAGAGCAGCGCATTCCACGGCGCGAATGTGCGTCAGGCCGGGTTCCAGGAAACCAGGATCGTGGAGATGGTCCGGCCGGTCACGAAACATGCCGTGATGGTCACGAGCGTAGCCGATCTGCGCGAAGAGCTGGCCAAAGCCTACTCGATCGCCACGTCAGGCCGCATGGGTCCGGTGCTGATCGACGTCCCCATGGACATCCAGCAGGCCGAGGCGGGGGACGATGTGTTGCTTCCATCCAGATCGCCCCTGGCGGCCGAAGAGCCGGCGAAAGTGCTGTCGGATCTGAAGCGGACGCTGGCGGAGGCGAAGCGCCCAGTGGTGCTCTGGGGGGCAGGTGTGGGCCTTGCCGGTGTCGAGCGGGACGTTGCGGACTGGTTGCGGCAAAGCGGAGTGCCGTTTGTCTCCAGCTGGGCCGGTCTGAGCTACTTCGATCACGATCACCCGGGGTTCCTCGGGCAGATCGGCGTCTATGGCAACCGCGGCGCGAATTTCGTGTTGCAGAACGCGGACGCCGTGATCGTGCTCGGCAGCCGGCTGGACAACCGGCAGCGCTCCGGGAACACCAAGCAGTTTGCTGCGGGTGCGACCGTTCATGTCGTCGACGTCGACAACGAGGAGCTGGCCAAATATCGCAACGACGGCTATCGCGTCAGTCATCTGGATTTTTCTGAACTGCCAGAGGTCCTACGCAAGCTCGATGTCCGGCCGCCGAGCCCGGAGTGGGGTGGCTATGTCGCCGAGATGAAGCAGCGCTATTACCACAAGGAGGTCAGCACCTCTGCGGCGCGATTGAACTCATTGTCGCCCTACGACGTGATCCGCCGGGTCAACGAGATCGTCGCGGAGGACGCAATCGTCATCGGCGACACGGGCGCCGCGGTTTGCTGGCTCTATCAGGCGTTCAAGGTGAAGCGTCACACCCTGTTCAATCCGGGAGGCAACTCGCCGATGGGCTATGCTCTGCCGGCCGCGATCGGAGCCAAGATCGACCGCCCGGACCGACAGGTCATCTCCTATAACGGTGACGGCGGTTTTCATCTCAACATCCAGGAGCTCCAGACCGTCCGGCACAACAAGCTCGATATCGCGATCATCGTCATGAACAACGGATCGTACGGCATCATCAAGCAGTTCCAGGACAGCTACATGCAGAGCCGTTACAGCGCCTCGCGCGACGGCCTGAGCTTTCCGGATTTCGGGGCGCTCGCGGCCGCCTACGGCCTGCGCTACGCGCGCATCGAGCGTCTCGAGCAGATCGAGCCGGGACTGTTCTCGGGCGGGCCGATTGTGATCGACGTGATGCTGAGCGAACACACGCTGATCGAGCCCAAGCTCGAGATGGGACGCCCCATCAACGATCAGTTTCCCTATCTCGGCGAGAGCGACTATGCGGCAGGCAACCGCTTCGTGGACTATCCGAGGCCGGCTTCGCTGCGAACCACGTAGGATGGATCCGGCGACAGGTCTCATCAGAGCATTGGCGGGATCGCAATGCGTATATTCGTGACCGGCGCCACGGGCTTTCTGGGGTCTTACGTCGCAGAAGACCTGGTCGCGCAGGGACATGACGTCGCGGTGCTGCTGCGACCCGGCACCAGGCCCTGGCGTCTCGGCGCGATCCTGAATCGTCTCAACGTCATCGACGGCACGCTGGATGCTCCAACCGCGCTCGGCAAGGGACTTCGCTCCTTTGCACCGGATGCCGTCGTGCACATGGCGTGGCGCGGGGTGGGCAACAGCGAACGAATCAGCAAGGATCAGGCGCGCAACATCGTCGATGCCGTGGAGCTGGCCGACCTCGCGGCAGACGCGGGCGCAACCATCTTCGTCGGCGCGGGGTCGCAGGCCGAGTACGGCCCTTACGATCGTGCAATCACCGAGAACGATGCGCCGCGCCCGACGACGCTCTACGGCATCGCCAAGCTCGCGAGCGGGCTGATGGTCGAGCGCCGCTGCGCCGAGCGTGAGCTGCGCTTCGCCTGGCTGCGCATATTCTCGACCTACGGTCCGAAGGAGGGCGAGTCCTGGCTGATTCCGAGCCTGATCCGGACCCTGCGCGCCAATGGTCACATGGCGCTGACCGCCTGCGAGCAGCGCTGGGGCTTCCTCCACGCCCGCGATGCAGCTGCCGCCGTCCGCCTCGTGCTCGCGAGCCCGGCGGCGCAAGGCACCTACAATCTGGGCAGTCCCGATGCGCCGCCGCTCCGCGACACCGTGAGGCGGCTGCGCGACCTGATCGGTGCCGGCGAGCTCGGCCTTGGCGAAGTGCCGTATCGGCCGGATCAGGTCATGGTGCTTGCGGCGGACGTGACGAGGCTCGAAGCTTTGGGCTGGCGTCCCGCGCTCGGGCTCGATCAGGGGTTACGCGAAACGCTCGCCTGGTACGAGGCGGCGGAGTAGGGCGCGAAGTGAACCCTACGGGTGCGACGGCCCATCGAAATTGACGCGCTCGCGCTCGAACACGACGGGTTTTTCGCGAACCTGGCCGTAGATCGCCAGAACGTATTCGCCGATCATTCCCATGAAGAAGAGCTGCACGCCGCCGAAGAAGAACATCGCGACGATGAGGGTCAGTATGCCGGGCTCGGCAAGGCGCTGGTAGAGAAGCAGGCCGAGCAGCAGATTGATGACGGCATAGGCGATGCTCGTGAAGGACAGCACGAAGCCAGCATACAGGCCGAACCGCAGCGGCGCCGACGTAAAGGAGACGAGCCCGTTGATTCCCTGGTCGATGAGCGCCGCCGCGCGATTCTTCGACAGCCCTTTCTTGCGCGCGCGCCAGGTGTAGGGCACGCCGACGGCGCGGCCGCCGCATTCGAAGGTCATCATGCGCATGAACGGATATCCGTCGCGCACCTGCCGCATCCGTTCGACCACGTTGCGGTCGACGAGCTGGAAGTCGCCGACGCCCGGCGGCACCTTGATCTCGGAGAAGCGCGTCAGCATGCGGTAATAGGCGCCGCGGATGCCGCGCATCAGCCGCCCTTCCTCGCGCACCGCGCGAATGCCATAGACGATCTCGTTGCCCGCTTCCCACAACTTGACGAAGTCGGGGATCAGCTCCGGCGGATCCTGGAGGTCGGCCGGCATGAACAGAAGCACGGCATCGCCGTGCGAGGCCATCACGCCGTTGAAGGTGTTGCGGAGCGGTCCGAAGTTGCGCGCATTGACGATGATCCGCACCGACTTGTCGGTGGCAGCGATCTCCCGCAGGATTTCCACTGTGCGGTCGTCGGATGCATTGTCGCAGAAGATATGCTCTCGCTGGTAGCCCGGCAGCTTCTCTTCGAAAACCCTCCGAACCGCCTCGTAGCAGTCCCTGATGTTGAGCTCTTCGTTGAAACATGGGGTGACGATGCTGATTGTCTTCACGGCTGACTTCTCACCAAAATGATCTCGGGGTTCGCGCCGTACGATCGGGCTGTTCGCCTGTCGCACGTCCGATGGCAGAGGCAGTATTCACGAATGCGGCTGCCTGCTCCGGGGCTTCATCGGCTTCGCGCAAACAGCACCTCAGAACTGTTCTCGGCAACCAGTGACCAGCCTGATCCGGGTGAGAGCAGGTCGTTCACATAGGCTTCGACCTGAGGGGTCGCGGCGTAACGCAGGTCCCTCACGAATTTCATCTCCTTAAACGAAGTCCCCGGCTCCTTCCAGATGTAGTTTCCGGTCGCTCCGCGGGTGAGGACAATGAGCTCGGGAGCTTCATGCCTGAGCTGCTCCTCCGTCTGGAGGTTCGTATAGGTCACGTTCGTCATAACCGGTGGCAAGTAGGTGTAGGCATCGGCAAGCACCTTGGTGTCGCCGCGGTACTGGAGCGCGATGGAATTCCCGAGCTTGATCGATTCCGCTTCGGGTCTCTCCGACCAGCTCGCCATCGCGCGCAGATCAAGTCCGGCCTGAGCAGAGACGTAAGCCAGCAGGAGCGCTGCGAATGCTGCGGTGGTCCAGGCGGGCCGAACGACGCTCTTTGTCAAGGCCAGCAGCGCTTCGAGCCATGCCGCCGTGCTCAGCAACAGCAGGAAGGGCACGACATGATAGGTAAACCGCGGCTCGCGATCATGAATGGAGATTGCCAGGTGCGCGGAGCTGACGAGGATGTAGAGAACCAGCACCAAACCGGTCCGCGTCTCCGCCGATTGACAGGCTGCACGCCAACCTAAGCGGTACAGCCGAATCGAGAGAAGCAGGCCGGCCAGCAACCATCCGCCGAACAAATAAAGCAGCCCAATGCCAAACTGCTCCTTCAGCGGAACCAGCCAGAGCGTCGGGTCGACGGGTTCGACGAGACCATGTCCTGTGCTGGTGTATTTCATCTGCCAGACAAAGGTGGCGACGAAGGTGCTGAAATCCCTGACCGCGTAGGGGTTGGTGATGGCGAAGACGACCAGGAAGACGGCGATCATTGCCAGGCCCTGATGGAAGAGTCTCGCCAGGACCTGAACCGAGAAAGGATGGCTTGCGAGGGTGGTCAGAGCGAGAGGAAGAAAGCTGAACGGCAGGACTGCAGCGCCGACATACTTTGTGCTGAAGGCAAGTCCGGCCCATAACGCCGACATCAGCGCGAAGCCAAAGGTGGGCCGAAGCAGAGCCGTGCCCAGGCCGAGGATGGCGAAGAGTGTCTGCAACGTGTCGGGATGCATCGTTCGGGAAAAGATCACGAAATCCGGCATGGTCGCCAGACCAAGGCCCACGCCCGCCGCGACGATCCTCGGTAATCCGAGATGCTCGCTCAACCCCCACAGCGCGAGGCCGGAGAGAACGCCTGCGACGATGGAAATGAAGCGAAGAACGAAGCCGATGAGCTGGGTGTTGATGGTCCAGCCAAACCGCTCGAAGAGCGAAATCAAATAATAACCGATGGTGTCGTAGAGATTGCCGTAGCTGAAGAACATGTCCGGATCGAGTGTGCTTTGCTCGAGACTTACCCTCAGCTTCATCACGTATCTCGCTTCATCCAGCCCGAAGGCCTGCACCATGCCGATGTTGTCGAGGCCGTAGATCGAAGCGAAGGTATTCGCCGCGAAGACGACCGCGAGCAGGGCCAAGGCGTAGCCTGTGACGATCCTGTTGATCGCGCTGAGCATGGACTTCTTTCAGTATTTGGAGAGCGAATTTCGTATCGGCTATCGAATCATCGTATCGCCAGTTTTCGCGATTGACGCGACGCGTAGCCCTCGGGCGTCATGAGCCAGCCGACGTAACCGACGCCGCGGAGCAGGGGGCGTCCTCTCCAGGAATAGTCGAGCTGAACGTCGCCGATGGTGAAATGGCGCCAGGCGCGCGAGAAGTCGATGCTGTCGGGATCGATGCCGCAGGTCTCGGCCGGCTCGCGATCGTCGTTGTGCTGGACGTGCTGGCACCAGCCTTCGTCGCCGGTCTTTCGAAATTCGATCGTGTATCTGTCACCACATTTGAAGTCGCGCGACGTGCTCGGACAGTCGGGCACGAACAGGAGGGGCTGGCCGCTCAAGGCCCGTTCCCGCCATTCGTTGACGACGAACTTCCGATAGGGGCCGATGAGGAGTGCTGCACCTACGCCTACCACCAGAGTGCCCGCGATCAGTTTGCGGAGACGATCGGTGGGTCGCGTGGTCCCTGTCGGATTTCCAGCGTCAACATCCCCCTGACTTTGTAGCATTGCCCCGGCTTTCGAAGCGCTCTAAAAGGCCGTCCGAGCGCAGAATTGCGATTTTGCCAAATTGGCGTTTTCCATCGCGGGAATCAACTGCTGATTGGGCGAATGGGGTGACACCATGTTCCGGCGTTTCACTGATGTCGGCCCGGATGTCTCACATCCTGTGCGCTGGCGAGGAAGGACGCGGGTTTGACGAGTGCACAACAGGATGTGCAAGCCAAGGCGGTCCATTCGGCAGAGCTTGGGGGCGGCGGTCGCTTTCGACGCTTGATGAAGGGCTGGTCGGCGAACCTGGTTCAGACCTTTCTTGGTCTGGTCCAGCAGCTTCTTCTGATTCCTGTCTTCCTGCATGTCTGGACCGGCGAGATGCTGGCAGCTTGGCTGGCGATCTATGCGGCAGGAAGCCTCGCCGTCATCGCAGATGCGGGACTGCAACTGCGCGCCATCAACAGGTTTCTCGCCTTCAAGACTTGCCGCGATTGCGACGGGCGGACTGCGAATTTTTATGCCGCGATGCTGCGGATCTATGTCGGGGGCGACGTCGGGCTCTGCGTGCTGCTGGTCGTCGGCGCTCTCTTCATGCCGCCATCCGGGCTCCTGGGATTTCACACGACGCCTTCGTTCGATGCGGCCCTGCTCGTGATGATCGTCGGCGTGCTGCTCGCGCTGCCGGCCAATCTGGTCTCGGGACTCTATCGAGCACGAGGCAAGTACGGCCGGACCGTCTGGCTGCAGAACGGTGCGCTTCTGATCGGCCAGATCGCGCAGTTGATCGCTCTTACCACGACCGGCAGCCTCGTCGCCGTGGCGGCGGCTTTCGTATCGATGCAGGTTCTGTTGATGATCTATCTCGTCGCATATGATGCGCCACGCCTGTTTCCGTTTCTGCGCGCGGGCCGCGGCGACAGGACCTGGCGCTGGGCGGCCGGCCAGTTTGGTCGCGCATTCCCCTTCGCCGTGGCGAACTTGTCGGAACTGGCACTCGTGAACGCACCGGTGCTGATGGTTTCCGCCCTCGTCGTGGATCGTGTCGCCGTAGCCCAGTGGGGCCTGACGCGTGTGATCGCGAGTTTTCTCAGGGGACTCTGCGCACAGGTGACGCTGCCGATCGCGGCCGAGCTCGGCCATGACTACGCCATCGGCGATAGGGAGCGGCTGCGCCAGCTCTATGCGCGTGGTTCGACGTTCGTCACGGTGATTGCCAGCACGATCGTGGCCGGCCTGCTGCCGTTCTGGCCTGACTTCTTCACGCTCTGGACGCACGGCAGCATTCCTTATGATGCGCCGCTCGCGCACACACTCTTGCTCGGATCGGCTGCCGTGGCGCCATCGCTGCTTGCACTTTCCTTCGCCAACCATAGCAATCGAGGCGATCTCCTGGTCCGGACCAAGGGTCTCCAGCTTATCGTGTTCCTGGTGCTTTCGGTCGTCTCGATCCGCTGGCTTGGACCGCTTGGGGCGGCGCTCGCGGTCGTCGCGAGCGATCTTTTGGTCCAGTTCGGACTGCTCGGGTTCGTCATCATGGGGGCGACGCTACGGCACCCGGTACGTCATGCGCTCTTCCTGGCGGCCGTCGCGTCGGCTATTGTGCTGTCGGGCTGGGCCATTGGCATCGGGATCGCTTCGCTTGCGCCGTCGACCGGGTTCGTCCACTTCGTTGCCGAGAGCGCAACCTGGTTGATTGTGGTCGGCATCGTCGCAAGTCCGCTTCTAAACAAGCGACTTCGCGATGGCCTGATCGCCCGCATTCCGGCGTAGCCATACAGCGAGGGTGGGCGGAACGATGGCTCAGTGCCGCGTCAGCGCCAGGCGATGTTTGAGGCGCTCCATCTGCCGTGCAAACTGCTGGCGCCCGACCTCGGTCTCCTCGGCGAATTGCTGAAGTCTTCGCTGACCCGCAACGCGCAGCGTTTCACGGGTCCCATCGGCGCGAAGATTGATGATCGCATCGGCCAGCGATCGCGGATTGTCATAGTCGAACAGGATGGCGGCATCACCCGCCTGCACCTTGAACGCCTCGGGATAGACAACGGGTGTTCCGACCGCCCAGGCTTCCAGGGGCGGCAAATTGGTTGGCCCAAAATAGGTCGGCATCACCAGCGCCGATGCGCCCCGGTAGAGTGCGCCGAGCTCGGCAGAATCGACGAAGCCGATGATGGAGACCTGCTCGGCAAGGCCATAATGCGTGATGGCTCTGTCGATGTTCTCGCGTCCGCCCCGATCGGACCCGCACAGCACGAGCCGCTCGACGATGCCCTGCTCGCGCAGCAGAGCAAGCGCTGCCAGAAGGGTGATGTGGTTCTTGTGCGGCCAGAACTGGGCCGGATAGAACAGATAGCCCGGCTCGAGCCGGTACTTGCCGAGGATCGTCGCATCGGCCGCCTCATCCGTGGCGGATTGATCGATGTAGGTCGAGGGCGAGAAGGGGATGCAGACCGCGCGCTCCCTTTCCATGCCGTAGCGCCGGCACAGATTTTCGACCAGTTCCGGCGCGTTGACGATCACCAGAGCCGCCTTCATGCTCGCGAGACCGAACAGGATTTCGCGCCGTTCGAACTCGCCGAATGCACGAACCTCGGGAAATTCCGGCGCATCGCGATGACAACCGTCGAAGATCGTGATGATGAACGGAAGCTGGTAGAGCAACAGGTGTCGCTTCGATGTCGAGGTGAAATGCACGATGTCGACGCCGTCTCTGACGAGGGCTCGTTCGAACGGTGATTTCAGCCGCCAGGCGATCTGGGCAAGATCGAACGGCCGGCAGTATTTGAGGAACAAAAATAGATAGTCCACCACGCTGAATTTCAGCAGCCGAGCCTCGATCCCGAACTGCTTCAGGATCTCCAGCGACTTGGGATAGGGCGAGTACACCAGCACTTCGTTGTTGGACTTGGCGGCCCAGTCGCGCAACCAAAGCACGTCATTCAAGGGCTGCTGGAAGCCGCCGCCGACCTCGACAGCCTGTTCGAGCATCACGGCCAGGCGCAACGGTCTCACGGCGCGACGCTCTTTCTGGCGACGGAATAGGCGGCCCATGTCCTCGAGACGGGCGAGTCACCGGACAGCCAAGCATAGTCGCCAAGCGGTTCAAAGCCGCAGGCCTTGAGCGAAGCATTGATTTCGAACGGAAACCAGTATCGCATCCGATGCGTCTCATCGACGCGCCGGATGGTCCCGTGATCGGTGTCCTCGCAGAACAGGGTGTAGTTCACGAGAACGGTCGCTTTCAGCTCGTCATGATCGGATTGAGCGATCCGGGTGAGGCGCAGTGGCTTGCGTTCGATGACTTTGACGCGCGTCTCGACCCCCTGTGCGAGCACGGCTCCGCCGTACCAGTAGTCAAAGAAGAACACGCCGCCGGGCTTCAGCGCCGCGTAAGCGGTCCTGAACAGTTGCTCCAGCCTCTCGCGATCGTTCTGGTAGCTAGCCACATGGAACAGCGACACCACGGTGTCGAAGCCATGTTCCGGTCCGGCTTCGCAGGCGTCGCCCTGGCGGAAGGGAATGGCCAGTCCTGCCTGCTCGGCCCGGGACTTTGCCCGTGCGATCATTTCGTGGCTCAGATCGATGCCGGCAACGCTCCAGCCGCGACGGGCGAATTCGATGGCATGGAGCCCTGTGCCGCAGCCGAGGTCGAGCACCTTGCCCGATGTGACACCGTGGTCGCGCAGGCGCGTCTCCACGAAATCCACCTCCGAAGCGTAGCTTTTGTCTTCGTACAGCAGATCGTACCAAGGGGCGTATTCCGCGAAGACCGTCACGCCAGGATCTCCTTGAGAGCCTGGGCCGAGCGCGCGATCTCGTCTTCAGTCAATGCAAGGCCGCTCGGCAGATAGAAGCCGCGGCGAGCGATGCGCTCGGCGTGCGGGTGGGAATCGTTCAGCATGAATCCCATGCGGCGCAGCACGGGCTGCTCGTGCATGCACCAGAAGAACGGCCGTGTGCCGATGCCCTTCTGCGCGAGACGCCGCATCGCCTCCTTGGCATCGAACGGAACGTCGTCATCGAGGACAATCCCGTAGACCCAGTAGATGTTGTCGGCGTAGTTTGTGCGAGGAACGGGACGACGGATGCCGGCCACGTTCTCGAGATGCTCGTCGTAGAGCCGGCCTGTCCGGCGCTTGATCTCGACAGTGCGGGGCAGGCCTTCGATCTGTGCGACGCCGAGCGCGGCCTGCAAATTGGTCAAGCGCGCGTTCCAGCCGAGTTCCTCGTGAATGAAACGCTGCTGCGGCTGGAAGCAGAGGTTACGCAGGCTCGCCAGGCGCTCCGCGAGCGCGTCATCGTCCGTGAGGATCATGCCTCCTTCGCCGGTCGTGACGTGCTTGTTGGGATAGAAGCTGAACGTCGAGACGTCGCCGAAGCTGCCGCACGGTGCGCCCCGATAGGTCTGGCCATGCATCTCGGCTGCATCCTCGATCACCTTCAGACCCCGCTTGCGGGCGAGATCGAGGATCGGTGCGAGATCAACCGGGAGACCGTAGATGTGCACCAGCATGATCGCACGTGTGCGTGGGGTCAGAGCTGCTTCCACCCCTTCGATCGTCATGTTCCAGGTTGCGGGATCGCAATCCACCGCCAACGGAACGAGTCCCGCCCGGACCACAGCTGCGGCGCAGCTAATGATCGTGAAGGTGGGGATGATGACCTCGTCGCCCGGTTCGAGGCCCAGCGCATGCACGGCGATGTCGAGCGCGACGGAGCCGTTGGTCACGGCGACGCCGTGCCGCCGCCCCGCGACCTCGGCCATCCCTTGCTCGAAGCGCTTGATGAAGGGGCCCTCGGAGGAAATCCATCCGGTCCGGACGCATTCCGCCAGATATGCAGCTTCGTTCCCGTCCAGCAGCGGGGTGTTGACCGGAATGAAGTCCCGGCTCACGAGACCGGACCCTTGATCCGGATTTCCGATGCCGGCACTTCATCAAAGCGGGTCTTGTCGTTTTCCCCGGCATACGGACCCTGCTTGATCTCGAACATCTCGAGCGGCTCCAGCACATGGAAACCGTGGGCGCCGCTGCACAGCAGGATGATGTCGCCGGCGCAAAGCACGCGGCTCTCCAGATAGGATTCCGCTTCGGTGTAGAAGTCGACTTGGAGCTTGCCTTTCTGGATCAGCAGAACTTCCTGCGTGAAGTGCACCTCCCGCGTCACCTTGTTGTGGCGATGGGGGGCGATGCTCTTGCCCTCGGGATGGCTCATGAAGGCAAGCTGCTGCGACAGCTCTGGCGAAGAAAAGAACGTGATGCCAGGCTGGCGGAAGGATGCCCGCACGATGATCGCATACAGCTGACCATCGAATCGGCAGTGTTCGATGCTGTCCACCCAAGTTACCCTAAAATGTAAGAAATTGCAGCATGTTAGCTACAGGTCGGTGTGACTTTGGCCATTTTCAGTGGTGCCGTCAAGACCGCCGGGCGACTGCGAATGCCTATCGTTTGATGTGCTCGACGAAGTCGAGAATCTCTCGGACGCGCAGATTGAAGTTGTGTCGTGAAAGTGTCGTCTGCTGCCCGGTTGCCGCAATTGCCAGGCGAGCGCGATCGTCGCCCAGATACCGGTCGATCGATGCGGCACAGTCCTCGGGCGTTCGCCAGACGGTGACGTCCCGGGACGCCTCGAACAGGGTATCCAGATTCCGCTTGTAGTCGGTGAGCAGAAAGGTCCCGACGCCGGTCGCCTCGAAGAGGCGCATGTTGCCTGCCTCCTCGCCCGCAATGTCGATATGCGAGTTCAGCGTCACGCGGGAGCGTCTCAGCACCTGATACATCTCCGTTCCCCAGACCTCTCCCTGGAAGCACCGCCAGAGCGGCGAGGATAAGGGAAGGGAATTCGGAATGTTCCCCCAGAGCTTCAGGTCGAAGCGGTTGGCGATGAACTCCAACAGCGCAATGCGTTCGCGATGATCTTCCGATACCGAGCCGACGAAGGAGACGTCGACGTCCTGCTCCGCTGTGGGGGGGAGCCTGTCAAGGATGACCGGTTCGAAAGCCAGATGACTGACCTCTGCCGCCACACCCGCCGCGCGGAAGGCCCGGACGACCCGCGGCAGCTGGGACAGCATGAGGTCATACACACCCCAGCTCTCTCCGCGAGACGGCTCGATGCCGACCTGGCCAATGATCGTCGACACGCCCATGCCCCTGATTCGCTCGATCAGTTTGGTCGTGACGTAAAATACGTCCTGGTTGAGAATGAGGTCCGGCTTGAACGCCTCGATCTGGGCAAGAAGAACACGTTGGAGCTGTTCGCTGAGACGCGGGCTAAGTCCAACGCTTCGCGCAAGTGGCCTCAGCATCGGCTTGAGGGGCGCGACGGCACGTTGCAGCCATCCCGGCAAGCGATCCTTCCTGCTGTCAGCAAACTCCGGCGAGACGTCGAAGGCCATGCCGTGTTCGCGGGCCCAGGCGGATTGGAGCCATACGTTATTGACGTGAATCTCCGCAGCTTCGTGTCCATGCGCCCTGAAGTTGCTCGAATAGAAGTCGGCGACGCCAAACAGGCTCGCGTTTCGGACCGCCATTTGCTCGGCACAGGAGGCTGCGGCCAGATCAGCCTCGCGGCCATAGAGCCATCTCAGAAAACGAGGATAGTCTCCGTTCAGGACGAGCACGCGCATGAAGCTCAATCTTTCCCGGTCAAGCTTCGCCACGGCGCTGCGATAGCGGCAAGCAAGGTGTAATGTACCACAACAGGAATGTCACCGCGGCGCCGTTTGTGACCATCAGAACCGAAAGCGGTACGTTGAGGAGTGTCTGGATCAATAGTCCGCTCGACAGGATGATGAATCTGGCTGGCAGGCTCTTCGATGTGTAGTTCCCGATCGACAGGATAAATCCCGACAAAAGAGCGCTTACTGGCGCAAAGGCCGAGCCCACCGACGCAATTCCCTCGGTTGCGAGCAGGGATGCATTCATGTTTCCGACCGGATAGTTGCGGGCAAGGATCACCCCCAGCTGCTCGGAGTAGGGGCAGCCGATGTAAGACGCCACCAGCGAGATCTGACAGAAGTGCGTGGCTGCGTGCTGCGAAAAGAAGTCGTTGTAGACGTCGAGGGAAATCGACGGAAACGCAATCATCCGGAAATTGACGGATCCGAAATAGTCGATGAGCTGAGCCTGCGATATCGTGCCGGTGCTGACCAGCAGCGCCAGGATGACCCCGAGCAGGACGGGCGCCAGCAATGACAAGATCACCGTGAGCCTTGGCTGCACATAGCTCGACAGCAGCCACAGGAAAGTGAGCCAGGCCGGGGCAAAGAGCGTCGTCTTGGTCAGGGTGATCGGATAGAAGCAAAGGATCAGAAGCAGAATCGCGAAGGCTGGAATGCGCGCCCTCGTCTCGACGAAGCACGCGAAGGCGAAGGGCAGGAGCGCGCCCAGCGTGATTCCGATCGCGTATCTGAGCGGAGCCGGGAAATCCAGCTGATCGCGGAATCGATAGATTTCAGCAACGCCGACCAATTTGAAATTGTAATATGTGCCCGCGACGAGGGTGGCCACGGCTGTGGCCAGGATCGCAATCAGGAGCCGGTTCAGGGTCCCCGGTGAGACGCTGATTTGAGGTTTTGTGGACCAATTGGTCAGCAGGGACGGGGCAAGGAACCCCACCAGGGAGGCCAGCGCAGACAGCCCGGTCAGCGTGTGATCGTAATCAAGTCGGGAAAATGGGATCAGCCAGAGGTAGCCGAGAACGATTGTGTACACATAGAAGCTCGCCAGATACCCGAAGCTGAAATGACGATAGGCGAAGACGACAGACAGCGCGACGGGCAAAACCACGAGGAGAGCGGCCCGGATGATCGCGGACCGATCTAATTCGAAAATTCCCAGGTAACCGTACAGCTGCACAACGAAAGTCAACGACATGCAGCAAACGACTGCGTGCGCGACGAGGAACGCGAGAAGTCCGCGGTTCAGCTTGCCTGAGTAGCTCGAAATCTTCATCGTTTCGGCTCTAAAGTGCTTGGGGCGGGTGGATCTCCTAGCATATCGCGCGGCGCGATGTGCCAAAGCAGGAACAGGACGAGGATGCCGTGGGTCACGAGCGCGATCGTGAGCGGAACGTTGATCAAAATCTGCAGCAGCAGTCCGCCGGACAGGAGAATGAAGCGGCCGGGTAGCCCGGCGGAGGCACGATTGCCTAGGCTGATGATCAGTCCACAGACGAGGGCCGAAATGGGAGCGAGTTTCGTGCCGACCGAAGCGATGCCTTCGGTGGCAAAGAGCGAAGCGTTGAAGTAGCCCAGGTGATAACTGTCCGCCATGTAGACCGAGAGCTGCTCCTTGTAGGGACACGGCATGACCAGCTTGAGCAGCGTTATCTGACAGAAATACGTCAGTTGATGGGTCGAGAAGAAGTCATTGTAGAAATCGAGCGCGCTTGAAGGCATCGCGATCATCCGAAAGTTGACCGTTCCGAAGTAGACGAAGGCTTGCTCCGACGCCAAGCCGTATCGGTACAGCGCGGCGATCACGACGCCTGACAGGATCGGCAGCAGAAGGGAGAGAATGACTGCCATCCGGCATTCGAAGTAGAGGGATAACAGGGTGAGGAACACTAGCCAGCTCGGCGCCAGCAGGGAAACTTTGGTCAAAGTGATCGGATAAAACAGTACGAGCGCCAGCAAGCAGAGTGCCGCGAGCGCATATCGCCTGAATTGGAAGAAGCAGGCATAGGCGAAAGGCAACAGGGCACCCGAGACGCTGCCGATGGCGTATTGCAGCCACTTCGGAAGGTCGATCTCGGCGCGAAACTTGTACATGTCCGCAGGAGGGGCGAGTCGAAACTGAAACGTGGCCCCGATCGCCAGAATGGCGATCGAAACCACGACGATGGCAGCCAGAATGATATGAAGTTGCCCGGCCGTTAGGGCAAAGCGCTGGCGGATGGGAGCGGTGACAAACAATGCGGGAATGATGAAGGCGATTCCCGAGAGGAAGGCGGAAATCGCTGCCGCGCGGTGACCATAGGGAAAAGTCGAGAACTCGACGAGCCAGATATAACCCAGAATGAGCGTGTAGAAATAGAAGCCGAGGGCATAGCCGAAGCTGAAGCGCCTCATCGCGAAGACGATCGAGCACAAGGCAAAGGGGATCACGCCTATCGCGGCCGCCACGACGAGCTGGGGGCTATTCGCTGCCAAGGGCAGCAGGCGGCGGTAGTATTCGATAACGAAGATCAGGGAGACGCAGCTCGTCACGATGTGACAGAGGATCGCCAGACTCAATCTATATCGATCGCGCACCGGCAATCTGGCCGCGGCGACATCGGGAACGGCATTCATCGGTGGGTAAGGACGGCTGGGTTGCGTTCTGTCCCCAGTATCACGAAAACGGATGCGGGACCAAAAACTTGGTCGGGAACCGGGTGTCGCCGGGGCTGCGCGGGCAATATTGTCTTGATCGGCAACGAATTTCTCGAATATACGCTTTGCTGTCAGCGTCTTGGAAAGCACAATCAACCGGTGGCAAGGGACTGCCGAGAGGAAGGACGAATGATCAGATTCGGCTTGCTGGGGTGCGGGCGCATCGCAAAACGCCATTCCGAGCTCCTCGGCGGCAATAACATCGAGAGAGCGAGTCTGGTCGCCGTTTGTGACAACGTCAAATCCCGTGCAGACGCACTGGGTGCCAAATTCAACGTTCAAGCCTACGATGATTTGGACGCGTTTCTCGCACGCAAGGACATCGACGCCGTCGCCGTCTTGACGCCGAGCGGCATGCACCCGCAGCACGCGATCGCGTGTGCGCGCGCGGGAAAGCACGTCGTTGTCGAGAAGCCGATGGCGCTTCGGCTGCAGGACGCCGACGACATGATCCGCGCCTGCGACGAAGCCGGCGTCAAATTGTTCGTCGTCAAGCAGAACCGCTTCAACGTTCCCGTCGTCAAGGCGCGCGAGGCGCTAGATGCCGGCAGGTTCGGGCGGCTCATCCTCGGTACCGTCCGGGTGCGCTGGTGCCGGGACCAGGCCTATTACGATCAGGACGCATGGCGCGGTACCTGGGCTTATGACGGCGGCGTGCTCACGAACCAGGCCAGCCATCACATCGACATGCTGGAATGGTTCTTCGGGGATGTGGTGAGCGTTCACGCCCGGGCGACGACCGCTATGGTGAAGGTGGAGACTGAAGACACAGCCGTGGCGACGCTGAAATTCCGCAACGGGGCGTTGGGAATCATCGAGGCCACCACGGCAGTTCGGCCAAAGGATCTCGAAGGCTCGCTTTCGATTCTGGGCGAGAAGGGCACCGTGGAAATCGCGGGCTTCGCGGTCAACCAGATCAGGCATTGGAATTTCATCGAGGAACTGCCGTCCGACAAGGTCGTCGTCGAGAACTTCTCGGTCAATCCGCCCAACGTCTACGGCTTCGGGCACCAGGCCTATTATCAGCACGTCGTCGATTGCCTGTTGCATCAGCGCGCCGCGCTGGTCGATGGCTTGCAGGGCCGCAAGAGCCTTGAGCTGATCTCGGCCCTCTACGAGTCGATCGAGACGGGGCAGGAAGTTGCGCTTCGCTTCGAGCCCAGGCGGAGCAGGCTCGGTGTGATCTCGTGAGCGGCAAGCCGCAAGTGCACCAGGTCGGCGTGCGTGACGTCAAATTCGGTCAGCGCGTCAAATTGGTCGAGCCTTGCAATCTCTACGGCTGCGAGATCGCGGACGATTGTTTCGTCGGGCCCTTCACCGAGATCCAAACCGGGGCGGTGATCGGCGCGCGGACGCGCGTGCAGTCGCATGCCTTTGTCTGCGAGCTGGTGTCGATCGGAGAGGACTGCTTCATCGGCCACGGCGTGATGTTCATCAACGATACGTTCTCGACCGGCGGGCCGGCACGCGGGCGCCGGGAATTGTGGCGCGCGACGAAGATCGGCAATCGGGTTTCGATCGGTTCAAACGCGACCATCATGCCGGTATCCATCGCTGATGACGTCGTGATCGGAGCCGGCGCGGTGGTCACGAAGGACATTACCGAGCCCGGCAGCTACGCCGGAAATCCCGTCCGCCGCCTCAAGGGCAAGACCTAGGGAATAGCTTCATGCCGGTACCTTATGCGGATCTCGGGCTCCAGTATCAGTCGATCAAGGATGAGATCGACGGTGCGATCGCTGCGGTCATTCGCGACAGCGCGTTCATCCGTGGGCCGTATGTCGATGCCTTCGAGCGGGAGTTCGCGGCCGCGGCAGGCTCCAAACACTGCGTGTCCTGTGCGAACGGCACGGACGCGCTCTACCTCGCGATGGCGGCGCTGAAGGTCAAGCCGGGAGACGAGGTCATCACGACCGCACATTCCTGGATATCGACATCCGCGATGATCACGCATGCGGGCGCGCAGGTTGTGTTCTGCGACACCGACGGTGAGACCTTCACAATCGACCCGGCGGCGGTCGAAGTGGCGATCACGTCGCGGACCGTCGGGATCATCCCGGTGCATCTCTACGGTCAGCCCGCGGACATGGACGCGATCATGGCGATCGCGCGCAAGCACGGCCTCTGGGTCATCGAAGACTGCGCCCAGGCTCATCTGGCGCGCTACAAGGATCAGCCGGTCGGAACCTTTGGGGCGGCCGCGACCTATTCATTTTATCCGGGCAAAAATCTGGGGGCGTTCGGCGATGCCGGCGCGGTTGTGACTGAGGACGCGGCGCTTGCCGAGCACATGACCATGCTGGCCCGTCACGGCGGCGTGGTGAAGCACAAGCACCTGATCGAGGGTATCAACAGCCGCCTCGATGGAATGCAGGCCGCGATCCTGTCGGCCAAGCTGAGGCATCTGCAGGCTTGGACCAAGGCGCGTCGGGACGCCGCGGCAGTCTACGATGCCGGTCTCAATCAGCTCGATGGCGTGGAGGTGCCCTACGTCGCGCCTGACCGCACTCACGTCTACCATCTCTACACGATCAAGCATAAGAAGCGCGACGCGCTCGCATCGTATCTGGGTGCGAACGGAGTGCAGACGGCGATAAATTACCCGACGGCGCTGCCGCTGTTGCCCGCCTATGCACGATTCGCGCATCGCCCCGAACAATTTCCGAGGGCCTGTGACGATCAGAACAAGATCCTCTCGCTCCCGATGTTTGCGGAGATCACCCGCGAGCAGCAGGATGAGGTCATTCGTCTGATCAAGAACTTCTAATTCGCGCCCTCGTCCTCGCGCAGGCGTCGCACGATGTCCCGATAGCGAAGCGTCGAGGCTTGTTCGCTGTATTTCAGCGCGGCGACCGCCGCCAGGCGGCCTCGTTCGCGCGTCGCCTTGCGATCGGCCGCGGCCTCGCAAATTGCCTGCCCAAGCCGGGCCGGGTCCTCTGGAGGCACGACCCAGCCGATATCCTCCTCCATGACCGCAAGGCCGGCCTCGGAGTTCGCTTCCGTTCCGACGATGACGGCGCGCCCGACGGCGAGAAAATTGTAGAGGCGGCTTGGAATCGAGACGCCGGCGACGTTGCGCCGGTAGGGGATGACCCAGGCATCCGCCATCGACAGGAACTCGGCGAGCTCGTTCTCCGGCACCGGATCCAACAGGGTCACGTTTTCGAGCTTCTCGGACGCTTGAAGAGCTTTCAGCTCGGTCCATCCGATTCCCCAACCGGAGAGAACGAAATGGATGTGCCTCTCGTTTCGCAACAGCCGTGCGGCCTCGAATACGGCGCCAGGCGCGTGCGTGAAGCCGAGATTGCCGCACAGGCCGACAACGAATTGCGCGGAGCAGGATTTCCTGAAGCGGTTGTCGTCATCGAGCTCGCGGAAGCCGATCGGCAGCAATGTCCAGTTGGGCACGAAATGGATCTTCTCGGCACTGACCCGCGGATAGCGCAGCAGAAGAGGGGTCACGTCGCGGCCGATAACGAAAATCGCGCTCAGCGACTTGAAGAGCCAGGCATTGGCAAGGCGAAGGGTGCGTGCGATGAGCGAGGTGCGCTTGGCAATACCGGCGACCTCGAGCGCTTCCGGATAGAGATCATAGATCAGGAGTGCCGTCTTGGCACCTCGCAGCCTTGCCGCAAGCGTAATTGCATACGGCAGGGTGAAGGGGCTCGTCACCGACATGACGACATCGCCCCGGCGTGCTCGCCGGTAGACGGCCCAGAACATCCGCATAGCCAGCGCCGAACTCGCGATGACGCGCTTGGCAAGCGCGTGCTTGGCCGGCTTCCAGTTCGCGATCTCGATGACGGCAGGCGTTCCTTTGCCGCCCGCTGGCGGCGTGGCGGAGGAGGGGGTCCCGGATAGAACCACTGCCTTCATGTCCAGGGCGATTGCACGGGCGATTGCGCCGACATAAGTTGCCGTTGTGCTCCCATCCGGCGGATAGTATTCCGTCGCCAGAATGAACGTGGAAGATTTTGCCACGGCGTTACTCGTTCGCCAGCAGCGGCGTGATGAAATCCCGCAGATTTCCGCCCTGAAAAAGGTGGCCCGACAATCCTGCGGCGTGCGCTGCATCCATGTCGGACGGCTTGTCACCCACGACGAAGCTCCTGGCGGCGTCGACCGGGAACCGGTTCAGGAGGTCAAGGATCATGCCGGGCTGCGGCTTTCGCCGTGCACTTGCGCATCGGTAACGTTCAATCACTCCGTGCGGATGAAAGGGGCAATATTCGAAAGCGTCAATGCGAGCGCCCCGCAAAGCCAATTGGCTGGCCATCCAGTCGTGCAGGACATGTACGTCGGTTTCCTCATAAAAACCCCTGGCCACGCCCGACTGGTTCGTTACCACAAACGCGAAATAGCCGGCGTCGTTGACCGCCTTGACCGCCTCGATCGCGCCGTCGGTCCAGACGAATTTGTCAATCTCGAACAGATATTCGCTGTCGACGTTCAGGACGCCGTCACGGTCGAAAAAAATTCCAGGCCGGAGCACCTGGTTGTTCGCCGAGCTATCTTGGTTTCGGAACATTCCGGCTTGACTGTTGCGTCTCTCGGGGGCGAGCGAGCGGCCGATGCAGCCCGATCACTCCGGGCCTCTCACTATCATGTTTGGGGAGCGCCATCCATTGGATTGGCGGGTGGATGGTTGTCTTCCGGCTCCAATCGGCCGTGACGGGTCCGGGGCCGAACCACCACCGGCGCACCGGGGTTGACCCGCGAATGGCGATATGTCCAAGAAGAAGCGCTTGAACATGCTTCGCTTGGCGCCTTGTCGGCGTCCATCCTATTTTACGTGCTGCGGGAACAAGGCAGACCATGACCAAACGGGTCGCTCTGATCACCGGCGTGACGGGCCAGGACGGCGCCTACCTCGCCGAGCACCTGCTGGCGCTCGGCTATGTCGTGCACGGCATCAAACGGCGCTCGTCCTCATTCAACACCGCACGCGTGGACCATCTCTACGAGGACCCGCATGTCGGCGACGTGCCGTTCCTGATGCACTACGGCGACATGACGGATTCGACCAATCTGATCCGCCTGGTGCAGCAGATTCGGCCGACCGAGATCTACAATCTCGCCGCCCAAAGCCACGTCGCGGTCAGCTTCGAGAGCCCGGAATACACCGCCAATGCCGACGCGATCGGCGTGCTGCGACTGCTGGAAGCGATCCGCATCCTCGGCATGGAGAAGGAGACGCGGTTCTACCAGGCCTCGACCTCCGAGCTCTACGGCCTCGTGCAGGAGATTCCGCAGAAGGAGACGACGCCGTTCTATCCGCGCTCGCCTTACGGCGTCGCCAAGCTCTACGGCTACTGGATCACCGTGAACTACCGC
>NZ_JADPKS010000112.1 GCF_023074175.1 Bradyrhizobium sp. 139
GTGCAGGAGATTCCGCAGAAGGAGACGACGCCGTTCTATCCGCGCTCGCCTTACGGCGTCGCCAAGCTCTACGGCTACTGGATCACCGTGAACTACCGCGAAGCCTACGGCATGTTTGCGAGCAACGGCATCCTGTTCAACCATGAGAGCCCGATCCGCGGCGAAACCTTTGTGACCCGCAAGATCACGCGCGGCGTCGCGCGTATCAAGGTCGGGCTGGAAGAGACGCTTTATCTCGGCAACCTCTCGGCCAAGCGCGACTGGGGCCACGCCCGGGATTATGTCGAGGGCATGCACAAGATCCTGCAAGCCGACAAGCCCGACGACTTCGTGCTGGCGACCGGCGAGATGCGCTCGGTGCGCGAGATGGTCGAGCTGTCCTTTGCGCAGGTTGGCCGCCACGTCGAATGGCGAGGCGCGGGCGCCGATGAGACCGGAATCGATGCCAAGAGCGGCAAGACCGTGGTGAAGATCGATCCGACCTATTTCCGTCCGACTGAAGTCGATCTCCTCGTCGGCGACGCCAGCAAGGCGCATCAGGTGCTCGGCTGGAAGCCCAAGCGAACCTTTGCCCAGCTCGTCGAGGAGATGATGGCAAGCGATCTGGCGGAAGCAAAACGGGAGGCGGCCCATGGCAGACGCACTGTTTGAGCTGAAGGGTAAAAGCGTCTACGTCGCCGGCCATCGCGGCATGGTCGGAAGCGCGCTGCTGCGCCGGCTCGCGCGGGAAGACGTGCAGCTCGTCACGGTCGACCGGCGCGAGGTCGATCTCTGCAACCAGGCCGCCGTGTTCGACTGGTTCGCGAAAACGCGGCCGCAAGTGATCTTCCTCGCCGCCGCAAAAGTCGGCGGCATC
>NZ_JADPKS010000152.1 GCF_023074175.1 Bradyrhizobium sp. 139
AGGAACCTTCAACGACGTCAGCGAACTCAAAACCGCGATTGACGAGTGGATCGAGCATCGAAACCAAAACCCAAAGCCCTTCAAGTGGACCGCCAGCGCAAAGTCCATCCTCGCAAAGCACCGCCGAGCCAAAAAAGCGCTCGCAATCACAAAAGCGGGATGCGAATGAATGAGTCAGAACACTAGCGGCCATGCTCCGCCTGTGATCGACACGATGCTCGCCGCGACCGCGAAAAACCGGTCCTCGGAGGGATGGGCCCTGAATGGCGAAACGAAAAATCGGGCGAGGCCGAAGCCTGGCCCGGTGCGGCTCAACGGAACGCCTCCATCTGCAGCTCGGCCGCCATGCGATCCACGGTCTGGCTTTCGACCGGACGCCTCGAAATCAATGGTCGTGCTGAAGCCTTCGCCGTGTTGGGTCTGGGGGCAGCACCGGGAAAGCCGCTATGGCCAGGCTCATCGACTTCGGCCGGGGTCTCGGATCAGGGGAAAGGTGCGGGATGGGTCACCAGGAAACCTGAGAGATCCCGTTGGTGTCCACATGGAAAAGCCCGCGCGGAGCACCGGCGTTAACAACGCTCCAGGCCCGATGTCCGGACTTTATGGCGCGTCAATCAACGTGAGACAAGGCGGCCGAGTTAGGAGATAATTGACGCTGGCCGCCGGCTTGGCAAGCGCTGATTGACGCTGCGCGACAATCAAGCGGTACTGCCGTATGCCTCATGGAGGAATGTTCCCGGAGACGCGATCGTTGCCTCATTTATTTTGCTCCCGAGAAGACGGACGGTCGGTACCTGGGAGGCCTGCGCAACGACCGGCCTCCCCCGTGTCGGAAGCGGGTGCTGTCTCCGTGCAACGGGTGCCTCGTCGAACCGCTCTGCATGATCTGCCGATCCAAACAGCAGCGCGCTTGCCCGCTCGCTGCGCCAGGATTTGAGGCGGCGCTGAAGCGTTCGCAGCAACTTATCCGGATACGCGCCCGGATATTCCGCCTGTAGCCTTGTCAGGAGCTCGGCGCCGTTTCGCCACGGCTCGGCCTTGAACCACTCCTGCAGCTGTGGGGTCGCCTGAACGAGCGGATCAGGAGGACGACGACCTCGCTTCGCTTTGAGGATCGGACGGTCCGTCCGTCGAGATGCGCCCTCTTTCCAAGCCGTTCGCAAGCTGGCGAGGAAGAAGGGCCGCAGTAATCGAATCGCCCGACGACTTCACGTCGGCAAGGTCGGCCAGATGTTGCTGCGCAGACCGAATGTTACGCAGCAACGCGACCGGGTCCAAGCTGAAGCAGATTTCCTGCGGTCGGGCCAGAACCGCATCGGAGGTATGTGGGTCAGCTGCCAGTCGCTGATGCGGCGTCGTCGGTGCACTATAAGATTTACGGACGCGTGCGCCATCGCGCTATAACGACGGCTGCAAGAAGTTCACGAACAGGCGCACTGAGCGATAGAGTTCTGCGAGCAACGCAGCCGCCTCAAGTCCTTCAAACCGCCGATAACCGACGATGCGTCGGACCACGGCTCCGTTCTTCTGTTCGATAAACGCCTGGTCGTTCTTGCGGTAGGGTTGCAACGCGTGAACTCGATGTTCGTCTGCTCACATGCCCTGCAGTGAGAGCGGCAGCTGTCGGCGAAGTTCTGTCATCACGGTGCTCAGGAGCGTTTGCTCGCGCACCAGCAACGGCGCACACTCCGTCCAACAGGTCGCAATATCCGTGAGCACCAGCGTCTGCATAAAACTGGCGCGCGCCGAGGGCCCACTGTGAGTGACCAGATCGGCTTCGACTAAGCCCGGCGCCGGATCCTTCCAGCCGGCGGACGTCCGTACCGGGATTCCGTCGCAATGTGCTCGCCACCGGGCGGCGCCGCTGGCGTCCACCTTCCTCTCGGATCTTGCCCAGCGCCCCATCGATCGTTGACGCGCTCCCCGCCAGCAGCTTCGCACGGATTTCAGGCGCCAGGCCCATGTGACCGTTCCGTTCCATCGACTCGATCAGGAGCGGCAGCAGCGCTTTCAGCCTCTTGCCGCAGATCCGATCGGACGCCTCACAAAGAACTACCAGCGCATTTCGTTCAGCTTCCTCGTAAATCCGGCGACCGGTGCGCCGAACCGAGGATTGCCTCATCTCGCCTCGGAGCAGGCGCATCGCATGCTTTCGATGCAAGCCCGTCCCAAGCACAAACTGGTCCAGAATTCGCGCCTTCTCCGCGCGGCTCGCCTCTCTGTAGCGCTGCCCCACAGCGGCCGTCAGCTCTCTCCGAATCGCCATGCTCAGTTGCCTCACTCATTATCGCGCCCGCAGTCCCATCCCACTGGGGAGCAAATTACGTGAGGCAGGCACAGCACAGCATTCAGGAACATTTCAACGGACTTCTTGCCATCCTCGTATGGCTTCCGACCGGGACGATCCGCCATGATGCCCTGCACGCTTGAGGCCGATCCGTGTGCCACATCCAGGCGCACCGCTCTCGAGCGCTTCCTAAGCGACGGTCGCATCAAGCTCGACTCCAACACCGTCGAGCGCGCAATCCGGCCACCAACCATCACGAGAAAAAACGCGCTCTTCCGGGCAGCCATGGTGGCCGGACCTGGGCCACCATCGCCACGCTGCTGCAGACCAACGAAGATGAACGACGTCGACCCGCACTCCTGGCTCACGCAAACTCTCGAACGGATCGCGCGGCGCTGGCCGATCTCTCAGATCGATACTCTCATGCCCTGGAACTTCCAAGCCTGAATGGCCAAAGCTTCGCGCTTACGCCGCTGCCAACACGTCTTTGGTATTCATCGGCCGCGGCGCCTCGCGCAATTAAGGTGCTTGAAAGCGGGGGTAGATCACCAAGCTGCGAGGATTTGCCGCATCCTGAAACGGGTATGAAAGCCAACCAGGCTCGACGCGACAGCGATGGGGGCTTGAAGTCTACGTAGCGTCAGGTTGTACAGTCTGAATCATACATGCGGCCTTCGCTCTGAAGCTTCATGATCACTAGGAGAGGCTCGGTTGGTTGTAGCGAATGTGAGGCCGTTGAACTGAAGAACTGATGAGGAAGCAGAGCTTGCAGTGCAAGTATCGAAACCCGGACGCCTTCCAACAGCAATGGGGCGGCCCAATTTCGATCGCGATGTGCCGCATGCGATCTTGCCCGGAAGGAGGGCGGCAACACCGTGGCTTTTTGGATCGTGCGAGTATTTGGGTTTCGTTTCTCCTGGATTGTTTTGAGGTTTGGCGAGCGGTCACCTGTTGCCCAGGAGCCGGGGCGCTTTTCTGCAGCAGCCAAGGCTGGGCAGGCGTGAGTAATGCACGAGCTCGGAGCGGCGCTAACGGTCCCTTTTTGTTCAATTTGGCGAATCTTGACGTCCGGCTTTTTGAATCCGGAGTCTCTGTGGTCAGTGCACCGGAGTGTGGCTGCGGGGCAGCTATGAAGAGTCACCTCATCTAGGGAGAGTCGTGTGGAACCCATCTATAACAATCCGGACGATTGGATGCGCTGGTACGCCGAGCTGCAGCATGCGCGGCAAGAGACCGACGTTGACCCTGCGGATCAAGCTGGCTTCGAGCAGCAATTGGGCGAGCTGCAACTCCGCTCTCCTGAGGAGAGTTCCGGGGTTAGTTCCCCCGACACTCCAGCCGCACGGCCGCATGAAAACATGCAGCGTACGGACGTTGGTGGTTCGATGCGAATGCGGCCAAAGTCCAACCTGCGGGACAATTCGTTCAGCAGCACGCGTCACAGTGTCGATGTTCCGCACGCTCATCTTGGCTCGGCTGCAAATAATTACCGGTCTGACTTGCGGGACAGGCCATTCAGCAGCATGCGTTACGCAGCGCCTTCGGAGGAACAACCTACGGCGCGGACGAAGGACAACAAGCCGCGTGGACTGTTCTCTCGGGTCAAATCAGGGTTAAGCAAAGTCTTTGGAGGAAACCACCGTGAGAAGTGGTCCGGCGGCCCAGCGTCTGATGACGTCTACTCGGAGCTTCGCATCGACTTTGCAAAGCGCAGTCGCCCGTCCGAAGCAGACCTGGAGCTGATTGAAGAGTTCAAGACGGCATTGGGCAGCGCGAACCGTAAGACGAAGACGATCGAGAATTATGTGATGGCTCTTCGAATGTTCAGCGAATTCCTCCAACCCAAAGGCGTCACTCTGAACGACCTGCTTGGCAATGCTGATCTGCTGACAGCCTATAAAGATGAATTTAAGAAGGTGGCGAGCGCCAATAGCAGGAACTATGTGGGTGGAGCCTTGGATACACTCCAGAATTTCCAGGCTGGAAATCCCATATCCGCTCCAGCTGGGGTGGGTACGCGAGAGCAACCGATGCACCCCCAAGACGAGCGGATGATCCGCCAGTTCGTGGAAAACGTCAAAGACTACAGAGTTGCTCCCGATGGTACCAGAGGCCGCGGGACTGGTAAGGTCCCGCTTGCTACGATCAAGGGAAATGTGCAGGCGCTCAACGCGTTTGCTCGTTGGCTCCGAGCGCAGAGCAAGGAGCCCCTGGCTCCTCGGGCATTCAACGAGCCAAGGTCGCTCGCCGACGACATCGACCAGTACTTCGTAGCTGGCGGCGATGATCGTGACCGCCTCAGCGCGGCATTGTCTCATCTCCGCAGGATCGGGGCTGACGGGCTCCAAGCTGTCGGTGCCGGGCCCCGCCTGATGGGGCGCGAAACATTGTCGGCTCATCCGGGGGACGTCTCCATCATCAATGACTTTTTGACGGACGCTCTATCCAAGCTTGGCTCCGACGCGACTCGCAAGGAGAAAGGCGGCGCTTCGGCGATGGTTTCCAGGCTACGCTCCTTTAGTGATTGGCTTCAAAGAGAGGGCAGGCCGAGCATCATGGACCGTATCAAGGGCAATGCTGAGCAGCAGTCGTCATTGAGCGCAGATTATGCGGCGTTCAGCATAGCCACAAAGCGGACAGCCCCACTCGATCTCCTTCGACAATACCTGGGTCTCGAGCCCCAACAAGGACTTCGTCCTTATGACGATGACGCCAGCCTGATCGAGAGCCTGGCCAAGGAAGAGCTGAGAAACCTCGACCCAGCTTCCGAACAGAGAAGAAAAACAATTCGTAATACTGCTTCGGCCCAACGCAAGTTCAGTGATTGGCTCCGCACAGAGGGTAGGGAGAGCATCGCGAGCCGAATCAACGGCAATAGTGAGCAGCGACGCTCGCTGGACGCAGACCACCGGGCTTTCACGGAAGCCAAAGGAAAACTTGGCCTGAGTCTCAAGAAGCTCAGGCAATATCTGCAACTCGTTGAGGCAAACCGAGCGCTGGGTGTGACCGTCCCTCAGCAGAGGGCTAGCTCGAACTCAACCTCAACCTGGGCGCGAGATTTGCCGACTCCGCCGTCCGAAAGTGAGTGGCCGCCGCTGCTAGGTCCGTTTGGGCAGGCCGGCTTGCAGGAACCGGCTAGGTCGAGCTCGACCTGGTCCCCGCGCGTGCCGTCCGACTTCGATCCAAGTGAGTGGCCGGCGCCGCAAGGCCCGGTTGGACCGGCCGGTTGGCAGGACCCGGCCGGCTCGAGCTTAACCTGGTCTCCACGAGTGCCGTCCGGCTTCGAGTGGCCAACTCCGGAGGGCGCGCCAGCTCGGTCCTCAGACATCTACCGCGATTTGACTTCTTTCGCTGATCTGCCGTCCACACCCCAGGAAATGCGTGACGACGCCCAGTCAAGGCCGGTGCTCAGCCCGACCGGCAGACCGCCGTTCTTCATCGGTCCATCAGGCAAGCCGCAAGAGCTCGAGGATATCGGATATCTCGTCGGCGAGGATTGGCAGCATGGCTCACAGGCGGTGCCGGACTTCCTGCTCGATGTACTGGACAATAGAATGCTGTTGCCGAGTTCGCGAATGGCTCCCCAGCCGGTCTCTATCAACGGTGAGACCTACTCCATCGCATTGGGGCCGCGAGGACGCCGCGACGCCCAACTGATCCATCACCCTGGCCCATCCTCGGTTCCTGATGCCCGGATCGGCGCTTCGACGGCGAGTGCCTCTGGCGGCGACCGCAGCGGACGGGTGCTCGGAGCCAGGGAATGGCTGGGTGACGCGCATATCCAGCGGGACTACGAGCTCCTGTCGCAGGAGTTGCGGCAAAGCAATCCAAACCTCGCCGCCCGGACCCGGTTCGTCGATCCTCTCATCGCCTTTCAGGTGGGCCATGGTACGGACGGCGACGCCCTGAACGCATTCCATCGCATTGTCAACGATCTGAATGGCAACGATACGGCCGACTTCCTGTTCTTGCCGGTGAGTGATGCGAGCGCTACGGACCTCCTTGACCGCGGCTCCCATTGGTCGTTTCTGCTGGTAGATCGCCGCGATCGCGACAGGCCGGTTGCCTATCACTACGACTCCTTAGAGCCATACAATGCCGGACCTGCAGAAACGCTCGCAGCGCGGGTGGGAGCCCATTTGGAAGATGCCGACATACGCAGGCAGAGGAACGACTATGATTGCGGTGTCTTTGTGGTCGACGGTACCCGGGCGCTGGTCAGACGGCTCGCGGGAAGACGGCAGGCAGACCTGAGCCTCCTCTACCTCGTCGTCGATCGGCAGGCACTGCGAAACCGGCTAAGTGGGTGATGTCGGCTTCAACTGAATAGCGCGTGCAGCTGGTTGAAGTGTATCCATCCGAGATAAGCCGCGGACAGGGGATCACCGATTCCACCGCCTGAGGCGTTCGGGGTCTTCCCTGTGCATCCTGATGAGCTCCATCAGGTTTGCCGAGTCGGTGAACGCCATGACGCCGTCGTCACCTATGCTGTAAACCTAGATGACGCCACCCTCCGGGTCCACTCCGTTGGCCACATCCCAGAGCCAGTCCTCGTCCTCGCCGAGGTCCTTTGCGACGCGACCGATGGTGAAGACGGAATGAACTTTGTTGACGTGCATGGCTACGCCGCCTGAGCGGAGGACGTCGACGTGAGAGACGTCCAATTCCACGGCAGCAACTCGTGTAGGCAGCTCTGTGGCATGTCCGCGATGCGCGCGAAGGCGTCGGCGAGCCACGCTTTCGGATCGATGTTGTTGAGACGCGCCGTCATGATGAGCGTCATCCGGCGGGAAGTTCCGATCCGGACGTTTAATGATTGGGACAGCCCGCCGCCGGGCTTCTGCGAGGTCGACATGGTCGCCCCTGGCGGCACGTCGGTGGCGGGATCGTTCATCCAGACCATGACGATGGCAGATATCGCGACGGGCTGGACGGAGTGCCTGCCGTTGGTGAGGCGGGATGGCTCGCTGGTTGTCGAGGCTATGAAACACGCACAGAGCCGGTTCCGCTGGCTTCTACGCGGTGTGGACTTCGACAACGACAGCACGTTCATGAACGAGGTCGTCGCGCCGCGGTGCGCCAGCCGAAGCTCGGGGTGACGCGCTCGCGTGCCTACAAGAAGAACGGTCAGGCGTTCGTCGAGCAGAAGAATGGTGCCGTTGTGCGTCGCTTGATGGGCTACGGCCGCTTCGATGGCCTCGACACGGCGCACGTGATGGGCCGCCTCTATGCGGCGGCAACTCTACGTCAACTTCTTTCAGCCGTCGTTCAAGCTCAAGGAGAAGCGCCGAGAAGGGGCCAAGGTGATCAAGCGTTATCATGCTCCGTTGACACCCTATCAGCGCGCGCGGGCGCATCCAAGCTGACCGCGGCTGTAAAGCGGCGGCTGCACGATCAGTATCGCTCGCTCAATCCGGTCGCGCTCTTGGCCGAGATTCGCGCAATCCAGGAGGAACTTGGCAATCGCGCCGATCGTCGTGTCGGACAGGCGCGCGGCCTGCAACCCGCTTGCACGAGCACCGCGCCGGCAGCCGCAGCGAAGTTCGCGAAGGCCCTGGGCAAGACGGTGACGGCCGGCGAGCCGCGTGCCACGCACCGCCGCCGCCGCCGCCGTCGGCCTTATAAGACCAGGGTTCGCACGCCGTCCAAGCTCGACCCGCATTTTGCTACGATCGAGGGCTGGCTCATCGAGGAGCCGCAATTAAATGCGGTCGCAACTGCCTGCCGGCTGAGCGAGAAATATCCCGACGAGTTTGGGACGAGACAGTATTCGATCGTGCAGCGTCTGCTGAGGGCCGCTCAGACCGAAGGCTGCCGAACAGCTGGTCGCTCAGGAGCCGCTCGACGACGCGATGACAGGTGCCCCATCGCCCGGGGTTGTGGACGGCTCGGCTATGTAGGGCCCGACCCGCCCACAGCCCCTCCTACCGAGCCAACTTGGAAAGGCACCTGGCGCGGCCAATCACTCAACATCGGGTCGACTGCTGCAAGGTCGCCATCAGGGTAACGTTTGCAGATGAGGCACTACGCGGGGTGAAATTTGCAAACGACGACGTAATTGCGGTCAGCGCCCGGCGCACGAAAGCTCCGTTATCATCGAGCTCTCGCAATCAAGCGATTCGGAGGAGCTGTCATGAGGCAATACGTCGGCCTGGATGTCTCGCGAAGAGAGACTTCGGTTTGCGTGGTCAACGAGACTGGTCAAGCGATTCTTGAAGGAAAGGCCAAGGCTGATCCCGGCGATCTATCTAAGCTGCTTCGTAAACATGCGCCATTGGCGTATAGGCTTTGAGACGGGCGGATGGCAAGCTGGCTTTGGCACGAGCTTCGTAGAGTTGAGCTCCCCGTGGTTTGCATCGATGCTAGGCATGCACTCGCAGCACTATCGGTCCGCATGAACAAGAGCGATCGGAATGATGCTCGGGGCCTCGCCGAACTGATGCGGGTCGGGTGGTATCGAGAAGTCAAAGTTAAAAGCGAGGAGAATCCGCGCGATACTCGTCGCGCGATCCCGGCTCGTATCCATGCGCCGGGAAATCGAGAACCAGGTCCGCAGTTTGATCAAGGAATGTGGGTTGCTATTCCCTCGCGCCATTGCCCAACTGTTCCGCAATCAGATAAGCGAGCTATTGGGCAAGGATCATCAGCTTCTCAGCGTGATTGCGCCGCTCCTGTCGATTCATGAGCATATCTGCCAGCAGCAGAGTAAATTCGACGACGAGGTCCGCCGATTGGCGAAGTCTGACGAGACGACGGGTCGCCTGATGCGGTTCCTGGTGTCGGAGTGCTGACCGCCTTGACGTTCCGCCATACGATCGATGACCCGTCCCGCTTCCGATCGGCCTCGACAGTCGGCGCGTATCTCGGCCTCACACCTCGGCGCAACCAATCTGGTGAAACTAA
The DNA here is from genome assembly GCF_023074175.1 of Bradyrhizobium sp. 139. Classification (GTDB taxonomy): domain Bacteria; phylum Pseudomonadota; class Alphaproteobacteria; order Rhizobiales; family Xanthobacteraceae; genus Bradyrhizobium. The sequence continues at coordinate 9,191 of NZ_JADPKS010000152.1, forward strand.
CACTAGTGGCAAGATATCCCGATGGGGCGACAGGCTTCTCCGAACCTACCTGTCCGAGGCAGCGACCGTCCTTCTCTATCGGACCAAAAAATGGTCTTCCCTCAAGGCCTGGGGAACAAAGCTCGCGAAGCGGGTCGGCACGAAAAAGGCAAAGGTCGCCATTGCGCGCAAGATCGCTGTGATCCTCCACTGCATTTGGGTCGATGGTACGTCGTTCGACTGGGGCCACGCGCCGGCCTGACCTTATTTTGCAAGTTCCTGGCCCGGTCCGCCGGGCCCGGCGATGTCCCGCTGGGACGGTGGTCGTGGTGACCTCGGTCAATCGGCTGGTGGCGGGCTCGCCCGCACACCGTTGCAAACGATGAGGCACCCGATCCGGACATCATCATGAGGCGCTTGCGACCTCGGAAAGGACCATGACCCCAGCGACGGGCAGCTGATCGCATTGAGATTTAGGTAACGGCTAATCGGCCCACGACTACCGAGCTGGCTATCGATCTACCAGCCGCGCTCGCCCCGTCTCCGCAACCCGACCCGCTCCGACGGGTCGAGCGCTACCGTCTTGCCGAATGGCTTCAAAAAGAGAATTGACATCAATCCGCAATTAAAGGGCCAATTGACAGACAAGCGTCAATGGCTGTTCCCGCTGGGCACCAGGTGGTGAAGAAGGCGAAGTCATTATCGGCGATGCGACGACGGATCAGTAGACCGCGTGTCCACAAACCGTCATCTGGCAGAAATTCTGCATAGACGCGAAGAGAGAGTGCGATTCGAATGTAATAGCGATTCTAGACTCGCACCACCGATCGGAAGAGGATCGTCTGTTGTCGGTGGGCGAAACGGGCTACAGGTGAGCACATCTAGACGCTGCGCCTACATGCTTCGCTCTGCTGGCTATCAATGGTGACCACGCCCCTCTTTCACTCACCGCTGACGTTTCATCGCCTGCCGCGCGATCTCGTCAGCGACTGCGCTCGCGGCGCGCACGAGCCGTTCATGCAGGGTCTCGAACATGTCGAGGATCTCATCATTGGGTTCATCCCTGCCCTCTTCGAGAGCCTCGGCAGCCAGAGCGCTTATTACCGACGCCTTGCGCGGGCGGTTTCAAGTGGTGCTGGCGGAGGCGATGGATCGTCTCTCACGTGATCAGGAAGAGATCGCTAGCGTGTTCAAGCGCATGGCCTATGCCAACGTAAACATCGTCACTTTGGCCGGATAAGCTGCTGCAAAAGCTGCAGCGCCGCATCAAATCGTGACGCAGCGAGCAGGCAAGCGCGCTACTGATGGATCGGCAGATCATGCGGAGCGGTTCGACGAGGCACCGGTTGTGCCGTGACAGCGCCCGCTTCCGGTACAGGGGAAGCCTGTCGTTGCGCAACCCCGGCCAGCTCCACGACCAGCCTCCCCCGTACCGACCGTCCGTCTTCGCGGGAGCAAAATAGATGAGGCAACGATCACGTCTTCGGGAACACTCCCTTCATGAGGCAATACGCGCTCTCATCCTGATTCTCGCGCCATAATGTTGCCCCGAACGGACCAGGCCGCATACCAACTCTGAAAACCAAAGGGTGCAGGCGCTTCGTGATAATGCGGGGAGCGTCGGTGGTCGAAATTGATCTCAAACCCGACAATCGTCGCCGCCAATGTCCGGCAGTACCTCGTCACGGTCTAGGCTCGACTAGTGGCCAGACACACGTCCGCCTTGTAAGGAGCGGTTCATCTGCAGGGTCTGCGATAAGCGCGGCACCATCCTAAGGGAACGAAGTGACCCAACCATGCCCATGAGAAAGCGTGCGGACTAAGAACTGCAACATCTCCACATCGTGTACGCGTCACCCGAGCTTTCTCTTCTGGTGCCGACTTCGAAACTCTTCCAAGCGATATCCGTACTAAGGCCGATCTCGTGGTCCTTCTCACTCTCGCAGAACTTATCGAGCACCGCCCGCACCCGCGACGTTGTCTCGGCTTCGAACGTCGGGCTAGTCCCGAGAAAGAATGGATATCAAATCGATTAGGCTTGCAGAATTCGATTGGTTAAGGCCACCGCACAAACCTGTCCATGGGCTGCGAGATACCAGATGCCGGTATTTCCAAGTCCGTTAGGTATCAACGCCTGCTCGGCGAACGTCCGCTTTGCGCAATCGGGTTGAAAACTCGAGCTTGCGAACAGCCGAAAGCGCGGATTCACTCAGGTATAGAAGCCTGGGATGAAGCAATGATTGGGCGAACAGCAAGCGCATCAAGCGACCCATGTAGGCATGAAGGCAGATCTCTGGAAGCGCGCGGACCACCAATCGCCGGGCCTGAAGCACTTCCGGAGAAGCGCACCGCTTTGGGGCCAGCAAAAAGTAGCCGATCATCGGCGCCAGGCAGATATCAGCTAGCCAACTCATTGCCGTCTGCTCGATCAGAGACAAGCCACGATCGAAGCTTCTCTTGCGCGCGAGGTGCCGCTCTGTCACGTTTCAAACGCATTCACCGTGTGTTCGCCGTCACGATGGGCGCCAAGAGCACGACGAGGCACATGAGCCCGGCTAGGACCCCAAATGCGGCCGGCAGTCCCACGTACTTGGCCAGTAACCCGATACCAGCCGGTCCAATGAGAATTCCCGCATAACCAACCGTCATGATCGCGGCAATCGCCGGACCAACGGGCATCGCCTCCTGCGTGCCGGCGCGCCGGAACAGAATCGGGGCGACATTCGATAGGCCAAGACCAATGAGCAGCAAGCCGGCCATGGCGATGACGGCTACCGGTGCGGCCAGCAGAGCTCCGAAACCTGCCATGGCCAGTAGACTTCCGAACATAAGTGTCGCGCGGTCCCCCGCGCGTTCGACGACGGCGTCGCCAGCAAGGCGTCCCACCGTCATGGCTATGGAGAACAGTACATACGCTAAGCCGCCCTGCGTCTTTGGAGCAAGACCAGCGCCGACGACCAACAAGGCAGCCCAATCGAGCATCGCGCCTTCGATAAGGAAGGCGATCGCCGCAATCGCGGCTAGAAGGAGCACGATGGAACGCGGCAGAACGAACGACGGTCCCTGGTCCGCCTGCGCCGTTGGTACCAATCGCGGCCACGCCAGCATGATCGCGATCACTATCAATCCCGAGCAGACCACAGTCGAAACAAATGCGTCAATCTGCAGCGAGAGAAAAGCGGTCATGGCTGCAGACCCCACAAGTCCCCCGATGCTGAATTGAGCGTGGAAGCTGGACATCAGCGGGCACTCCGCCGTGCGCTCCACCTCGATCGCATGAATGTTCGCGGCCACGCTAATCGAGCCTATCGAGGCGCCTAAGGCGAATAGCGCGACGCCGAGCGCCAACTTGCTAGCTGTCGTGAGGCACGGCAGGATGATCGCGAGACTAAGCCCACCCACAAGAATGATCAGCCTGACGCCGTAGCGGGCGCTCAAAACACTTGTCAGAAGCATCGCGATGATGGATCCAGCACCCAGGCAGAGCAGTAGTAGGCCAAGCACGCCGTCATCGGCCGCCAGCCGGTCTTTCGCAAATGGTACGAGCGGGGCCCAGGCCCCGAAGCCAAACCCGGGAACGAAGAATGCAAGACGCGTTGCTAACCGAGAGGATGGTTGACCAGCAGACGCCATGACAGGGACCTTATTGATAGACGACTCGCGGGCGCTGTACCAGCGACGGACTCCCGAGCGACAGAGAGTGCGCAGGTTCGGCGGTCGAGAGGACATCGTTTGTTGGCGCAATCCGCCATGCCGGACGGTTCAGCGCGTGATATCGGATCGCGTCGATCGTCACTCTTCTAGTTCGATCCGCGACGACATCTTTGATTGCAAATACGATGCCACCGCGAAAACGCACGTGACGTCTCGATCCGAACTCGATACGATCGGGCAAGTGTGCCGGCTAGGCATGGAGCGTTGGGGGCTCTCAACAAGCTTGTTACTTGCTGATTGATGAGCGCGGTCGCGCACTGAAGGAGCACGAAGCACCCGAGTGCGCCTCGAGACCGCGTATTACGATTCCGTGGCGCCCTTCAGCGCGCCAACGCGGCCTCGCCTTCTGTAGTCATATCCGCGACAAATCAATATGGCTCAGTCGCAAAGCTGACAACGAGATGAAATTCCATCTGCCGATCGCAATCGGTCTCAATGCGAGGCGATGGGCTTGCAACCCGGTTACTCTAGGCTTGCGTAGCCTGCCAAAGCTTGTGGCAACCGACATCGCGGTGTAGACGCCGACATAAACACTTTGATCATGGAAGGCACGCAGAGGCTTATGTGCCTGCTAGACTCATGGTCTTTGTCAACGCCCCCGCCACGGCTCGCGATTGACGACTTCTTCATCGAATTGGCCGTGCACATGGACCGGCATTGATGCTTCTCCGTGTGCGGGAGGGATGCGCGGCTCGTTGCCCCAACGTCCATCGAGAAACTGCCCCGCCGAGATCGCGACCCGCTCCTCCGTAAACAGCGGACGAATCCGTTGCTTGGCCTGTCGCAACAAAGAAGCCCACAGCGTTGCGTATCTTCGACCGACGCTCCACCAATCATCAAATCCCGAATCATGGTCGCCCATAGAGTCAGAACCACCCCGAAAATTGCAACTGTAGTGCTAGACACGGTGGCCAAATGCATCGAACTCCGTCCGGATCGCTTGTCCGGTGTTCGGTTACGCGCATATTCCCTCCTTCAAGAAGCAGCAGTGCAAGATCGGCGAATACGCCCTGCCCCAGAAGTCGTGCGTCATTTTCAGTCGGAATCGCGGAAGCCCTGGTCGACGCGGGCTACGTGCGCATTAGTTTCGACCACTTCGCCCTACCCCGGCGATAAATCTTGCCGCGGCGAAGCGCGAGGGGCGGCTGCGTCGGAACTCCCAGGGTTACACCGACGACGCCGGCGAAACGGATAAAAAGAAAACAGTTTATCGATTTGGTTCTGAATTGCGCTACAGAGTTGGCAACGCGAGCAGTACGTTGTCGATCAGCCGGGTCGAACCGACGTAGGCTGCGGCACAGAGCGCCGCCGGAAGCCGCAGCGGACTCGCGGCGCGCTTGAGCGTATCACCATCGACAAAGTTCAAGGTATTGCAGCCGATCAACTGTCTCAAGATGTCGCTCGGCGATCGCAATCAGCTTGTCCACCTCCCGCACTCCTGAGCGGAACTCATCCGCCGCGGCGAACAGCCCACGACTGATGGCAACGGCTCGCCGACGTTCTTCCTCGCTGAGATACCGATTGCGACTGCTCATCGCGAGCCCGTCCGGTTCCCGAACGGTTGGCACGGTGACGATCTCGATGGGAAGATTGAGATCAGTTGCCATGCGACGCACGACCGCGCATTGCTGAAAATCCTTTTGCCCGAAAAACACGACGTCCGGATGCACCATGTTGAACAGCTTGCATACGACGGTTGCGACGCCGCGAAAATGCCCACGCCTGAAAGCCCCGCATAGTGGCTTCGCCAATTCGCCCGGTTCGACGAAGGTCTCGAATTGAGCCGGGTAGACTTCCTGTGCACCCGGCGCGAAGACAATCGCAACACCGGCATCGCGGCACAATTTTTCATCGCGCAGGAAATCGCGAGGATAGCTGCTGAGATCCTCGTTTGGTCCGAACTGAGTCGGATTGACGAAGATGCTAACGACGGTGACGTCGCATTGCGCTCGGCTCGCCTTGACCAGGGCCAGATGGCCATCGTGCAAATAGCCCATTGTCGGCACGAGCCCGACGCGTTTGCCCGCGCTGCAAGCCTTCGCGAGCTCACGACGAAGCTCAGCGACCGTCGTAATCGTCTGCATCGTAGCACCTTACATCAGGTTGGGTTGGGAGGAGCCCAGTTTGCGATGATGTTACCCAGGCTTTCAGGAAGCCGATAGGACTCTTGCGGCGCCGGGAACGCTCCACTGCGGACATCGGTAGCCCAGCGCGACAGCGCCTCCTGCAACAGCTGAAAACCATCAGCATAGGCGCGAACGAATTTGGGCCGATGACCTTCGGTCAGCCCCAGCACGTCATGGAATACGAGCACTTGGCCCGAGCACCCGGGACCCGCGCCGATTCCAATAGTTGGTATCGACAGCGATTCGGTCGCTCGCTGGGCTAGCTCGGCCGGAATGCCTTCAAGCACCAACGCGAAGCATCCGGCCTCCTGCAGACGGTGAGCGTCATCAAGCAGCCGCAAAGCGTCATCGGCTTTCCGGCCCTGCACCTTGAATCCGCCCATGATATTGACGCTCTGCGGGGTGAGGCCGAGATGGCCCATGACGGGAATTTCGCAATCGACCAGGGCACGCACCATCTCCACGCGCTTGGCTCCGCCCTCGAGTTTCACTGCATCTGCGCCTCGCTGCAGGAACCCTCCGGCGTTGCGTATCGTCTCCTCCGGACTAAGGTGAAAGCTAAGAAACGGCATATCGGCCACGAGCAGGGCACGGGGCCTTGTGCGCGCAACAGCTTCGAGATGATGATTCATCATCGCCATGCTGACTGGCAACGTGTTGTCGAATCCGAGGCAGACATTGCCAACACTGTCGCCGACAAGAATGATGTCGACGATGGGGTCAGCGATGCCTGCCGTAACCGCATCGTAGGCGGTGGTCATGGCGACACGCCGCCGCTCCTGCTTCCACCGCTGCAGGATTGGAATCGTGATCCGCTCAACTGACACTTCCGAAGCGTGGCTCATTTTCGATCCGTTCCGTCAGATGGCCTCAGGTCGATTTCGCAGCTCGAAGCGATACTGATTTGATCTCACCTGGTCGCCTACGATTTTGAAGCCACGGCCCTCCGAGGTTCCCGCGTCACCGAATAAGCTAGGCGAACGGTAATCCGATTCTTGCGACCGAAGCCGTTGAGTATTGCGCGCATCCCCGGGGGACCACCCTTTTTCTATGGCGGACGAGTGAAAACTGTCAACCATGAAAGGGAAACATACGTCTCCAAAGTAGCAGACGCGTGCATAAAAAATCCAATGGTCGCCCGACCATCAAGCAAGAACTCCCCCATTCAAATTGTCATTTGGAAGCGCCTTGCGTCACGCTGGGCCTCAGGGCGCGCCGATGCGATCATTCTGACGCAATTTGCGTGCGGCGTTGTCTTAACCGCATCTCCTGCATGTCGGACTGGCTGGCTCTGCCCCGGAGGCAATACTCTACCCGAGCGAGTTCGTTTCCGAGCCTCATCAAGTTCAACTGCAGCCAGAGGATTTGTTGCCGCTCACACCTGCTGCGCTGAATCAACGCTCCGGCATACTTCCCCATACGGAGCTGATAGAAATTGCGTACCATGCCCTGCTCCAATCCCTTCTCCAGGATACTTGGCATTTTCCAGCTCCCGAAACAGGCCTCGCGCTCACCCTCTGTTGTAGCGGCATATCGCGATCGATTGGTTCGATGAACCCCTGCCTGTCGGCCGAAATTGCGTTTGGGCGTAATTCCGCGATGAAATCCTTCAAACGAGCTCGGAGTGACCGCCCCCGCCTTCGTCAAATGCAAGCATGGGAGTGCTTTCCAGCGCAGCAGACCGTGAAAGCTATGCAGACGCGCGTCTGCCGCCGCTAATTCGATGGCGTGTGGATAACCCGGGCGTACAGACTTGTCAGGCGAGCCGCTTAGAGGCGTCGCTGACCTGAGGCGCCGGTGCGCTTGCCTCCGCTTGCTGCTCAATTCGCAGCAGCCATGGCAGCCCAAGCGTCAGGCCATCGAAGAGTCGACGGTTTGACACGGCCAGCCAAGTCATGCGATGCAAAAAGGGCTAAGCAGGGTTAAGACGCAGTAGTGCGGTCGCAACCTAACGGCGGCCGCCATTGCGGGGTCAGCAGCTTCTGCTGCACACGTTCAAAGACCACTACTACTATTCGTCGAAGACACGATTTTTCGTAACAACACCCCCGCATTCCCCTTGTGCGTCTTTTCGTGGCGTCTTGTACTGGTTGTCAGCGCGATCGTTCTACCGCCGCGCTAATGCGTAGGTCAGGTCGATACCGCAATAGGCGTCCGTGCCCGATGCAGTGGCCATGCACTGACAAAATGACGAGAACTGGCAGTTGCCAGGATACCCCAGATACGATCTTTGCAGACAATGAGCGTCCTGCCAAGCGGGTCGTAGGACGTACACTCGAAGGCGAGACAAAGCCAACTAGCATGGGAAGTGCTAGCAGCGACAAACAGCAGATTGCGCATGACTTGCCTCCGCTAGGCTTTGCTTAAGGATAGACCATCGAATTACATCTATTGATGTTGATCAAGCAAATGGCAGCCGCGCTTCCCTGGGCGATCGCATCCACCGAAGTACTAGCGCGTTGGGCTTTCACGCGCGCGCAAGCGACGCGGTTCAAGTGAAGGCAGTCTAAGAGTGCTCGATCAGAACCGCGGCACCTGGGGCGGCCATTTTGCCAAAACTTCGGCGAAGGCGGAGCAGCATTTCAGCGACTTTCCGGAAGGGAGCGCAGCTTCCGGTGCGATGCAGCTGCGCGCTGAAAGCGCCTCCAGGCAAGCATGTGCACCAGGTACTACCTTTCTTCGTTGCTTCGCGACGAGCAGCGCCGAAACGATAAGCTCCTCCCAGGCGCCATGTATGGCTGAGACTATCGCCACGTTCCGCGATGAAAGAGTTTCACGATCGATCTCTCTGCGGTGATCAGCCGAAGAGCGGATTCAACCTTGAAGTCACGTGTCGATGTCAACGCTTCAGGGGCTGGCGGCGGCATTCCCCCTTCTGTTTTATGACCCAGCCTGTATTCAACGAAAGAGCGCATTTTGCTGCAGTTCTTATGCGGCGATCCTGCAAGTGAGACCGTTTCATGCACGAGATCCGCGCGAAGCTAATGACCGTCGACGGAAGCATCTACTGAAAGTTGTCCTAGCGACTGATGATCAGGCGGTTCCTTACTTCGATGCAGAAATTCGTCTCAGAGATTGTCTACCTTGCGTAATGGCGGAGGAAGAATCGAGCTAAACACCCGCCAGCGCGATCGTGCAGGGAGCCTGCCGTGCAGTGGCATCTGAGCGGCTGCCCGAGCCTTGCAGACTTTGCGATGAGGCTTCTGTCGCTTTGGGCGAAGTCAAACCGCAATGTTCGCGATTACCGACGGTCATCTATGATTCGACACATCGTATTCTTCACCGCAAAAGATAAGGCACATGTCGACAAAATAGTCGACGGCCTTTCCGTTCTCGCCAAAATCCCGCATGCACGCCGGCTTGAGGTCGCTCGCAACCGCAAGAGTGACCGGCTTGGCAACGAAATTGACGTGATCGTCTACGGTGAATTCGACGACGAAGTCGAACTCGAAGCCTATAAAGCGCACGAGCTTTATCAGGAGTCGATCCGGCAGGTCAGACCGCTCCGAGAGCTACGTCTTGCGGCCGATTACAGCATGTCAACAGATGCGGAGCCATTTGGCAGGCCCTACCCGCGGGCGTAATTAACCTGGCAGGCACGTAGGGGTTTTTGGGTGCCCGTGAGGCTCGCCTTCGCCGGGCGGGATTACAATCAGCCATGTATCGCTGAGCGACAGACTAATGCATGTATTGGAACTGCAGTGGATTGAGCCCGTCACAGCCATGCGACGCCTCTCGCATCGGAGGCACCTCACGTTCCTGGATAGCGCATCGAGACACGCGGTGCTCGGGCAGTACTCGTATGTGACGTGCGATCCCTTCAGCACTTATATAATCGCGGACGGGAGAGGTATTTGCAACGGAGAGTCCATTGTGGGCGATCCGTGGGCGGCACTTCGCGCTATGCTAGCCAACTATCCGCAAATGCATCGCGCCGATCTCCCGGCATTCCAGGGCGGCGCCGCCGGCTTTTTTGGATACGAGCTGAACAGGACGCTGGAGCGATTGCCGGTGCCGAGCATCGGGGGGCATCGCTTGCCTCAGGCCCTCCTACATCTTTACGACGTCGTGATAAGCTTCGATCACCGCCATGACAGATGCTGGGTCCTTTCTACCGGGTGGCCGGAGCAGGATCCGGTTCGCCGGCGTGAGAGAGCTCGCCGAAGAGCCGAAGAATTTGTTGGGCTGGTTACAGTCTCAGCCCCCCTCCTGATTTTACACCAGGCCAGGCCGGCTCATGGCATTCAAACTTCAGTCGCCAGGGATACATCGCGGCGGTACAACGCGTGATTGATCTCATTCTGTCGGGTGACGCCTTCCAGGTCAACATTGCGCAGCGCTTCAGCGCTCGCCTGGCGAACTCGTTCGATCCGATAGCCTTCTATTGTCAGCTGCGGAAAATGAATCCGGCTCCCTTTGCCGCCCTTCTTCGGTATGGCAAGCTCACCATTGCATCGAGCTCGCCCGAGCGTTTCCTAAAGCTTGACGGGCGACAGGTCGAAACGCGACCTATCAAGGGGACGGTGGCGCGTTCTGCTGATTGCGAGGAAGACCGGCGTCGCGCTGAGACGCTGGTAGATTCGGAGAAAGACCGCGCCGAGAACACCATGATCGTCGACCTCCTGCGCAATGATCTCTCGCGCGTTTGCACGCCTGAATCAGTCCACGTCCCGTCCTTATGCAATCTCGAGTCCTATGCCTCGGTGCACCATCTCGTGTCCGTCGTTACGGGTGAGCTAGCACACGGAGAGGATGCCGTGGGCCTACTTAGGGCCTGCTTTCCCGGCGGCTCAGTTACCGGAGCTCCCAAGGTACGCTCGATGGAAATTATCCTGGATATCGAGCGTGTGGCGCGAGAGGTGTATTGCGGGGCCATAGGCTACATAGGATTCAATGGACATATGGATGTAAATATTGCCATTCGCACCGTAACGATCGACGACGGCCAGGCCGTCTTCCATGCAGGCGCCGGGATAACGGCAATGTCCGATCCGGCCGCCGAATATGAGGAGAGCCTTGCAAAAGCAGAGCGCATTTTTCGCGCATTCATTGCTGAAGACTCCGGTGCATCTTGATTGTCATTATCGACAACTACGACTCTTTCGTCTTCAACATTGCGCGGTATTTTCGGAAGCTTGGTGCAGCAACACGTGTCGTCCGGAACGACGCGATGGATGTGAGCGAACTTGCTGACCTCAGGCCCCGCGCGGTTGTCATCTCCCCCGGTCCGTGCACTCCAATTGAGGCTGGAATATCGACAGCCGTCGTTCGTGAACTTTCGGGTCAGGTGCCAATTCTCGGCATTTGTCTCGGACACCAGTGCATTGGGACCGTGTTCGGCGCACGCGTAACGCGCGCACGTCATCCTATGCATGGTCGGCCCTCGTATGTCACACATGAAGGCGGCGGGCTGTTCAAAGAACTACCGTCTCCACTTTGCGTGGGGCGCTACCATTCGCTTATCGTCGAATTGGATCCGTCATCTGCCCGTCACCTGACGGTGACAGCACTCTCGGATGATGGGGAACTCATGGCCCTCGCCCATCGCGATCAACCAACATATGGCGTGCAGTTCCATCCGGAGTCGATACTCACCCCACAAGGGGACGTACTGTTCGCAAACTTCCTACGGCTTGCAGAGCTTTCTTAAGGCGGCCGTAGAGGACTGGTGCAGCCATAGCGTGGCGCTTCCGGTCGATCGCTGGCCCGACGACATGCGGCTGTCGGACATCGAGCCGCGGTTCGTTTGAGGCGTCTGTGGCCGGCTCGGCGCCGAGGTTCGGAAATTTCCATTTGAATGTCGAAGGGTCCATCGGCGGCATGGGCCATCGGTAGCCTTAAAGACGGCCCTGGCCATGGGGCTTTTGGGGTCGCGGAGGCCGGGGCCGCTGGAGGCGCTTGAACCTTAGAAGGCCAAGCGAGCGCGAGCTTACTCACAGGTCAAACGGCTGTTCTGTTCGCTTCCGCACATTGGCGATACAGTTCCGATCAGGAACGGCACAGGGGAGCGGCCGGCTCACCCTGGTTTTGCGCTGTGTGAACAACTGGTCACGAGCAGCATGGTTCGGCTGCATTGCCAATCTTGTCCCAAAGTCGGCTCAAAGAGTGCGCGAGGAGTACCGATTGCCATAGTGGTGCCAGCCGCCACCAAAACAACGGCCGTCAGAGCGAGCATTCGAGAGGTTGTCCAATTAAATTGCATGGCGCTTCCCTCCAGTTGAGGCGCGCACGCTATCCCTGGTGATACCTGCCGCTTGTGAACTACATCACACGGCTTCCTCAATGCTCATCACAACCGCGTGCAGGAGCCCGCCAGTGAGGACAGTTGGGCCTTTTGTGCTCCCGAAGCCAGTTCGCGCTAGTCAAGATTGAGCCTCTTTTGAAGAGCCCTGACCATAACCTCGACGTGCCCAGCGGCGAACAGTGCACGCGCAAGTTCTGGTCTTGCTGCATTCTCGGGCGGAATGACGGAGGTCATGGCTAATCCGGTCGCCCAAAGCATTCGCGTGCGCGGCGGAGTTGTCGATCGGGGCGCGGCCGTCACCTCGTTGATTCTTCAAGAGGGCGGTGTATGCGGCGTTCGGATTGGTTCAGAGGAGATTCGCTCGGCGCATGTCATACTTGCAGCTCATTGGGTGCCGGCGAAGAAGCTGCTCAATGACGCCTTTGGGCCGCAGAAGTGGAACGAGCGGATGCTAACACTGCCGACAATGCCGGCAGCAGCGCTTCAGATGGATCTGGAGGCGCGCCCGTCAACCGCATGACGTTCTCGCCCGGTACCTCGATGACCACCTTCTCGGAGCAGTCCCGGACGACGTTCAGGCATGTCCCGGGCGCGTCTCCACCATATTGTCTGAACCGGAAAAGCGCCTCGCCACACGGCCCGACCAAATTCTTGCAGAAATCTGCTCGGAAGCCCGTCTGGTCGGCATCGAGTTCGACGGCATCATTCGCGATTGGCGGGTAGTCACACGGCCCGACGACTTCTACTTGCTCTCGCCCCGAACTGAGGCGCTGCGATCAGAGCAAAGGACACCGATTCCCAGAGAGCCCTTAGAGAGCCCTTGCAGGCGATTGAGCTGTTTGAGCAGCATCTCGTCGAGACCGAACACCAGGTGGAGCGCATCAATCAGTGCTTCGAGTTGCTGGGGCAAGACCGCGCGCGCGAAACCTTGCAAGGGCATGATGGGGCTTGTCGAGGAAGGCCAACAGATCATCGCCGAAGGCGAAAAAAAGGAGGACGCGGCCGCCGACCTCGCGCTGATTGGAGCGGCGCAGCGTGTGGAGCATTATGAGATCTCGGCTTACACGACGGCAAAGAACCTCGCCCAACAACTTCGTCACAGCGCTGTCGTCGCACTGTTGTCGAAGTCGCTGGCTGAAGAAGAGAATTCGGATCAGCTACTCAACCAGGTCTCCCGATCGCTGATGTCGGTGGCAAGAATGCCGACCGCACTCGAACAGGCGGAATAGTATTTGCCGGCTGCGGCTAGACGGCGCCGCACGTAGGCGCCGTTTCGCTGCAGAACGGCTGGCAACCGGATGGGGTGCGCGCACCTCTACGCATAGTTCAGCGGCAGCTTATTGTGGATGTGGCAGGCCGCGACAGCGGCGTGCCCGAAGGCGACGGATATCTGGTGCAAGTCGCTGACGACGTCGCCGACCCCGTAGAGACCGCTGATCGTGCTTTGCTGCTTCTGATCTACCTTCAAAAAACCTTCAGCCGTATGATCCGCTCCCAACGCGAGCGAAAGCTCGGAACGAACCTCGCTCCCCATCGCGGCGTAGATCGCGTCAAACTCAGCCGAAGAACCGTCGACCAACCGCGCAACGATTTGGCGGTCACGCTTTTCAAGGCGCGCCAAGGCTGCGGTGGTTTGCACCTCTGCCTCGTCCGTCTTCGCCACCATCGAGCCCTCCTGTAAGTCGTCGATTGGAATGAGCACGACATCCGCCGTGAAGCCGCGAAGAAACCGCGCCTTGCCGATCGCGTGATCCAGCGGCCCGACAACTCCTATCCTCTTGCCACGCGCCTCGAAGCCGTCACATATCGGACAGTAGCGGAGCAGGCTCTGCGCGACGGCACTCACCCAGTCCTTCATGGGGGGATGCCGATCGACGATCCCAGTCGCGAGCACGACTTTGGACGCCCGGATGTTTGTGCCACGCACAGAGGCAACGAAGCCGCCCGTCTCTCCCGAGAGGGTATCTACTGTGCCCTCGACCAGTTGAACGCCGAGCGCCGCCACCTGCTCCTTCATGCGCGCGAGCAGTTCGACACCCGATATTCCGTGTGTGAATGCAGGCAAGTTATGGCTCTCGGGAATCAAGGCTGCGCGGCTGGCGTTCGCGTCGATGATCACGACCTTTCGTTTGAACCTCGCAAGGTAGATTGCTGCCATGAGCCCGCCAGGGCCCGCACCTACAATCAACGCGTCCACTTTCCCATGCATGCGGAACAATCGTCTGGATGCCGAAAACGTGCGGCAGAGTTGCTCAAATCGTCCTACGCCTTCCGGCGACGAACCCGTAAATCAGCAACACGATGATAGCCCCGACGATCGCGCCGACGAGACCGGCTCCCTCCCCAGGGCGGTACCATTCGAGCGACTGCCCAAGAAAAGTTGCAACGAATGCCCCGACGATGCCCAGGACGGTGGTGAGGATAAATCCCGACGGCTCGTTGTCGCCAGGCATGATGAACTTGGCAACGACCCCCGCGGCAAAGCCGATAATTATCGTCCATATCACACTCATCCTTGGGCTCCTCGCGATTCTTAAAAGGTTACGCATTCCGGTCCGGCAGGCAGCCGCCGGGCGTATACTTGTCCACGGCCGCCGGAAGCTCACGCGATAGCCTCGCCAGCAGCTCTTCCTGCGGAAGGCCGGTCTGCTGCTCCAGCGCAGCAAAGATGTCCGTCCCAATCGCTTGCTTGAGCTGAGGCGGCGAGATGTCCTTGTTCGGCCCGTCGTTGATCCAAGATTGGGCGGCATCCGCTTGGCCGTTCTGCTTGAATCGTTCGAGGAGCTCTCCGAGCCCGCTGCTCAGAAGACCGTCCACGCCAGATCCGCCTACCTGAGCGCGAGCCCACAGCGTTTGCGAGGAAGTCTCGTCCTGTCCCTGAGAAGCGGCTTGCCCGATTTGGGTATCAAATTCGCTCATGAGGATTTCTCTTCGGTTCGAGAAGGATTGAACGCCGCCGTTACGATGTCGCCGGCCGCTTCCTTCAATGTTTCGGACATATCCTGGGTCATGCGACTGGCGTGTTTGCCGAGATCCGCCTGGGACACGCTCTTTGCGGCAGCATCGGCCGCCGACAGCGCGGCATCCTTGGCTGTCTCGAATCCGGACTGGGCGGCCTTACCGGCAGCGCGCTTGGCACTATCGCTTGCCTTACCGACTGCGGCAGCTTCCGCCTTGGTGTCAGGAAGGGACGCTGCGATGATTGCGCCGATCGCAACTCCGAGGCCAGCGATCAGGGCGGCGTTGTCACGGATCGTCTGCCGGGCGGTTTCCGGGGCCGCGGTAGCCTTGTCGCGAACGGTCGAGCCAATTTGCTCGATCTTGTCTTTGGCGGTTTCCGCGGCGGCATCTATGCCGGCCTTCACTTGTCCGTGGTCCGCGCCGCCCGATCCTTCAGGTCGTCGGCCATTCCGGCCGCTCCGGCTTGAGCCTCGTCCGCCATGTCGGTGGCCTGCGCCCTGTCTGCTCGCCAAGGAACTGGACACGCTCGGCAGCATCCGCCGCCATTTCCTTGACCGTTTCGACCGTCGGAGCCGCTGCCTCCGCTGTGCGGGTCCGCACGGTCTTCGAAGTTAGAGCGAGGCCTGCGCCGATCATTAAGAGGGGAAGCGGGAAGCCCCGTGCCAGCCGCAGGGCGGGCACCGCAACCGCGGTCCCAGCCGCGATCGCCTGCATCGGGTTTTCCATGGCTAGCTGCTTGAGCGTGTCGAGCCAGCCCTGGGTTTTGCGACTGACGAACTCGGAGGCTTCCGACTTGATGGCTTGGGGCGAGACCTTGTGGCGGAGGTCTTCTGTGGTGTCGGTGATCTGCGCCCTCAACCGATCGACGGTCGCTGCAAGCTGCGCCCGGCTCCGCTCGGACTCGCGCCTTAACTCCTCAACGGATCGTGGCATGGCCGTAACCGCCTATCGTTCTTGTTTGAAAGCGAACTCACGCTTTGTTGAATCGTTCCTCCGCGGATTTGGGGCCCCGGTTTCCGTCGGACCTGAAGACTCGTTCCCATTCCCGAGCCCGGCGTACAGCCCCTCCAGCTTCTCCTTCGGCTTCTCTCAACGAGCCTCTTCGGCTTGAGAGCGATTTTCGACCATCGCGCGTTCGGCTTCGATGGTGCTCGCCACTTGATCATGCTCCCGCTCGGATTTCTCGAGTGCTGCTTGCGCCTTCACGACTGCCTGTTGGCGCCGCTCGCGCGCCTTCTCCCTGGCTCCGCGTTTCAGCCTTCGCTTCAACCTTCTTCTCCCTTTCGAAAGCCAGGGAGGCTTGCCCGCTGCTTTAACGGGTGAAGGAACGGACGGCGGAAGCAGACCGGCACATCGGATGGTGGTCGCGCGGACAACCGCGGCTAGTGGATATTTTCATCACCTATACGAAATATTCCTGAAACCCGCTGCTTCTATCCTCGGGCCGGCACAGGGGGTGAATTTGATCATCTGGTTTTTATCCGCCTTGTGCAGACTTCAGGGTCGCCGACAGGCGGCCCTTTCTTCGTTCCTATCGCGGCGTCCTAACGAGGACGGCCATTATGCCAAAGGAAAATTGCCTGATCGTTCTTGCTGCCGGAAGACAATTGGATTTGTACGGGGCGAAGCCTCTCGCGTCGCAAAAGAAAGCAGTGCTGATTGGTGGAGCGATCGCCTCGAGATAGGCACGCGGTTTTGTTTTGTTGAGGATAAGGCCAAAGCGGCGTTCGCGCTAACCTGCGACAGCTTCGGCATTGCCTGCCGAGACGGCTAGCTCAAACAGACCCAAGCACCGAAACGCGCAGCGTGAATCGGCGAGCCTTGAGGAGCAATGGGTCTCACTGAGCTGGGGCTTTTTTGTCATCGAAGTCGGCGGCTTCGGCGTTCCGCTTTTCGGGGAGGCATCGCGCCGTATTTCTTCCGCTTGGTGCCGGGCCGAGTCCGCCATCGGGAAGTCGCTGCTGTGTATGCAGCTTCCGCCTTCTCGGCTTGCGCGCAGTGGCGACGGCCGCGATATGCTTCGATTCGCGAGGCTGGGAAGTGCGACACGAACCGTTGCAAACCGGTGGATCGGAAGCCCTGCACGGTTCGTTCCCGTTTTCGCAGCGGCACATGCGAATGCTCAACGCGATCGTCAGCCCCTTGTGCCAGCGATGCTCGACTTGCGGCATCTGGGTCTTTGCCGCGCCCGCAATTTGTCGGTGGTCATGCGCCTGGGCCCGCAGCCCCGCTTCTTCAGCAACCGGGTCGGCAGGCGCTTGGCAGCCTTGGCCTTGCGGGCAGTTGGACGATCTCGTCGAGCACATAGGATGCGCTCGAGGTACCCGAGCGCGAGGTTGGTTGGCATAACCTGCTGCGGATAAGCCGGAGCTCGCTCAAACCACCACCTACCAGGGCAGCGAATTAGACCTTTTCCGCTGTGGGAATCTCAAGTGAGTCAGCCAACAAGCTCGTTGGTATTGGAGGCTGACTGAGTGGCGGCCGCTTCGCCGCGAAGATAGGCGTGCAGCGCCTTCACGCAGGGATCCGCATTCTTTTTGTCTTGTTTGCGGGGCGGCACGAACGTGATATCGGCTTGTGCATAAAGCGGCGTGCGCTCGCGCATCAGTCGGCTGATTGTCTGATCCCGGTCGGGGCCTTGCAGCAGCGGGCGGTTGATACCTTTCCTAAGGCGATGTTGGATCACGTCGAAGTCGGTGTTGAGCCAGATCGAGACGGCTTTCTCCCCGACGAGACGCCGGGTCGGCTCATGCATGATCGAGCCGCCACCAGTCGCGATCACCGCGGGCCCTTCATTGAGCACACGCGCGATTACCCTCGCTTCGAGCTCCCTGAACCACTCCTCGCCATGGGTATCGAAAATCTGCGGTATCTCTTTACCGGCATCTTTTTGGATTTTTTGGTCGGTATCGATGAAGGGCAGCCGCAGTCGCTCGGCGATGGCCGGGCCAATGGTGGATTTTCCGGCGCTCGGCATGCCGACAAGCACGATCGGCCGCACGCCGAGGGCCGCGATAATCTCGCTTGCCTCCGTTGACCTGGCGATCTCGGGCATTCTTGATTGTTCGAAAGCTCGCAATCCAAATGCCGCAGCGGCGCCGCCCTTACGATCTCCTTCGGCTCCCCAGTGGTGTATGCCCAGGGCGCCGTCGGGGATCGCAATCTGTGTGCAGACCTCTCTCGTCCGCTGCACCAGTTTCTCGGCCTTAGGTTGCTCCAAAGCATCCTCGCTTGATTGCCGCCGCAGCCTGCCGAGAATTTTATAGGTGTCGTGATTGGCAAGCTTGGCTTGATAGCTGCCTGGCGTGTGGAACTCCACTTCGAAGCGATAAGCTTCCGCCGTGGTGAGGACTGTCTTGATGCCGACGAAAGTCGGACTGCGCATTCTGAACCAGTTGGTTGTCTGGCGTTCGGTGTAGTCCCGCTCCTCAAAGGCCAGCATGGCTTTCTTGAAGGCACGTGTAAAATCCTTGTCAGGAATTTCTAAGACGTGGCGTACGGCGTTGCTGAAGAGCTGTGGGGCGCTGCCGGGCGGGATGCTCATGCCGGTGAGCTGATCTGTCATGGAGGCATGCGATTTCAAGCGGCGCTCCAGATGGGGCATCTTCACTTCGATGCCGGCTTCCGCAAGGATTCCGGCAATCTCGCGTGCCGCTGCGGTGATTTTCCTCTCTTCCGCTATAGCTCGGTCAGCCTCATTTTGGGCGCGTTCTGAGGCCTCCTCGCGGGTCAGCGTGATCATGTCAGCATCGTCGGCGGCGGGCCGGAGGCCGGAGGGTTTGCGCAAAATGCCCTGCTCCGCAGCGAGTTTGATCGAGGTCTCCATGATTGAAGCCGCCAGAGTGGGGTTGTCCCTCAGATCCTCCAAGGTCGCATCGACATCAAACCTTCCGTGGGCGAGGGTCGCCGCCACGCCCTTGACGTAGGGCACGGACTTCAAGCCCGGCGTCTCGTAGAGGAGCCGCTGAAGGTGACTGCTCTTCTGGAAAAAGAGGTTGGCGCCAGTATCGGATTTATAGGCATCAGTGCCGACCTTGATGCCGAGGCTCAGCAAGTTGTTTGCGCTTTTTACGAGGTCGTCCGCATTGTAACCATCCGGGCGGGGATCGATGCGGGGAGGATAGTGGTCGAGTAAAAGCTGGATGCGGTCTCGTGGCTGAGGCGTTGCCGGATAGGTCTCCGCCAGATCCGGGAAAAGATTGCAGAGCCTTGCGCTGAGGCTCGGGTTTGCGGCGTTCGAGCTTTCGATTGTTTCGGGCAGGGGTTGCTCATTCGGCTTCACTGCCCATGCCGCTAGGTCGTCGACGAGCAACTCGGCCATTTCGCGAGCAACCAGATGTTTGGCGACCTCAATCTCGCTCCTCGCTCTCGCAAACGTGTTCTGGATATCCTGGCTACTCACCTCTTCCTGGCCCAACAGCTGACGGATCTCTCGCCTGAGCTCGTGGTGAACGCCCTCATAGGTGCCAAAGACAGCACGCTCGGCAAACCAGCGTTGTGCTTCATGGGATTGAGCCAGAAAGTTTCGCTGCAGGCAGCTATAGGTTTCCAGGACATCCTGCGTGGCGGCGAGGATCTGGCGGGCGCGACCGAACTGGTAATTGTCGCCCTCAAGCGCCGGGGTATGCGACTTTGGCGGCTTCAGCGACGGAAGTCCGAGAGCTTGCTCCTTGCGATCGAACTGGCGCACATGCTCATAAAGCTGCGGCCGGTCGCCGACGATGACGACGGTGTCCCCGTCGAAATCCCCGTCAAGTTTTTTCTGTTCACCGATCGGGACGGCAACCAACGAGCCCGGAGCGAACACCTCGGTAGCCTGCAGGATGCCGACGCACTCGAGCGGCGTGTCCACCTTGGCGCGGTCCTTGCTCGAGGTCCAGCTCGAATGGCATTTGACGTCCTCGGCAGACATCACCAGCCCACGGTCGGCGTAGCCGGCCGGCCACATCTTATCCGGCACAACCATCAGAATGCCTTTGGCAAAAAAAGTCGGATCGTCGCCCGCCAGTTCCTTCCCCGACTTCTGGGCGACATTGAAGCTGTATTGGATGGCTGTGCAGTTTTCGAGGAACACAGCGGTCGGGTCGCCCTTAACGGCCGACTTGACTCGCTCGGCGGCAAACGGGCGCAGATTGGGCTTGTCGTAGGGCGAGCGCCCGATCAGCACGCCGCTCGCCGCCATCAACGTCTCGCTCTTGAGCGTCGGCACATGGAGACAGTCATCGCTGGACGGTACGGCAACTGCGCCGGGACCGTCGATGTGTCCGGCCGTCACGGTGCGAAACAACTCTTCAGACGTCAACTCTCGCCCTTGTCTGCTCTCGAGCCAGGTTTTGGCCTTCTCCCGCGCCTCATCGGTCACCGGCTCGCTTCGGGGATAGTGTTGCAGCGCCGATGCGGGAACGGACATTCTTCTTCCCTCACCAAAGGCAGGCACCCGATCAGGACCTTCCTGTCGGCGGGCGCGATTTACAGCTGGCATACGGTTGGCCAGCGAGGCCTTGATGAAACCGCAACCATCATGCGGCCGCAAGGCGATCGGGCCTTCTGGCCCAGCCAGCTTGAAGGGATGCTCCTCGCCGGCAGGACGGTCCGGCAGCAGCGACAGTTTGAAGGCGCCCTCCAGCGCGTAGTCCCGAGGACCTAGGTCCTTGATTGCCGGCGGCGCGGCAAAACCCCTGCGCTGAGTGTAATAGTATGCCTCTTTGAAAGGGGCCCAGGCACGCGACAGCTGCTCGAACGCTGTGCCCGGCGCCGTTTCGGCATACGGAATCGCCAGCAGCTTTCCCCCGGAAGACTCTGCCCTCGCCCCACCTGGAAGGCGGGCGGCGATCTGCGACACGGGCTTTTTGGGCGGCTTTAACTTGCTTCCGCCGAACAGGTCCATGCGGTATGGCACACCCTCGACGGTGACCGTACGCGCCAGCATGAACGCGCTCGGCTTTCCTGGCAGCTGGACCGCGACGACGGGCAAAACCCCCGAGGTCAGGCGATGAAAAATCGAATAGCGTGTCTCGGGCTCCGTGGCCACTGGCCGGCCCTGCATGTCCACCACTGACAACTGCATAAGTCCCGCGTCACCCTGCGGAGGTCTGGGCTCGTGGGCCATGGTTCGCAACACTTGATGGACGTCGAACACGGACGCTGGATGTTGGGCCTGGACCGTCGCCGCATTCTGCGCCAAGAACGTGTCCAGCGCATCGACCGGACTCTCCGCCGCGATCTCCGCCATCAGGTTCCAGCTCATGTTGGAAAGATCGCCTTCGACGAGGCCGCCCGTTTTGTCCAAAATCTCCTTAGTCTTGCGCTGCAGCTCTTCCTGCCTCACCCGCAAATCGGACTTCTTGCCTTCGACATAGGGCCGGCGGAACAATGCCGCCAAAACCGCACGGGCCTTGAGCGTTTGATAGATCGACAAGGCGGGGCCACGGCTCGAGTACGGCCCTCGGGCTCGCTCGGCATCGCTTGCTTTGAGATGCCCCTCGATCTTGTGCTCGACGATCGGTTGAATGTCGTTCAGCAAGTTTAAAGCCCGCCTCCGGTGCCAGCGCAGGTGCGGGCTGCGCGCCAGCGGCAGCAGAGCGATGCAGAGAGTACCCATGATTTCGAGGTCGTTCTCAGCGGCAAAACCGGGGGCACGATGCAGTTCCGTCAGCCGGTCTAACCCCGTGCGTGCGAGCAAACCGAGATCGTCAAACAATTGAGCCTTAGCCAGCGCTTTGAAAATCATGCCGATGTTCAGAACCTGGGCCTGCTCCAGGCGATCACTGGCATAGTGCAGGTAGTGGGCCAGATCGTGCAGCCGATTCTTCAGCAGAGCGGTCTCTATGATCTCTCCAGTGCCCTCTCCCCTCGTGACACCTCGCCCCAGAGCATTGGCTATCATGCTGAGCTGAGTTGTGGTGAACGCTCCGAATCGGAGGTCTCCCGAGCCGAGTTTGCCCGCTATGTCGATTATCGCCCCATGGCACACCGCCTCTTCCGGCCACTTGCTAAAGCCGTTCACCAGGATCGCCAGTTCCCGCGGAGTAAACTCAAAGAGCCGGTTGTCACGGCGAGAGACCTCGTTGGCAATCGCGACTGTGGCTTGGCGAGTGTCCTGCTCTTGCAGCCACTTGCTGAAACCGTTCACCAGGTTCGCTAGACCCTGCGGAGTGAAATCAGACAGCCGGTCGGCGCGAAGGACCTCATCGGCGATTACAACGGTGGCGTGACGTGAGTTCTCCTCTTGTGGGCACTTGCTAAAGCCGTTCACCAGATTCGCTAGGTGCTGAGAGGTAAAATCGGAGAGCCGGTCGGCGCGGCGAAGCACCTCACCGGCGATCACAGCGATGGCGTGACGTGAGTTCTCCTCTTGTGGCCACTTGCTGAAACCGTTCACCAGGTTCGCCAGCCCCTGCGGATCAAACCCGGAAAGCCGGTCGGCGCGGCGACGGACCTCATCGGCGATCGCCAGCATGGCGTCGCCACAGCCCGTCTCGTCAGGCCACTTGCTGAAACCGTTCACCAGGTTCGCCAGACCCTGCGGATCAAACCCAGAAAGCCGGTCGGCGCGGCGACAGACCTCACCGGCGATCGCCAGCGTGGCGTCGCCACAGCCCGTCTCGTCAGGCCACTTGCTGAAACCGTTCACCAGGTTCGCCAGACCCTGCGGATCAAACCCAGACAGCCGGTCGGCGCGGCGACGGACCTCGTCGGCTATTTCAACTATAGCGCTGCGGCAGTCTGTCCTTTCCGGCCACCTGCTGAAGCCGTTCACCAAGCTCGAGAAGTGCTGGGGAGTAAAACTGGAGAGCCGGTCCGCTCGGCCAGCGCGGCGACGAACCTCGTCGGCGATTGCAAGTATAGCGTCGTTGCACTTCGCCCCCTCGGGCCACCTGCTGAAGCCGTTCACGAGGTTCGACAAGTGCTGGGGAGTAAAATTGGAGAGCCGGTCGCCGCGGTGATGGACCTCGTCGGCGATTTGAACTATAGCGTCTCGGCAGTCCTGCGGCCACTTGCTGAAGCCGTTTACCAAGTTCGCCAACGCCTGTGGATCAAAATCAGAGAGCCCGACATCGCGGCGGCCCGCGCGGTAACGCACCTCGACGGCGATTTGAACTATAGCGTCTCGGCAGTCCTGCGGCCACTTGCTGAAGCCGTTCACCAGGTTCGCCAACGCCTGTGGATCAAAATCAGCGAGGCAGACATCGCGGCGACCCGCGCGGCGACGGACCTCGACGGCGATTGCCCTCATCGCACCGCGACACTCCGCCTCTTCCGGCCACTTGCTCAAACCGTTCACCACGGTAGCCAGGTTCTGCGGACCAAAGTCAGAGAGCCAGACATCGCGGCGGCCCGCGCGGTGACGGACCTCGCTGGCGATTGCCCTTATAGCACCGCGACACTCCGCCTCTTCCGGCCACTTGCTCAAACCGTTCACCACGATAGCCAGGCTCTGCGGACCAAAATCAGAGAGCCCGGGAGCGCGGCGGCGAATCTCAGCGGCAACTGCTATTGTGGCCTCACGAGAGTTCTCCTGTTCCGGCCACTTGCTGAAGCCGTTGACCAGCAGGGCGAGACTTTGAGCGTTGAGCTCCGAAAGCGCTCCGCGTTGCTCACGAAAAAACCTGGCGATTCGGATCATTCCATTGCGACATTCCGCCACCCGGGGATATCGACTGAACGACAATACGAATAGGGAAAGCGTTTTGCTTTCGACGTCGTTTAGCGCATTGCCGAGGCTCGACACCTGAGCTGCCATGGCCCTGCAAGCTTCCACGCCTGCCTGACCTCCAGCCTCCCGGCTCATCGTGTTGCATGAGGTGGCGTACCCCCATGTATTCCGGGCGCGGATATCTTGTTCCCATCTTGGGACAAATTCGCGTTTGAACTCGGAAGCGGCCTTTTGCAGGAATGTTGCGTGGTCCGCTCGACCCTGCAGCTTCCTGTTATACTCCACCACAGCGCATGAGAATTTAGTGATGTCGCCAGCGAAAGAAATGTCATGTAAAGCGTTATTAAGTAGGTTTTCCGAGTATCCACGCTTGAAGCTCTGTTCGGCTACATGGACGAAACGCCGCCTTCCCGGTCCTGCACCCGGGTCGGACTCCGTTTGCCTATGGGGTGGCACCGTGTCTGGTTGCGAGCTTCTGGATCCTTGATTGCCGAGCCAGGGTTTGTCATCAGAACCTAAAGAGGTTTCTTCTCGACCTGGCGCTCCACCCTCCGGCACTGGGGGAAAACCGCACCGTCGCGCAGTGGCTTCACGTGGCGCAGCGCCCAAGATCCGATGTGCGCCAACGGAGGGTCCGGAAGATCTGTCGCCAAGGGCATCATCGGCACCGCGCGCAATGCGAGCGAAGGACGTCCTTCTATCTTGAGGCCCAGAGTGCATCCGCTCCAGGACGGAATCGAACGATTGGCTGCCTTCCCCATGGGCAAGACTTGATTCCGAGTTCGCTGCCTTCGCCAGTCCCTGCGCCTCGGACAACATCATCTTGAGCCGGACTGTTTTCTCGTGCACTTCGTGCACATGCGCAAGCGTGAGCAGGCCGCGTCGACGAGGCTCTTCCAGCGCGTCCAGACAGGCCTGCATCTCGGCGGCCTGCGTCTGCAGGCGCTCGACCACGATGCCCACTACGTGATCGGCGTCCTCGGGCTTCATCTGGCGCGCTTGCGAGACGGTCCTTTGCTGACCAGCCAGATCGAACTGCAAAAGTTCGTCCAACCGCTTGACCAGTGGCGCCAACGCCTCCGTCGACGCCGGGGCCTGCCAGACCGCCGAGTGTGCCGCCGCCGACGACGCACTTGCATGCGCCTCCTTGGCGCTCACAAGCTTCTTCGTACCTAGATCCGAGCGCACGAGAACCTTGTCCGCTGGCGCCGTGTCGCTGTCGCCCGCGGCGACTTGCGGCTCGGGCCGCCCGGCGTCAGCAGCCGGCTTGCGGTTGCCTTTCCCCTCCCTGCGCGCTGCGGTGCCTTTGGCCACCGCTGCCTTGCCGGCAGTGTCGACCGGTATCGCAGCGCCAGCGGCTGGCGTCTTCGGCTGCAGTGCCAGAGTGCCTTTCGCCACTGCAGCCTTGCCGGCAGTGTCGGCCGGTATCGTAGCGCCAGCGTCGGCCGGCGGTGCAATGATGGCTGACGTTTTCAGCTGCAGTGCCAGGAAGTGCATGATCTCGCGCGCAGTGATCCGGGCGTCGTCCACGATCTGGCCCAACAGTTCCAATGGGAGGCTGGCACCTGTTCGGTTATCGCTTAGCTTGGCAAGGATGTCGTCGTGCAACGCCAACGCAAATTCCGAAAGCCGTTCCATGACTCGTTCCAGAACGGTGCAGTGCTCTGCGTCGAGTGCCGCTCCGTCCTTGTGCAGAACGGCTTCCTCCGTCGAGAGGAATGCCGGAAAAACATCCTCGACAAAGGTCCCGAGCAGATGCACCCCCCCGTTCTCACCCATGAGGGCGTCCCTCACGGCTGGTTCAAACGTGCTCGCCTGAGACTCAATGATAAGTTGCGCGAGCGCAATCCGCGATTGCAGACACATGTACCCCGCATGAAGTACCAAGCCGGTATTCAGGCGTAGTGCGGCCTCTTCGGGCTTCCGCATCTCGGGCGTCGTGCTTGGCAAGTTGGCGGTGGCCTCGCAGACGGACACCATCCGTTCCGAGCGCAACAGCTTCTTTCCCCACCACTCGATGACAGGCACATGGTCCTTCACCATACTGGAAGCCACTCGGCTCAGCTGGTCGGGGGTAGCGTTGGATTCCAAAATCCGCTGGAACAGGGCTGCCGAATTCTTTCTGCGCTCTTGCAAGGCGGGGATAGTCGGTGAGGCCAGTGCGTTGCATTGGTGGGCCGCATCGAGCACGGCATAGCGGTATCGACGGGCCTCAGCGTCGGACAGAATGCTCCGCGCCACGGCCGGGCGCAGGCTCGCGTAGTAGTCCAGAACTGCTGAGCCTGCTTTGACGAACCGATCGGTCAGCTCTTGCGCCTCCTCCGAGTTCTGGGCTTGCATGGCCGCATTACGGCAAGCGTCAAGTTCCTCAACCAGGCGATCCATGTGTCGCTTTGTTGCGTTGATTTCTTCCTCTGATGAGGAAATGGGGACTGCCACACCCGAAGTTGGCGGCTGGCTGGTGACCGGCGCCGTGTCTCCACCCTCCGACACTGAAGGAAAGCCGCGCCGCCGCGCAGTGACTGCACGTGGCGCAGCGGCTGCACGTGGCGCAGCGGCTGCACGTGGCGCAGCGCCTAGGATTCGATCTGGGCCAACGGAGGGACCGGAAGACCTGTCGCCAAGGGCATCGTCGGCACCGCGCGCCATGCTAGCGGAGGGCGTCCCTCTATCTTGAGGCCCAGAGCGCATCCGCTCCACGACGGAATCGAACGATTGACTGCCTTCCCCAGGGGCTAGACTTGAGTGCGAGCGTGAACTGCTCGATCCGGCTCCAGCATCCCCAATGCGCGATCTGCCAGATCGGCCAATGCCCGTCATATTCCATCTCTGATAAAGGCGAGAATCACTGCTTATGATGTTGCGGGCTGATGTCGCTCAGCCATGGTGTATCAAGGCTTTGGCCCATAACTGCAATCGCCCAGATGGCGCATGGCATGAGGTCTGAGGAACCTGCGGCATGTTTTCGTCAACCGTCATGGTCAGCCCGGACCCAAGACGGCGTGGCCTACATCCTGGCCAAAGTACACGCCAGCAGCCCAAGATCGGCCGAGACTGGCACGCGATCGCATCACGCCGCACTCGCTATCCTCAGTTTTTCAGAGACAGAGTGGAGGTTTGATTGCGCGCTGCCATTCACCGGGACCGTTCTTCGTCCACCTGCGCGAAGATGAATTGCCGGTAGAACCACTCCGGCTAAATGCATCCGGGCAAACATGTTCGCGAATCTTTGGCTTCCTACATCCGTTTGCCCGGTGGCTCCCGACTGATTCGCTTCGTCAGCTTCGCCACTGTAGTGGACATCGAACGAGGCACCAATTCGACCATACATGATGATTCGCACTCCTGCGTTTGCATTGGGTTCAGGCTGATGAGGCGCGGCAGGCCTAGATAGACCGCCTGGCTGACGATTGGCTGACGAAGGCGTTCTCCCGGATCGATAAAGAAAATCCGAGACCTGGCTCAAGCGTTAATGAATCGGGCTGCGGCCTACACCGGCCGGCGAAGGCCGCAGGTCAGGCCGCCTGGGCCTGCGATCGGGCGCTGTCACCTTATCTGAGGAGCGTCTTGAGCTGGCTGGGACGAAGAGATTACGGAAGGTTGAGAATATCGAGACGAAGCGCTGCAGGCTTCCCCGGCGAACGGAAGCCCTGCATCGTCCGCTCCCGCTTTCGCAGCGGCACATGGGAATTCCCGGCCCTGTTGTTGAAGCCCCTGTGCGCGGTGCTCGGCATCCGGCATGACCTGCCGTTTCGCCGCTCAATAGGACCGCAGTGTGATTTTTCATGGAATAGGGACCCTGCTTGAGGGGTCGTTTTCATCCAAACGGGACCCCCTTAACGCAGGGGCGTGACACTGCTTCCTGTTTCATCGGAGGCATTTGTTTTGGATGTTGGTTGTGAAGCCGATTGCAAAGATACGCCGGCTTTCGCTGGTTCATGGAGACGATCTTCATCGGCAAGGAGAGGCAATACAACCGCCGCTTCCAGCAGATGCGCGGCCACTATCTTGTCGAGCCGGTGGCCTGCACGCCGGCGTCGGGCTGGGAGAAGGGCCAGGTCGAGAACCAGGTCGGGCTGTGCGCGAGCGCTTCTTCACGCCGAGGCTCCGCTTCAAAAACCTGGAGGAACTCAACGCCTGGCTGCTCGACCGATGCATCGCTGTGCGGGAAGGCCTCGCGAAGCCTGAACTTGTCCAGCGCGCGCCGCGACGACAGCCGGAGGATCGATTGATGACACTCGTCGCCGGCATTGCCATTGCCGATCCGGACCTCAGTCTGCGGGCGATCGCGGCACAGCTCGAGACAATGCGGGAGCGGACGCCGCGCGGCGGCTGGCAATGGGCGGCCTCGTCGGTCGAGCATCTGCTCGATCACGCGAGGCGGTCTCGGTTTAACGGTGCACGAACCCGCTGACGGCTGAAACGGGCATCCGCCGCCGTTCTCCCGCCCTCCCGTTTCGTCCTGGTGTGACAAATAAGGAGAAATTCTACTCTCCCTCTGGCGTAACGTCGGAGCCTGCCCACAAGCGCGGAAGACCGGCGTTGTGATTCCTGATGTTCAGAGCCTTCCATTGCAGCGCGGGGAAGTTCTCTATCGCGTGCTTGACGGCGGCATCGCCTTGGAGACTGCTGACGTCGATCCGTCCCTCTTCGTAGAGAGCATCAAGGAACGACATCTCGCCGCGATCATGTTCGAACAAGGGGGCCAGTCGTTCTTGCCATTCGGCCAGCACGAGCTCGCACCAGGCTTCCGGGCGGCCGTCCTTGTCGAACATGTCGCTCTTCACGACGGTCAGCAATTTTCCGCGGAGTTCGTTGGTGTGGTAGCTATATCCGTCCAGCGAGGCCGTCCGCCAGTTCAGGTCCCGTGTGGCCGCCCCGATCGCGAGCGTAGCGAGCTTGACCTGTTTCCAATCCAGCCCGCGGACGTGCGGCAGGCGCCATGCGTCGTAGAGATCGCGCGATGCGCAGCGCGCGGCCATCGCGACGCTTTTTCCGGCGGCGATCTCGCGCAGATCCACGACGTGGATTTTCGTCGCGGTGTAGCCGCCCAGAGAAACGGAATTCATTAGCGACGTCCCGAAGAACGGCGTGCGGTACATGTAGTTGACGTCGACCTCGATCGTGCCGGGCCGCCGATGGGCCGAAACGTACCTGAAGCGCCACTTTTCGCCGGCGTGTTCGTCGCACGGGGTTCGGAAGAGTTCGTAGCCGTAGTTCCCCATAAGGAGCGGCAGACGCTTCATGATGAGCGCCTTGTCGGCGAGCATTGTTTTTTCCGATCTTCGGCACCGACGTAGTTCAAGTCGATATCCACCGACAGACGATCGAGACCGAGATAGAACAGGTTGAGCGCCGTACCTCCTTTCAAAGCGAAGAGATGGCCGATCTCCCTGTCCTTGGTGAGCCGGTCGAGCACGTCTATGAGGCGGACCACGCGTTCGATTGTCGCGGCTTCGAACGACAGTTCATTGGAAAGCTTCTCCAGGCGTTCTACCGAGATCATGGCGCCATCTCCGGAGAGCCACCTTCGAACGAAGGATGGAGGAATTCGCTAGGCAGCACCACGTTCCATTCCGGATGCGCCTCGCCGGCCTGGGACGTCGTGCCTAGCACCGCGCGCGGCGACGACGGTACCGACCGTTTCAAATCCTTCAGCATCTCATCGTCGACGAAGAGGTCTTCGCGACGGCTCTCCAGCCAGCAACCGAGGATACCAGCGAGCGACTGGTTCTCGCGAGCTGTCGTCAACTCGACGAGCTTGGTCACGTCGAGGGCGCGCACGGTCTGTAGCGCGTTAGAGAGTTCTTCGGTGCCCGCCGCCAGGTCGGGCCGCTCGACGCAGTCGACGAGGGTGCCGATGACGCCGATCAGCCCGCGGCCGGTCCGCATCGGCAAAAACAGCCGCTTGGCACCCGGCAGCGTATCCGAGCCGCGTCCGGCCGGGCGATCGTTGGACCAGGTCCAGTTCGCCGCTGCAAGGTCGGCCCTGTCGAGTTCATCCTCGGGCGGATAGCCGGATTTTACCGTGAGCACGCCGTCTTCCGGCAGCAGCAGCACGACGCGTATCGGCGACGTTGGCCGGTTCGGTGATCGTGAAGGTGTAGACCGACGGCAGGAAGAAGAAATTGTAGCACAGCGAGGCCGCGACGCTGGCGCAAGGCCGACGGCCACGACCAGCAGCGCCATCAAATACGGTTTTGGATCGAACGGTTTGGATCGTTCCGCGTTGCGTACCGTTTTCTTTGGAACAGGCTCGGCGGCGAGTTCCTCGCCGGCAATGACATTGACGCTGATATTGCCGGCGTGCCGCACCAGATCATGCACCACCGAACCGCGCATCAGCTCGAACCACCATGGGCGCGTCGACTTGCTGATGATGATCTGCGTCACGTTATTGGCATGGGCGAACTGAACGACATCATCGGCGATGCGGCGGCCGACACCGGGAATGGTGATGGACTCGCCGCCGAGCGATTCGGCCAACCGCATCGTGTCGGCCAATCGGTCGCGCGGCCCGTCGGTCAGTTGCAGGCTGCGCCGCGTCTCGATGGTGACCGCGGTCCAGGGCGCATGCAGCCGGTCTGCCAGCCGCTTGGTGTAGCGCACCAGGCCCGCGGCGCGCGGATCCTCGCTGAGGCACATCAAAATGCGCTCGCCCGCGGCCCAGGGACCGGCAATGGCATTGGCCTGCATGTGGGTGAGCAACTGCTCGTCGACCCGCTCGGCGGTGCGGCGCAACGCCAGCTCGCGCAGCGCGGTCAGATTGCCCGGCGAGAAATAATGCTCCAGCGCGCGCTCGGCTTGTTTGGGGACATAGACCTTGCCCTCCTTCAGCCGCTGGATCAGATCGTCGGGCGTGAGATCGATCAGCTCGATCGCGTCGGCGCGGTCGAACATCTTGTCCGGTACGGTTTCGCGCACCCGTACATGCGTGATCTGCGCGACCACGTCATTGAGGCTTTCGATGTGCTGGATGTTGACCGCCGTGTAGACGTCGATGCCACGGGACAGCAACTCCTCGACGTCGAGATAGCGTTTGGGATGACGGCTGCCCGGCGCGTTGGTATGAGCGAGTTCGTCGACAGGGCGATCTGCGGACGGCGCGCGATCAGTGCGTCGAGGTCCATTTCCTCCAGCGTCTGGTCCTTGTAGCTCAGCCGCTTGCGCGGCAGCACTTCCAGCGCTTCAGCAGCGCTTCGGTCTCGGCCCGCCCGTGGGTTTCGACCACGCCGATGACGACATCGATGCCCGCCTTCAGCCTTGCATGCGCGCTTTGCAGCATCTCCACTCCCTCAGGGGAGAGTAGGCCAAAATACAACCATAGTCGCAGTACAGAATAGGGAGCGGCGACACAGAGCGCCGACTGACTGCTAACGCCCGACTGCGGCGGGGGTTTCTCCTCCTTTACCCCGCCGCGCCCGAAATCAGATCTGCTGCAAAACGTCGGGCGTCCTCTTCTTTCCTCGCGCAATCAAGGAACAAGACTTGACAGTTCAAATCGGCGTCAATGGCCACTCCATGTTCGCCTCCGGGGCGTACCGCCAGATCAATGACGAGGACGTCTTCAAGACGCTCGCCGCACATAAACTCAAGCGATACCGCCTGACCATTCCTCTGGCGGCTGACACTGATCCATGGGTAGCGACGCGCTTCACCTCGATCGTAGGCCTTGCCGCCAACTATGGCGTCACTCTTGAACCTGTTCTGGCGCTTCCGCTAACGTGGGGCGACAAGACCGATGCTGGCAAGTATCCTGCCGGCGACGCTGCTGCGATCTACTCCCAGGGCTACAATCGGACCCTGGCATTCGTTCGCCAGTTCGCATCTTCAGTCGGCGACTGGGAACTTGGTAACGAGATCAATCTGACCGTCCGTGATGGCAACGGCTCTCCGTTGTTCGGCAAGGGATGGACCTCTGCCGAGTTCGCTGCATATCCGTCGATGGCCGACTTCGCCAATCTCTTGCGGGGAATGTCGGACGCGATCGAGCAGGTACGCCGCGACATCGGCAGAAATCTTCGGCGCATCGTCGGCACCACATCGACGATGTTCGGCTACATCGACTTCATGAAGGCGAATGGCGTCAAGGTCGATGTGCTCGGCTATCACTATTACGAGCATGCCGCCGTGGACCCGACGAACTACTGGGGCGGAGTTCGTCCCAACTTCAACCTGTTCACAAAGCTGTCGAGCTACGGCGTTCCAGTCGCCATCAATGAGATGAACGGCGCCGAGATCTACGACGCAACCTTCGTCAACACCTCGACGTCTGCCTCGATGTCGGCCTGTAACTCAAACCTGGATGCGATGCTGGCGAAGTTCTCTCAGTATTCGTTCATCGAGTGGATCGATCTCTACGAGCTGATCGACGAGCTGGACAAGACTGGTCCCGAAGGTCGGTTCGGGCTGATGTTCAATCTGTCGACCCCGAAGCCGCTCATGTCGACGGTTGACAAGTATACGGGTGGCCCCCAGTAGGCCCCACCCGCACCAGCACCGACACCAGCTCCCGTATCGCCTCCGGCGCCGACCATATCCGTGTCCTACCGATGCTCCTGCGTACGGGGCATCGGTCATTTCGTTTTCCTGTCGATCACCCTGATCGCTTCAGCAACCTCAATGACCGCAACCGCGCATCCGGCATCGGCCTGTTCAATGCCGGTCGCCAGCTCGGCTGGTCTCATGGGAGCAGCCCTGCTCCACAGATCGATCGACGATACTTGGAAGCTCGCGGTTCAGAGCGGCACGCTCATTGATCAACGCTCTTTGGCCTGTGAGAGACCAATCCGTCCTTCATCGCGCTCCGCGAATGTCTCCCCAGACTTCGCTTGTTCAGCAAAGGCCACAATGCTTGCTTCCGTTTCGGCGATCTGGGTCTTCATCTGTTCGGGACGCGCGGACCATCCGCCGCCATGCGCCTGATGCGGTCGATTTCTTCGACTGTCTGAGCCTGCACCTCATCGGATAGAACGTGAGGGGGCGGCAATGCGCAGAGCTTCTCGAACTCATCGCTTTCGCTCTGGAGCACGATCGACGAGTAGTCGGAAAATAATGAGGGCATCGACCATCTCGTCGGTCTCGTCTAGGATCAACACTCACGCACGCGGCGAGCCTTTGGATCATATTTTGTGGCGGCCGCTGAAGAGGATTCTGATTCGACATCCAGGCTATGATCCAATGAAGATGACAGAGGCTCAGCTCGCTGTTCCGGAGTCGTTCGAGAAGGCCGTTTGATAAAGCTCCTCAATCTTCGTGACTTCGTCTGGCGTTAATTGGGAGAATTCGTTGTCACGGGCGCGCTTTGAGAGTCGCCCTTCATTCTGTTGCAAGAATCCAAAGAGATTGTTGAGGGTGCGCTCCGGCATGTCGATCATGTTTTCGACGCCCGCCCGGAATGTATCGAAGCTCCGCAAGAACCGGATTTCCTTCGGAAGATCCTGTTCGATGGTCCTCTGCACGCATTCGTACAGAAACTCCGCGTGCGGCGTTGCATCGAAAAAGCGGCAAACGTCAGCCGTATCGTTCAGGACCTTGACGTTGCCCTGTGGAGTAGGCTGCCATTGGACGCATGGAAGCAATCTATTCGAATAGCTTTCTAATACGTCCTTGTATTCGGCGATTTTGTCTTAGGATGGCGGCTGAAACCGGAAAGTGGATGCCGGCGGATTGAATCCGTCGTGCCAGGTGCGGCCATTGCCGTCCTCGAATGGATGGATGTAGACGAACCCGAAGGCCAGCACGGCGGCAGCCACGACGGGGTCAAGCTTAATTGACGAGGCCTGGACGAGGAGGCGATATCTTCGTGATGCGCGCTGATATGGTCCGGAATGGATCTCTGCGTCTCGTGGTCATGCTCACCGACGAACCCGCCTTCCTTCCGAAAGCCGAGCTTCACGAAATGCTCATCACCGATGACAATGCGGTGCAGGCGCAAGAACACCGTCTCATCGAGCGGCGTCCATCCTGCTTCGCCGATGACCCTATCCCACCGCTGGATAAGATCCTGCGGCGGCTTCTCGCCTTCCATGACGCAGCTCGATTTTGAATCCTTGAGGAGAAGGGTCAATTGCGCGGGCCCGCCGCAACGCCCTGGCCATGGCGCCTGGCTCGGAACGCCGGCGCGCCCGTCAGGATCCGGCCCGATGGGCCTCGATGTTGTTCAGGAGGACTCGGTAAGCGTAGGCATAACCGGGTTCCTTGCCGATCGGCGGCCACATTCTCAGCCAGACAAGCACCTTAACGTCGGCCTTCCACCGGAAGGCGCTCTAGCCAGGTCCAGCTCCGGCTTCTCGGCCTAAATGTGCAATAATTTATTGTAATTACGCAACTGAATTTTATTGAGAACGCCAGCATACGCAGAGGAATGCCCGCGCAATCCTAAAAGTCCTCCTGGAAGGCGGACATGCGGCCGCGGCGGGACGCATCGCCGGGGCGTACCGACTGCTGGGTAACACGCGGGCCGCCGACGATATCGTCACCGCGATGACGGCGGGCGGGCACGATGTCAGGGAAGATGCCGATCCATTCAAGGCGCCGGTACCGATGCAGCTTCCAAGCCGGGCCACGCCACCAATCATGACGCGAATCCGTCTCATGTGGGCGGAGATTCGCGAAAATGTGTTAGCAAATTTGAAGCTTGAGCCGCGGCGTATCAACGATCATGACGAATATCTGGCCGCGATCGACGAACGGTACACCTCGGACGCGTACCACTCGCTTTCTATCGAAGGCTACTCGGTCACGGAGGAACTGATCGAGAAGGTCAAGACCGGGAAATGGGATCCCAACGGCAGCGATGGAGATCGCAAACAAACGGATGCAATGGCCGCGAAGGGCTACTGGGATGCGTTCCAACTGGTCCGTGGCGCGGTGGCCCGCGTGCTCAACGGTGAGGACGCCGCCGAGATCGCCGATCGGGAGCACCTCGACTGGTACCGGGCCCTCTTTCAGCCCTCAGTTCAAGCCGGCATCATCAAGCCCGAAAACCTCGCCGGTTATCGAACTCACTTCGTTTTCATCAGGAACTCGGGACACACACCGGTCGCTTGGGAATCGGTACCTGAGGCCATGGAGGCTTTTCTTGATTGCCTGAAGGAGGAGAAGGATCCGCGCGTGAGAGCTGTGCTCGGACACTTCATATTCACCTTCATACACCCTCTTCCAGACGGCAACGGCCGAACGGGCCGCTTCCTCATGAATGTCATGATGGCATCGGGAGGGCTGCCTTGGACAATCATTCCCGTCGGCAGACGCGACGAATACATGCGGGCACTCGAGAGCGCGAGCGTACAAGGTGATGTCGGTCCCTTCGCCGCATTCCTGGCAGACTGTTGTCGTCGTGAGCCGCCTCCGCCCCGGCAGAGCCTTCCGGGAGAAGTCCAAGCACTGGCGGACCTCGGTTGAGGATCGCGCCGGACTAGGGCCCGGCAAAAAGCCCAGTGTCACCAAATCGCGCGCGCAAGTTGCGAGCCATCGCACGGCGAGATGCCAACGTGACCGGCGCCCGTGGGCTAACTCGGAGCGCGCGCGATCATGATCGGATGACCAGCATGATGATGATCAGCGATCAAGCTGACCAGCACCGATCCCGATCGGCGTGATCCCGATCATCATCCTCGGCGGCATCAGCATGCCGATGTCCAGCAGCAGCAGCAGCAGCAGCAGCAGCAGCAGCAGCAGCAGCAGCACGCCATTCCTCTGTCAGCCTCAGAACGGACGTTGGGAGGCCGTTCTCGGCTGCAAGGTCGAGGTGCTGACCAAGGGCCTTCTTTCTCCCGACCCGCGCGGCAGCGCGCGGATGCCGAACAACAGTTCGGCGATGGTGACGCTGGAGAAAAACAGCGTCTCGGCCGCCTGGGCGTCGAGCCAGTCACGAACCGATGGATGCGGTTCGGGCTTCATCGCCTCGGAGACCACATTCGTATCGAGCAGGATCATTCGAAGCGCATCGGCTCAGCGGGACGCGCGTCGCGGCCATGTTCAAGTGCCTCGACATCGGCATTGGTGAGGCCGATCTTCCGGCTCATCTCCGAAAGGGCGGTGCCGAGCCGCAGCCGGCCCTCGGGACGCACGGCGGCCTCCAGAATGGCGCGCATTTCCGCATCCGCGCTGCGATTGTGCTACGCCGCGCGGACTTTCCCCTTGTGGCAGCACCATTCTCAAGCGCGATCGTGCTGCACGACCGGGTCCACGAAGGTGATATGCAACGTGATCGGCCCTCTGGAACCGTCGAGCAACACGCGAAGCCTGCTGCGCGTAGCACCGAACCCGAGAACGACTCCTTGCTTGCCGCTCAGACGCGGTCCAGCCGCTTCGCAAACGACTACACGCTCACCTACGGTCCAGTCGTGGAGCGTACTTTCACTGGCGCATGCCACTTTGAGTGTCCCAGGACTTTACCCGTCCCAATTCCAACCACGCCGAAAGAGACGATCTGCACATCGGGTCCCTCCGGTCCGACACGCCTCGAAATGCTGCAAGACTCGCATAACCGCGGCCCGACGCCTAGTCGAATTATGTGTATGGCGAGCTCTGCCCGGCGGTTCAGGGCCGGACTGGATCCACCAGTTGGAGTACGAACCTCCCGAATGCTGGTCTACTTTGAATTGGAGTATCCTTTTTTGCAGTGGCGTTTATCCATTGGTCTAGGAGGGCCTAACGGAGCTCTCAGGGCAATGAGCGTCCTGTCCATCGTCGCGACGATATCCGCGACCGTGCTGTGGTCGGCATCGCGGTGGTGCTGTTCACGACGCATAACCATTCGGAGGTTGAGGACGATGACTGCCACAAAACTCTCGCGACCATTCCGTGAAAGAAATGCTCTCGAGCACCTGGGACCGGGAGCTGGCGAAAGATCTTGCCCAGGAAATCGAGATCTGCACGGGCGACCGCGCGAAACGTTCGCCGAGATGCGCCGCTTCCTTGCCGTCAAGGGCTACCGGGAATTTCTGCCGGCCGCAGAAGGCTCGCGTAAAAAATCGTCGAAGACGCCCTGAACTTGGTCGCTCACGCGATACGCTCCTACGCGCTCGAGAGGCCGGCTCTATCCGCCGCGCCTTTCCGGAGCGCGGCCGTGATTGTTCCGAGTGGCGCGACGCTCGTGAAAACCTGCATACGCTGATAATCGGCGTCCTAGCCGAATTACGGGCTGTTCGGCGAAGCCGCCGAGAACGCCCTCACTACGTTGAGGAGTCTCGTTCGCGCCTACGTGCTGAACGAACTCATGCACACGGTCGTGGGATCGATTCCTACGACGAAGCGTTCGACAAGGCCCTCCAGGTCTTTCGTGCTCGGGCTGCCGGCTTTCGCTTCCTCGAGAGGCGGCCGGGCGAGCGGGCCGTTGCGGCAGGAGCTTGCGTACGTCGCCGATCAAGAGGAAGGATGGGCCTCCGGGTAGGGGATCGAGGTAAGGTCTGGCAACGGCGCTGGCCGAGATTTTGGGTTGGATGCGCTCTACGGCCGGACGCGAGGGGGAGAAATACTGCAATTGCGGCGGACCAGCTACGTCCGCGAGCAAAGGACATTGCGCTGGCGCAATGGCGGCCCCGGCCGGCTTCAATAAGAAAGCATCACACCAGAATTGGGAGCGTATTGGGCATGAAGACAACAGAGAAGACTTATCCCATCCTTGAAGGCCTCCTGGATGTTTTCGGTAACCGGCTGAGGCATCGCCGTGAAATCCGTGAGTTGCATCAACTCTACTGCGGCACGAAATCGCGCCGATCTGCGCGTCACGCCTGCAGACCTCGATGCGTGGTCAAGGACGCTTGCGGCTGACGAATTGCCCCGGTTACTGAAGGTTCTCGGCATCGACCACGAGGATGTCTTCGCGATCGAAGTCGGCAGTGCTGCGCGACGAGCGGGTCTGCACCCAATGCGACCGCAAGGTTGAGTGCAACAACGATGTCGAGATCAGGGTGGATACCAGAGATTACGAAGACTACTGCCTCAACGCTCCAACGATGCAAGCGCTCGGCAGCAGCCTGGAGGGCCACCGGTCCTGAACGAGCGGCATCTCGCCCGTAGATCTACCGTGCGTAAGTCCCGCTAAGAGATGACACCGAATTTGACCGTGTGGCGGTCCCTCGGATCCTCCGGCCATAAGCAAGGAGATCGCCGATGCTTCCGCCCGCACTCTACACCACCCAGCCTTCCACGACGCGCTCCG
This sequence comes from Bradyrhizobium sp. 139, assembly GCF_023074175.1. Classification (GTDB taxonomy): domain Bacteria; phylum Pseudomonadota; class Alphaproteobacteria; order Rhizobiales; family Xanthobacteraceae; genus Bradyrhizobium. The sequence goes on from NZ_JADPKS010000152.1 coordinate 47,041, forward strand.
CGCCCTCGCCGTCTGCTGCGTTCGGCGGCTGGTCGGCCAGACGGCGCTCGTGGCCAGCGAATTCGCGAGCGGCAAGGACGAGGAGATCTCGGCGAGGGCCCACCGCATCGCGGCCGAAGCGATCCTCGAGACCACGGTGCGCCTGGTAAACCGGGCGAGCCCGGACAAGGCGGCCAATACAGACTGTCAGGTCGCGCGCAAGCTCTGGACCCTGACGGCCGGCGAACTGAAGCACGCGGAGGACCACATGCTGCTGCTCGGCCGCAAGAACGCCATGGAGGATCGCGACCTTCCTGCCCGAGACGGACATCCCGCACCGCGGCCGCCGGCCTGATGGCCGTCCGAGTGCCGCCGTGACATCGGCGACTATCTCGGCCTCATCCTGGAGACGGTCTCGCGAGCCCTGTCAGAGCTTCACGCCTAAGGCCTTCTCGGCTTCTCCGGAGCGCGCCAGATCGTGCTGCGCCATCGCCAGCATTGCCGGACATGGAGGTCGGACTCCCGCCACGCCGCCGGTCCGTTCAGTTGCGCCGCCTTCGATTGGGAACAACGCCCCCATGCAGTGACACAACCTGCCGTCATAACAAACTTGGTCAACCCTCCATCAACGACGACAGGGATGCTCTCCCATTCACTGGAAGTCCGCCGCACCTCGTGTGGAAGGCTACCGCTTTACCGCTTAGCCGGCGCCTCTTGCGGCGGCTCGTCGTCGGCAATCGCCCGCCACGCTGCGCCGTCGAGATCGTCGTACTGGCCGCTCCGGAGCGACCAGAGGAAGCCGGCGAGGCCGGCAAGACCGAGCATCAGCGCCAGCGGGACCAGAATGACCAGGATCTCCATCACACGATCTCCCGCGAGGCGCTGCGTGCCCGCAGCGAATTCAGCATGACCAGGATCGACGAGCCGCTCATCGCGGCTGCTGCGATCAGGGGCGTCACGACGCCGCTGATCGCGATCGGCACCGCCAGGACATTATAAGCGATCGCGAGCCGGAGGTTTTGCCGCATCAGGTGCAGCGCCTTGCGCGCGGAATCGATGGCCGCGACGACCGGCGCCAGCGGCCGGCCGAGGAAGATGAGATCGGCGGTCGCCTGGCTGAGATGCGCGGCCGAGATCGGCGACATCGAGACATGGGCCGCCGCAAGCGAGGGCGCGTCGTTCATGCCATCGCCGACCATCAGCACTTTTGCGCCGCGCCGCTTCAGCTCCTCGATCCGCGCGATCTTGTCGGCGGGCGTGACGCCGGCGCGCCACTCGGGAACGCCGAGAGCATGGGCCGCCGCCCTCACCGCCGGCTCGCGATCGCCGGAGAGAATTTCGACGCCGATGTTGCGCGCCTTCAGCGCCGCGATCACGGCTTGCGCATCCGGGCGGAGGCCCTGACGCACCGAAAGGATGAATTTTTCGCTGCCCTTGCTGAAGGCCGCGCTGGACGCTTCGGGATCTAGATCGGCACCGTCGCCGACCAAGGCATCGGCGCCGCAGAACGACGGACGGCCGAGACGAATCTCGACGTCGTCGACCGTTGCCCGCACGCCCTGCCCGGTCTCCTCGATTGCACCCACGATCGGCGATTTGGCGACGGCGGCCTGCGCGACCGCGGCGGCGACCGGATGATGGCTCGACAGTGCAAGTCGACCGGCGAGGTCGAACATGTCCGCGGGGATGTCGGCCGCATTCGTCACCTCTAGATGCGGCAGGGTGAGCGTGCCGGTCTTGTCGAAGATGACATAATCGGATTCGGCCAGCCGCTCGATGGCGTCGCCGGAATTGAGCAGCACGCCGGATTTGAACATGGCGCCGGAAGCGACAGTCTGCACCGTGGGAATCGCAAGGCCGAGCGCGCAGGGACAGGTGATGATCAAGACGGCAACGCCTGTCACGATCGCATCATGCCAGCCCGCGCCGGCGATGATCCAGCCGAGGATGGTGAAGAGCGCGGTCGCATGCACCACCGGCGCGTAGAGCCGCGAGGCGCTGTCGGCGAGCCGCATGTAGCGCGAGCGCCCCTGCAGCGCATTGTCGAGCAGCCGCGTGATCTCGGCGAGCAGCGTCGCCTCTGACGCCGCCGAGACCCGCACCCGCAACGTGCCTGAGATGTTCATGGAGCCCGCATAGACCGGCGTGCCCTGCTCCGCCGTGACATAGAGCGTCTCGCCGGTGATCAGGCTCTGGTCGATCTCGGAGCGTCCCTCGATCACGGTGCCGTCGATCGCGCAGCGCTCGCCTGGCCGGAGCAGCACGATGTCGCCGGGATGGATCGCCGCGACCGGCACCTGCGAAATCTCGTCAGGCCCGACGAACTTGGCCGCGGTCTCGGCCTTGAGTGCGGCGAGATTGCCCGCGACCGCGCGCGTCCGCCGCCGCATGTTCTGGTCGAGGAAGCGGCCGACCAAAAGAAACGTGAGCAGCATGATCGCCGCGTCGAAATAGGCGTGCTCGGCGTGGTGGATGGTCTCCACCACGGACATGCCGAGCGCAAGGCACACGCCGATCGAGATCGGCACGTCCATGTTGGTGGTCTTGTTCGATAGCGCGCGCCAGGCCGAGCGGAAGAACGGCTGCCCCGCATAGGCTGCCGCCGGCAGCGCGATCAGCGCCGACAGCCAGTGGAAAAAGTCGCGCTGCTCGGGCAACATGTCGGAGACGTTGCCGGACCACACCGGGATCGACAGCATCATCACATTCATGGTGGCGAACGCGGCGACGCCGAGGCAGCGCAGCAGGAAGCGCGATTCGGCAACTTCCGTCGCCTCCGCGCTCTCGGTCTCGTAAGGATAGGCCTTGTAGCCGAGCTCTGCCAGCCGATCGATGAAACGGCTTGGGTCGAGCGTGCCCTGCTTCCATTCCAGCGCGACGCGCCGGTCGGTGAGGTTCACCCGCGCCAGCGTGACGTCGGGAATCGCCGACAGTCCGCGCTCGATCTTGGCCATGCATCCGGCGCAATGAACGCCTTCGACGGCGAGATCGATGTGCTGGACGCCTTCGCCCGCGGTCCGGACGTAGTGCGAGAAGTCCCGCGTGACCTGCATGGCGAAATCCTTCAGTTCAGGATGACGCGGTTGCGTGACAGGAAGACGCGCGCGCCACGCAATTCGCCCTCGATCACCATGTCCCATTGCCCGGGCGCGACGGAGGCGGCATTGCCGCGATAGATGCCGATGCCCGCCTCCGAGAGCTCGACCGCGAGATCAGCGCGCTTGTCGGTCGGCCGCTCCAGGCGGCCGCCGAACTTCAACCCGCTCACCGGCTGCCCGGCAGCGTCGCGCGCTTCGACCTGGAGCACGGCATTGCCATCGGCGCGCCGCTCGATATGAGCGTTAACCTGCCATTTGCGCGCGGCTTGGTCCTGCGCCGCCGAGATCTCGCAGTCATAAGTGAGGCCTGCGGCATAGAGGCTGTCGACGTCGGTGCCGGGCAGAGTCGCGATCGCAAGCTTCATCATGGTCACGTTGACGCCGATCACGACGCCGAAGAAGGCGACCAGCATCAGGAACACCTTGGTCCCGGTCAGCGGCTTGGATGCCATGGGTGTCTCCTGGACTTACGGTGAGACGAAATTGTCGGTGGCGAACGCGGCCTCGCCGAGCCCGATATCGGTGACGTGGAAGCGGACGGGAATAGACTTCTCTGGATTGCTGTCCGCCGGCGCGGTGACGAGCAGCCGCAACTCGCTGGTGGAGTCGCGGGGGATCACGATCATCGGCCGGTCCGGCGTCACGGAATCAACGCCGATGACGTGAATGGTCGCGTTGGCCGGACCGTTCGCGTCGATCGCGATGACGCGGTCATAGCCGCTCTTGTTCAGCAGCCGCACCGTATAGGCGTTGCGGATCGAGCCGTCGCTGAGCCTGACCGCGACCGGATTGCGGTCGTGCAGCACGTTGACGTCGAGCAGGCTGCGGGTCGCGAGGGTGTAGATCATGATGCCACCGACGGCCGCGATGATCGCGCTGTAGGCGACGGTGCGGGGCCGGACGATGCGATAGACCGGCGCCTTGCCTTCCTGGCGGCGATGGATGTTGATGTCGTTGTCGTAGCCGATCAGCCGCTTCGGACGGCCGATTTTGGTCATCACGTTGCCGCAGGCGTCGATGCAGAGGCCGCACTGGATGCATTCGAGCTGCGGCCCGTTGCGGATATCGATGCCGGTCGGACAGACCGCGACGCATTGATAGCAGTCGACGCAGTCGCCCGCGTGCTCACCGAGCACGCGCAGCTCGGCGGCCTTCTTGACCGAGGTACGCTTCTCGCCGCGATCGTAGCGGTAGGTGACGTTGAGCGCCCATTCGTCGGTAAGCGCCGCCTGGATCCGCGGCCACGGGCACATATAGACGCAGACCTGCTCGCGCATGAATCCGGCGAGCACATAGGTCGTCGCGGTGAGAATGCCGATCCAGGCGTAGGCGATCATCGGCGCCTGGAAGGTGACGAGCTGCTTCACCAGCATCGGCGCGTCGTTGAAATAGAGCACCCAGGCGCCGCCCGTCCACCAGGCGATCAGGAGCCAGATCGAATGCTTGAGCACGATCTCCGAGATGCGCTCGAGCCTCATCGGATCGGACGATTTGTCCTTCTTCATCCGCTCGCGCCGGTCGCCTTCGATCAGGCGCTCGACGGCGTAGAACAGGTCGGTCCAGACCGTCTGGGGACAGAGATAGCCGCACCAGATGCGGCCGCCGACCGAGTTCATCAGGAACAGCGCCACCGCGGCGACGATCAATAGGCCCGTGAAGTAGTAGACCTCCTGCGGCCACAGCTCGATGAAAAAGAAGTAGAAGCGGCTGTTGGGCAGATCGATCAGCACCGCCTGGCTCGGAGCGCCGAGACCGCGGTTCCAGCGCACGAAGGGCAGCAAGTAGTAGATACCGAGGCAGAACGCCATCAGGCCCCATTTGATCCGGCGGAAGGTGCCGGAGACGCTCTGGGGATAGACCTTCTTCCGGGCTGCGTAGAGCGGCCCGTAATCGTCGTCCGATGTGAGGTCGTTCGGGTTCACGGTCTTGTTCATCGCCAAAAGCTTCTCGCAAAGGTGCGATTAAACCTAGACCCGACGCCGCGGCGTCAGTTGATCCAGCGCAAACGGGGGCGTTTTGTTCGCCCCGTCTTCCGTCAATGGGCTATTTTCCACCGCCCAGCGAGTGGACGTAGACCGCCATGGCCTTGATGGTGGCCGGATCGAGCCGCCCCTCCCAGGCCGGCATGACGCCGGCGCGGCCTAGGCTGATGGTCTCGATCAGGCTCGCCTCGTCCGAGCCATAGAGCCAGATCTTGTCGGTGAGGTTCGGCGCGCCCATCTCGGGGTTGCCCTTACCGCCATCGCCATGGCAGGCGACGCAATTCTCGGCGAAGATCTTTTCGCCCTTCGCCGCGTCGTAGCCCTTGCGGGTTGGCAAGCCCGATAGCGACCGCACGTAATTGGCGACCGTGACGATCTCGTCGCCCTTCAGCACGCCGTCCTTGCCGAAGGCGAGCATCTGGCCCTCATGCGCCTTGGCGTGACCGGAACGCGCGCCGAACTGGATGGTCTGCATGATCTGGTCGAGCGTGCCGCCCCACAGCCAATCGTCGTCGTTCAGGTTCGGATAGCCTTTCGCGCCGGCGCCGCCACTGCCGTGACACGGTGCGCAATTGTCGCCGAACACGGTCTTGCCCTTGGCGCGGGCGAGCGCCAGCAAGGCCGGATCCTTTTCGATGTCGGCGAGCGAGGCCGCGCCCAGCGCCACCATCTTGTCGCCGCGGATCTTCTCGAGGTTTGCGAGCTCGACTGCGACGTCGGCGCGGGACGAATATCCGAACATGCCCGTGGTGTTGCTGGAGATCAGCGGCCAGGCCGGATAGACGAGCCAGTAGCCGATCGCCCAGACGATGGTGAGGTAGAAGGTGATTACCCACCAGCGCGGCAGCGGCGTGTTGAGCTCCTTGATGCCGTCCCACTCGTGCCCGGTCGTGGACCTGCCGGTGACGGAATCGATGTCGCTATGATGATCGGTCATGATCTCTCACTCCTCCCGCAACGGCAGGTGTGCCGCTTCGTCGAAAGCGGCCTTGTTGCGAGGCCAAAATGCGTAGGCGATGATCGCGAGAAAGATCGCGATGAAGACCGGCGTCCAGATCGTGGTCACGAGACCGGACGCAAGATTGTCGAGTGTCAGGATGGCTTTCATCGTTGATGCCTTCTCAGCGAAGATTGGCTTTCTCGTTGTAGATCTTGAAGTCGACCAGCGTGCCGAGCATCTGCAAATATGCGATCAGCGCGTCCATTTCGGTCGGCGTGCCGGTCTTGCCGTCGAAATTGCGCACGACGGCCTTGACGTAGCGCTTGCTGAAGGCATCGCTGCCGGAATTATCCGGATCGGCCTGGGCCTTCACATCGGCGCCGGCGCTCGCGATCTGATCGTCGCTGTAGGGCACCCCGACGGTCCTCAGCGTGCGCATGTGGTCGGCGATCGTGTCGGGATCGACCTCGGTCTGACTGAGGAACGGATAGCCCGGCATTACCGACTGCGGCACGATGGCGCGCGGGTTGGTCAGATGGTTGACGTGCCAGTCGTCGGAATATTTGGCGCCGACGCGGGCAAGATCGGGACCGGTGCGCTTCGAGCCCCACTGGAACGGGTGGTCGAACATGCTCTCGGCGGCGAGCGAGAAGTGGCCGTAGCGCTCGACCTCGTCGCGCAGGGGGCGGATCATCTGCGAGTGGCAGAGATAACAGCCTTCGCGGACGTAGACGTTGCGGCCTGCGAGCTCCAGTGGCGTATAGGGCCGCACCCCGTCGACCGCCTCGATCGTGCTCTTGAGGTAGAACAGCGGCGTGATCTCGACGAGACCGCCGATCGCGATCACCAGCAGGATGCCGACGATCAGGATGATCGAGTTCTTTTCGAAGACTTGATGGCGTGTCCAGAACGACATGGAAAACTCCTCATTCCGCCGGCTGAAGAGCGACGGGCCTCTGGACTTCCGCTTCGCCGACGCGAACCGTCATCCAGAGATTATAGGCCATGATCAGCGCGCCGATCAGGAACAGGGCGCCGCCGGCGGCGCGGATGATGTAGAAGGGATGCATCGCCTCGACCGTCTCAATGAAGGAATATTCGAGGAAGCCGAGCGAGGTGTAGGCGCGCCACATCAGGCCCTGGAGGATGCCGGACACCCACATCGCCGAGATGTAGAGAACGATGCCGAGGGTTGCGATCCAGAAGTGCCAGTTGACGAGCTTCAGGCTGTAGAGCCCCTTGCGATTCCAGACCCACGGCACCAGGCAGTAGAGCGCGCCGAAGGAGACGAAGCCGACCCAGCCGAGCGCGCCGGAATGCACGTGACCGATGGTCCAGTCGGTGTAGTGGCTGAGCGAGTTGACCACCTTGATCGACATCATCGGGCCTTCGAAGGTCGACATGCCGTAGAAGGCGACGGAGACGACGAGCATGCGCAGCACGGGATCGGTGCGCAGCTTGTCCCAGGCGCCCGACAGCGTCATCAGGCCGTTGATCATGCCGCCCCAGGAGGGCATCCACAGCATGATCGAGAAGGTCATGCCGAGCGTCTGCGTCCAGTCCGGCAGCGCCGTATAGTGCAGATGATGGGGACCGGCCCAGATGTAGAGGAAGATCAGCGCCCAGAAATGGATGATCGACAGCCGATAGGAATAGATCGGCCGCTCGGCACGCTTGGGGATGAAGTAGTACATGATGGCGAGGAAGCCGGCGGTCAGGAAGAAGCCGACCGCGTTATGGCCGTACCACCACTGGAACATGGCGTCCTGGATGCCGCCCCAGGCGACGTAGGATTTTGAGCCGAACACCGAGACCGGGAGGGCCGGATTGTTGCCGAGATGCAGGACCGCGATCGTCACGATGAAGGCGAGATAGAACCAGTTTGCGACGAAGATGTGCGGTTCCTTGCGCTTGATGATGGTGGCGAGGAAGACGAGCAGATAGGCTACCCACACGATCGTCAGCCAGAGATCGGCGTACCATTCCGGCTCGGCATATTCCTTCGACTGGGTGACGCCGAGCAGATAGCCGGTGCCGGCGATCAGGATGAAGAAATTGTAGCCGACGACGACGAACCAGGGCGCGAGGTCGCCGGCCAGGCGCACGCGGCAGCTCTTCTGGACGACGTAGAAGGACGTGGCGATCAGCACGTTGCCGCCAAAGGCGAAGATCACCGCCGAGGTGTGCAGAGGACGCAGACGGCCGAAGCTGGTCCAGGGCAGATCGAAGTTCAGCGCCGGCCAGGCCAGTTGCGAGGCGATGATCAGGCCGACGAGGAAGCCCGCGATGCCCCAGAACATCGCCATGAAGGAGGAAAACTTGATCGGGCCCATGTTGTAGTTGGGGCGGCCGTTGATCTCGGCCGGCGGCAGCGCCGCCGCGCGATCGAAGTACCGGTTGATGATGCAGAACACCGCGGCCAGGCTCGCGGCCGCGCTGAGCCCAGCGTGGAAGGCGAAGGGCGCGTCGAGCGCCTTGGCCGAGGCGATTAAGCAGAAGAAGGCGGTGACTGCGAACACGACAGCCAGGCCGCTTTCACCTGACGTCATGGATTTGGAGAGGGCGGGCTGGCTCATGCGGATTCTCTCTGAAAGAACACGCCGCCAGAAACCACATCCGCCCTCGCGGGGAATTGATTGAAATCAAGCTAGCTGGATTTCCGTTGATGTGAGACCGATGCGGATCAGGGAGTAGTATCAATTCCTTGCATTGCCTCCGGAAAATCACGGAGCTTGAAATCGCGGGATCAGTCCCGCGCGGTGGCCTTGAGCGCCGCGATGACGTCCTCGCGGGCGATGATGCCGACCAGCTTCTGTGCGCCGTCGAGCACGATGATGCTCCTGATGCGATGCTCGACCATGATCTGGAGCACGCGCGTCAGCCTTGTGTCGGGGCTGACATAGATGAACTCGGGCGTCATGACGTCGCCGATCTTGCGGCTCATCAGGTCGGGATAGCGCGGCAGCATCTGGCTCGGCGTGAAGGCGAAACACTTCAGGATGTCGAATTTGGTGACGATGCCGACCACCTGCCCGTCATCCTCGACTGGATAGGAGTTGAAATCGTCGCGCTCGAACATCTCGCTGAGTTCGAGCAGGTCGAGATCGCACTGAGCCGTCCGTACGTTGCGTGTCATGTAGCCGCCGACGGTCTGTTCAAGAGACTTGCACACGGCGCGTCCTCCTCGATTGGTCTGGGTTCGCCGGCCGTCAGTGCGACAGCAACACGCAGCGGGCCGATTGCGTCATCAGATGATGCGTGGCGCCGCCGAGGATCAGCTCGCGGAAGCGCGAATGACCGTAGGCGCCGGCGACGATCAAGCCGGCGCCGATGTTATAGGCGATCTTCTCTAATTGCGCGGCGGCGGTTTGGTTTCTCGCGGCTTCCGGGATGCGCGCGATCGCAGCGAGGCCGTGGCGAGCGAGCCATGCGGCAACGTCCGTGACGCGCCCCATCGCGGCCGAGCCGTCGCCAGCGTCTTCCGGAAGCTCGATGATGGTTATGTCCTTCGCGTTGCGCAGCCTCGGCAATGCATCGACAACCGCCCGCCGTGCCTCGGGCGTGTCCTTCCAGACTATGAGCACGCTACGCAGATCGAGCCAGTTGACTCCGTCGGTTACCATCAGGAGCGGCCGGCCAGCCTGCATTACCAGATCCTTCGGGCTTGCAAGCGAAAAGGCATCGGAGAAAGCGAGCTATATCCGCCGCTGACGACGATGTCGGCGCACCGCACCTGCGCCAGGACAAACCGCCTGGGAAAATCCAGGGCGCTGCGCCATTACGAGTGTCCGCCGCGCGCCTTCGTCGCGGCGCGGAATTGCGCCTCCAGCTCGGCAAGGCGTTTCTGACGGAAGCCTGCTCCCGATCGATCAGCCCTAGGGCCTCGGCGCCATCTGCGAAATAGAGCGGCGGAGCGAACTGCGCAGCGGCAACGCCGACAATGGTCGCCTCGAACCGCTCGGCGAGTTCGCCCGCGACCTGAAGACGTGCCTCGTTGGGCTGATCGAGCGCCAGGCTGACCACCACGGTCGCATATGTCATCGGGAGCCTCCGGGCAGTACGTTGCTGTGGAAATCTAGCCGCGCCGACGCAAGGCAGGATGAGGTAGATCAATTTTCGGCGCCCAGTTGGGAGAAATCCGCCGATCAGACATCCGAACTTGCCTCCGGTCCGGCCTTGGGCGAAATTGCCGCCACGGGACCCCGCCGCGGGAGAATGGGAGCAATAGCTTGTCGCTGAGCCGCGTAACGCATCCGCCAGAGGACGCTCGCGGCGAGCATTTCGGCGTCCGGATCGAAGGCTTTGGCGTCGGCACCTGGGATCTCGATCTCAGGACGCGCGAGCTGGAGTGGTCGGAAACCGCGAGAATGCTGCTCGGCATCGAACGGAATCAACCGGCGAGCTATGAACTCCTTCTCTCGCGCCTCGGTCCCGCGGACCGCGCGCGCCTGGAGAGCGCGATCGAGCATGTCGTCGACCACGGCGGCGGCTTCGACGTATCCTTCAGAGTTGCCAATGCCTCAGGCCTGGGGCGCTGGATTCGCGCCCGGGCAGGTCTCATCCGGGACGACGCCGGTGCCGCCCGCCATCTCAGCGGCATCTTTCTCGACGTCAACGAGGAGAAACAGGTTGAGGAGGCACTGCGCACCCGCGAGACTCACCTCCAGTCGATCCTCCAGACCATTCCCGATGCAATGATCGTCATCGACGGCCACGGCATCATCCAGCTCTTCAGCACGGCGGCCGAGCGCCTGTTCGGCTGGCCCGAGCAGGAGGCCATCGGCCAGAACGTCAGCATCCTGATGCCTGAGCCCGACTGCACCCGCCACGACGGCTACATCGCGCGCTACCGCACCACCGGAGATCCGCATATCATCGGCATCGGGCGTATCGTGACAGGCAAGCGCCGCGACGGAACCACCTTTCCGATGCATCTGGCGATCGGCGAGATGCAGTCGGGCGCCGAGCCTTATTTCACCGGATTCATCCGCGACCTCACCGAGCATCAACAGACCCAGGCGCGGCTCCAGGAATTGCAGTCCGAGCTCGTCCATGTCTCGCGGCTGACCGCGATGGGCGAGATGGCCTCTGCGCTCGCCCACGAGCTCAACCAGCCGCTGGCGGCGATCAGCAATTATATGAAGGGCTCGCGACGGCTGCTCGCCGGCAGCAGCGATCCGAACACACGGAAGATCGAAAGCGCGCTGGACCGCGCCGCCGAACAGGCGTTGCGCGCCGGCCAGATCATCCGGCGCTTACGCGACTTCGTGTCTCGCGGCGAGTCCGAGAAGCGGGTAGAGAGCCTGTCCAAACTGATCGAGGAAGCCGGCGCGCTTGGGCTTGCCGGCGCCCGCGAGCAGAACGTGCAGCTCCGCTTCAATCTCGATCCGGACGCCGATCTCGTCCTCGCCGACCGGGTGCAGATCCAGCAAGTCCTGGTAAATCTGTTTCGCAATGCGCTGGAAGCGATGGCGCAGTCGCCGCGGCGCGAGCTCGTTATTGCCAACAGCCGCATCGCCGATGATGTGATCGAAGTGGAGGTGTCCGACAGCGGGTCCGGCTTCCAGGGCGACGTCATTTCAAACCTGTTTCAGACCTTCTTCACCACCAAGGAGACCGGCATGGGCGTGGGACTGTCCATCAGCCGCTCCATCATCGAGGCTCACGGCGGCCGCATGTGGGCCGAGAGCAACGCATCGGGTGGCGCAACATTCCGCTTCACCCTCCCGGCAGCCGACGAGAACTGATTCATGACAACCAAGGGACATGTCTACGTCATCGACGACGACGAGGCGATGCGGGACTCGCTGAACTTCCTGCTGGATTCCTGCGGCTTCGGCGTCACCCTATTCGACAATGCGCAAGGCTTCCTCGGTGCCCTGCCCGGCCTCGCCTTCGGCTGCGTAGTCTCGGACATCCGCATGCCGGGCGTTGACGGAATCGAGCTTCTCAAGTGCATGAAGGCGCAGCACAGTCCGTTCCCGATCGTGATCATGACCGGTCACGGCGACGTGCCGCTCGCAGTCGAAGCGATGAAGCTTGGTGCGGTCGACTTCCTGGAAAAGCCGTTCGACGACGACCGCCTCGTCACCATGATCGAGGCCGCGATCCGCCGGGCCGAACCGGTCGCCAAGAACGAGGCTATCGCGCAGGATATGGCCGCCCGTGTGGCCTCGTTGAGCCCGCGCGAGCACCAGATCCTGGAGGGGCTGATCGCAGGTCTCTCCAATAAGCTGATCGCCCGCGAATACGACATCAGCCCGCGCACGATCGAGGTCTACCGGGCCAATGTGATGACCAAGATGCAGGCCAACAGCCTCTCGGAACTGGTCCGGCTGGCGATGCGCGCCGGCATGCTGAAGGATTGAGGCAGGTCAAGGCACTTGTGCGGGCCTGTGGTAGCCACGCAGGCATGATCGAGATCGGCTCGCCCCATCAGCGGCCCCCAGGCGCATCGGCAAAGCCCACCGTCTACGTGGTCGACGACGATGCCGCTGTGCTGGGATCCCTGCGCTTCCTGCTGGAAACCGAGGGCTTTGCCGTGCGGACCTTCAGGAGCGCTCCGGCGCTGCTCAATGCGACGACCCCGCCCGGCGCGGACTGCTACGTGATCGACTACAAGATGCCTGACATCAATGGCATCGAGTTGGCCTGGCGGCTGCGCCAATCCGACGCCGACAGGCCCGTGATCCTGATCACCGGCTATCCCGACGGAAATATCTCGGTAAAGGCAGCGGCGGCAGGGATCAAGGACGTGATTTTGAAGCCGCTCCTCGATGAAAACCTGGCGAAATGCATCCGCCACGCCATCCAGGACAGGCGCGGCCCCTGACCTACGGGATTCTCCGTAGGTAAACCTCCTTAAGATATCGCTCGAAATTTCCGGATCGCGCGATCCCGCGTACCAATGCACCATCACAACGGAGATGGCGCAGATGCTGACCCAGACGCTCAAGACCCAGGCGATTAAGACCCAAATCGGCGGTAAGATCGCTCCCGCGCGCTCCGTTTCCGAACAGTTCGGCGCGATCGCCGGACATGCCGGCCTCGTTGCCACCGAGTTCTCCTATCGCAAGGACGAGGAGATCTATGGCGAGGACGAGCCCGCCGAATATGTCTATCAGGTCGTCTCCGGCGCGGTGCGCAGCTACAAGCTGCTCTCCGACGGCCGCCGTCAGATCGGCGCGTTCCATCTTCCCGGTGACGTGTTCGGCCTCGAACCCGGCCAGACGCATCGCCTTGCGGCCGAAGCGATTATCGCCACCAGCGTACGCCTCGTGGAGCGAGCCAGCCTCGAAAGGTCCGCCAGCACCGACGTACAGGTCGCGCGCAAGCTCTGGGTCATGACGGCGGGCGAGCTGCGTCACGCCGAGGATCACATGTTGCTGCTGGGGCGCAAGACGGCGATGGAGCGTGTTGCAACCTTCCTGCTCGAAATGGATCGTCGCCTCGCCGTCGCCGGCATGATGGCACTGCCGATGTGTCGGCGCGATATCGGCGACTATCTCGGCCTCACGCTCGAGACCGTGTCGCGCGCGCTCTCGCAGCTTCACGCAAAGCGCATACTCGGCTTCTCCGGCGCCCGCCAGATCGTACTGCGCAACCGCCAGCGCCTGCACAATCTCGATGCCTGATCGCTTTCACCCGGCCGCGTTTCTCCTCTCCGACTTGGCCCGCCGAACGCATTTCGGCGGGCCTTTCTCGCCGCAATCAAGCCGCGGGCTGCGTTTCCGGCCAAGAGGATCAGAGTTGCCAAAACGTGTGCCAACTGCTGCGGCGGAGTTGAAGCCCCAAACGACCAAACCGGTTCGACCTCTCCCATCAGGTTGTGGCCTAGCAGCCGGGCTGACGTTACGGTGCGCGCAGGCGAATGCGGCGCTTGATGTTGACGTCCTCTAGATCATCCTGATTTTCGAGGTACTGGGCCTGCTGGCAGCTCTCGCACCAGTGACGCTGGTCTGGATCTCAGTCCGGGTCCTTCAATGCCGAATCCTGAAGACAGCTTTGTCGAGCCCGCCGCAATCTCCCCTATGAGGCCGACTGGACGAGAGATGGGACCCTCGGCTTGGACCGACTTTCCGCCGCAAGACGCTACGGGCGTCCGATCAAGTAGCCTTGCATCTCATAAGAGCCCCCCTGGACAAGGAGCGACATTTGGACCTTCGTTTCGATCCCTTCAGCAAGCACCGGCACGCCAAGACCCTGAGCGAGCCGATGACAGCGCGAACGATGGCCAACGATCGCTCGTTCTGTCCAAGCGAGCCAACGAATGCCCGATAGATCTTGATCCAGTCGAGAGGGAAGGCCTCGATGGTAGGACAACGAGGAATACCCGGTCCCGAAGTCGTCCAGCGCGATCAGGATGCCGAGGCTCTTGGCGATTGCATCGTCTTCTTCGCGCGCAAGACATCCTCGATCAGCACGCCTTCGGTGATCTCGAGCTCGAGGCCGGCCAGCGACAGCCCGCTTTCGCCCAGCGCCTTTCGGACTTGCGCATCGAGGTTCTCCCTGCGGAATTGCGCGGCCGAGACGTTGACGGCGATCCTCAAGAGTCGGTTCCACGACGCGGCCTCACGGCAAGCCTCCATCAGCACCCGGTCGTCAATCTGGGCAATCGAACAGCCTCAGAGCGCCGCTCACGCCGCTTAAGCGCGATCAGCCTACCGCCAAAAAGGCCTTGCCGGCTCGGGCAAGTCGAGGGGATATCGCATGACAGAACTGTCGGGTGGGACGCGCTTTTTGAAGCCAAGCGACCGGGGCGGAAAGTTCCGGCAGGCGGTCGCCCATGGAAACAAAGCCATTACGGATCGGTCCGCCACTTGGGGCTTCTCGGAGAGAGCCGATCCGTTCACCATCCCTCCAAAGGTGAACGCGAGCGAGCGTTTCGCCCAGAACAAGGCGAGAGGGCCGCTCGGCGGAGCACAACCAGGACACAGAAAGCGAGGCCGTCGGAGGTGGTACCAGGGGGTAGCGCGATGAATATCGCATCCGCCCGGCCAAGGTCTTCGGCGGGATAGCGACGCTGTGGCCCTGCCGGCAATCGTCAAAACACCCAGAAGCCCGCAAGGCAACCCCGGTGAACTTACCGAGACAACTGGTCTCCACGAGGTCCTAACTGGTTCTGCACGATATGACCAGTGTTGAATGTCGCTCGCAACCGAGACTAACCTGGAATCTGCACCGGCAGTGCGGAATAACCGTGCACAAAATTGGATTGAACTCGCTCCGGTTCGCCGACCACCTTTACCTCCAGAGATCGCTTCAGCATCTCCTGCCACAGGATCTTCAGCTGCAGCTCTGCAAGATGCCTACCCACGCAACGATGAATCCCAAAGCCAAAAGAGAGATGTTGCCGTACATGTTCTCGATCGATGATGAAGCTGTTGGGGCTAGCAATAACCTCGTCGTCTCGGTTGCCAGAGATGTACCACATCACAACTTTATCGCCTCGCCTGATTTGCTTGTGCCCTATCCTGAAATCGTCCACAGCGGTCCGGCGCATATGCGCGATAGGCGTTTGGTATCGTATAATCTCGGATACCGCCCCGGGCACTAGCGAAGCATCATCGCGGAGTTTTCGCAGTTGGGACGGATTTTGACTCATGAACAAGACGCCACCGGTAATTGAGTTGCGCGTAGTATCGTTACCTCCAACAATCAGCAGAATGAGGTTGCCCAGGAACTCGCATGGCTCCATGTTTCGGGTCGCCGGTGAATGCGCCATCATAGAGATTAGGTCAGCGCGCGGCTCGGATTTTGCCCGTTCGCTCCAAAGCCGTGTGAAATAGTCCAAGCACTCGGACAGCACCGCCTTTCGCTTTTCCCAGCTGTCGATCTGGTGGCCCATTTGTGGACTCAAGGCGGCTACGTCCGACCAGTAGGTCAGCAGCCGTCGATCTTGAAACGGAAAGTCGAACAGCGTGGCCAGCATTTGGGTCGTCAACTCGATGGAGACTCTATCGACCCAGTTGAAGGTATCATTGCGCGGCAAACCGTCCAAGATCTTCTGAACCCGCGAGCGGATCAAGCCTTCAAGCTTCGCCAGGTTCTCCGATGCCGCGATCGGACTGACAGTCTTACGCTGCTGAGAATGGACAGGAGGACTCATCTTAATAAAACTGGGAGTCCAATACTTCTGCGGCGGGTCCACAATTGTGACGCTTCGCTCTGACGAGAATATTGTGTGATTTGAATCCACGGCTACGATGTCGCGGTATTTTGTTATCGACCAATATGGACCGTACGGGCTGTCTTCGCAATAATGGACGGGATCTTCCCTTCGCAGCCGCTCGAAACAAGGCCAAACGGTATCATCTTCAAAGCGCTTGGGCTCGCTTACATCAAGGCGGCTCAGCGGGATGTCAGCCTCCTCGCAAGCGTTCTCTGCCGATAAGGCTGTCATGATTGTCTCGCGGACATTGGCGTGCAATTTTGAAAGCTCGGCTCATGCGCTATTTGCACTCGCATGGAAGCTCGGTCGAAACACAACGAGCTGGGCCCTACAGTAACAATGTGTGACGCATGTCCATGGCTCGGCTTCGCGAGAGCTCGCACGATCGTCAGAACTCTGAAATTATCTTACGGCCGATGTTACTTGGGAACTTGGTTCGGCCCCCGTCGATAAAGAATAGAGGAAAGGCGAGCGCAGCTCCCCTATCAAGATTGGGGAGGCGCGCGAACTCGCTTTTGTGGTAGTCAACATCAGGACGCAAGCACTCGCCGCGATGGCACCCAGCGGCACGCCCGGTTGCCACTCGACTACTTATATTGCGCGAGCAGATGGGACCCTAATCACGGTAGGGACTAAGAAGAGAGCGCGGTGTGCCAAGGACACTCGTTTTTCCTTCACTCGCGATGCGGGCTTTCGTAGAATGAATGAACAGGAGACCAAAACGGCGATCGTGCGCGAGCCGGACGAAGAGTAAACTAACCTGACGTCACAACTGGCACTAAAGTATCGTCCATGCGCTGGAATAAAAGAGAATTGGCACAGCTGGAAAAGCTCTGGGCCGCGGGACAGAGTGCCGCGCAGATCGCGCGTCATCTCGAGTGCAGTCGCAACGCAGTTTGCGGCAGGCTAGCTCGGTTGGGCCTCACTCGAGGTCACAAGCCACCAACAGCAAAACCCAAGATTAGACCCGCCCCGAAGCGAGGGCCGACGGCGATGGCGGCTGGTCGCGATTGCGTCGGAAAGAAGCTGTCGCAAAAGGCGCTAGATAGCCAGCCTCAGGAAATGAGCAAGCGGCAGCTTTACGCGATGCTAGCTGAGGCAGTCAGGAATACCGCGTAGTACTATCAGGCGCGCCGCGATCTCCCGGGCTATGCGCCGTACTTTGGTCCATCCGGACGATTGGCTTGTTGGCTTGCGCGCTTTGTGGCTATGGCACGAACAGTGGCGTCGAGTAGAATGTTCGCGGCGGAGGCTCGATCGTAGGTCAAGTCATCCAATCTCAAGAGGCTGGATGCACTGAATTAGAAGAAGAATGCGTTCTGGTTCTTGAGCCTCGTTTTCGGCTATGCGTCTTCGGGGAAGCGCCCGACGTCCTGGTTTGCGCCGGTGTTTGGAAGTTTCTGCACACGCCGTGCCCGACGAAGTACACGAGCTCGGGTGAAGCCGCTTGACCGTGAGCCTGTCCCGATGGAACCTCCGACAGGTACCGCCCCGGCGTCGGTGACAAGCTCAGCCTTGGAGCAACTTCACGGACCGCCGAGCTCTCGAGATATTGTCTGACGTCGGTCAAAAATAGACTCCTGCAGTGCCCAGACACACGAAGACGACCACCACCCACCATAGGTGCCTTGACGATCTGTGCAAAACCGGTGGCAAGTCTGAAACGGCTGTTCAATTGCATCGATCACTTCTCGCTCGCCTACCCGGCTCATTACTTTTTCCATACCAACTCGAGAACACACTCACGCCAACAGCCGTGGCGCCGCGCGACACCGACGATCCTCGCATTGGTGAAGTTCGACTACGTACCGGGATGTCCCCGAGCCGGCGCAGGATCCCTGGGTGGATGGGGAATACGCCAGGCAGAAGTCAACTACCAAACCTTGTCAGTTGATGAAGATTGCGAGGCGACGTATCAATTTTGATCGATGAACCTCGCACGAGTCAGGTCGTGGAGCAGTTCGAGCTCTAGCAGCGTCAACGGCCCCGGTGGATGTCTCGTTGGCGAACGTCGGAGATTAGCGAAGCGGAGTTGAATCTGGGGCCCCGCCGTGGCCGTGTTGATTCGAGTATCTCGCCTGCAGCGGTTGTTCTCTGTCTTCGAGAGGAACGGCTTGCTATCCCACACCGCGTTTCGTCAGCAGATCGGCCGTCACGCAAGCTTCCAATTGTCTAGCGACATTCCGGATTACTATCGGCAAAAAGGAATGCAAAAGACTTCGCTTGCGACCACAAACTTCGTAAACATAGGATAACAATCGTTGCAGACCTCGGTCCTGGAAAAGTATTGCGATGCTCGCCTTCCTTGGTACACCATCTATCCAACTGTAGCCCAGTTCTCCACGGTGGTCGGCGCCGAAGCCTCTGAGAAATGGCTGCAGCGCCTGCCGGTTAATGAGTCCGTGTCGCTCTATTTCCACGTTCCGTTCTGTCGATCGATTTGCTGGTATTGCGGCTTCGCTCGAAGCATCACTCGCCGGGATTCACCCATCCTAGAATATTTTGCGGTTCTTCGTAAGGAGATCGAGTTGGTCGCGGCGCAGGTGCCGCAACGGCTGCCTGTGAGCGACGTGCACTTCGGCGGTGGAACGCCGACCCTCATCGAGCCCGCGCAGTTCGGGGCACTGATGGAACTTCTGCGCCGCCGCTTTGCGGTTTCGAAAACGGCCGCCATCGCTGTTGAGATCGACCCGCGCACGTTCACGCTCGCCACATCCGAAGCGTTAGCGGCTGCCGGCGTGAACCGCGCGAGCCTGGGCGTCCAGAGCTTCGATCCAATTGTTCAAAAGGCCATTAACCGCGTTCAGAGTGAGGCACAAACAGAGCGCGCTGTCGAAACGCTGCGGCAGCATGGAGTAATGCGCATCAACTTCGACCTCATCTACGGTCTGCCAAATCAGACGGTGCAGTCCTGCGTTCAGACCGCGACTACGGCGGTGGCCATGCGACCAGACCGGCTTGCGGTATTCGGCTACGCGCACGTTCCTTCCTTTAAGAAGAATCAGCGCCTGATCGACGAGGCAGCGCTGCCAGACAGCCCTGCCCGTGCAGAACAGGCCGCGGCAATGGCCAATACACTGATTGCTGCGGGCTACCGCCAAATCGGACTCGACCATTTCGCCTTGCCGGACGATGAGCTCGCGCTGGCGCAGAAAGCCGGTCGCCTGCGGCGGAACTCACTGGGTTACTCGGCCGACACCTGCCATAAAGTCATCGGTTTCGGCCCGTCGGCCATCGGCCGACTTGGCGATGGTTACGTCCAGAATGAAGTTGCAGCGGGTTCTTACAGCGGCCAAATCAAAGCCGGCCGTCTGGCGACGTCAAAGGGCTACTGTCTCAGCCTCGAAGACCGCGTCCGGGCCGCAATCATCGAGCGGCTGATGTGCGATTTCGAGGTCGACGTGCCGGCAATTTGCATTGCTCATGGATTTGACCCGGTCCCGTTCCTCGGTTCACCCGAACGCTTGGCAATGCTCGCCGAGGATGGGATCGTGGAGGTGGAAAAGGGATTCATCCGCGTGAGGCAGGAGCATCGTTTTCTAACTCGCGCTGTGGCCGCCGCATTCGATGCTTATCTTGGCGCGCCGCTCTGTTAAGACCAGCCAAGGAGCGCTGATCGTATGAATGCATTACCTTCCGTTACGCGCCCAGAAGCCCGGGTAACGATTTTCGCTCACCTGGTGCACTCACGTACAGCGCCAAATTCGTAAAGGACGCCGTGCGCAGCTGCGCGACGAGAGCCGACCCGGCCCTAGCCGCGAAGACAGCTAGGCGAGTTGCTCCCGGGAATTGGACGCCCCCGACTGCAATGCAGTCCGCTCAAGCGGCGTGACCGACAAAGTTCATCACATCACCACCATTGCCCGTGTGGCCGCGGACCTCGACCAGGACGACGACTGGCTGCGGGACGTCGCCAACAAAATGGCGATCGAGGACGGCTTCATTTGGGTCTACCGCGTCGGAGAAGATGAGATGTAGGCGTTCAGCGACTTCGGTATCGAAAACCTGATCGAGCTCGTCGGGATGTACGAGGATGTTTCGACCTCCTCAAGCGCTGGCAGCCCGGGATACCGCAATCAGCCTGCGGTCTACGCTGGATACGAACTCCCAGCAAAGAGGAGCGCTTCGTGGTGATGCACGACGGATCCTATTGATGTGCATGGTCGCCGCTCGACCGGGATCGCTACGGATCGCTGCGTGCAATCCAGAGCAGCAGCTGGTCGACGCGATGAGCTAGACCAAAGAGCACAAAAGGACCAGCGCCGGCGCGACACGGCGCCAACGATAATCGAGCACCACAGTTAGAACCGGATCCCGCGGGATCGAAACAAGTTTCCCGTAAGAGCCTCGCAACCGGAATCGAAGCGACCTTCCCGAATGGCACCCCTCGATGCTGCCATACCGGAGTTCGTCCCTGACGCCGGGACGGTCTCGCGCCGAGCGGCACGATACCTACGATTCGCACAGCGAGGCCGACGGGCCCGCGCCCGGTCAACCTACCAACCCTAGCAATTGATGGAGATGACGGACACATGCCAGTCAGTGCCGGTGAAACTCGCTCGGGCCACATCAAGGACGAAGTCGCGATGCGATATAGATCCGGTAAATCCAATCGAGCTGATGGATGTTCTGTCTGGTCCCGCAGCTATCAAAACGCCTCCAATCGCGCTCTCCATCTTCCCATGAGAGCCAATCGAGGCCTCGTTCCGGCCTCAGCGAGCTTACGGGCGTCAAAAGATGTTAGCCCCTTCTGCCCGCCTGTGCTTCATCCCATGGACCGAGCTGCGGGCGTTTCTAGGGTCCGGCGTGTTCTTATGCGAGCTCAGCTAGCGCGGCTCTCTGTTGAAGAACATCCTCGTGGCAGCGGATTTGTCGCGAGAATCCCTGGGCTCCGGCGCTGGCCGCCAATCTCTTGCCAGCGAACGTCACATCGAGCAGGCCACTCCCCGTCTCGACACGGTGCAGCAGATGCTTGCACTCGATTAGCGATCGAGCGGCTGGGTTGCGTCGCGCTGGGTACCACCACGTTGGCCAAGCTGCGCCAGCAGTGGTGATAGCGCGGAAGGCTGAGCGGGTCTCGTTGGCATAGAGATGCTGCCTGGCCTCAAGCGTCACCGAGACCGCCTTGAGCACTAGAATCGCGAACCGGTCTAGGCCGTCAGGTGGACGTGCACCTTATTCAAATCGACGGACGTGGAAATCACGATGCATTGTTGCGGTATAGGGCCAGTATCCATGCGGGCATACTCGGCTGGCGCAGTTGCTTTCATCTCTCGCCCAAGTGCGAAGCCAAGAGGGCGTATTCTCCTTTCCCTGATAGCTAGTCTCGCCTGCAGTTCGGCGGAGGCAGAACCTCGTGATATCTCTGGCCCTAGAAGTCACAGCCCCGATGAGCTCGCCGAGGCAAGAAGCCAAACAATCTCGAATCCGGCTGTAACCTTCCGAAGCGGCCGGCCCAAAGGAGCAGCGCGCCTTTCTGGGAACTCGCTGCCAAAAGCAGCTAGGTCTACCACAACGCGCGACAGTGCGGAGGTCACCGCCAAGAGCAGAAGTCAAAAGCAGATTGACCCATTCGCAAAATTCGAGAAGCTCCGCGAAAAAGGGGCGGCGTTCACTGGGCCTGGTCCTGCGGACACCATAGATCAGGATACAGCTTCTGTCAGATCCGAGCTTTCGGATCTCGGGATTGGATTCGCCGGCTGGACCCTAAACACGTTTGTCAACAATCAACTCGGTAATGCGACCAGAAGCACCCTCGCCAATCAACAATATGTCGGCCAGAATCCGACATTTAGTACGGTCAACTCTATGATCGTGACCTATGACCTCGCTCGGTTTGGAATTCCCGACGGTCAGATCGTCGTGGGAGCCGAGCATCAATATTGGACATGGAAGAGCGCCGGGCCAGACCGACTGGGAATCAATGCAGTTTCCTACTATCAAACGTTCTTCGAAAGGAAGATCGAACTCAAAGTGGGTTACCTCAGGAACCAACATGAGTTTGCGGGTGCCGGAGAAAAAGTTTTTGGACCCTCGTCGAAGATGCTGTTCCAAGCAGGCATGAGCAACAATTGGGCGCCAACGCCGGCTCTTAATCTGAAGTACAATTTTGACGATCGCTTATATAACAAGCTCTCAATCCAGCGCTCGCTTAGTCCAGCCGGTCAACATACGCATGTAAGCGAAAATCCCACTGGCTTGAACTGGAGCACGCGCGACGCGGGCATTCTTTTACTTGATGAAGTTTGCTATAAGAACAAGCCTACTCCCGGGGTACCCGAGACTTGGCTGCGGGCTGGCGCGGGCTTTAACAACAGCAGCTACACGGACCTACAGCATCCGACGCAACCGACAGCCAAGGCGAACAGCGTCTACTATGTAGCTGCGGATAGGCAATTCTGGCAGTCTGCCGTCCATGGCTCGGCATCTCGCGGAATCTATGGCGGGTTCTCTGCGATGTACGCTCCGCCTGACCTAAATAGGGCTAGTCAGTACTACGAGCTTCGCCTGTATGCGAAGGGCCTGTTTGACAGCCGGCCCACTGATCAGATGAGTCTTGTTGTCAACAACACCATCTGGAGCCATTTCGCGGTGGACGCTGCATTGGCGAAAGAGCAGCTGGCGCACCGGGACAGCACAGCAATTTCGGGACTGTATACTGCGCATCTGGCGCCCGGGATATATACAACCGTAGGACTGACGTACATCAATCACCCGACAAGCATTACCTACACGCCGCAAACAGGACACGCCCTGAATATATTGGTATCTACGTCGATATTCTTCTAGGCTCTCAGGACTGCGCGGACCGTCATGTAGTCGATATCCCACTCGCCCTTTTCAACGGTGTGGGCCACCCATCACGGCGATTTTGGTATCCGCTGTGCTCCTGACGCGAAGCCGGGTACCACGTAAATTGAGCCGTGATATCCAACGTAGCATGCTGTTGGGAATGGTAGGTTAGAGCCTTTGCTGCTTCGGTCTAAGAGCGATAGGCCGACGTCGTACTTGCGCAAGAGCTATACCCTCCGGCCGCGGAATGATCTCCGATGCTCATTTGTTCAATCGAGTGCTGAGCTTGCGGCAGCGACATTGCTTTTGGATGATTGCTGGTGCAGCTCGTCAGACTCGCGTCCGAGCTCGTACTCTGCCATGACAAGCCGAAATCGTGCCCTCGGAGCTTAGTTCACGCCGAAGAGGTGTGGTAAGCGGAACCGCGACACAGATGCCAAAGCTAACCAACTACGGCAATCGCTATATCTGTCCGACGGTCGTGGCGCTGGCCGAAAGGCGATGCGCGAGATCGGCGGACACGTGCCCCCCTTCGGCGGCAAATCGACCGGACGCGGCCCGATGGCTTGCGCCACTCGAATGCTGACTCATTTTCGCCGGTCGAGACGAGCTTTAGCATCTTACTCCAGCAAGGAGGTCGCCTCCCGAGTCTGCGGCGCGTTAGCCCTCCCATCCAATTGCGCGTGGCGTTCTGCTGGGTTCACTTCTCTTCTCAAACATCTATTCGCGCGAACATGCGATAAGAGCAGTGCATGATCGGTGAATTTGCCGAGCCTTGTTAGGCCACCTTCGTGGACGGGTGCTTCGTCGTCTTGAGGCGCGTTACACTGCATCGACCGTCGACGCTGACGGGCGCGTCACCGTCGATTGTGGCACGATGAACGACGCGATGCTGGTCACCGTAATCGTTGACCGCATAATGCTGCGTTGCGCGGTTATCCCAGATCGCGACATCGCCTTCTTTCCAGCTCCAGCGTACGGTGTTTTCGGGTGCCGTGATATGAGACTGGAATAGATCAAACAGCTTCTGACCGTCGCGTTTTGGAATATCAATAAACCTTTGCACCAGATCGCCGAGCACCAGCGCGCGCTCGCTGGTCTCGGGATGTACACGGACCACCGGGTGCTCCGTCTCATAGATCGTTTTGGTAAAGACCTCATCAAAATGCTTCTGGTCGATTTCGCGAACACGGCAGGTCCCGGCGTAGTCGAAGGCGTTGCTGTGAACGGTCCAGAGTTCGTCGGCAAGCCGTTGGAGCGGCCGCGGCAGATCCAGATAGGCGGCCACAGCGTTCGACCAAATCGTATCGCCACCGGACGATGGGACCACAATGGCTCGCAGCACCGCAAGTCTAGGATACGCCGCGAGAAAGGTTCCATCGGCGTGCCATACATCAGCCCGGCTACCTCCGCGCGCGGAATCAAGCTCGATGATCGAGGTCGTTCCATTGATCGTACCGAGTGTCGGATGCGGCACCAGCCTTCCCAAACAAGCAGCAAAGCGCTCCTGCTCCGCGTCATCAAGATGCCCCTGATCACGGAAGAAGATCACCTTGTGTTCGAGCAGCAAGCTGTTGATCCCAGCGATGGTTTGGCTCGGTAAATCACCCGAGAGCCTGATATTTCTGATTTCAACACCGATGCGCGCTGCGCGCTTGACGACGTCGGTCAGTGGAATGACACTCTCGGTCGAAGCCGTTTGTTTCATTGCGAATTTTTCCAAGCTTTGCGGATTCTTCAAGCGGACAAGGGCGCGTGTGACTAGGTTTCGTAGGCGAGCCTCGCGCTACGGGTACTCTCGAGCAAGCACCATGCCAGTCGGAAAACGGAGCTGTGAACGCCCGTCAGGTACGGGATCGGATTTGAGTCGAACGGTTTGCCAGGAACTCGATGCCACCTCCCACCCTCTTTCCAACGTCACCCGGGTCGGCGGCGAAAGGCATAGGGCGCATACATAATCGACAGGAAATGTACCGCTCGGCACCCGAAGAGAAAGGCCATACGGTCCTCGTGCAACGTCGGGCAGCCAGCTGTGCGTGCTGTTCTCGTCCAGTATGCGCCCTCCGCTTAACAGTTTGCGGCAATCGGCCAGTCTCGAGCCGCCTCTGCGAACGGACCATCACCGGCTCTCAAGGTGTCCGGGACCTGCCCTGGCCGTGATCACTGCCGAAACATCATCGGCTGGAAATGGAAGAGGAATAGATGACCTTGGAAGAGCTCCAAACGATTGAACTACGGCTTCATCCAGGCGAAAGCCATTGATCCGCGGCACTGGGATCGCGATGTTCTCGATGCACCGACGTCCGAGCACGGTGAGACAGATGTTCTGCACGGCCCGGCTGGGTTTGCCCAACAAGCCAAAGATATGTCCACTACCAGTCTTTATAGGTGTTTCAATGTTATCAAAGGAGTTGCCCTCGATCAGTACTTGCACAGATGGTCCAGCATCCACTGCATGGAAGAATCCGCCGCTCTGTTGCGCATTCGTGTTGTGGAAGTAATTGTTAAGGAGATGAATAATAGCCTGCGCACCGTCAATGTGCGGCGCCCGCCCTGAGATCTCATGGAAATAGTTATTTGCGATGGTGATCGTCTGCGGGACACCAAGAAACAGGAGATTCCAATAGTGCTCCCCGTTACAATAGGAGGAATAGGTATCGCTGCCATCGAAGTCGTTCCAGGAAATCGTAATATTCGTGGTAGGGCCAAGGCCGCCGGCAATCATTTGCCGCCCGATATTACGAAATCGGTTGTGATCGATCCAAACCAGGTCGGCTCGTGCAATTGCAATAGCATCGCCGGCAAATATCACGCCTTGATTGATATCACTGATGGTCAGGTTGCGAATAACGACGTTGCTCACCCCATTTAGGCGCAGCCCCTTCCCCTTGATTGTAGCGCTCGGGCCAACGCCGATCACCGTCTTGTTTGAGCCAATCTCCAGCGGGCGCTTGCCGGCCCTGTCGAAGCCGACCAATGTCTTCTCCTTGCCATCGCAATGCGCATCGTTGCCATCCATAAGGAGAAGGGACTCACTTTTGTAAGGTGCCGAACAAGCACGGCCGTATTGGCAACCCTGCCCCTCGCCTTGCCCTTCCGTACCGGTAAAGTCTATGGTTGCGGCTACCTGGATCTCGCGCGGACTATTGTCATTGCAGTGCCCGAAGCTGTACGAACGACATAACTCATACTTCAGAGCTTTGGTTGATCTGACCTGAACTACCTCGCCTCCAAGGCCGCCCGTCGCTGCAGAGCCAAAGCCCTTGAGGGCTTCCGATCGCACATTGTTCGATCCGAGCACGGAAGAGACGCCGACGACGACAGCAAGTCCACCGAGCACGCGCAACGACCGTTTGATGTGCTTCATCGCGTCCTTCATAGGCATGTGCTCTCCCTTACCCGGAAAACCCGCACGAGGATTTGAACTCTCGAACTCAAATGCTGAACTGGCATAGGCCATCAGCATGCGGCGTTAACGCCATCAGATCGTCCTCAATAAGGCAGGATCGGAATATCGGAACCATGCTACGCAACAGCGGAGGTGTGCGGCCGCAGGCTCCGCACCAGCTGTGATGGATCTGGGTAGCCATTGAGCCAATCACGGCCGATGAAGCAGCGGTCGATGCTTCGAGAGCCCCGTCAGCGGAATACTGTCGGGTGCAACACGTCTGGCCTGGGAGGATGGGCCGTCGCTCCCGACGTTTTGCTGGACCGGCGGGAGGCGCTTGAGCTCTTCGGCATTTTCGACCAGCACCAGAACGCGTGATGCATGATAATTCGCATCCCGCGGGAAACAGATAGGCGGCGCGGCTGGGATCCTCGTCTTCCTGGATTGCACGTCGGATGTCAGGCCCCTTCTTCTGCGATATAGATGGGCCAGATTGGCCCCGTATGTCGCGTGCCAGACACATGACACGGACGGACGCCTCCTATCGATTTCATGACCGGCAATCATCACGCCGCCGGAATGGCTACGATTTCCTTGTTTTTGATTATCCGTCCAGTGCCAGGGACGGATCTAGCACAGCCAGTCACCGCCAACCTGCGACTCGCGGCGCGGCGAGCTGATGCGGCAGGGCTCAGCCGCAATTCTGGTCGTCCCACTCATAGCCCTAAGGTGAAGCTGCTCATGTGCTGCAGTCATCGCCACGAAGAGCCGAATTCGTCTGCAAGCGGCGCATAGAAGGCAACGGCTGACCAGCGTGAAAACGCACCCTCCGATCTGCACCTGCACCTTTGACGCATCATAGGTTTACTGCCCCAGGGGCCTAGCGCGCGGAGGAATGAAACCACCCACCAAAACTGATTGTTTTTGTGATCCAGCATGAGGCGTACCCCAGTCCGAATCATGGGTTGCCCGGCTTTCCGTCGGGCTGCCGGGGAGCTTCGCCGATGTACACGCCGCCCTCCTTCCAAGTTGTCGATATCACCGACGTTCATCGGACGATGCGCGAGGCACGCTCGGCGACACTGATCACCGCTACTCACGAAGGTCTTGTTGGAACGATGCTGCCCGTCGTACTCGACGAGAGCGAAGGCTCCATGGGCACGATTTACGCCCACGTGGCGCGCGCGAATCCGCAGTGGAAGCTAACACCGACTGGCGAGGCGATGGCCATTTTCGCTGGAGCGGAGGCCTATGTCAGCCCCTCCTGGTACGTGACCAAGCACGAGAGAGGCGAGGCCGTACCGACGTGGAACTATGTCGCTGTGCATGCCTACGGGCCGGTCGAATTCTTCGATGATGCCGATCGGCTGCGAAAGGTGGTCACGCGGCTGACCGATGTGCATGAGCGCTCGGGCAAAGACCGCTGGGCGGTGTCTGACGCCCCTGCCGATTTCATCAAAACGGAGCTTAAGGGGATTGTCGGTCTGCGATTGCAGATTACACGGCTCGATGGCACGTGGAAGATGAGCCAGAACCGTAACGCGGCGGATCGCGCCGGCGTCATCGAAGGGTTATCGAAGAGCGACCGTGACGAAGACCGTCGTGTGGCTCACCTCATTGCGAAAGGATGACGAACTCGAACGACGCATTGTGAACGACGCGGTATCACCTGGATTTTCTCCATATCCTCGACTGGTCTCCTTCTGCGCAGCGATGCGCGGGCGGCGGTCGGTTCCTGCTCGCGTCAGGCGCTTTTACAGAGCACAGAAAACCATACACGACGCCATCGCTTGCGCGTCAGCTATTGCGAGCGGCAGCAGCGGCGCGAGGCCCCGAGGCCAACTCCGGAGAAGAAGAGCGGTACACCGGTTGCAATCCGGGGCCTGCTTCGGGGCGCATGACAGGAATTCTCTGCAGTGAGATCGGATTCAAGGGGGCTGCGCTGGCTCCACTGTTATCAAAGCAACCCTTCCTAAACCACTTTAGCACTTGCGATTGGCTCTAACTGATCAGCCAAACCGAGACTCTGCGCAGCCACAGGCGACGGTTGCATGCAATTAAAGTAAATCTCCGCATTGATATCGCCCTTCCGACTCAAACAAAGATGCTTTGCAGGGCGATTGCCGGCACTCTCTCGAACACTGAATGTGCAGCTTTCGTCTGATTCCGCTTGACGCCCTGCAAGTCTCAAGAGACTTGCAGGAAGCCCTCAAAGCGTCTTGTATCTGACGTTACGGTCAGACTGTAGACCTTCTGACAATTCGCGACAATCTGCGCTCGTTCCAACACTTCCCGATGGGCAGTAAGAAACGCGAATGTCTCAAATCCTCGAGGTCTCGCCGCTCGCTTCTGTCACGATGATCGGGGCTCCCGGAGCGCCCTGCTCGATATCGAACTCGAGCCTAAGACGTTGAAGAGACCTGTTCCGACCGATCCACGCCCTCCGGCGCAACCGGCATGCTGAACTGAAAGACGGCCCCGCGAGGATCATTGGCGCCCGCCCACATCCGGCCCCCGTGCGCCTCAATAATAGAATGGCAAATGGCCAGCCCCATGCCCATGCCTTCGGACTTGGTGGTGTAAAACGCCTCGAACACGCGGTCAGCGCTGTTCGGATCGAGTCCTGGACCCGTATCCCGAAAAGTGACCACTACGTTATTCGAGTCATCTGTCCCCGCATTGATGAGTAACTCGCGGTCGCCTTCGTTGATCTCGCTCATGGCCTCGATGGCGTTCGTGATCAAATTGAGAATCACCTGCCGGACTTGGACGCGATCTGCGCGGACGAGCGGCAACGCCTCAGTCCGTCGCGTTTGCACCCATACATCATTTTTCGCAAGTTCCGCGCGAACTAGCGCCAGCACCTCTAAGATCAATTCGTCAATTGCGAGAAGCTCCGTTTGCATAGGAGCCTTATTCATAAGAGCGCGGATCCGACGGATCACGTTCCCTGCACGCATACTGTCACGGACAATCAAACCGAAGGTCTGCCGAACTTCTTCCAGATTTGGCGGTTGAGCACCGAGCCAATTTAGCCCCGCCCCCGCATTACTGCTGATCGCGGCAATCGGCTGGTTGACCTCATGGGCGATTGAGGCGGCCAGCTGTCCCATTGTCGTGATCCGATTGGCGTGTGCCAGCCCCATCAGAGTCTCGCGATACCGTCGTTCGCTTTCATGGGCTTCCGCTTCCGCTCTCTTTCGCTCTGTCAGGTCGAGGACGAAGCCAACACCTTGGTCGTCTCGCACATCGAAGACGGCGAGGCCAATTAGCACCGGCACGCGGCTGCCATCCTTGCGGACATACTCTTTCTCGAACTGCTGAACAGCTCCGGTCCTTTTTGCTTCTGTTCCAGCATCCAGTGTGCGCTCGTGCCATTCTGGCGGTGTCAGGTCGAGACCGTTCACTCGCCCCGCGACGAGATCCTCTCGATCGTATCCAACCATCGTGAGGAAGGTTTGATTTGCCTCGATGATCTCGCCTCCTTCGCGAATGATAAATATTCCGATGATGTTAGCGTCGAGTAAGCGCCGGATTTTCGATTCCCGTTGCTGAACTTCGCTATACAACCGGCTGTTTTCCAGCGCTGTTGCAGCTTGCGAGGCAAGCATTTTCAGCACCGCGTTGCGGGCAGCCGAGAATATGCGCGCGGCGAGATTATTCTCCAGATAAAGTACGCCGATCAGCTTACCCTGCGTGATCAGTGGCAGGCAAAGAATAGAACGCGCTTTGCGCTCGCGGATATACGGATCTTCCGCAAATGAAGGCTCGGCGGCAGCATCTTCGAGAATGACGTTTTCGCGGACACGTAGGACGAAATGCAGCACGGACTCGGGAAGTGCCATCGGAGTTACGGGCTGTTCATTCACCTTTACAAGCAGCGCATCCGCTACCGTTGTGGCTTCCGCCTCGATCCGCGGCTCGCCTCCATGCAGCAGAATTAACAAACCTCGTTCGGCGCCGGCCTGCTCAATGGCAGTCCGCATAAGCGTGTCGATTAGTTTTTGAAGAACAATCTCGCCGGAAATCGCCTGCGACACTTTCGTCACCGTCGCGAGATCAAGATGCTCAACCGGAGCTCCGATCCTCATTCCGTTCGCGGCAGGAGTGGTCTCCTGATGGTTGAGATGGGGAGTCAGCTCGTCGAGCTGACGCACTTTGCCATCTGCTCCCCAACGAAGGTAGCCGCGCCGCGCGTCCTGCAGGTAAACCCGGGAGATTCTGTCAAAACCGCGCGCAGCATAAAAGCGCGCTGCAAGTTCGCAAGCGATTCCCTCGTGGTGGACGAAACCGTTACGTGCTGCGGTCTGGATTGAGTGTTCATACAGTCGCATTGCGTCTGCATCGCGGTATTCCTGCCTTGCAATTTCAGCGGCGACCAAGGCAGCCCGGTTCTCAAAATTTTCGGGGCAATTCGTCGCCCATATCTGCAGCTGTCTGTAATGGGCATCAATGATATCCCGATGTTGCTGTTGTTCGCTTTCGCCGGGCTTGTCGCAATAACATGAGTGAGAGAGCGCACCATAGAAGTGAAACTCCGCGATCAAGGGCTCTGTCGGCATGGTCCATAATTTGGGCTCCGCCTTGGAGCGAGCATCAACAGCCGCAGCATAATCGCCGGCCATAAATCGCGCCTGAAGTTTGCGGATCCAGTAGACGGTTCCGCTAGGTGACAGCTCCGGAGTCCGTGCCAACGATCGCTCGACGTCTAGCTCGTCAAATTGTTGGTCATCGAAGCAACCGAATGAGCGCGTGAGGCCGCGCATGCTTCTGATGATTGCGAGCTGAGCGGCTACGGTATCGGCAGCAAACTGAACCTTTCTATTCCGTATCGTAGCAAAGCTTTTCTCTATCTCGTTCTGTACCTCTTTTAGGGGATCTCCGGCCATCATCATATTTGAGGTTAGATGAAGCAAGCTGTACGCCTCATAGATGACATCGCCGCTGCTGACCGCAGCTGCGAGCGCTCGCCGAATCAAAACTCGGCCACCTCTTAGGGGCTTCGTCCACGGGATCACGTTGCACCCGAAGGCCAAATAGACGGGAGCCCGAAAGCGGGAGAACTCACCGCGATCAACCAGGTCGCAAGCAAGACGACCAAATTTGTCAGCTGCTTGGTAGTCACCGAAGCGCCCGGCCAAGATTCGGCCTAGCCATGCGTAATGGGCGCAAGAAGCATCAGTGTTGCCGTATTCGAGGCTGATGGTGACAGCTCTGCAGATGACCAAAGCGGATAAATTGGCGTCCGTGAAACCTGCGGGCGGAAGAATCCGGGTCAAGACGGCAAGCGTGGCAAGCGTGGTCTGATCTGTCATTGCAGGCAAGCTAGCAAGATCCTCGATTGCGTCGGGCAGCTGTGACCACATCCGCTGATATTCGGCTAATGTTTCCTGGTCCGTCGGATGCTGCGACCACTCGATCCCGACGTCGTGAAGATATTCGAGCCCTGTGAGCACTGCCCGCCCGTGCTGACCGAGCGTCAAGTAAAGATCGACCCGCAAACATGCGACCGTTGCTCGCTGGGGTGCGTTCAAGGCGCGCTTCGACAGTACGGACAGGAGGCTCTCTGCAATGTCCAGCTGGCCTACCAAGAATTCGCATTCGGCCCGGCTTGTCTCCAGTGCGAACGCGAGTTCGTGGCGCCTTCGCCAAGAGTGCTCCGCGAGCAGCGCAGCACCGACGGTGAAATATGTGAGTGCCGAGGCGTAGGCCGCCGACGCCCTGGCACGCTGCCCTGCGACTAAATTCAGCTCTGCGAGCTGCTCACGCTCCTGACCGGAGGCAATTAGCGCGACACCTCGATTGAGTTGGCTGACGATGTCGAAGATAGCCTCTTCGCGTTTGTGCGCAGGGACGTGTGCCGCCAGCATCCGACCGATCCGCAGATGGGCAGGAGCGCGCGAGGATTCCGGCACCAGCAAGTAGGCCGCCTCTTGAACGCGATCGTGGAGGAAGCGGTAGGCTGTTCCGTGGCGCGCGATCAGTTCCTGCCGGATCGCCGGCCACAGGGTCGCATGCACCTGCTCCTGCGAAATTTCGAGCACGATCGCAAGCTCCGCCGTCCCGGCGATGTTGCCGAAACAGGCCAGCTGTTGCAGCGCGTCCTGCGTGTCCTCGGGCAGGCGGATGAGCTTGCCGAGCATCAGATCCACGACGTTCTCGGTGTACGCTTTTGCGTGAATACGCTCGAGATCCCATCGCCAGCGCGCCGACTCGTGATCGAACGTCAACAGCTGCTCTTCGGCCAGTTCAGAAAGGAATTGAATGGCGAAGAACGGATTACCCATCGTCTTCTGATGCACCAATTTTGCAAGCGGGGCAGCGCGTTTTGGTCCGCAGCGAAGGGTATCCGCGACTAACTGCGCGACATCGTCTGCAGTGAGCGGCGAGAGCGTGATCTCCTCGAAATTTACGTCGGCTCTCCTGATGGAGTCGAGCTTGCGTTTGAGTGGATGGCCTGCATCAAGTTCGTTGCCGCGGTAAGCTCCAATGAGCAGCAGGTGCAGATCCGACTGGGTCAGGAGATCCTCGATCAAGTCGAGCGTTGCGGCATCATGCCACTGCAAATCGTCGAGGAAGAGCACCAAAGGATGGGTTCGCCGGGCGAACACGCCAATAAAGCGGCGAAGCACCAGCTGGAAACGAATTTGCGCTTGCCGGGCTGGAAGCTCAGCAACCGCGGGCTGCTCGCCAATGATCAGGCTCAGATCGGGGATCAATTCGACCATCAGTCGTCCATTCGCGCCGAGCGCCTCCCGGAGCGCTTGCCGCCAGGTGGCGAGTTCGCCCTCACTTTTGCTGAGAAGAGGACGGACAAGACTCTGAAACGTCTGCACTAGCGTCACATAGGGAACGTCGCGCTTCAGTTGGTCGAATTTGCCTGACACCAACTGCCCGCGCGAGGGCACCAGTGCTTTGTGTAGCTCCTGGACGAGCGAAGACTTACCGACACCGGAGTAACCGGCGACGAGCACCAACCTCGGCGCGCCGCTCTTCACCGCGCGATCGAAAGAGGCAAGCAAAGCCTCGATCTGAAGGGCTCTGCCATAGAGCTTCTCGGGGATGAGCAACCGATCAGGTGTGTCGTCTGTGCCGAGCTCAAATGGGTCAATGCGATCGTGGTTGGCCCATGCTGCGAGACAGTGTTGCAGATCGTGCTCAAGGCCAGCGGCAGTCTGGTAGCGTTCCTCGGCAGTTTTCGCGAGGAGTTTCATCACAATCTGAGATATCGGCTCCGGGAGGTTTTGCGATTTCTCGACGGGCGGTATTGCTTTTCTTGCAATATGACAATGGATCCACCCCAAGGGATCTGAGCCCGTGAACGGCAGCGCGCCGGTCAGCATCTGGTAGAATGTCACGCCAAGTGAATAGAGATCACTGCGACAATCGACCGAGCGATTCATTCGTCCGGTCTGTTCTGGCGCCATGTAGGGCAGCGAGCCGGCGATGAACTCGGCAGGCTCAGGCGGCACGCGCTCGCGGGAAAGACGGGAAGCCAGACCAAACCCAGTGAGTCGCACCTGTTCGTCAGGACAATTGACCAGAATGTGCGCGGGTTTCAGGTCCTTGTGGACCAAGCCGTGCCGGTGAAGCTTGCCCACGGCCCTCGCTATACCAACAGCGAGGCGCAGGAAGCGCTTCGGCTCCATACGGATCCCGAGTAAATTTAGCAGTGGCTCGCCGCATGGATCCTCCAGGACCAGCATAGTCCGACCAGCTTCCCGGATGAGTTCCAACGGCCGCACCGCCCATGCCTCGTCTAGCTCCTCCCTCAGCTCACATTCATGGGCGAGGCGGTCGAGCGTCGCGGGGTGTTCCGTGATGGGCCGCACGACAAGCACGACAGCCCTGCTGCCGTGGATTTGCCGGCGCCACGCACGGCAGAACGCGCGATCACCGTCCTCCCACAGGGGCTGGATGTCACTGTCGACATTTGGGCCGAACAGAGTTCGGCTGAGGGGGTCCCGCGGCATTTGCCCGCCCGGTCAATAAGGACTGAGCCGAAACCTGACACATATGGGGCGAACTTGTGAAGGGACTTCGCAAAACGGCGCGAGTACCGATTAAGGCCGCCAAAGAGTGGACCGCGGCACGCCGAGATGCGACTTACACACCCAATACGTGACCCGATCGTGTCGATCCAGCCCAATCCTGCGCGCCGGCCGGGCCTGCACAGCATCGGCGGCGGGCGCTGCCGACTAGCGCAGTGTGTGGGCGAAGGATTGTATTCGATAGAGCGGCTCGTGGCCCGTTACCCGACCACGGCCCACTGCCCACTGCCCGACGTGCAGCAGCGCCCAGATCGCTGCTGCCGCTCAAGCAGACAATGACATGTGAAAGCTGATCGGATTGCCCATGATCGGCACAACGCGCGAGGCCATTGGACGCCGGCTTCTGAGCGCTGCATCGGCCTGAGCGTCCGGGCCGCGATGCGCCAATGCCATCCCATGAGCCAATTGCGAGATCTCCTGGCGCGAACTGAAGCCCCGAGCGCCACAACTTGCTTCGCACAACGTCGTCCGAGTATGTCTTGAGCAAGCGACCATAGCATTGACGCGCTCGGTCTTCAGCACCAAACTAACATGGCATTGGGCCGAGAAAAGTGTCTAGTTTCGAAGCCGTCCCGGCGTTATCTGTGAAATGTTGATCATGCTGTCCCCATGACGCAAGCAGCGCGGCGACACTGAGGTCGCGGTACCGAGCTAAGGAAGCACAGAGCCTGTGTATCCGACGCGATATTTGAAGGAGCTCGCCGTACACAATATTGCACTTGAGGAAGGCCGCCCCTTCGACAACGCCTCTCAGACGCTAGTCAGGAGGCTCGATCGCAGCAGAGACCTAAGTCCAACGAGACGCATCCAATGATGCGGCGGCGCGTTTGGACATTGACTGATCAATAAACCACAACGCCTGATCGAGAGACTTGAGCCAAAGAACTGAAGCAGCTTCTTGGTTAGCATGAGCCCCTCGAAACCGGATGTACTAGGGCTGCGAGCGCTCGGTCCATTGCAGCAAATCGAACAGCTGGCTTTCCGCCGCTTCGATGGCTACCCCGCGGACATAAGCGCGGCCGATATTGCTTTTTCGAGCTGAAACCGCACTGGCGCGGTATCAGCTCAGCCTATTCCCCTCGAGGCCCGCACGAAGCTGTCGATCTCCGAGCAGTCCCCAGATCTGAGGTCGATGCCGGCCGAGGAATACCGGACGGCAGGGCACTTACGCTGACCGGCGGAATGTCGCTTCCCTGGTTGACTATTGTGCGAACCGCTCTGAATGCGATCAGACGATCAGCGAGGTCGGCGATCGCCTTGCTGATATCTGGCATGTCGAACGACCCTTTCTCACAGAAGCCGGTCCCGAGAATTCGCCCACTCTTAACAGCACTGCCGCCAAAGAAGTTTGCTCCACAATCGACCATGAAGTTGTGCTTCTAAGGCCCGAGGAAAAGCAAGATGCTCGGTCGAGTCCCTGAACATAAACGCCGCAAGGGCGCTCAGGCTAGAAATCCGGGCGACAAGCGCGGTGCCGTTTTCGAGATCGACGTTCACTCCTGGCTCCATTGTTGGAAGGCGCCATGCAGTGATCGACTCTGAACCACAGCATCAAGGGCAGATCTGCGAACCACTGTGAGCGAAACCGCGCTCATAACTATTCTCTTCATTCCTGCTCCCATTGATGGAGCAACTGACCTGCGACAAAGGCACCCCTGATGCTCACCGAGCGCGGTATAGGCCCTCGCTGCGCTGATCGGAATGCCGCTCGCTTGCGGTTCGCTGCTTGAACCGCTGTTCAAGCAAGGCGTAAGCTACCCCAAAACCGGTGAAGAGAACTGCAATTAAAATGAAGAACAGCGGAACGCCTTCTTTGCCAATTCGATAGATGTACACCGGCATCGTACTACCTGACGCTACGAACGATTCAAGCCCTTCCTGGCCGGTGCGAAGTAGCAGGCAGTCACTACCTACTCTGCCTTGCTGAGCGAGCCTCAGTTTTGCCGCGCTGGTTGCTTCATCGGAGGCAGCGTCACCACGGATGTCCTGGCGATGTGGGGCGAACCCGACGCGCTTTCTGCTCAACGGAGTGCATCGGGCCGCCCGTAATGACCCTGCCTGAGCCGAAGGCCCTGAGCAAATTGATGAGCTACTGGCAGATCTGACAACAGCTTCAGGTTGACGCTCGGGGCGCGTTTTGTCGTTCCTATGTAGGTCAAAGAACGGATCTTCAAGGTGCCCGGCACGGACTGTGATGTCCGCCAATTCTGGTAGGAGAATGATTCTTTCGCTGGATCAGCGGTTGTTTGTCTGATGCAGGAGAGCAAATACAACTGCCTTTTGGCGAACTGGTCCGCAGCTGGACACCGAATGGAGTGTGTCCCGCCTCTCCATTCAGATTACGCCGCCTCATCTTGGGGTGCGAGCCTCGTGAAGGAAGCAAAGACACGAACGCACGTGAGCGCCCCTGCAGCAGCTCGAGTTCGAGCATCTTTACGACAAACATGACGGAAAGGACTTGAATCGCACCTTGCGTCAGGTTGTACGAAGTCGGTGCAAGGTGCTTTCCCCACCCTCGCAAAGAGCAACTCACAGGCGTTCTGACGACGGAAAAACAAGAGTTCATGTGCTGATGCCGCTGCTACTCGTTCTGATGTCTATTTTCCTTAGTACGGGTGCGATAGTCTACGCCGCTTGCCGATCTCAACGCCGGCGGGACCGGAGCATGCACAGGCACAATCGCGCCAATTCGCTCAGCTCGCGCCCCCGCGTTCAACTACCAAGGCGACGGGCATTCTGATCCTTCAGCCGCATAATGGGTCGTCCGCTGCAGCCTCATTCGCGAAGGCCAGGCGACACGCGCCGCCATGCTAAAGCGAGCGCCTCAAGTTCTGGATTCGGTGCTTCTCGATCGGCTGCTGATCGTTTGACCGATGCCTCGGGGCCGATCCGACGCGACGGCGGACAGACGCGAAAGGCAGTTCTCGACCAGTCGGGCGGTTTTTGCTAGTCTTTCCTGTAATGCGTCACGCTGGCGCGAATGGCTGACCCGTCACATACCTGGAAAATCTCAAGATTTGCACTGCGCGAAAGTCCTCGAAAGGCTACGCGATCAATCAAGGGCCGTACTGAGGCGATAATTCTACTGTAAATCGTACAAACGAGGCTCTTATCGTGACCAAGCGCTCTGAACCGCGGAAGGAAGCCGCAAATGTCGTCGGGCCGGAGGTGAGGCCGAGCGTCTTCCTCGTGGACGACGACCTCTCAATGCGCGAATCGCTGGTCAACCTATTTCGTTCGATCGGTCTAGATGTCGTTGCTTACGGATCGGCCCGCGAAATGCTCCAGAGCGAGCTCCCTGATGTTCCTAGCTGCCTTGTGCTTGACATCAGGCTGCCGGGATTGAGCGGCCTTGAGCTCCAGAGTGAGTTAGCCAAACTGAAGATTCACATTCCCATCATTTTCATCACCGCTCATGGCGATATTCCGATGACCGTCAAAGCCATGAAGAGTGGAGCAATCGATTTTCTCAGCAAGCCGTTTCGGGATCAGGAACTACTCGATGGCGTAGTCGCAGCTATCGAACAGGATCGGAAGAGACGAGGGGTAGACAAGGTGGTCAGAAGGCTGCAGTCCTTGTTTGAGGCCCTAAGTCCACGAGAGCAGGATGTATTGAAACTGGTCGCCGCCGGCCTATTGAACAAACAGGTAGCCGCGGAACTCGGGCTTGCCGAGATTACAGTCAAAATCTATCGCGGTCACGTGATGAAGAAGATGGGAGCTCGATCGTTAGCCGATTTGATCAGAATGGCTGAGAGGCTGGGAATTGGGACCGACCGTTCCAGGGTACAAACCTAGGTATGATTTTACAATTTCGACGTACAAGCGCATCCTTCTGCTGGCCGTCATGCTTCGGCCAGCGCCTTCGCCCAACTAAGAACGGGTCGTCTTGTCTAGGTATTCAACTGTTTCCGTTGTCGACGACGATCCTTCGGTTCGTGCCGCACTGAACAACCTTTTGAAATCGCAGGGTCACATCGTTCGTACGTTTGCATCGGCTGAGGAACTCTTGCGGTCGTCTCAATTGAACGATACGTCCTGTGTCATTGCAGACCTGCAGATGCCCATGATGAGCGGCTTTGAACTTTTGGAACAGATGCGGGCCCATGGCCACGCTGCGCCATTCATCCTGATGACTGCCTTCGCAGATGATCGCACGCGAGCCCGCGCGTTGAGCGCCGGCGTAACCGGCTTTTTTGCCAAACCCTTTGCCAGTCTGGAGTTGATCGCCTGCGTCGATGAAGCGCTTAGCGAGCATCGTGGTGGAACGAACGCGTGAAAGATGGGGAAGCAGTCTGGACCAAGCCGCACCCGCGCGGCGCTTACGATGTCGATCAATGCGCGATTGCCCGTGCTTACCGCGTGCCAGTGGCGATCCTCGCCTTTGGATCTTGTCGCATTCCTGTCGCTGTTGTTGCACTTTCGGCATCTGGTTGAAGCACTTGCAACGTCGCGCTCCTGACAAGGCGCCTCTGGTATGATCGCGCAATCAGACGAGGCGAGGCGCTCCTCGCTTTAACGAAGGAGCGCCCTGCGTTCAGTGCCACGATCCTTGCTGAGCTTAGCGCGAAAGTGCCACGGCAGCGGCTTGTCGGCAGGACCTCGTTACGAACAAAGAATTCACCTGAAACTTGTGCGACCGCTCCAGATAGGTCGGGCACCGAATTTATAGGAGGAAAGACGCGGCGATCGCGGCCAAAATCACGCAGTCGGTCGAGACGATCGCTGCGGAATTCACAAAAGCCGCAAAGACTGCATTATGGCGATGTTGGGCTTTCGAAGGATCGAGTGGTGTACGCCAAACTCGCCAACTTGCGTTCGCTCCCAGCGACCCTTCGGCGGGCCGAAGCACCCGAAACCTACGCATCCGTTGCAGGGCAACACAAATGCCACTGGTCGAAGCGATCTCAAGCCACGCCTTTGCTGGCCGAACGCATCCACACCGACCACTCTCCCGCGCCGGTCCCGGCCAAACGCAAGGCCCAAAGCGGTGGCTCTGGACGCGCGATAAGCCCGCGCGCCGGGCCACATCCGCGGCGGCCGTGTCCCTTCTACTCGCCGTGAGTGTGAGCATCCAAGCCCGGCTGGCGGGCTCCGCCGTCGCCGAGAGCACATCGGCCCCTCTGGTCGCGATGAACTTTTTCGGCCCACATACTTCCCCGTTTCCAAGCTAACCGCGCAGTATGCGCAAATTCTTCGATCGCGCGCGGCTAAGCAAACCTGCCCGCGAAAGACGACTTAGCCGGGGGGCCGTCGCTGGATGGGGACGAAACTACTAGACATAGTAGCTTTGTTCCGCCTGGTTCTCAGGTAAGCCGTTGGAGCTGATTTTCAGACGCGCTACGCATAGCCCAAAGGACGCCGAGAGGCGCCGGAACCGCGCGCTCATGGTCTGCCAATCCTGTACGATATTGGCCGCGCGCTTGTTCGTCGGGCAATTTTCTTGTCGAGGAGACGACCACATGGTTGGAGGACACGGGGCGCGCAGAATGAAGACGGTCGAAATGCTAGAGTCCAACGTGCGCTCGTACTCACGTTCCTTTCCTGCTGTGTTCAGCAGGGCGCGCGGCTCGATTATGTTCGCAGAGGGTGGCCGAAAGGTCATTGACTTTCTGTCCGGCGCTGGAGCGCTAAACTATGGCCACAACAATCAGGAGATCAAAGCGGCAATCAGCGAGTATCTGGAGTCGGATGGGGTCGTTCACGGCTTGGACATGGCCACTCCAGCAAAGGTCGAATTCATGGAGACCTTTAGCTCTGTCATCCTTCGTGAACGGAATCTTTCCTACCGCTTTCAATTTACGGGGCCTACGGGAGCTAACGCTATTGAAGCAGCTCTAAAGCTCCCGCGTAAGATCACAGGACGTCACAACGTAATTTCTTTCACGAATGGATATCACGGCCAAAGCTTGGGAGCCATAGCCGCGAGCGGTAACCGCTTTTACCGCAAAGGCAGCAGCATTCCCTTATCCGGCACAACGTTCATGCCCTATGATGGGTATCTTGGCTCCGCTCACAGTGGGGCGGATTACGTGCGAAAGGTATTAATGGACGAGAGCAGTGGCACTGATCTTCCAGCCGCCATTCTCGTCGAAACCGTGCAAGGAGAGGGAGGCATTAACGTCGCCGGTGAGGAATGGTTGCAGTCAATTCAGGCTTTGGCAAAAGAGGTCGGAGCTATTTTCATAGTTGACGATATCCAAATGGGCTGTGGCCGTACAGGCGAGTTCTTCAGTTTCGAGTTCGCTGCGTTGTCGCCAGACATTGTTGTAATGTCGAAATCGCTAAGTGGGTACGGTTTGCCCCTATCGATGCTCCTGATCAAAGAAGCGATTGACGCATGGGAACCAGGCGAGCACACGGGGACGTTTCGAGGAAACAACCTTGCACTCGTTTCTGCCAAAGCGGCTTTGACTCTGTATTGGCGCAACCAGACGTTCTCGCAACAGGTCCGACACTTGGGCGCATTTATGCGGCGTCGACTCGATGCTATCGCGCACCAGCACGGAAACAAGTTTGCTGTTCGTGGACGGGGCAAGGTATGCGGATTCGATTGCAAAACGACCGAAATCGCAGAGGCGACGTCACATAGAGCGTTTGAGAAGGGATTGATTATCGAGCGATGCGGACCGACCGATCAGGTTGTAAAGTTCTTGCCTGCACTTACGATCGAGCAAGAAACGTTGGGACAAGGGCTAGACATATTCGAGGAGTCATTGACCGAAACGTTGAATTCAGCCCGAGCAAGCTAAACTTGTAGGCACACGAGAGAAACTGTTGCTAGCGACCGCATCGCCGCACAAGTCACTGGCGTGTGTCCTCGCTTGCCGCCGAAATGGTCAGGAGTTTTGAGGCCATGATCATGAAGGTGAAGCCTGAAGGCCAACGCTACCTGTGATCCGCCGAGTCGGCTGATGCGTGGAGAACGCCTGCTGCCCTCCTCGGTCCACAGCACGTGAGTGCGAGCAGCACCTTTGAACCTCGCAGTCGCGAGCGACTCTGGTTGAGCTGGCTTATCTAAGTTTCCAGTCTGAGGTCTGCCGAAGGTGAGCTCGCAGCGGAATGGAGTCGAATGGTGTGGTATGGCTTCTTGGTGGCCACGTGCCCAGCCGCACGGGTGCGGACTTTGTTAGGACCGTAGATTGTGCAGCAGCGATCCAGCCTGAGCCGTTTACAGCATAGGTGCAGCAACAATCACTCTGGCGGCCGGCTTTGCCACGAAAGCCGTCAAAGAACGAGCGGTGGGGATGTCCCGGGTTCTGTTGAATTTCTGAAGAGGTCGGCGTTGCCACCTTGAGCCGGTAGGCTCGGGGGGCTGATTCCAAAGGAGAGCAACGCGATGACGAGAGATATCACACCGGCTGGTTCGCCGGCGACCGGCGCTGTGGACGAAGCATTTGCGGAAGTGCGGGCGAGTGCCCGAGTTCAGCCATCAGAAGCCCCTATTTGGCGTGAGCGCCTCGACGGCAAGCGAAGGTGACGGATCAAATTCAACTATGCCGGGCCAACCGAAGAAGCCCGACGCATCTGCCGGGTCCGAGAAGCGTCGGGCTGAGTGGGAGACTGAGCGCGACAGTCTTCCTCCCAGAACCGCGTCTGCAAGTAGTATGCCGTGCCCGTACTGCTACACCAATATCTCAAATTAGATATCTGCTCTGCCGCAAAGTTCCGCGAGGCATTCAGAGACGCTCGGCCAGCTCCATCTTCAAGGCCTAACAAGCTGAACTTATTCCCGTTCCAAAAACTGCCGCCATCACCTTTCGTTTGGATCAAAAATGAGGCAGAAGAAGCGGACAACGGGCCACCGGCTCATCAACAACAGATATCTAGATGTTTGATATATTGCTCCGCGTGACTGGAACGATCGCCCCGAGCTCGCGCACGACAGAGACAAACGATCGAGATCTGAGCTTAGATTTCGCGAAAGGTGCGCTCATTGTTCTGGTGATCGTTGGGCACCTGATTCAGTATGTCATCTACCGAGACGACGGGTTTTGGTATTCGCCGTACTACAAATCGATCTATATGTTTCACATGCCACTCTTTATGGCGATAAGCGGATATCTTTCTTCTCGATCGCTGTTGCAAAAGTCGTTCACTCGAGCCGCCAGCGACCGTGCGAAGCAGCTCTTGCTGCCGATGCTGTTTTGGTGGACGTTCATGGAGACAGCTAAGCTGGCGGCATTGTGGCGTGCGCCCAGCCTAACGAGCGGACTTTTGGAATTTGCAGACGATTTCGCTGGCACATACTGGTTCATCTGGGCCACGTTTGTTTCCTACCTTCTCCTCAAGATTTCTACCAGGCTAAACCACCAATCGTGGGTCATATCTGGCTTAGCCATACTGGTCGCACTCGCGCCTCTGACATTCTCCATATCACCCCTGATCAGATTCACTTACCCGTTCTTCTGCTTCGGCTTCTTGCTTGCTCAATCGAGAGAACGATGGACGCGTACATCGCGACATCACAAGCCGCTCCTGATTTTATTTCTCTCGATAGTGACCTGCGTATGCTTTCTAGCTTGGGGCAAGGATACCTATGTCTACAATAACC
This sequence comes from Bradyrhizobium sp. 139, assembly GCF_023074175.1. Lineage (GTDB taxonomy): Bacteria > Pseudomonadota > Alphaproteobacteria > Rhizobiales > Xanthobacteraceae > Bradyrhizobium. The sequence continues at coordinate 89,996 of NZ_JADPKS010000152.1, forward strand.
TTGGGGTAATTCACGATTTTCGGTCGGCTAAAAACGTGCTTCTGATGTTTGTTGGCTCTGCAGCTGCCTCAGCAATCGCTATCGAACTCCTGCTGCAATGCTGGAGCGTTGGCCGTTCAAATCGAATGGCCCGCTTTATCGCTGTGGAGTTGGGCCAGACCACGTTGCTGCTCTACCTGGTCCAGGGTACCGTGTTCCGTCTCATGGATTTCGTACAGTTCGGAGAACTTTGGGATCTCACGACCCGGTTGATCATCGCGGGTATGCTCGGGGCCGCGATTATTGCGATCGCGCTAACGGTGCGCTCGATTGTTCGCGGCGTTCCATATCTGTCGCAGCTCGTCCTTGGAATGCCGCCACGCTCAGGTCTTCCGCAAGCCAAACCTGCAATGAACTAGCTGTATGCATTTGATTGTTTGAGTACGGCAGGGTATGGCGATAGCATCGACTTGTGATGCCGCGGGAATAGCGTTCGAACCCAGATCCGGCGGCGACGGCGTGCCGCCGGTCGAGCCGGTGATCGGCATAAGAGCAACCCCATCGAAGCGTGTATTGCTCAGGCTTTGTATGCCACCGGCGGACTCAGCCCATTGCGTCAGTCCAAATAAGATCGACCGTCGTGAGATTAGCTTCGCTGCACCAGTCGTCTAGCCGCCGGGTTTCGACCCAGATCTGGCGATCGAACCCAATCCAAACACACTCGGCGAGATGTTTCTTCGAGTGCCGATGGCGAGGCGATTGCTCATCGCGAGCCTGTTGTGCTCAGAGATTCAGTCGCTCGCGCAGCGAGCTCGGCCGGGATGCCTTCGAGGACAAGAGCAAAGCATCCGGCCTGCTGTAGCTGGTGCGCATCGTCAAGCAGACGTAGGGCATCGTCCGCGTTCCGACCCTGTACCTTGAAGCCACCCACCGCGTTGACGCTTTGTGGCGTGAGACCAAGATGACCCATCATGGAAATTTCGCAATTCACCAAGCTCGGATCATCTCGACACGCTTACCCCCTCCCTCAAGCTTGACGGCGTCTGCGCCGCGCTGCAGGACGCCTCCAGCGTTGCCTATCGTGTCGTCGGGACTGAGATGAAAGCTAAGAAACGGCATGCCAGCTACAATCAGGGCGCCAGGCCTTGTTCGCGCGACCACGTCCAGGTGGTGATTCATCATCGCCATGCTGACCGGTAAAGTGGTCATGAAACCCAAGGCATACGTTGCCGACGCTATCGCCGACAAGAATGACGTCGACGACGGGATCGGCGATACGTGCCGTTACCGCGTCATAAGCCGTGGTCATGACGATGGTGCGCGCCTTTCCTCCTTGCATCGTTGCAGAACTGGAATCGTGACGCGTTCAACCGACAGCTGCGAAATGTGGGCTCATGTCGATCGGATCCGGCCCCGCATGTCTCTGGAAATGGCCTTCCCGTTGGAAGAGCGAAAGGTATGTGTCAGGAGGGAGGCCGAAAAGGCGCGTCACTGAGAAGTCGAAAGCACAGAGTTTCCAATAATTGGGTGGTCAGCAAATAAGATCTTTCAAGATGTCCTCTGCGCGGTGGTTCTGGGACTGACCATCCGAACATTCTGCGCGTCGAAAATGGCGGCCTGGAGACGTCGCACGCGAGCGGCGACAGTGGATGTGCTTATGAGGCTGCGATCTACGTGTCAAAGCCGCTGTCGGCCCCTTAAAGCGGCATGTCCATTACCTCTCGCCGCTGACCAGGATGGGCTTATGGCGCTTAAAGCCGCGGCTTCGGCGGACTGCAGGCTCCGCAAACGACCGCGACCCAGGCGAGGGAAATAGGAAAGATGCACCAGCGCTCGCACGGCTGCCGCAAACTCCGGAATGCGAATGACGTAACTAGCCTCTTCGCGTCCGTAGACGCTTGATAAGACCTGCCGCCCAGGCATCTCTTCTAATCGAAATAACGGCGGAACTTCCGCAACAGCCGTCACCAATGGACGCATAACTGCATGACTCTGTACCAAATTCACGCAGGCATCCACACAGATGAACACGCAAGCAATCGCGATGACGCGATCGGACTGAAACCGAACGCGCCATGACACTGTGGACCGGCCCGGCGAAGCCCGCGATCTCGCCCGCCCGGCAGCACCCACATTGCAGATGCGAGGTCACAATCGTCCATTTCGTAGATCTATGGCAAGGCTCTCTCAAGTCGTTCGGGAAGCCGACGACAGCTCAGGACAGTCCTTGATCTTGCGCTGCCGCGCGCGTCTTCAGGCCAGCGCATCGGCAGCGTCACAGATGCCTGCATATATTTCGTCCAGGTCACCTGCTGTTACACAATATGGCGGCATCACATAAATCGTATTACCGAGTGGGCGCAGCAAGAGATTACGGTCTTTAAAGAAGGCGTGAAGCCTCGGGCCGATGCCTGCGAGATAGCCGGTATCTCTCGTCTTCATATCGAGTGCTGTGATGGTGCCGCTACGGCGAACGTTTGCAAAGCGCGGATCGGCGCGGAATGATTCAATTGCCTGCTCTTGCATGGTTGCGACCGCAGCGATGCGCCGGCGACATTCCTGGTCTTTCCACAGATCCAGGTTAGCCTTGGCGGCGGCACAGGCCACCGGATTTGCCGTATACGAACTCGAGTGAAAGAATGTGCGTGTACGGTCTGTTGAATAATGGGCATCGAAAATCTCTGCCCGGCAGAGTGTCACCGCGAGCGGCAGCGCCCCTCCCGTGAGACCCTTCGAATAGCACGCTATATCTGGCACAACATTGGCCTGCTCACAGGCGAAGATTGTTCCGGTGCGGCCCCAGCCCGTCATGACCTCATCGGCAATGAACAGGACGTCCGACGCCTCGCAGATCCGCTTCATCTCTCTCAGCACCCAAGCTGGGTACATCAGCATTCCGCCTGCCCCTAACACCAGAGGCTCGACAATAAAGGCTGCGGGATTTTCGTTCCGACATGCTGACTCAAGCGCATCAAGCGTCGCCCGCTCACGACCGCTCGCAGGGAACGGGATTGAGGTCACGTCGAACAGGAGAGGTCCGTACGCCACGTTGAAGACACCGCGGGCACCAACTGACATCGCACCGAACGTGTCCCCGTGATAGGAGTGCTGCATGACAACGATGCGTGTTCGCTGTTCGCCTATATTGTGCCAATAACCGAGCGCCATCTTCAAGGCGACTTCCACGCTGGCTGAGCCACTGTCCGAGTAGAACACGTGGTCCAAGCCTCGGGGTGTGAGTTTCAAAAGGAGCCGAGCGACCTCCTCGGCCGGATCATGCGTGTAGCCGGCGAAAATGATTTGGTTCAGCTTGCCGGCCTGTTCCTGGATCGCGCTCACGATCTGCGGATGGCAATGGCCGTGAGTGACGACCCACCAGGATGAGATTGCATCTATGATTCGATGATCATCCGCAGTGTAGAGATAAGCACCGTCGCCACGTACAACCTTGGTCATCTCGTTGTGAAGAGCATGCTGCGTGAATGGATGCCAAATTGGCCACCTCTTGTTTGGCTTCATGGCTTGAAATCGCCGGGAACAAACGCGCCTTTGAAGACATCCCGTAGGCTGCCTGCCGTCAAAGGAGAAATCCAGGGCAGCCGTCCTAACCAACGCACCCGCGCGATGTCACAAATTGCGCTCTCAGTTTCAGAATTTCTTTCCCCGATGAATGCGATCCCAAGAATGTCGATCTGGCGCTTTCGCAAGGCCTCTATCGAGAGCAGGGAGTGATTGATGGTCCCGAGTAGCGTGCCCGCGCAAAGCACGACGGGAAGTCGCCACCGCTGGAAGATATCGATGTAGAGTGCGCTAGAATTCAGCGGCACCATCAGCCCGCCAGCGCCTTCGATGACGAGCGGTCGCTCCCCGGTATGCGGCAGGACGAGCGAATCGGGGTCGATGCGAATTCCGTCTATTTCGGCGGCATGATGCGGGGAAGCGGGCGTTTTAAGGCGGTAGCGCTCCGGAACGATCCGATCGGCCGGAAGACCGCTCAGTCGTGCGACCTGCTGGCTATCGGTCTCTCCTTCAACACCGGCCTGAATTGGTTTCCAGTAATTCGCGCCGAGAAGATGGGCAAGGCCTGCCGAAAAGACAGTTTTGCCGATCCCTGTATCTGTGCCGGTCACCACGATCCGCTGACTCATCGAGATCCGCCCCTCGTCTCCTCAGCGAGGGCATCGAGCATCGCACGCACCTCATCCTCTCCGACGTTAAGCGTCAGTGAAATTCGTAAACGGGCCGTGCCGGCCGGCACCGTTGGCGGTCTGATTCCTCGGATGTCAAATCCGCGAGCCTGTAGCGCGGACGCTAGCCTCATGGCGCGGGCATTCTCGCCAACGATATAGGGCAGGATCTGCGAGTTCGAAGGACTTCTCTCGCCTCGCGCAACCATCTCCCGATGCGTGAACGCGACAAGCTTCGCCAGCCGCTGTTGGCGCTCCGGCTCCTCCTGCAGGATCAAGAGAGCCTCCCGTACGGCTACCGCCATTAACGGCGAAGGGGCGGTCGCGAAAATAAACGGGCGACAGCGATTGATTATGAAGTCGCGCAGCACGCCAGAGGCGGTGACAAGCGCGCCGGCAGCTCCCAGCGCCTTGCCGCAGGTATGAATAACCAGGAGATTTTCGCGTCCTTCATAGGCCGCTGTGAGCCCTCGCCCCTGCTCGCCGTAAACGCCGGTGGCATGAGCTTCGTCCACAACCAAGAATGCATCGTGCCGGTCCGCGATCGCGAGCAGGTCTTCAAGCGGTGCGAAATCGCCATCCATGCTGTAGAGGCTCTCGACTACGATCCAGACCCGCCCCGCTCCGCCCGCGGCACGCCAGTCGCAAATTGCGCTTTCGATAACCTGCGGGTCGTTATGGGCGCTGATTCGAAACGCGGCTCGGCCAGCTCGTGCTCCTTCGTGAATGCTGGCGTGAACCAGGGAATCAAGGACGAGCAGGTCGTCCCGTTGCGGCAACGTTGTCAGCACCGCAAAATTTGCGACATAACCACCGCCGAAGAAGAGCGCGGTCTGCGCGCCGAAGAACCGCGCCGCTGCTGCTTCGAGGCGTTCGTGCTCCTCGCAGTTGCCGCGCAGAAGCCGTGATCCGCCGGCTCCGATCGGAGTACCGGCTTCGAGCGCGGTGACGATGGCTTTTTTCATGCGCGGCGCGCTCGCCAGGGCCAGATAATCGTTTGATGAAAAGTCAATCCCGGTGCGCGGCCTGAGACTCCGCAGGCGGTCGTCGTCTTTAAGCGCATCTAAGTCTGCCGCATAGCTGGCGACTTTACCCGCAACGATGGAATTCATTCTTCGCTCGCTGAGCAAGGATGGACGCCGCAAAACTCCCAACTGGCCGCCAACGACAGAGTCTTACGGCGGTTAGCTTGTTGGATTCAAACCGGCACGATGCGATTTTGTCGATCAACCAGCACAATGCGCGGCCTGAAGATTCTTGCATCCGCCTCGTCAAGTGAGGCGTATGCAACGATACTTATCTTATCTCCGGGCATCGCCAGTCGCGCCGCCGCACCGTTCACGTCTACCGTGCCGGACCCTTGTGGCGCTTCTGTCACAAACGTTGCAAAGCGTGCCCCCGTCTCGAGGTTGTAGAGTTCGACGCGTTCGTTAATCAGGATACCGGCCGCGTCCAGCAGTGCGCGATCAATCGAGATCGAGCCTTCAAAGTGCAGGTCGGACTCAGTTACCGAGGCGCAATGAATCTTTCCCTTCATTAAGACAATCTGCATTTCTTACCTACGCTGATGGCTTGCGCGCAGCACGCCGTTGTTCTGATGGCTTAAGCGATTCCAGATGTAATGCCGAGCCGGGCTAACAAACTTGCATCACGGTCAAGTTGCGGGTTTTTAGTAGTCAGCAACATATCGCCGACAAAGATGGAATTCGCACCCGCCAAGAAGCATAGGGCTTGGAGTTCATCAGTCATGTACTGGCGCCCGGCGGCCAACCGTACGACGCTCTTGGGCATCATGATCCGCGCAGTCGCCACCAGGCGCACCAGTGCAATCGGATCGGGACGCTCCGCCGTGACCTTCACCGGCACGCCATTCACCTCGTTCCACAGGTTGATCGGTACACTTTCCGGATGGTTGGGAAGATTGGCGAGCAGTACCAGCATGCCGAGACGGTTATCGACGTGCTCACCCATGCCAAGAATGCCGCCGCAGCAGACTTTGACCCCCACCTCGCGCACGCGCGTAAGAGTGTCGATCCGATCTTGCAAGGTCCGGGTAGTGATGATGCTGCGGTAGAACTCCGGCGAAGTGTCCACGTTATGATTGTAGAAGTCGAGGCCGGCGTCGGCGAGCCGTGCGGCTTGCTTTGGCGTGAGCATGCCGAGCGTTACGCACGTCTCCATGCCAACACGTTTAACGGCGGCAATCATGTCGCAGACCTGATCGAGGTCGCGGTCCTTTGGACTGCGCCACGCCGCGGCCATGCAGAAGCGACTCGCCCCGGCCGCCTTGGCGCGCTGCGCGGCGGCGACCACATCAGCGCGATCCATCAAGCGGGTCGGCTTCAGGCCAGTGTCGTAATGCACGCTCTGTGCGCAGTAGGCGCAATCTTCAGGACAGCCGCCGGTCTTGATGCTGAGCAGGCTTGCGGTTTCGACGTGGTTTGGGTCAAAATTGCCGCGATGAACGGCCTGGGCCTGAAATAGGAGCTCGGCAAATGGCTGCGCGTAAACCCCTTCCGCCTCGGCACGTTCCCAGTCGCGGCGGACCGGCGCGCCGTTTCGGCCGCTATTGCCTTCGACTTCCACAGCACCCCCAAGATTTTCGCTCGATCATACAGACGACACCGTCGTCGCGTAGCTCCGCAAAGCAACACTCTTGCCTGGTATTGACGAGAAATATCGCCGAGTTGCGCGGGCATGGCGCTCATATCAGGCTAATCGCCGACCCCTCACGCAGGATTTCCCCGCAGGGCCGAGGCAAGCGCAACAACGCTCCTCGACGCGCCTCAGTCAGGTAACTAGTGTTCTGTCACTGACATTTGAATCCCAGCTTGTCGCGAACATGATTCACTCGCGGCATGGGAAACGACTTGATTGTACTTGATCGCAAGGCTCGC
>NZ_JADPKS010000056.1 GCF_023074175.1 Bradyrhizobium sp. 139
ACCCCCGCTAGAGCCCCCACCACCGCCGCCGGCTGATGAATGCTCCTTGGTCGAGGGCTCCTTGGTCGAGCTGTGTGGATCATTGTCGAAGACTGAATGATTGCTGCCGCCGCCGCTATATTCTGCTCCGTCTTGGGCGCCGGAACGTGCGATGGCTGCTGACGTCAACGAGGTCGACAAGAGCAAAGTCATCGCTGGCGAGGTTACGGCAGCAAACGTGCCACAAATCTTCAAGAACTCCCGGCGGTCTTCGTAGTCTTCTGTTGTGGGGCATCAGGTCCCCCTGGGATTGCGACAGTTTAAAATTAAATCAGATTAAATAAATTAAAACCTATTAATTGGTTCAATCACGAAAAGTAACGTTCTTGTGCTCCTACCAGTTGTACCCGGCCTCCACCCGCGCAGACGGCAGAAGTTCTGGGGTTAAGGTGAAGAACCGCAGCCACCCTGAGCCGGTTGGCGCTGAAGTATATTGCGGCAACAACTCGGGACTAGCATGCTGTATAGAATTTCGGTTGCCGTGGCGTGGGCTTCTCTTGCCTTCATCACCTACGCAAGTCTCTCTCCATTCCACGACAGGCCTCAACTGAGCAGTTCGGCCAACATCGAACACATCGCGGCCTTTGCGTTCCTAGGTTTCGCATTTTGTGCCGCGTACCGGGACCGGATGACGCTGGTGTGCAGCGTCGTGCTTGATAGCGCAGTGGTGCTGGAATTGTTGCAAAAGCTGACGCCAGATCGCCATGCTAGACGATCGATTCCAAGAAATCTGCGTCGGAACTGATTGGGTGTTGGCGGATTCCTCGTTTGCGATTGGCGCAATGAGGAGCGACATCATGGCAGGA